>DATFSM010000155.1:0-60994 GCA_035262625.1 Bryobacteraceae bacterium
CACGAAACGATCAACATCATGACGCTGGGAGGTCTGGCTCTCGCGGTCGGCATTCTGGTCGATGATGCTACGGTCGAGATCGAAAACGTCAACCGCAATCTGGAGCAAGGCAAGGAACTGCGTCAGGCAATACTGGACGGCGCGCAGCAGATCGCCGTGCCGGCGCTCGTTTCAACCCTGTGTATCTGTATCGTTTTCCTCCCGATGTTTTTCCTCAGCGGTGTGGCCAGGTATCTGTTCGTTCCCCTTGCCGAAGCCGTGGTGTTCGCCATGCTGGCTTCTTATCTGCTCTCGCGCACGCTGGTGCCCACGCTTGCCATGTACCTGTTGCGCGCTCACGACCATGTGATGCGGCCCACGCGCAATCCTCTCGTGCTTTTGCAGCGTGCGTTCGAGAGTGGCTTCGAGCGGCTTCGCCTCGGCTACGAACTCCTGCTCACGACCTTCGTTTATCGCCGGTTCCTGTTCGTGCCTGCTTTCCTCGCGCTTTGCGCCTGCGGGCTCCTTCTACTTCCCTGGCTGGGGCAGGACTTCTTTCCCTCGAGCGACAATGGCCAATTCCGCCTTCACATGCGGGCGCGAACCGGCACTCGAATCGAGGAAACCGCGCGCCTGAACGATCTGGTCGATCGTTGGATACGCAAACAGATCCCGCCCTCGGAACTGGAGAGCGTTGTGGACAACATGGGTCTGCCGTATAGCGGCATTAACACGACCTACAACACAAGCGGAGTGATCGGGTCCGCCGATTCCGATATTCTCGTCTCTCTCAAAGAAGGGCACCGTCCGACCGGACAGTGGGTCGACACGCTCCGCCGCGGCCTCGCTGCGGAATTCCCGGGGACGATGTTCTATTTTCTCCCGGCCGATATGATTACCCAGATCCTGAACTTCGGTTTGCCCGCGCCTATCGACGTGCAGGTCGAAGGCGCCAACACTGAGGGTAATCGCGTTTTCGCCGACCGTCTCCTCGACCGTATCCGGCATGTGCCCGGCCTGGTGGATCTGCGCGTGCAGCAGCCGTTCGATCAGCCCACGTTGCGTATTAGCGTGGACCGGACAAAAGCCGAGCAGGCGGGTCTCACTCAGTTCAACATCGCCGGCGGTTTGCTGGTATCGCTCAGCGGCAGCTTCCAGACCACGCCCACTTTCTTCCTGAACCCGAAGAACGGCGTGAACTACAGCGTGGTTACTCAAACGCCGCAGTACCGAATTAATTCACTGCAGGACCTGCAGAACGTTCCCATCACATCGCCCGGCGGCGCTCACCAGGAGATCCTGGCGGATGTGAGCAGCATTTCCCGCGCGGACCGGATGGCGGTCGTGAATCACTTCAACATTCATCGCGTGGTCGACATCTTCGGATCGGTGGAAGGGCGCGACCTCGGCGCCGCCGGCGGAGATATTTCGCGTATCGTCGACGCCAGCCGGAAAGACCTGCCGCGCGGATCGAGCGTATCGGTACGAGGCCAGTTCGAGACCATGCAGTCTTCTTATAAGGGTCTGGCTGCTGGCCTCGTGGTCGCGATCGTACTCGTTTATTTCCTGATCGTGGTGAACTTCCAGTCGTGGCTCGATCCCTTCATCATCATCAGCGCGCTGCCCGCCGCTCTGACCGGAATCGTGCTCTTTCTGTTCCTGACTCAAACGCGGCTGAGCGTGCCTGCGCTGATGGGTTCCATCATGTGCATGGGAGTCGCGACGGCTAACAGCATCCTGGTGGTTGCTTTCGCGCGCGAGCGGCTGGAACATCACGGCGACGCGCTGCAGGCCGCTATCGAAGCCGGTTTTACCCGTTTTCGACCCGTGATTATGACCGCGCTCGCCATGATCATCGGCATGGTTCCGATGGCGATGGGAATGGGCGAGGGCGGCGAACAGAATGCTCCGCTTGGCCGCGCCGTCATTGGTGGATTACTCTGCGCCACGGTGGCCACACTGTTCTTTGTTCCCGCAGTATTCAGCCTGATGCACAACATGATCCGCAGACATCCTTCGCAGCCCTTTTCCGGCGACCTGGAGCCGGTTCACAGATCATCATGAACGTAGACGAATCGAGCAGATCCGCCCACGACGAGTCCGCCGCGGCCTCCCCACGAGAACCGGGCGCGCGTCGACTTGGCTTCACGCTACTGGTGCTCGTGCTGGGCGCGCTTGGCGCTATTGGCTGGTTTGTGTACAAGGGCATCAACAGCCGCGTCTCCGCGGCCAAAGTTCTGGCGGTTGAAAATCGCGATGATGCTGTTCTTACCGTCTCAGTCACGCACCCGAAGGTTGCGGGCGCGACTCAGGAACTTGTTCTGCCAGGCAACACGCAGCCTCTGATCGACGCTCCCATCTACGCCCGTACCAACGGCTATCTCAGAAAGTGGTACGCCGATATCGGCGCGCACGTGCGCAAAGGCGACCTGCTGGCAGAGATCGAGACGCCCGAGACAGATCAGCAACTGCAACAGGCGCAGGACGATCTGGAAACGGCGCAGACAAATCTCAAGCTCGCGCAGGTGACCGCGGAGCGAATGGTGAACCTGCAGAAGAAGGGGGCCGTCGCAAGACAGGATACCGACAACGTCGTCGCCGATATGAATGCGAAGAAGACGGCCGTCGCCTCCGCCGGGGCCAACGTCAAACGGCTGGAGGATCTGCAGTCGTTCGAAAAGGTTTACGCTCCTTTCGATGGCGTCATTACGGCGCGCAACACCGATATCGGATCGCTCATCAGCGCCGGATCGAACAACTCCGGTAAGGAACTATTCCATATTTCGGCCACCAACAAATTGCGCGTTTACATCAGTGTGCCGGAAGACTACGAGCAGGCCGCCCAGAATGGCGCGCCTGCCACCCTGACCCTCAACGAGTTTCCCGGCAGGAGTTTTCCAGGCACGATTGTCCGCAATTCGAATTCGATCGACCTTGCATCACGTACACTGCTGGTCGAAGTGGACGTGGACAACCCGACAGGTCAACTGCTGCCGGGCGCTTATGTTTCTGTTCATCTGAAATACAGAGGGCCGTCGGCGACGGCGCTCACGGTTCCGGTTACCACTGTTATGTTTCGATCCGAGGGAATTCGCGCCGCTGTTGTTCGCGGGGGCAAGGCGGTCCTGGTTCCGATTACCATTGGCCGCGATTTCGGCGATTCGCTGGAGGTGCTCGCCGGACTGCGGGCCCAGGATCAACTGATTGTGAATCCTCCGGATTCGCTGATATCGGATACGCCGGTCCGTGTTGCAGAGCAGGCAAAGTAATGGTCTGTTGAATGGTGGTTTACAATTCCCACAGATGTGGCCCCGTTTGCTCTGCATAGCGCTGCTTGGCTTGCTGGCCAGGGGGCAGCAACTCGAGCAGGCGGAACGGGCATTCAACGCAGGAAAGTATGGCGAGGCCGCTCGGCTCTTCGAGCAAGCGCAGCAAGCTTCGCCCACCTGCGATGGGCTGTTCGGCCTTGCCATGTCGAAATACCGGTTGCGGCAGGTCGACGCGGCTTTGATCGATTTTCAGGCCGCTGTTCGGTGCGATCCTAAGGCGGTTCTCCCCTATGTTGCGCTGGGGGAAGCTTACGCGGACCGTAATAATGATAAAGAAGCTCTGGCCGCTTATCTGGAAGCGCTGAAGCTCGAGCCTCGCAATGTCTCCGCGTTGCGCGGGGCAGCGCTCATTTATCTGCGCGCAAAAGTTCCGCAAAAGGCGATCGAGAACCTCGAGGCGCTGGTACAGGTCGATCCCAAGGACCCTCAGGCGCATGTGGATCTGGGAGCGCAATATCTTGCGACGGGAGACCGGGCGCGAGCGGATGAGCAGTTCCATCAGGCGCTGAAACTGAAGCCCGGCGACCGGGCCGCTCTTCTCGGCGTCGCGAATGGTTATCTCAGAGCAGGCGACACCGAAAGCGCGATCTCTACGCTGCGCGAGGTGGTGAAGCTGGCGCCGAACGCTCCGGAACCCCACTTCCTTCTGGGTTCGGCATATAACCGCCTGCAGCGCTACCGCGAGGCTATTGTCGAATTGAACACCGCGCTTCGCCTGGGTGGAGATGACGCCCAGGCGTATTATCACCTTGCGCGCGCTTACGGCGGTCTGGGCCGAACCGAGGACCGGACGAATGCGCTGACGAAATTCGCCGAACTAACAAAGAAATCCAAGGCAGACACCGAGGCGCAGCGGCAGGCGCTCAGATTGGTGGCTGAGGCAGGAGACCTGATCCAGTCCGGGGATCTGAGGGCCGCTGCGGCGCGCCTTGAGCAGGCGCGTGAGCTTCACGCCGACGACGCATTGCTGTTCCGTCTTGCCGGCGTGAATTTCGATCTCAAGAACTACGACGCAGCCCGCAACTATGCGGAAGAAGCGATCACTCTGGCGCCGTCCGAGTGGCTCTATAACTACCTGCTCGGCCTGATCGAGACCGAAGCAAAGCGATGGGCGCAGGCGCGGCGCAGCCTCGAAACGGCGGCGCGCCTGAATCCCGCAGCTTCCGAAGTTCAGAATGCGCTGGGGCAACTGGCCCTACAGGAAGGAAACGCGGCGTTAGCGATTGCGAACTTCGAACGCGCTGCTCAACTGGACCCCAAAGAACAGGCTTATCGCACGAATCTCGAATATGCCCGCCGGGCGGCCGCAAGATAGTGTGGCGCGGGCGCCACGCGACTAGCTTAGCTATAGCTGGCCTGCGCAAATTTGGTCAGTTTCATCAGCCCGGATCCTTCTTTAATGACCGCGAGATGCCCCGCTGGGACCGCTTTGACGCTCTCGTGCCCTCCATTAGGCCACCTGATATCGAGATCCGCGGTGGCCGCGGCGCCCAAGCCAAAATGGAGGCGCGGGTCGTTAGAGGAGTAGTAGCTCGCCTGACTCAGGATTTCCTGCGTCTGCGTTTTCCCTCCATAATGCGCAGTCACGCGAGCTCCGATCGCGCTCCGGTTCGACTTCACTCCGAT
Source organism: Bryobacteraceae bacterium (assembly GCA_035262625.1). Classification (GTDB taxonomy): domain Bacteria; phylum Acidobacteriota; class Terriglobia; order Bryobacterales; family Bryobacteraceae; genus BOG-234. The sequence goes on from DATFSM010000155.1 coordinate 4,935, forward strand.
CAGCTTAACTTTGATCGAACGGTTCGATCCGCTCACATCATTGCGCAGGAGCGAAGGCGGCTCGTTCAGGTTGATGATCAGAATGTCCACATCGCCATCGTTATCGAAATCCCCGAAGGCGCAACCCCTGCTGCAGTGGGGGTCCGAGATCGCCGGCCCTAAATCATCGAGCAGTTCCTCGAATTTTCCATTGCCCAGATTCCGGAAAATCAGGCGGGGCGTTTTCATCGGGTACCTGGGCACCTGTTTGGCCACTTCCGGATAGACGCCTCCCGTCACGATGAACAGATCGGGGTAGCCGTTGTTATCGAGATCGACGATGCCCGCTCCCCAGCCCACGAACCGCGTTTCCACCGCGAGACCGCTGGATGCCGTCACGTCATCGAAGCTGCCGTGACCGCTGTTCCGGTAGAGCACGCTCGTGTCGTCCGCGAAGTGGGTTTTCAGGATGTCGAGCCGGCCGTCGAGATCGAAGTCGCCGATGCCGAGGCCCATGCCTGCTTGCTCCTGTCCGTCCTCGTTGAGAGCTACGCCCGCTCCGAGCGCTATGTCCGTAAAAGTTCCGTCTCGATTGTTGCGTAGCAGGAAACTCGGGGAGGAATCGCAGGCGACATAAATATCGGGCCAACCGTCGTCATCGAAGTCCGCGGCGGCGACCGTCATCATGTAACTTCCGGTGGTCTTTGCTACACCCGATTCGACGCTTACGTCCGTGAATGTGCCATCGCCGTTATTGCGGAAGAGCAGCGGCGCATCGGGCGTAAGGCCACGCGGGCCACAGGCGACGGGGACGCCCTGCCAGTTGCACCCGCTGTTCGCGCCGGGCTTTGGGACGGAAGAAAAATCGAATTTCAGATAATTGGCTACGAACAAATCCAGATATCCATCGCGGTTGTAATCGAGAAAGGCGCAGCCCGAACCCCAGCGGCTTTCGCGAAGCAAGCCTGCGTTCTCCGTCACATCGGTAAATGTGCCGTCGCCGTTATTGCGGTAGAGGACATTTTGTCCCCAATAGGTGACGAAGAGATCGTCGAAGCCGTCGTTGTTGTAATCTCCCACAGCGACAGAAGATGCCCAGCCGGTTCGTGCGAGTCCGGCCTGTCGGGTCACGTCGGTAAATGTTCCGTCGCGATTGTTTCGATAGAGCCGGTTCGTGGCTTCCGGCGCGCCTGCGACGCGAGTTCCGCTCAGGATGAAAATGTCGATCCAGCCGTCGTTGTCGTAGTCGATGAAGGCTGCTCCGCATCCCGCCGTCTCCAAAATCCACGACTTCGAATCGGTCCCGCCGTAAATTACGGGGTCGCGCAACCCCGCTTTTTCCGCAACGTCCGTGAAATGCGCGTGAAACGGTATTCCCGATGGTTTGCCGCGCCTGGCGGGGGTCACATTCCGGGTAGAGATGCCTTGCCCGAATGCCGCCACGGCCGGAAGGGCGAGAAATCGCGAAAAGTTCCGCCGGGTTAGCGCGGGCCAGGTGAGCACTGGAACGATCAGGTTAGCATCCGGGGAGCCCGACTGGCGGCTGGCTCATCGTGCGATCGAGAGCCTCCTTTTTTGTTTTTGGGGCGAATTTTCTTATAAAACCGAAATGGTGGTATATGATGGCGCTAATCTCATCCAGCAGGGGAGTGTTTATGTCAATTTGGCGCCGCGTTTTCTTCAGCATTCTTCTCGCATCGATTCCCGCATTCGCGCAGGATCGAGGCACCATCACAGGAACCGTGACGGATTCATCGGGAGCGCTTGTCTCCGGCGCGCGGGCGACGCTCAAGAACCCCGACACGGGATTGACGCAGAGCCAGGCATCCGCAGCCGACGGCGCTTACACGTTCGCCTCGCTGCCGGCCGGCAAATATAACCTCACAGTTGAAAAAGAGGGCTTTCAGACTACCCAGTCGCTGGGCGTTGTCGTGGAAGTCAACACCGCGACGCGCGTCGATGTCAAGCTGGCGGTTGGCGCCGTCGCTCAGACGGTCGAGATCCAGTCCGTAGCGCCGTTGTTACAGGCTGATCGCAGCGACCTTGGTCAGGTTATTCAAAACAACACGATTATTGCCCTGCCTCTGTTCGCCAACGGCGGATTGCGGAGCAATATAGCGTTCGCGACGCTCTCGCCGGGCGTGACCACGAATCTTACCGCCGATCCCGACACAACCACCGGCGCCCCCAGGATCTCCGGCGGCACTTCCGGCTCCAATACGAGCCTGCTGCTGGATGGCGGCGAAACGCAAAGCCAGCGGCGCAACGATCCTCAGATGCGCGTAGTCAGCGCGGACGGTATCGAAGAGTTCAAGGTACAGACCGGCGCCTACTCGGCCGAATACGGGCGCTCCTCTAATGGAGTGCTCAATTACACGACGAAGTCCGGCACGAATGACTTCCGGGGGTCCGCGTTTCTGGTCATCCGCAATCAGGCTTTGAATGCCAACGGATTTTTCTATACTTTTCCACCTCCTGGATCACAAACGGTCCATAACCAGAACCTCGAGGCGGTGACCGTCGGCGGGCCCGTGTGGATACCGAAGGTCTATAACGGAAAAAACAAGGCATTTTTCTTCTTTTCAGGCGAGCGATCGAGAGCGAAGGATATCGTGTCGAATTCGCTCATCAGTCTGCCCACCGCCGCATTCCGGTCGGGAAACTTCAGCGCTTACACGGGCGCGAACGGGGCGATGATCCCCATCTACGACCCGGGCGATCCTATCAACGGGACTCTCGCCAACAATGGCGGAATTATCGCCAATGCGAACTCCCGCACGCCATTTCCGGGCAATATCATTCCGATGTCACGCATGAATCCGGTGGCGCTCCTCATCCAGGGCTACATCCCGCTCCCGCAAAATCCGAATGCGGTGTTCAACAATAACCCGATCGTAAATACGGGTCAGCGCGATCCCGGCGAGAACCAGGGCGTCTACGCGATCAAAGGCGATTTCAATCCGACGGAAAAGCTACGCATGAACGGCCTTTTCAGCCGCCAGTATTTCAACGGATGCGATATCTGCATGGGCCCGATGCCCGGGCCTCTGGGCGAGGGCTTTCAGGAATTCTTCGACAACAAATACGTCCATTTCAACACCGACTACATCATTACGCCCGCACTGCTGAATCACTTCACGTTCGCCTTCAATCACCGCGGCGGCGGGGAGGCGGGCAACCAGCGCCTGGGACCGAACACATCCGGTTTCGGGCTGGCGACGGAGGTTCCCGGAAATCCGAGCTATACGAAAGCTCCCAATTACACCTGGTATGGATTTCAAAATTATCCGAATACGAGCAGCTTCGTTCAGACCAATTCACCAGGAAACACTTACGATTTCAAGGACGGGCTCACCTGGATCAAGGGCAGGCATACCCTCAAGTTCGGTTTCGAGTTTCTACGGCAGAACTACGCTCGTTCCGACTGCAACGGTTGCGGCGGCGAACTCAGCTTCAACAGTTCTTCAACCGGCAATCCCGGCGTCGCGACCAGTGGACTCGACTACGCCTCGTTTCTGCTCGGCGTTTCGAGCAGCGCGTTCTTCAATTTCAACGGCAACATCAATTACGTTTATCCGTATTACGCGACTTACATCCAGGATGATTTCAAGGTCACGGCCAAGCTGACGATCAATGCGGGCTTGCGTTATGACCTCCCGCTCGCTCGCCGGGAGCCGAATGGCCAAAGCAGCAACTTCAGTCCCACCACGCCGAACCCCGCAGCAGGCAATCTTCCCGGCGCGCTGATTTTCGCCGGCTCAGGCCCGGGGCGCACAGGTCTGAGTTCGATACTTCAGCACCGCACAACCGCCTTCGGCCCACGTCTCGGCTTTGCCTATCAGGTGGATTCCAAGACCGTTATCCGGGGCGGCGGCGCGATCATGTACGACAGCAATCGCGAAGACGGGAACGCCGACGGCGGCGTTCAGGGCTTCGGAGGGAACTACAACGTGCCGTCGAATTATTACTCGACCGGCGTCTCGCTTCTGTTGCCCAGCGGCTCTAACGCCTCGGTTGCAGGCTTCACTCCGTTCGCGGGGCCCATTGCAACAGCGAAGCCGCCGGTGGTCAATCCGTCAATTGTGAATTTCGGAAGTCCCAGCTACTTCTCGGATGGTAAAGGCGGCGCGCTATACGATTACAACCTCACGATCGAACGCACGCTGACGACTTCGACTCTTTTCCGCGCCAGTTTTCATGCGAACTACGGCAGCGGAATTCAGTCGAGTCAGAATTACAACCAGCTCAACCCTAAGTACATCTCGATTTACGGCAGCCTTCTGACCTCGCCTCTCAGCTCGATCATGGCAAATCCCGCGCAGGCGGCGATTCTGGCTGCTAACGGATATCAGTTGCCGTATGCCGGATATCCGCTGAACAATACTCTGTCGCAATCCCTGGATCCGTATCCGCAGTATGCGCAGGGATTTGGCGGCACCACCAACGGAGGCCACAGCACTTTCAACGCGCTGGAAACGAGTCTCCAACACAATTTTGCACATGGCCTGTTCGCCCAGGTGTCCTACACGTGGTCGAAGTGGTTCGCCGACAACACGTCGCCGAACGTCTACGCAATAAACCGAGAGAAGGATCTCAGCACCGCAGATCGACCTCACGTCCTCACGCTCGCTTACATTTACGATCTGCCGTTCGGCCGTTCCAGAAGATTCGGCGCGAATATGAACAAGGTGCTGGACGCGTTCGTGGGCGACTGGAAGGTGTCCGGCGTTCAGCATTACCAAAGCGGCACGGTCATCAGCGTGAGCTGCGGACAGAACATGTACGGCGCCGGCGTGGCCCGGTGCAACTACGTTCCAGGCCAACCGCTCTACAATCCCAGTTGGAACCCGAACGATCCCAAGAGCCCTTATATCAACGTTGCGGCTTTTACTCAGCCGGCCAACGGGGTATTCGGCAATCTGGGGGCTGTCGTTCCGGGCCTGCGCAATCCGATACAACTGGATGAAGACCTCGCATTGAGCAAGCTCTTCAAAGTAGGTGAAAAGAGAAGTCTGGAATTCCGCGCGTCGGCGTTCAATGTGGCGAATCGCCATCTGCTCGGCAGCTTCTCGAGTACGAGTATTACGAGTTCCACGTTCGCGCTGATTACGAATCCCCAATCCAATCAGCCGCGCAACGTGGAAGGGAGCCTCCGTTTCACATTCTGATGAGATCCGCAATCAGATTTTTCGGGTTTCTGCTAAGCGCGCCGCTGGTGGCGGCGGGCGCGGGGGTTTATTTCCCTCCGCCGGATTCGGAGGGCGGGTGGAGAACCCTGCAGAGTCAGCGCCAGATACGAGAGGTTGCCGGAATGGATCCGGCGAAACTCGATTACGCTTTTGAATACGTCTCGCGCACCAGTCAGCATGGGGGCTTACTAGTCGTTCGGCACGGTTATCTCGTTTATGAGAAGTACTACGGGAAGGGGAATCGCGAGGCGCTCCCGGCGGAAGCTTCCGTGGGCAAGGCTTATACGAGCATTGCCTGCGGCATCATGCTCAGCGACAAGCGCGACCGCATACCCGAAGGCCTCGAGACCAAGGTGTTCACCCAGCAATACCTGCCCGAAGCTTTCCCTCTCAGCGATCCGAGAAAAGCCGATATCAAGCTGGGACATCTGCTGACGATGGCTTCGGGGATGCACGGCGAGGGAAGCAACCCTGGTTTCGTAAACTTCGAGCCCGTTGTCAAACTCGATCCCCTTCCCCGGCCCGATCGCGCTGCTTTGGGGGAAGATTATCAGGACCAGAGCGCGTTGCGCGTTCCGCTATGGACCGATCCGGGCGTTGGATACTCCTATACGTCACAGTCGCCTCACGTCGCGTCCATCGTGCTGCGGCATTTGGTCGGCATGGAGATGCAGCAGTACATCGATGAAAAACTGGCGAAACCGATGGGGTGGGGGCCCTGGGGATACGCGACTCATCGCGGCTCAACGACGCTGCCCCACACGCCTGGCGGAGCCGACATTGCGGTCCGATCGACCGACGCGATGAGATTTCTGTACATGATTCTGCATCAGGGCCGCTGGGGAGATCGGCAGCTCGTTCCGGCGGAGTATATCGCGATGTGCGGCCGGCCTTCTCCTTATCAGAAGCACGCCCCGTTCAGTCTGATGTTTGAAATCAATGCGGACGGGCATGTCGCCGGTGCGCCGAAGGACACGTTCTTCAAGTCGGGCGGCGGCGGATTCGGAGTTGTCGTAATTCCGTCACTGGATATGGTCATTTATAAGATGTCCGGCAGTGACCAGCAATACGATCCCGCGCTGACAGGAATTGCGCAGAATTACAAATACGACGGATCGCGGGACCACTGGAAGCCCGCCACTCGAAGCCAGTTCAGCGACGGCCCCATCGGGACCGACGACGGGCTGCGCAGAACGATCGAGATGGTTGTGGCTGCCGTGAACCAGTAGTCGCACCCCCGGTAAGCGCATACTGGTTTCCAGGAAACTTTTGCTCCGCAGATCCTTTCTGGGCTCACTCATCGGGCAGGCGGTCGCATCGCCGCTCCTCGCGGTTTCTTCCCCGCATCGCGGCTTCGAAAACGTCGCAGCTGCATCGGGAGTCGGCTTCCGTCACCGAGCCTCGAAAACCTCGCAGAAGTATCTGCCCGAGACGATGGGCGGCGGGGTCGCCATGCTGGATTACAACAATGACGGGCTGCTCGATCTCTTTTTCGTGAATGGCGCCGCGCTTACAGATCCGATGCCAAAAGGCGCGAAGCCGGATAAGTCCGATCCGAGTTACTGGAACAGGCTTTATCGCAACAATGGCGACGGTACTTTCACGGACGTGACGGCTCAGGCCGGCGTTCGCGGCGAGGGCTACGGAATGGGCGTCGCGGTCGGCGATTTCGATAATGACGGCTGGCCCGATCTGTATGTCACGAACCTCGGTCGCAACAACCTCTACCGCAACAACCGCGATGGCACTTTCACGGACGTAACGGAAAAGGCGGGAGTCTCGGGATCAGGCTGGTCGGTCAGCGCCTGCTTTGTGGACTATGACCGGGACGGATGGCTGGATCTCATCGTGACCCGCTATCTCGATTGGGACTTCGATCGGAATGTCTTTTGCGGCGAGAAGCGTCCGGGCTATCGCGCATACTGTCACCCGAACGAGTTCGCTCCCACCACTCATTTGGTGTTTCACAACAACGGCGATGGAACGTTCAGCGACGTTTCAAAAAAGTGCGGTATCGGGGCTGTTCCCTCTAAAGGCCTGGGAATCGCGATCGGCGACTTCGATCTCGATGGCTGGCCCGATATTGTAATTGCGAATGACTCCTGGCCACAGCAGCTCTTCCGCAACAATCGCAACGGAACGTTCACCGAATCCGCGGTCCAGACCGGAATGGCATTCGATGAAGACGGCAAGACATTCGCGGGCATGGGAGTGGACTTCGCCGATTACGATAACGACGGCTGGCCCGATGTGTTCGTGAATGCCCTGGCCTCGCAGCGATACGCGCTGTTCCGGAACTCGAAAGGCAAATCATTCGATTATGTTTCCGGGGACACCGGGATTGCGCGCGCGACAGTCTCCCACTCGGGATGGGGGACGGCGCTGGTCGATTACGACAACGACGGATGGAAGGATCTTCTCGTCGCGCAGGGTCACGTAATGGACAACATCGAGTTGACGCAGCCTTCGGCCAAATACCGCGAGCCGATGCTGATTATGCGGAACCGCAAGGGAACGTTTGAAGATGTTTCCGCATCCGGAGGCGATGTTTTTCGTACGGCTTTCGCGGCGCGGGGCGCGGCGTTCGGCGATCTCAATAACGACGGATGGATCGACGTGGCTGTGAATTGCAACGATGGTCCCGCAGTGGTTCTGATGAACCGAGGCGGTAATGGAAATCACTGGGTTCTGATCAAGACCATAGGGGCAAGAAGCAACCGCGACGGGATTGGCGCCGGGATCAGGTTAGTCTCGGCGTCCGGGGACGAACAGCGGGCTTTCGTTAGCGCCGCCGGCAGTTACGCGTCGTCGAACGATAAGCGCGTCCACTTCGGGCTGGGTTCGTCAGCGCACATTCGGCTGATCGAAGTCACGTGGCCCAGCGGAATCGTTCAGCGTTTGGAGAATATCGAGGGCGATCGGGTGCTTACGATTCGCGAGCCTGCGTAATATTTTCAATCTTCCCGCGAGCGACGCGACTGAAGTCGCGTGTCCCCGCCATGCGCTAGGCCAGGATTTCGCGAATCGGACCGCTGCCTTCTTCTACCAGCTTCATGGTTCGGCCGAAGACGTTGAATTCCATCTTCTTATAGTCGAGCCCCACCTGATTCAGGATTGTGGCGTGGAGATCGCTATAGTAATGCGGATGATCAACGGCCTTATAGCCCACGTCATCCGTTGCTCCGTGGACCGTGCCGCCTTTGATTCCGCCTCCGGCCAGCCAGACGGTATAGCCCTTCGGGTTGTGGTCGCGCCCTGTCGTGTTCTGCGACCAGGGACTGCGTCCGAACTCGCTCGAAAACACCACGAGGGTCGAGTCGAGCATGCCTCGCTCCTTCAAATCGCGAATCAGTCCCGAGATGGGTTTATCCACCGCACGGCAGAGCGGAGCGTGGCTTTTCATGTCTCCGTGCGCATCCCATGCGCCGTTTCCGCCGCCAGCGTGGCAAATCTGGATATACCGAACCCCTTGCTCGGCGAGGCGGCGGGCCAGCAGAAGTTGACGGCCGAAATCGTCGGTCTCCTTCTCGCCGATGCCATAGAGCGCTTTCACATTTTCCGGCTCTTTCGAAAAATCCACCACGGCAGGCGCATGGAGCTGCATGCGCGCCGCGAGTTCGTAAGCCTGCGTGCGGGCCTGAATATCGGTATTGATCGCATAACGCTCGCGGAATTCCTGGTTCAGCGCTTCGAGCGCGTGCATCTGCTTCTCGCGTTCCGCGGCGGTGCTCGATTTCGGCGGAATGAGATTTGGAATCGGCGTGTCACCGGGTTGAAACGGCGTCGCCGATACGGTCGCTCCGAGATATCCTCCCGTCTCCTGCACGGGAGAGGAGGGCCGCCCAATATTTACGAACGTCGGCAGATTTCTGTTTGCGGTTCCCAGCGCGTAGGTGACCCATGCTCCAAGCGTGGGGTGATCGAATTGACGGCCGCGATGCCCGGTCGTGGTCTCGATTACCGCGGGGAAATGGTTTCCCTCGTTGCACCACATGGAACGGACAAACGCGATTTCGTCCACAACGCCGCCCACGTTGGGAAACCAATCGGATACCGGAATCCCGGATTTTCCGTAATTCGTGAAAGTCCGAAGGCACGGAATTACGGGACGGCGCATTTCCGCGACGTTGTCGCCGAATCCGACGGCGTCGATCATCTTACCCGCGAACTTGTTGTCCTTGGGATCGAAGGTGTCGATATGGCTCACACCGCCGCACATGAACAGGAAGATGACCGATTTCGCCTTAGGCGGAAAATGGGGACCCATCATCGGGTCTTTGAGCTTCCCATCGTCGGCCCACATCGCGCCCAGAGCGGCGCCGAAGAATCCGCCTCCCGCCTGAAACAGGAATCGGCGTCTGTCGACCCGACCGCACGGATAAATGTCCTTCAAGCGCATTTCTTTCGCTTACCTCACGTAAATAAACTCATCCAGATTGAAAAGAAGCCACGTTAGTCCCTTGAGGCGCGAGGGGTCGTTGGCAAGGTAGGTCAGGGCGCGGTCTTTTTCATTAGGCGATGGGGGGCGCGACAACGCGATCCGGTATGCCAGATCGAGGGCTGCGTTGATATCCCCGCCGGATTCTTTCGTAAGGCGTTCAGCGAATTTGGTCGCGGCCTTCTCGATCTCATCGCTGTTCATCATGAAAAGACCCTGCGGAGCCGTGACGGTTTGAGTCCTGAGCGGGCAAGGCGCCCGACCGTCATCCACATCAAACGCCTGGAGGAAGTTGGGCATTACATCGCGGCTTGGCGTGAAGCCTCGCGTCATATAAGCGCCGCGGCGGTTGGGAGAAGATGCGGCCGCCATGGTGGGCGCTCCGCCCGCTCCCCGCCTCGGCGCCGGAGCCGGTGACGGATCGAACGATGGGCCTCCGACCGTGGTGTCCAGATTGCCGGCTGCCGAAAGGATCGAATCCCAGACGGGTTCCGCTTCGAGCCGCTGCAGGCGGTAATGCCACAGATACGTATCGGAAGGATCGGCTTTCATACTGACGGTCGATGTTTTCGGATCGACTTCGGAGGAAAGCTTGTAGGTCTCCGATGTCACCATCAAACGGCTCATCTGCTTCATACTGAAGCCCCGGTTCACGAACTCCGAAGCCAGCCAGTCGAGCAGTTTCGGGTCGCTGGGCGTACCGCCCAACTTACCGAAGTCGCTGGATGTTTTTTGCAGTCCTTCTCCGAAATGCCACTGCCAAAGCCGGTTTACGGCTACGCGAGCGAACATCGGATTGTCCTTCGCGGTCAGCCAATCAGAGAACGCTTCGACTCTGCCTTCGCGAAAGTCGATGTTTGCCGGGGCGAACGGCCAGCCGGGTTTCACTTCGTGATTTTTCTCGGGACGTTCGGGATCGCCGCTGGTCAGGATGTAGCTGGGCTCCAGTTCCTTTTTCGGGTCAGCCTCGACGGTCCAGAAAGCGGCGATCGGAGCAGCGCCAGCGCCCCGGCGTCCACCGCCGCTGGCGGCATTCAGCGACTGCTGAAGGGTTTTGTACTCTGCTACCTGCTCCGCAGACATCACTTCCTGAATTTTGTCGGCATCGATACGCAGGACAGGAAAATAATTATCCGCGATTTTCTGCTCCGCCGGCGTGCGGTCTTTTTCCGGCTTTTTGATGACCGTCTGCACATCAGCGGGCAGCATGGAAAGACGTTCTTCGTAAAGCTTGTCGCGGATCGGCTGGACGAAGGCGTCGATCTTAGCCTGTATGGGCGCACGCTTCCTGTCGGTCTCATCCTGCGCCTTACCCGCCGCGAAAATCTGCTCCGGCGTACCGAGAGTCAGCTTCCGCAGAACCAGCGGATCAAACAGAGCTTTCATGGCATAAAAATCTTTCTGTTTGATCGGGTCGTACATATGATCGTGGCACTTCGCACAGCCCACGGTGAGGCCCATGAACGCCGTCGAAACGGTTTCGACGGCGGTAATCGGCAACTCGAGAGCCTCTTTGTTGTCGCGAATCACGTCGCCGCGCGCCAGGAAGCCTAAGGCGAACGCATCGTCTGGCCTGGGTTCCACCTTCTGCCGGTATCCCGTCGCGGTCATTTGAGTGCGCTCAGTCGTGCGGTATCCGGTTAATTGCGCCCGCGTGAACTGATCGTAGGGCATATCGTTGTTGAGCGCCCGAATCACCCAGTCCCGCCAGAGATAGATGCCGGGAGCCGCGATCATTCGCTCGTCGATATCGGCATACCGCAGGACATCGAGCCAGTGACGCGCATAGCGCACGCCGTATTGGTCACTGGCGAGAAGCTGGTCGACAACCTTTTCATAGGCGTCAGGAGCCTGGTCCTGGAGAAAGGCCTCCTGCTGCTCGGTCGTAGGCGGAATTCCGATGAGGTCCAGATAGACGCGCCGCAGGAGCGTTCTTTTGTCAGCCGGGCCGACCGGTTGAAGATTCTTTTCTTTGTAATCGGCTGCGACGAATGCGTCGATCGGGTTGGTCGAATTCGTCAGCCCCGAGGGCGTCTCGGGACGCACGACCGGCCTGAGAACCCAAAGGCGTGATTCCGGTGAAGGCTCTTTTGGGGGAGCCGGGGCCGCGGGGGCATTCTGGGTCTTCTTTTTCGCCGCGCGCGATGGTTTTTGGGCTATCGAGGGTCCTGCGAAGAGACAGAAGAAAGCCACCAGCGCGACATAACGGTTAAGCTTCACGGACACTCCCTTGCCGAGGTCGGGCGTGCGACTCTGGCCTTCATAGTATAGAACTCAGGTCCTCGCGGTTTGGTCTTTGAAATGACGGAGTTCCGGGCAAAAAAGTAACAGGGAGTTCTCAATCCCCGTACGATGCCGTCCGGTCACAATAGAGACCGGCGGCGAAGGTATCACTCGCCAGTACACACATAGTTGTCAGCCGTTTTCGGATCTCCCGAACCCTTGTAACGCGGATACATCGGATAACGGCACATCGGGAATGTGGCGTGGACGGCGAAGGGCGGCTTGATGTCGATGTCGCTCAAAATCTGGGTGTCGGCCGGGGCTTTCCCGTGCTCTATCCAGTCATCGAGCATCTGAATGAAATCGACATAGGCGGGAACCAGCTCGTGCGTGACCGGATTTCGGCCTACATTGCGGTTGTGGAACAGCCCAACGGCCACGTAGAATCGCAGGAATTGATCTGTCCGGCCCTGCCCCATGGTCTGGGCGACCTTGTCGTAGTAGCTCATGACCCAACGCGGATTGACGGTGTAATCGGTCGTGTTTACTTTCATGATCAGTTTGCCGCCCCGCTTCTGGAAAGCGGACAGATCGGGATTGGTGGCATCAATCTCGGCTGAAAGTTCCTGAATCTGTTTTGCGTAATCGGCGAGATTTACTTCCAGCAGATTCACATTCGGATCGCGCACGATCCGACTGCGCAGCAATCCGAAGTTTGAGGAGGCAGGCGTTGGCCTTGCCGGAAACGTCTTCCAGTTGTCCGCGGATTCGCTTCCGGTGGTCCAACCAGAGAATGTGTTCCAGCCGTTGGCGAGCGGAAAGGAATAAGAAACGGAGGCGTATACCGCATTGGCGGCCCTGATCTGCGCGTCGGAAAGACAGCTTTCTCCGGCATCCGCTCCGTCGGGGCAGCGGATCGCGGCAAACGCGTTTGGCGTAATCGCCGGATCGAATTTGCGATAGCAGGCGAGATAGTTGCTTACCAAGCCATCCTCGATGCCATCGAGCGCATCGCACTGGCGGAGCACTTCCTTGCCGATCAGCGCGACTTTCGCGGGCGGAATCCATCCATCGCCTGTCTGAGTTTTTGCGCGCGCGAGCGGATCGCCGATCGCGAGTTGCGTGTAGGCATGTGCGGGAACCTGCGCGAATATGCCGTCGTAGTCCCGGGGGAAGCGCTGAACGACGATCAACGCTTCGCGCCCGCCTTGCGACGACCCCAGGTAATAACTGCGCCGGATCGGCTGACTGTAGAACTTCGCTACGAGCGCCACAGCGACGTCATGCGTTTTCTTCATCTGAGCGAATGCGAAATTCGCAAATGCCTCGTCGTTCGTGGTCCAATCGACTGGCGGGGCGCCGCCTTCACCTCGGCCGCCCGGACCTCGTCCGGCACCCTGATGGCCGGAGTCACTGCCATAGGTCACGAATCCGCGAGCCAGCGCGTAGGGCGCATTCGGCGGAATGGATTCCGGTCCCCACTGCATTCCTGTGGTCAGCGCCACCGGAATTACGCCGTTGTTACCGCTGCCTCCCATCTGGGCGATCTTGCGGTTCCATGAAGCGGGAAGGTTCACCTGGAAGTTGATCTTCGGCGCGTTTGGATCGACCGGAGCAATCGAACCGGTCGCTTTGCAATATTCGGGGAGCGCGAGCACCGCACGATCGCCGTTTATGGTTTGCGGCGAAGCGGGAATCAGTTCCGCCGCGCCGATGGTGGCGCCGGACGTCGGAAGCCCAATCGATTTGGCAGGGATCGTCAGCCCGGCGAGCGATTCGCATGAAACTTTGTTACGCGCTATTGGATCGGTGGCGCCGCAGAGGGGAAAAACGGCCGGAAGGATTGAAAGAAGCGTCTTCCACATAACCAGAATCCCCTCATGATACGCGGGCTCCAGAGGGGCAACGCTGTTGGGCACGCGACTTGAGTCGCGTTTGAAGTTTCTACATTTCTCTGGGGCAGCTACGATGGTGGCGCAGGCTTCAGCCTGTGTTTTGCGAACGCACGGAGAAGAAGCGCCGGAGATCCCACATCTTCTGTAAGATGTACCGACGCAACCTTCCCCACTGGCATCCTCCGGGAGCAACCGTGTTCGTGACGTGGCGGTTGCACGGCACGCTTCCGGTGTTCAGGAATTACACTGACGACGCCCGCGTCTTTGCCCATCGTGATCTACGGCTGGATCGGGCGACAACCGGGCGTCGGTGGCTGCGAACGCCCGAGATTGCCGAATGTGTGGTGACCAACCTGCTCGACGGGGCCGCCGGCCGGTATGAGTTGCATGCGTTCGTGGTGATGCCGAATCACGTCCACTTGCTCTTAACTCCCTGGATCGACCTGGCCGCCATCACGCGTACTCTCAAAGGCAGGTCATCCCGCCAGGCGAATATCCTGCTTGCTCGCACCGGTACTCCCTTCTGGCAGGATGAATCCTTCGACCATTGGATCCGTCACCACCGACAATTCGAAAAGGTCCGTGAATACATTGAACGAAATCCGGTACGGGCTGGCCTGGTCGATCGGCCTGAGCAATGGCCTCACTCCAGCGCCAGCGTCCACAGGCTGAAGCCTGTGCCACCATCCTGCCACTCCGAAACAGTCCCCAAAAGCTAGAAACGCCAGACGCGACTGGGGTCGCGTGTCCGGGCCACGCGGGCAGAAAATAGAACCGCGCTCATGAACCGTCTGCAATGTCGGCCGTCGTGCTTGCCCTGGCAGCCCTGGGCGCGGCCGCGCAAACCGCCCAGACCCCGGACATAACGAAATCCGGTACGGGCTGGCCTGGTCGATCGGCCTGAGCAATGGCCGCACTCCAGCGCCAGCGTCCACAGGCTGAAGCCTGTGCCACCATCCTGCCACTCCGAAGCAGTCCCCAAAATCTAGAAACTCCAGACGCGCGGGCAGACAATAGAACGGTGCCTATGAACCGTCTGCAAATGTCGGCCGTCGTGCTTTCGCTGGTACCCCTAGGTGCGGCTGCGCAAACCGCCCAGACCCCGACTCTGTACGTGGTGCCCTACGCTCATCTGGATACGCAGTGGCGGTGGGAATTCCCGCAATCCATCAGTGAGTATCTGCTCAAGACGATGCGTGTGAATTTCGATTACATCGATAAGTATCCGCATTACATCTTCAACTGGACAGGCGCGAACCGCTACCGGCTCATGAAGGAATACTTTCCATCGGACTACGCGCGCATGAAGCAGTACATCGCAGCGGGCCGCTGGTTTCCCGCTGGTTCGTCGGCGGAGGAAGGCGACGTGAATCTCCCGAACGCCGAGGCGATCATACGGGAGGTTCTTTACGGCAACACGTATTTCAGAAAGGAGTTCGGGAAAGCGAGCTTCGAATACATGCTGCCGGATTGTTTCGGATTCCCCGCTTCGTTGCCGAGTATCCTGGCCCACGCAGGGGTCAAGGGTTTCTCGACGCAGAAACTTTCAGCCGCCTGGCAGCCAGCGCCGCGCGTGGGCGGCCCCGATTCACCTGAGCAGACGCCCGAGGGCATTCCCTTCAATGTCGGGATCTGGGAGGGGACGGATGGCAAGACTGTGATCGCGGCGTTAAATCCCGGGAGCTATGGCAGTCAGGTTTTCACCGATCTCAGCAAAGAGCCGCCGCCACCGGCCCCTCAGCCGGCGGTTGCGCCACAACCGGGACGCGGACGCGGCGGACGCGGGCCGCAGGAGCCCGATTGGGTCAAGCGCATCGATCTCGACGGCAAGGTCACGGGTGTTTACGCCGACTATAAGTATGTAGGGACCGGTGACATCGGCGGAGCCGTGGCTGAACCCAGCGTCAAACTACTTGAGGCCATCGTCACCAAGAGTACGACTGTTCTTCCGACTCCGGGCCGCGGCGGACGCGGTCAGCAGCCCGCCATTCCGCCGCCTCCTCCGGGACCGCCGGTTGCGGTTGGAGAGGGCCCGGTGCATGTCGAAATCTCCGCCGCCGATCAAATGTTCAACGACATTAAGCCGGACATGACTTCGCGCATGCCGCGATATAAGGGCGATCTGGAACTCATCAATCATTCGGCGGGATCGCTCACTTCGCAGGCGTATCACAAGCGCTGGAACCGCAAGAACGAATTGCTCGCGGACGCGGCTGAAAAGGCATCGGTGGCCGCGGAATGGATGGGTGGTCGGCCGTATCCGAGGGAGCGTTTGAACAATGCGTGGATGCTGGTGATGGGCGGACACTTCCACGACACCGCGGCCGGTACGGCGACGCCGCGTTCGTATGAGTTCGCGTGGAACGACGACGTGATCGCGATGAACCAGTTCGCCGGCGTGCTGACGAGCGCGAGTGAGGCGATCGCCTCAGGCATGAACACCGAAACGAGGGGCACGCCGCTCGTCATTTATAACCAGCTGAATGTTGCGCGCGAAGATGTGGTCGAAGCGTCCGTTTCACTTCCCGCAGGCACGAAATCCGTGCGTGTCGTCGGACCGGAGGGGAAAGAAGTCCCCGCTCAACTGGAAAACGGCAAGGTCATCTTAGTGGCAAAGGCTCCGCCTGTCGGATATGCCGTATATGATGTTGCGCCGGGGAGCGGCGCGCCGCAGACCGGAGATCTGAAGGTCAGCGCGAAATCGCTTGAAAATGCCCGCTATCGCGTAACGCTGAACGGCGATGGTGACGTGTCGAGCATTTTCGACAAATCGCTGAATAAAGAGCTACTCTCCGCGCCGGTACGGCTGGCCATCTCACACGACGCACCACGCCAGTGGCCGGCATGGAACATGGATTGGGATCAGGTGCATGCCGCGCCGCGCGCTTATGTCACGGGGGCAGCGCAGGCCCGGATCACCGAAAACGGACCCGCGCGAGTGGCCGTCGAGGTGACTCGCGAGTTCGAGGGATCGAAATTCGTTTCTACCGTACGGCTGGCCGCGGGTGATGCCGGCAACCGCGTCGAATTCGCCAATGCCGTTGACTGGAAGGGTCTCGCGTCGAATGTGAAGGCGACTTTTGCGCTCACGGCTTCGAACGAGAATGCGACGTACAACTGGGATATCGGGACTATTCAACGACCGACGGAAAACGAACGGCAATTCGAGGTCGCGTCGCATCAGTGGGTCGATCTTACGGATCGCAGCGGATCTTTCGGAGCCACCGTTCTGACGGACGTGAAGAATGGTTCTGACAAGTTCGACGATCATACGATCCGGCTTACCCTGCTCCGCACGCCAGGCGGAACAAATCAATACACCGATCAGTTCAACCAGGACTGGGGTCATCACGAAATTCTCTTCGGCCTCGCGGGTCATGCGGGCGACTGGCGTTCGGCTCAAACGGATTGGCAGGGGCAACGCCTCAACGCTCCCCTCGTGGCTTTCGAGACAACCAAACATGCCGGCGCGCTCGGCAAGGAGTTCACACTCCTCACCGTGGACAATCCGCGCATCCGCGTTCTGGCGTTGAAGAAAGCCGAGATGTCCGATGAACTGATTCTTCGGATGGTGGAACTTGACGGCAAGCCCGCGGCCAATGTCCGGGTGAGATTCGCCGGCCCGATTTCTGCGGCGCGCGAAGTGAACGGGCAGGAACTGCCGGTCGGTTCGGCCACCGTCCAAGGCGGCGCTCTGGTGACGAGTTTCGGCGCCTATCAGCCGCGAACGTTCGCGATCCGTTTGGGCGCGGCGGCCACGCACATCACGCCGATCCTGTCAAAGCCGGTGTCGTTGGAATACAATCTGGCGGCGGCCAGCAACGACGATACGAAAACTGTAGGCGGATTCGATACGAAAGGAAACGCGATGCCTGCCGAGATGCTGCCGGGCACGATCGACTTCGGCGGCGTGTCCTTTCAACTGGCGCCGGCGGGGACCGGCAAACTCAACGCCGTGGCCGCCAAAGGGCAAAAGGTGGATCTGCCGGCCGGGCGCTACAACCGCCTGTATATTCTCGGCGCTGCCGCCAATGGCGATCAATCGGCAACCTTTCATTTCGGCGCGGCGTCGATGGCTCTGCCGATACAGGACTGGGGCGGATTCGTCGGGCAGTGGGACACGCGGCGCTGGACTCCCCGTCCCGCGACCAATGCGAATGGGGCTCCTTTGCGGCAGGATTGGGCTGTGTCGGCGAATCATGCCCAGTGGGATATCAGCGATCGTGGTTCGCCGAACTGGTCACCGCGGTATCCGGAAGATTTTTTGGGTATGTCGCCGGGATTCATCAAACGCGCTGGTATCGCCTGGTATGCGTCGCACCATCACACTGCGGATGGTTTGAATGAGCCGTACGAATACTCGTACCTTTTCGCGTATGGGGTCAATCTGCCTGCGAACGCGCACTCTGTCACGCTGCCGGATAACGAGAACGTTCGAATTCTGGCGGTGTCGGTCGCCGAAGAGAATCCGGAGGTGAAGCCTGCACAACCGCTGTACGACGTACTCGGCGCGCCGCAGTGATTTCGGCTGGCGGTTTTTGCGCCAAAAGCCTTTATATTTTCGATACAGTTAACGCTATAGTAGAATTCTCGGCCAGCATCGAATGAAGTCATCCCGGAAACCGAGGTTATCCCTGCGACGGCTACGGCCCTCCACCACTCAAGCAGTCGTCTGCCTGGTCCTGGGCGGCGTCATAGTGGGAGTGCATCTCCTACGGGCGCAGTCTCCCCAAGACCGGCAGAGGGCACTCGACAGTTCGTTCCAACAGACAGTCAAGCCGTTCCTTCAGAAAAACTGCCGTACATGTCACAACCCGGACATGAACACCGCTGCGTTGAACGTTGACCGGCTCGACCCGTCGCTGGAAGAGGGCGAACTCAAGACATGGGAAGCCATCCGCACGCGGCTGAAGGCCGGAACCATGCCGCCGAAAGGCATGCCCCAGCCGACGCAGGCCGAGCGCGACGGGGTCGTGGAATGGATCACCGAGGGGCTGGAGTTTGCCCGCGTGCGTCCGGTCCCGAGAAACGGGATGGTGCGGCGGCTTACGGTGGCGCAGTATCGGAACACGTTAAAGGAACTACTGAAGATCGATGACGATGTGACCGCCGGGCTGCCTCCGGACGCGGTCTCCAAAGAGGGGTTTCTCAATAATAAGGACCAGCTCAACCTTTCGCCGCTGCTGACCGAGGCCTACTTCGGAATCGCCGACGACGCGCTGAACCGCGCCATCGCGGACCCGCAGAAAAAGCCGGTGATCCAGGATTTCCGCGTCGATCTTGGGGCGGGAGTCAACCCCGCGCCGCTGCAGCAGAAGCTCGTGCTCGTGGGCAGTCTGTTGCTCGATACGCCCGATGTTCTGGTCACGGAACTCACGCCCAACAAGCCGTTCGCTTTCGAGCCGTTCCGGATGCGCACGCATTACCGGTTTCTCGAAGGTTACCGGGGCAACGATACGGTACGGGGATGGCGCGATTTCGACAGCATTTACCACTCGGTGTTCGCGGATATGCGCGGAAGTCCCGGCTATCCGAAGGGCCAGGCTTACAGCACCGTACCGGAAGGCCTGCTGCTGCGGCCGGCGATACCAACCAGCGAGCTTTTCGGCGTTGACCCGACGGAGGGCCCTAAAGCGAACTTCAAGATCGCGGTTCGGGAACTTCCGGCGGGCGGACGCTTCCGCGTCACTGTAACGGCGGCGAAATACCATGACGCGCTGCTGCTCGACGAGGGCGTAAAGGAACGCCCGCGTTCCGGAGATTCCGTAGTTCTGGCAAATCCTCTCGCGCCGCAGACCGCGATGATTGCGAAGCCCGGGATCTATCAGGTTGACCTCCACGACGACAGCACCGCTCCCGGAGCCGTGGACGTTTCCCGGCTCAGCCAGGGCCTCGCGGGAGTCTGGCCGAAAGAGGGGGCGGACTCGCCCGTCGGCAAGTCGCTCCTAGCCACAACCAATGACCCGGGTCTGACGATCGAACGTAAATCCCTTCCCACGGACGACGCCCATAATATTGGCACCGGCGATTTCACGATTGCAGCCTGGATTCACCCGGCTAAGCCGAAGACGGAAGATGCTGCTCCCGAGAGACAAGGCATTGTCAGCCTCGGCAATACCGAGCGTTCCCAGGGATGGTTTGTCGACCTCACCGAGACTGCGCGCGGCGGCTCGCTTCGGTTTCAGACCGCCGGACGAGACAAGGATGCGAATGCCGTCGTATCGACTGCCGCAGGCGCCATCCGTACCGGCGCGTGGCAGCATGTCGCCGTAGTGGTCCGGCGTGGCCGGAACGAAACGCGGATTTACGTCAATGGCGTGCTCACCGCACGCGCCACCACGGGCTACGCGCGGTTCGACGCCGAGACCGCCAATTTGCAGATCGCGCATATACCCGCGGCGGCTAACTTTGACGGATCTCTCGCCGATGTGAGGCTTTACTGCCGTCCTCTGGACGATTCCGAGATCCGTGGCCTCGTTGAGCCAGGAAAAGATCTGGTAAAGCTCCCGCAGGAGCGGAAGGGCGATGTCACCCTGAAGTTCGGGAATCTGGAGTTCAGCGGCGCGCTGCGGCCAGCCTTTATGGTAGTGAGGCTCGAGCAGGGTCCGCTCGCGGTTCGGGCGCAGTATACGGGGCTGCGTGAGTTGAAGGACATTGTGCTTACGCCATTGCCGGCGACCGACGAACTGGCGAAGAAATTCGCCGCATTCGAGAAGCAGTCGCCCCATGTGGGCGTTTCTCTGGGCCTGCGCCGGGACTGCGGCAGCACGCTTGCGCCTGTCGGTTCTCCGCAAACGGTATCCAGCGAGCAGCCGTCGAAGTTCGTATTCGAAGGAGCGATCCGCAACTTTCCGCGGCCCGATATCGATAAGGAGAACGTGAATTATCTCGCGGGGCTGAGCGAGATCGGCGTACATAGCGAATACACGGACGGCCGCGACATGCCGCGGTTGTTGATCAAGTCCGTGGAGTTCGAAGGACCTTATTACGATGTCTGGCCGCCGGTTTCGCATACAAGCATTTTTCCGGGCAATGGGGGCAAGACAGATCCGCAGACCTACGGCCGCAAAATCATCCGGAGTTTCGCCACCCGGGCGTATCGCCGGCCGATTACGGACAATGAGGACGCGGCGCTCAACGATATCTTCCTGAAGTCGCTGGAGTCGGGCCGCTCTTTCACCGACAGCGTGAAGGACGCGCTCCTGGTAGTCCTGACCTCGCCTCAGTTTCTTTTCCTGACGGAAATCAGCAAGAGTCCCGCGCCAGAGCCGCTGAACGGATACGAACTGGCCTCGAAGCTCTCGTACTGGCTGTGGAACGGCCCGCCGGACAGCAAGACGCTCCAGCTTGCAGCGGGCGGAACGCTACGTCAGCAGCTAGATGCCGAAGTGCTGCGCATGACGGCTGACCCGAAGTTTGCACGGTTTACGAACGAGTTCGCTTCGCAGTGGCTGAGTCTGGATAAGTTCCAGGTGGTAGAGGTCGATCGCAAACTTTATCCGAAACTGACGCGCGACGTCCGCACGCAACTCAAGCAGGAACCGGTCGAGTTTATCCAGTACCTGATGCGGAACAATTTGCCCGTGAAGAATGTCGTTGCGTCTGATTTCGTCGTGGCCGACGACGCGACTGCCCAGTATTACGGACTTCCCACGCCTCTGGACACCGGCTTCAGTTTCGCTCCGGTCAAGGTCGAGCGCCCTGACCTGGGTGGCGTGTTGACCATGGCGGCGACGATGTCCGGGCTTTCCGACGGGCGCGAATCGAATCCGGTGAAGCGCGGCGCGTGGATGGCGCGCAAGATCATCGCCGAGCCGCCGAATGATCCGCCTCCGAACGTACCGCCGCTCAAAGACGAGACGAAAGACCTGCCGCTCCGCGAAAGGCTGGAACTGCACCGCAGCGCCCCTGCGTGCGCGAGTTGCCATTCGAAGATCGATCCCTGGGGCGTGGCGCTCGAGGAGCTCGATGCGGGCGGGCGGATGAAAACGAACAAAGCGGATGCGCATTCCACGCTGCCCGACGGCGCGACCGTCGCGGGAATCGAAGATCTGAAGCGGCATTTGGCTGAGGACCGCATCGATCAGGTGGCGTTCAGCGTGCTCAAACACCTGGAAACCTACGCTATCGGGCGTAGCCTGACTTACAATGAACTCAACGATCTGAAGCGGGATGCCCTCACGCTGAAGCCGACCGGATACAGAATGAGGGACATGATCGTTTACGTGGCGAACAGCAAGTTGTTTCTCGAGAAGTAATCGCAAAAAGGGAAAATCACAGATGCCCGGCTCCATTCGACTTGACAGACGCGCCTTTTTGAAGGGTTTGGGAGGGGTGGCCCTCGCACTTCCCGTGCTCGACGCCATGGGAGCGGAGGTGACGGAACAAATCCCGCGCCGCCTCTGCGCCATCTACACGGCGAACGGCATGTCGCTGCCGAAAGAGGAGCACGGCATTCCGGAATGGCGCTGGTTCCCGGACAAGACGGAGAACGGCGAATTTGTTTTCGGTAAGTCGACGGAGCCGTACGCGCCGTTCCGTAAGCAGATCAGTTTCCTCGGCAACATGTATCATCCGAACGGGCCGAAGGCCGACCCGCACACCTGCTCGGATATGTGGCTGACGGGCGCGCCGCTACAGAATCCCAAGCCGGGCACGTATAACACGGCAGGACTGGATCAGACCGTCGCGCATCACACGAAGCAGTACTGCAGGCAGGCTTCGCTGGTGCTTTCGATCGACGCCGGTACGGGATACCAGTCGCGCACGGGCACGATTTCGTTCAATCTCGACGGCAAGCCGGTTCCGGCCGAGAACAACCCGCGCCGGATATTCGACCGTCTGTTCCGCGGAGATCGGTCTTCGCTCCAGCAGGAACACGCCGACCTGCAGCATCGGATCAAGCTGGTCGATGCCGTGGCCGCGAGCGCGCGTTCATTGAACAAACAGCTGGGCGCAACCGACCGCGACAAGATGGACCAATATATGACCTCGCTGGATGAGGTCGAGACGCGTCTGGTTGCATCGGAGAAGTGGATCGACATTCCGATCAAGCAGCAGGATTATTCTCACCTCAATCTGGACATTACGAACGAAGGCGATCCGGCCGAGTACTACCGCAACATGTTCGACCTGATCGCGCTGGCATTCGATGCGGACATCACCCGGACCGTGACGTTCATGCTGAACCGTGAAGATGGCATGGGCATCAGCGACACGTTCCCGCTGAAGCTCGGGCTTTCGAAAACGCACCACAACCTTTCGCACGCGACGGACAAGCAGGGGCAGCTGGATTTCGCGAAGTACGACTTGTTCCTGAGCGAGCGGATCGCGCACTTCCTCGGGCGGATGGACGAGTACAAGGACCGCAATGGGTCCGC
The DNA here is from genome assembly GCA_035262625.1 of Bryobacteraceae bacterium. Lineage (GTDB taxonomy): Bacteria > Acidobacteriota > Terriglobia > Bryobacterales > Bryobacteraceae > BOG-234. The sequence goes on from DATFSM010000155.1 coordinate 28,039, forward strand.
GCTGGACAACACGATCGTGATGTTCGGTAGCGGAGCCAGCACGACGCACTTCAACCACAATCTGCCGACGCTGATCGCGGGCGGCCGCAACCTGGGTTTGAAGCATGGGCAGTACTGGCGCGCGGAGAGCGAGACTCGAATGTCCAATCTCTACGTGAGCATACTGCGCGCGTTGGAAGTCGAAGAGGAGAGTTTCTCCGATAGCACGGGGACGCTGAGTTCGCCGGTCTTTACGAAGAGTTAGGGGCTCAGCCGCAGCCCTTTAGGGCTCTACCATCCGATCGCTTTCGGCGCCGCTGTATTGCCCGGCGTCGATTTTCATCGCTTTATGCCGATAAACATGATTTCTTTCAGAGCTGAATGAAAGCGGCATTTTTTCTAATTCCGTTTTTTTCGCTTGACGGTAGCAGTTGCCCATGATAACGATTACTTAATCGTTCACTTCATGTTCGGGAGTCGCCCGTGAATCGGGCATGGGGAGGTTTGGGATGTTGAAGCGGCAAACCCAGTCATTTCTGTCGGCTGCTGTGGTCATGGCGCTCGCCGTTTTGTCGTGCGGGCAAGTATCAGCGCAAATGAGTGTTACCGGCTCGGTATCCGGAACGATCCTGGACGCCTCGGGCGGCGTGATTCCGGGAGCAACTGTTTCGCTCACCAGTGAAACGACCCACGAAGTCCGCGACGCCAAAAGCACCGGCGAAGGATTGTTCAGTTTCACGGCCGTGCCGCGCGACTCCTACCGCTTAAAGGTTGAGCATTCCGGCTTCAAGGCCGTCGAACGCCAGGGGATTGTCGTGTCCGCCAACGAGCACGTAGCGCTGGGCGCAGTGACGCTCGAAGTCGGATCCTCGACGGAAACCGTGACCGTGTCCGCACAATCAGTCCACGTCGAGACCGAGAGTTCCGCCGAAGCGGCTGATGTCACCTCCGACCAGATCGGAAACCTGACCGCGCGAGGACGCGAGGTTGTCTCTCTTCTGCGAACGATCCCGGGAGTGACATACCAGGCCGATCAGGATTCGCCTGGCGGTACCTACGGAACCGGCACGTCGTCGATTCGCGGCGCGAGCGCCAATATGAACATCCTGGCCGTCGACGGAATCGTCAGCAACGACATGGGCTCGCCAAGCGTGTTCTCCAGCGCCACCCAGGAGGAGGCGATTGGTGAAGTCAAGGTCATTCTGAACAGCTATGATGCCGAGTACGCCGGCAATGGCGGCGCCGTCCTGCAAGTGGTCACGAAGTCGGGGACAAGCGAATGGCACGGCAATGCTTATTGGTACCTGCGGAATGAAGATTTCAATGCTAACGATTTCTTCAACAACCGCAACGGAGTGAAGAGGCCCGTGTATCGATACAACACGGGCGGGTTCACGCTGGGCGGACCGATTTGGGTCCCCAAGAAGTGGAACCGGGATAAGAAGAAGCTTTTCGGCTTCTATAACCTGGAACAGATCGAGTCGCGGCCTTCGGGAAGCCTCACTCAGTACACCATGCCGACGGCGCTGGAGCGCCAGGGGAACTTTTCGCAAACACTGGACACCAATGGCAAGTTGATTCCCGTGAACGATCCGAAGAACAAAGTGAATGGCGTGTCGCAGCCCTTCCCGGGGAACATAATCCCTCCCAGCCGCCTCGATTCCAACGGTATTGCGCTGCTGAACATTCTTCCGCTGCCTAATTTCATCAATCCGGCGATTACTGGTTACAACTACAACTATCAGATTCTGGAGGTTCAGGACTTTCCGAAGCGCTTCCAGGTTTTCAAAATCGATTATGTGCCCAGGGAGAATGACCGGATTTGGGTGCGCGGCAAGACTTTTCTCTCGCAGCAGCAAGGCTACGCCGTTTCTGCCGGCGCCACTCCCACCGGATTTTTTGCGCAGTGCTACTGTTTCTCAGAAGAGGGGCTTGCGACCGGGTGGACACATATTTTTACCCCTACGATAGTCTCTGAAATGGTTGCCGGCGTCCGTCATAATCACGAAGGCTGGAAACCCTATGACGATAAGCTGACACCCACACAACAAGTCCCCATTCCCGGTAATCCGTATTCCACTGTGTTGCGATCGGCGGTTGGTTTCACGGCGGGTCAGTGGTACCCACAGAGCAATCCCGACGGCATTATTCCGCGCTTTTCTTTCAACGTTCCGAATTCGCCGAACGTTGGCTTCGACGACCGCTTCCTCAAAAACGGCACCGACTTCACCTTCAACTGGAGCGATTCAGTGACCTGGGTGCGTGGCAAACACACGATGAAGGCGGGGGCGGACTTCTACCGCGTCCGGGAATACGAAGGCGAACGCAGCAATTTCGACGGCACATTCAACTTCTCGAAAGATGTCAACAATCCTCTGGACACCAACTGGTCGTTCGCTAACGCGGCGCTTGGAGTTTTCGATTCCTACTCCGAAGCGAACGCGCGCTATGGCGCAAACGAACGGCAGACCATCGTCGAGTGGTTCGCTCAGGATGTGTGGAAAGTGACCAAGCGGTTGACCCTGGATTACGGTGTGCGATGGACGTGGGCCAACCAGATGTACGCGCGTTATGACGGGCAGCAGTCAGTGCTGGCGCTGTCGCGCTACAATCCCGCGAATGCGCCGACTTTCTATGTGCCGGTGCTGTCGAACGGCGTAAGAATGGCGCAGGATCCGCACACGGGCGCGCTGCTGCCCCAAGCCTATATCGGAACCTTTGTGCCTGGGACCGGGAACCCGGGTAATGGCGGGGTATTGTCGGGCGATTCCAGCTATCCTCGGGGCTTTGTCGATCAGCAACCCACACACTGGGGACCGCGCTTCGGTTTCGCCTACGATGTATTCGGTAACGGCAAGACCGCTATCCGCGGAGGAGGCGCGATTCTCTATAATCCGCGTATCAGCGTCTGGAGTTCGACCACCGAGAACCCGCCGGCTATTTTCACGCCCATCGAGTATTACGGGACGATCAATACGCTTCTCCAGACGGCTGGCGTGCTGGCGCCAAGCAATACGAATGCCTACCAGCAGAGCGCCAGAACGCCCCGCAATTACAATGTTTCGCTGAGCGTCCAGCAGGATCTTGGACATTCAACGCTGCTTAGCGTTTCCTATGCGGCCGTGCTCGGGCAGAATCTTCAGTTAAGCTATGCCCTCAATACGGTTCCCTACGGTTCGGAATTTCAGCACATAGATCCCACTACGGGAACGCCATTATCCGATAACTTCTTCCGGCCCTACCCGGGTTATAACAACGTGACTTATTATGCCAACGGTTTCAGCTCGAATTACAACGGCTTGTTTGTTACGTTGAACCGCCGGTATTCAAACGGATTGACGTTAGGCGCGTCCTACAGCTTTTCCAAGTACCTGGATGTGACCAACGGAAACACGAACATTCCGCTGTATCAGAACCAGCGCAACTGGAACTATGGCTCGGACCCGAGCGACCAGACCCACAACCTGGTTGTCAATTACACGTACCGTATCCCTGATGCCACCAAGGTGCTGCCTAATCGCGCGATCTTCAGGTACATGTTCGATGGCTGGAATCTTTCCGGTATCGCGCAATTTACGTCGGGTCTGCCCGCGGCGCTTAGTTTCACCACTACGGACGGAACTAATCTGAACGGCGGCGGAGACACCCAGCGTATGGACGTCTGCGGCAACGCCTATACCGGCAACATTCACACGTTCACTCAGTGGTTCAATACCGCTGCCTTCTGCCGCCCGGGAGCGAACGATCCGGGTAATGCCGGCAAGTACGATGTCCGGAACCCCGGCGTGAACAACTGGGATACCGCGATTTCGAAAAACTTCCCGGTTAAAAGCGAAAAGCGCTATTTTTCCCTTCGGTGGGAAGCGTACAACACGTTCAATCACACTCAGTACGCCACCCTGAACACGGCAGCCCGGTTCCAGCCGAACGGGCAACAGGTGAATGCGCTGTTCGGCGAGGTTGTCTCGACGCGCACACCTCGCGTGATGCAGGGTTCGCTGCGGTTCACTTTCTGAGATCGGTGATCATCGCCCTCAGGGCCCCGATAAAGGTGGCCCTCGGTAGGGTGTAGAGTGCGATTAACCGGGTGTAACTCCTTTGAGCGCCGATCGGACTACGGGCGGATGGATAAGAACCGCGCTGATCATCCTGGGGCTCGCGTCGGTCAGCATGGCCCCACCCGCAAGGGTCCGTTTTGAAAACATCGTCGCGTCTTCGGGGATCTCTTTTGTACTCGACAATGACGCGACTCCTCAAAAGCACCAGATCGAGACGATGATCGCCGGAACGGCGGTCTTCGATTACAACAATGACGGCCTGCCCGACCTCTATTTCGTGAACGGAGCGGCCGTAGCGGGGATGGACAAATCGAGCCCGCGCTTTTACAACCGGCTCTATAAAAATAACGGCAACGGAACGTTTACGGATGTGACCGATTCCGCGGGGCTGCGCGGCGCCGGATACGGCATGGGGATCGGGGTTGGCGACTACGACAATGATGGTTACGAAGATGTCTTCGTGGCCGGCGTAAACCAGAATCAGTTGTTTCATAACAACGGCAACGGAACCTTCACGGACGTTACCGCAAAGGCGGGGCTCGCAGGCGTCGATCCCAAGCTTGGGAAGACCTGGTCCGTCAGCGCCGGTTGGTTCGATTACGACAACGACGGATATCTGGACCTGATCGTAGTCAACTACGTCCGGTGGTCACCCGAGAACGAGCCCGCCTGCTTCGTCGAGAAGATTCGCGGATATTGTTCGCCGTCCGGCTATGAAGGCGACCCCTCGATGCTGTTCCACAATAACGGAGACGGAACGTTCACCGACGTTTCGGACAAGTCGGGAATCGGCAGGCACGTGGGCAAAGGCATGGGTGTGGCGTTCGCCGATTACGACGGCGACGGCTTCACGGACATTTTCGTCGCAAACGACACCTTCCGGAATTTCCTCTTCCACAACAATGGAAACGGCACGTTTACCGAGACGGCGATTCTGGCGGGCGTGGCTTACAACGAGGATGGGAAATCAATCGCGGGAATGGGAACCGATTTCAGGGACATCGATAACGACGGAAAACCGGACATCTTTGTCGTGGGAATGCTCGGGGATACATTTCCCCTGTTCCGAAACCGGGGACGATACTTCGAGGACATAACCCGCGTTTCGGGCGTGGCAAAGGCGACGGTGGGGCTCACGGCCTGGGGTGCGGGCATCTTCGATTTCGATAACGATGGCCACAAGGATATCTTCGCGGCCTGCGCCGCGATTCTCGACAACTCCGAGGAGATCGACCATGTGCCGTCGAAGCTGCCGAACCTGCTTCTGCGAAACCAGGGGAACGGAACCTTTGTAGATGTCAGCGCCGAGGCCGGCAGCGCTTTTGTCGCCCCAGACACACACCGCGGCGCCGCGTTTGGCGACCTGAACAACGACGGCAAAATGGATATCGTGGTGACGAACCTGAACGGTAAGCCGGACATTCTGATTAACCGATCGCAAAACGCCAATCACTGGCTCATCGTGAACCTGGTTGGGACGAAAAGTAATCGGGACGGGTTGGGTGCGCGTATCAAGGTCGTTCCGGCGACTGGCCCTGCGCAGTATAACCACGCGACGACCAGCGTCGGTTATGGCGGCTCCAGCGACCGTCGCGTGCACTTCGGCCTCGGGGCCGCGACGAGTGTGGAAAAGTTAGAGATCACATGGCCGAGTGGAATCCACCAAACCCTCATGGGTGTGAAGGCCGACCAGATCCTGACCGTACGCGAGAAATAGATGTTCATTCAGATCCTGTTACTGTGGTCCGCCCTGGTCCAGAACAGTTCTGGCGCCCCCGAACAGTCCCTACAGGCGGCCCGTGCTTACGTTGCGCAAGGCGAGTTTGCCAAGGCGGCGGAGAGCCTCGACCAGGCGCTCGAGGCCAACCCGGATGCCGGCAGCGAGCCGTACCTGACATTGATCGATTGCAGGCTGAAGCTCGATCAGAAGGACAAGGCGATTGAGGCTGCGGAGCGAGGCGTGAAACGGTACCCCACCTCCGGACCGCTCCTGAAGGCCGCAGGAGCACTCATCCTGCAGGAGAACTCCGCGAGCGATCGAGCTGGTGAGTTGCTGGCCCGTGCGAGCAAGGCGCTCCCGCAGGACCCGGGCGCGCAATATGCGTATGGCCTATGGGCACTAATGAACCATCACGAGGAGATTGCCATCGCCGCGGAGAGGCGGGCACTGGCGCTCTCGCCAGCCGACGATCTCAAGGTGCAGGCTCAGACTTTCATCGGCCTGGGAGAAGATGCTTTGAAGAGGCCGCAGCGCGCCGAAGCGGCATTTCGCGCCGCCCTCGCTGTGAATCGTCAACTTCCGAGTCCGAACGCGAGCGCGGAGCTGGAATTCGCAATGTTCCTCACACGCCAGTCGCGTCAACGCGAGGCACAGGAATTGCTCACGGAGATCCTGAAGTTTGCGCCAACCTTCGGACCAGCGCATCTCGAACGCGCTAAGTACCTCTTCATGCAAGGGGATTTGGAATCCGCCCTGGCGGAAGGAAAAACAGCCCTCGACCAGGCTGGCTCGGACCTAAAAAGCCTGCGCGCCGCGCATGCGTTCCTGGCCAAGACGTATTTCGCGTTGGGACGAGACAACGAGGCGAAGGCGCATCAGAGCTGGATCGAATCGCACTGAAAGCCTCGTTAGCCTCGATCAGAAGGCAGCTTCAGGTTGCGCACGACGATCATGCATCTCGTCTTTCCGCTGCCCAGACCGCCTCTCGGGACGTGATGGGCCTAAGCAATCATTGCGCGATTGATCGTGACCCCCCAGCCGGGCGTCTGTGGAAGGTTGAGGTAACCTTCCTTATCAACCTTCGGGGCATCTTCTATGATGGCGAACCCGTTAGTGTACGCGGCGATCGGCGGGTCGTGCAGGATCTCGATCCACGGCGAATTCGGCCACGAAGCGATGGCGTGAAGCTGCGCGATCGTGCCCAGATTGCCGCCGCCATGATGCGGGATTATGGCCTTGTCGGAGGCGGCCGTCAGCGCCGCAATCTGGCGAAATCCCGTGACGCCATCGGCGACCATGATGTCTGGCTGCAGAATATCGAACACCCCGTTCCGCAGCATCGTCCGGAACTCGTGGACGCCGACATTGTTCTCTCCTCCGGCAATTGGGAGGGCGACCTCACGGTTCAATTCGGCGAGCGCGTCCCAATCGTAGCGCCGCAGCGGTTCCTCCAGCCAGTAGACGTTTAGTTTTTCGAGTTCACGAGCGGTTTCGAGCGCTCGCCGGAAATCCCATACGACCCCGGGCTGCCATCCGGTGGCCGACTGCGCCTGATTCGCGTCGGTCATGATCTCCATTCCGTCACCAACGGCCTTACGGACGGCCGTTACGAGTTCGATATCTTCGCGCATGGTGGGGTAATGAAGACGCAGCTTGATGGCTTTCCACCCTTCCGACTTGAGTTGCATCGCCATTCGAACGCGTTCTTCGGGCGTGGAGAGCTGAATCATGCTCGCGTAGGCGGGAACGCGGTCTTTCCTGGCTCCCCACAATTTGTAAACGGGCTGCTGCGCCGCCTTTCCCGCAAGGTCCCAGAGAGCGATTTCGATGCTTGAGACTGCCCGACCACCGACGTAATAGCGCAAGGGACCCGCAAGTTGCTCCGCATCGAACGGGTCATGGCCGATCAGTTGGGCACGCGCAGTTTCGAGCGCCCGGTCGTCCATCGCTGGTCCGATGCCGTTCAGGCCCTGATCGGTCTGAAGCTCCAGATAGGCTCCGCCGCCAATTCGGTGTCGCGTGACGGTTCCCGGATTCCACGCCGCCTCCATGGTCCCGGTCTCGCGCACGATCTTGAGGGGCACGAGCCGAAGGCCCGTGATCTTCAAACGTGGAACCGCCTTCAACGCCGGCAACATCGCTGATGCGGGAATCGTTTTGAGGAAGCTTCGTCTTACCATAGCGCCTCTTACTCTAAGCCAGATTCGCCGCGGCCTATCTCAATTGTTCCTAACGGGCGCGCGTCTCAGCGGCAGCGGCGGTCCGCTACTTCTTGCCCGCGTAAGGGCCGACTTCGGGCTTGCCTTGGGTATCCTTCAGATTTCCCAACTCAACCGCCGCGCCACGCGCAATGTTCGCCGTCTCGCTACCCGCCTGGAAACAGGTAAAGTCAGGCCGGTCGCGCCATGAAAGCGGCCCACACAGACGTTTACCGGCGGCGAGCGCCGCATCGTGCACGACGTTAATCAGACGCTCATAATCGGGATCACCCTGCTTGTAACCCGAGAAATTGCCGAGATCGCCGCTCGCGGCGAATACGGCATCGACGCCGGGGATCGCCGCGATTTCTCGGGCCTGCGCAGCGCCGCCCACAGTTTCGATCATTTCGATCAGAACCACGTTGTCGTTGATCGTGTTGCGATAACCGCCCGGAACACTACCCCAGAAGGCGGGCGAGAATGCCTGCCCGCCGCCCTGACTGCGCTTCCCGAGCGGTGGGAAATACGTCCAGTCCCGTCCGGCGCGTCCTTCCTCTACCGTTCGAACGGTCGGAATCACGATGACCAGCGCGCCCGCGTCCATCGCGTGTTGAATCTCGCGCTCATCCGCATAGGCGACGCGGACGCCGGGAACCGCTTTGGCCTGCGGGCAGGCGGACCACATCTTCTGGACATTCTCCCAGTCCCGCGAGTCGTGCTGCATTTCCGTCCAGATGAAATCGTACCCGGCGTTCGCCATCGCGCAGTATGTCGAGGGGTCGGAAGAAGCGAAGACGGTGCCGCCCGTAATCTTCTCGCCACGCATCATTTTGAGCTTTACCGGGTTCCAGATTTTTTTCTGGGCGGTCGTGTCGTAGGCGTGGCCGTATTTCCAGGTTTTTTCATCGATGATGCCCTGGTTGACCGCTCCCGAGGGCGCCTTGGTGATCGCGCCTGAATCCTTGCCTGCGGGCGCAGCCAGAGGAAATTTCATTGTTCCGGCGGCGGCATTATTGGCGTAAGGATCGGCGGTCGGCGGCGGCTGTTGAGCCTCGAGCGACAACACCCCAAATCCCAGCCCGGTGGCCAGCATGATCGTCCTGAGTCGGCAATTCATCTTCGTGATCTCCTCACCAGCGTCTGACAGTTGAAACGTTCCGATTCTATGTCATTATTCGCGGTCCGTAAATTCCAGAACCTCAGGACCGATGGGCGCAACACGTTGCCCCGGGACCTTTGAATCAGGGGCTACGGGTAACCCTGAAGCCTGGGCGTTCCGTGCTTCCATTCCGGAGGAAGAGCAAATCCCTCACGATTCGGCATTTTGACTTTCGGCAGAGTCTGTGCGTCCATGACGTCGTCTTCCCTGATGATTCCGCTCTTGTACAGCAGGAAGGCTGTCAGAGAGTACACCTCGTCAGGAGTGAGGGTCCCTTCTTTTCCCAGAGGCATGCCGCGATTGATGTAGTCCCATATTGTCGTCGCGAAGGGCGAGTGGACCCCCATGGTATTGGAGTCGTTCACGCAAGGGGCGAGACAAAACACCGGGGCGGCCGAATGGAAGTCTTTCCTGCTTATCAGCGTTGGAGCATGGGCTCCGGATCCCGTCATCCCGTGGCACCCGGCGCACCCCTTCCGCACGTACAGCAGGCCACCTTCTTTGGCAGTTCCCTGCCCCGATGGGAGTTCCTTTCCCGTCGGGCTTATGGCAATGTCCCAGGCGCGGATTTCTTCCGGGGTCGGCGCCCTCCCGAGACCGTAGGTTGGCGACTGGGTCCATGCCGTTTGGCAAATCAAGAGGACCGCAGTAACGAGGAGAAGCCTAAGAAAGCCCGTTGTGAACGCTTCCATCGCTGGCGATCCTCCAGGGTTGAACGGAATTATCGGCCCCTCGAACCCGGACTTTGTCGACGGGTTCGTTCCAGTATTTCGCGACGTCGGCTCGCGTCGGCTGAACAGTGCCCAGTTCATCCGTGCAGCGCGACATGAGAACGCGCTCCTTTCCGTCCCATTTCCAGTGGTAGCCAAAACGGGTATGCGCCATCTTATAGGCGGGCGTCCGAAGTTCGGCATCCTGCCAACTCACGCCGCCGTCGGTGGATATCTGCACGCCGGTGATGGCGCCCGCGCCCGACCACGCGAGACCGCTGATTTCATAGAAGCCGGGGCCTGAAAGCTGCTGTCCGCCGGAGGGAAAGGTGATGACAGATTTCGGCCCGATCTGGTGAGTCAACGCGGCTACCTTCGGATCCGGGTTGATATGCCCGTAGTCGTCATAGGTCATGTAATAACGGTCCACGACCTTGATTCGCCTCAGGTATTTGATTTGATAAATACCTTCAAAGCCCGGAACCATAAGCCGCAGAGGAAAGCCTTGCTGCGGACGGATGGGCTCGCCGTTCTGGGCATAACACACGATGCAGTCATCCATCGCCTTTGCGAGCGGGATACTGGACGCGCCCTTCACTTCTTCAGCGCCTTCCGCCACGATCCAGGAGGCCGAGTTTTGCACGCCGGCTTCCTTGAGCAGCAGGGACAGCGGCACGCCGGTCCATTCTGCGCAACTCGTCAATCCGTGCGTTTCCTGCACGGTTTTGTGCGTCGGCCTGGCCCGGTTTCCCAAACATTCGACGAAGTGAATGCGGGATACGTATGGCAGGCGCTTGAGTTCGTCCATCGTGAAAACCAGCGGCCGGTCTACCATTCCGTGGATCATCAGCCGATGCTCGTTGGGGTTAATGTCGGGAACGAAAGCTCCGCGGTGCGTAGCCGTGTAGAAGAGTGAGGACGGCGTGATAATCCCGAACGAGTCCTGAAGCGGGGTCAATACGTGAAACGTGAGTCCGAACTCATCCGGCGAATGCCTCTCGGCCACGGGCACGCGTATCGAAGTGACGAAACGGGAGCGCTCGCCATAGGCGATCAGCTCGTCGATTTTTTTGGGAGGCGTCTCCTGTGTCTGACCCCTAGCCAGTTGCGTGCCGCCGGCGGCCAAACCGGCCAGCGCAGCGCCACCCTTCAGAAATCTCCTGCGATCCGATTTCTTCGAATTCATTGGGTCTCCTTCAGGATCGAAGTTGCCCGAACTGCCGTCATGCTTTCGGTCGCTGAGAGTATACACCCGTTGAATCCAACAATTATTGGCGAATTGGCTCCGAACCACGTTGACCAGGCTGAGTTGCAGAAACCCTTTTGCGGCCGGATGGGGAGTGTTAACGACGGCCTTCCCGAAAAAAAATGGTCCAGGTAGCGCTGATGTGATTGAGCGAGTTAACCCGGGCGCGAAACGATTTTAGTCGGAGAAACCCCCATTGGAACGCTCGGGTTGATGGGAGTGTCGAACGTGACGATGGCTATTGAGCTCGCCTTCTCACCCAGCGCGTTATGTTCCATGGCGCCGCGCGCTTGCGGCCGCCAGTTGAAGCCGGGGCTCGACACTGCATAGGAACGTCGCCGCCGATGGTGGGTTCCCCGCAGGAACTACGTATCTCTGGCCGTCAACATACACAGCTACGAGATCGGTCGCGCTCGGCGAACGGTCGAACAGCCAGAAGGCCTCCACATGGATCGCGGGAATCACAAGAATACGTAATTCGTAGGAGCGCGTTTGCGTCTGCGCAAGGGACTTCAGCTTGTCCTTAGCCGTGAACACGTTGTTCGCATGCTCGCCATAATATGCGCTTGTCAACCGCCATGCGCCAGTCACCGGCTGCTGCGCGACGGTACACAAAATGATGCCCTGCTTCGGGTCGCCGACAAGGAATCCCCATCCGGTCGGCACGGCGGCGCGGATTCCGCCGCCGCTCAGATCATTCAAATGCAATGTGTAGACGCCCAGGGGGCCGTGCTGTTCGACTGTCGCGACATCGATTGAGGTTAGGTCCAATCCGAGCGACGCCGCATCCGGAAGGCTCGGCTGCGGCCCTACGTAACGTTCGTCCTGCGGTTTGAGGTCGGGCTGAAGAAAGACCTGCAGTGCCCGTGCAACCGCCAGAGACGCCTTTGCGGGAGGCGTGGTGCTCCTAATGATCGACATGCTGTTTCTCCTTTGGCTTCACCCAAGTCCTGTAGCTACGCGCGACTCGGCGGGTTTGGCGACCTTCATAAGGTACGTGTCGTTCCACGAACCGCCCGGTGGGTAGTTCGAGACGAAAACGTTGTAATCCAGCAAACCAGGCCCGCGTAAAGGATCCTGGACATGCACCTGCTGCCCCAACGCGCCGAAATCACGGTACCCGTCGACCGCAACAAAATGCGCCCCGCCCCCAAACCAGGCGATCCTCGCGCCGACTGGATATCCGGCCTTGATCTGCGCCACGATGGAGCTAAAAGTAAGATATTGGCCGGGTAACGTCTGGTCAAGATTGCCCGTCGCTTTCAACGCGACGTCGAGCGCCTCGGGAACATTGCACCGGTTCAGCATTTTGCTGCAATCGTCCGATTCGCCAATTTGGCCCTCGTCCTGCAACACCCGCGTCGCTAGCTCGTCCGGCGTCCAAGGGGATTCCGGATTCAGGAGATTATGGGCCCATACCGCGACGGCGTCCCAGCACCAATCCGTCAATCTCTGCCTCGCCATGACAAGCTCGGTCCCGTCCTTTGGCGCCAGAACGCGGCTTTCATGGGCTGGCTTGGGGTCGGGAGGATCTACCGGTACGGCTTTTGATCCCGAAAAGTTTCCCGGCGAATTGGCCGCGCCCGCGCTGCCGCTAAGCACAACTACTATCGGTCCTCCAGAGGACATTGAATTTCCTCCGCTTCCGAACGGAGAGGGATCTCCTGATGAGCCACCTGTTGGGGACCGGCTTCCGAACGGGGAGGGATCTCCTGATGAGCCACCTGTTGGGGACCCGCTTCCGGCTGTAGACGGGCCACCGCCGATGGTGATAATCAGGGTTCCGTTCCGATTCTCAACGCTAACGTTATTTGCCATTGCCTTTCTCCTGATGACTCCTGCGGGAGTTCGTTAATTCCTTAAAGCGAGGATCGGTCCGCAAGTCCGCCAAATCCGGATACTGGTTTGCAAAATTAAAGACCGGATCCCGCGGATTCTGCAATTGCGCGATCGCTCGATCACGTTCCCCAAGCACTTCATAAGTCAAGATCGCGGTTTCCCGTGTCTCGTCCGAATCGGGTGAAAGCTGCAGAGCACGCGCGATCTCCATCTGCGCCCGGCCTCTGTCTCCGACGCGGGCGCAAAGTAAAGCAACCCGCGACGCCGCCCCGCCGTCGCGGGGATCTGTCACCGCCTCCCGTTCCGCTTTCGCCAGGCCGGTTCGAAACGCCGCCTTGGCTTTCGCGGTCGAATGTATGCGCGCGTACGCATTCCCCAGGTTCATCCAGATCAGGCTCTCTTCCGGAGAGAGCTGCGTCGCCCGAACCAGATACGGCGCCGCTTCGCCATCTTTGCCCTGGTACGCGAGCGCCAAAGCCAGCGTCACCAGCGCCTTCGCATTTGTTGTGACGGAAAGCGCCAGCGCAGCCTTCGATTCCCTTTCCGCGTCCCCGTATCGGGACAAATCCTTGTAGAGCAGCGCAAGCGGCCAGTGCGCGTCCGGCTCCTCGGGCGCCAACGCGACGCATCTTTCGAACTCCGCGAGCGCGTTCCTGAGGTCTCCTCGATCCCTGTAGAATGAGCCCAAATCCCGGCATGCCGTGAAATACCGGGGCTCAGCCTCGACTGCCTTTAAGAACTCCACGCGGGCCTCATCGAACCGGCCAACGCGTAGGTACACCCGCCCCAATCGCCGATGCGCGTCGGCATTCCCCGAATCGAGTTCGATACTCCTCAGATACTCCGCTTCAGCTCGCTCATAAGAGCCCGCGTTCGTATAAAGACTTCCTGAAATCAGATGCGCCGGCGCAGTATCCGGATCGCGCCTCTTCGAGTCACGCAGCGATTCCTCGCACCGCCTCAGCCACGTCGCGTCTGACGTCACGAAATACTCTTCCCACTCGGCCTGCGCCAGCCCCGCCCACGTCAGCGGAGAATCGGGATCGGCCGCGATGGCTCGCTCCAACTCTTCGACGCCGCGAAGGGCCGTCGAATCCCTTCGGGCATCGGCGATCCCCGCGGTGTAATCCCGGACGGCGGTATTGTTCACGGGTGGGACAGGAACCGGCGGCAGCCGCAGCGCGGCCGTCACCATGCCTGCCAAGGCTGCCGGCGCGTAGTGAATCTCGCTAAGCCCGTAACGGAATTCCATTTGAGCGTTAGTCGCCTGTGTGTGGGTATCGGTCAGCGCCGCGCGCAGCAGCAATCCGCTGCCCTCGCTGACTAAAGTTGCGTGCACGATGTGAGTCGCGCGCTTGAGCGGCGCAATGCTGAACCGCGCGCGCGCACCGCCTTTGAGAGTCGCAAACACTTTAGCGGCGCCCGTCTCGATACTGCGCGCCGGACCCGTCAGTTCCGGCGCCGACTCCACCGGCGCTAAACCCAGCCGGATCGATTCCTGCGGGGTCTTTGCCCACCGATACACCAGCGTCCCGGAAGTTGCGGCAAGCAGCACGGCCACCGCGGCCGCGAGCCATAATCTGCGAGGCCGCGGAGGATTGAGCGCCTCCTCTACTCCGCTCCCGTCCAGAAACCGGTTTGCCGGGTCCTGATCGAGGCACCGCGCGATTATGCGATCCCACTTCGAATGACTGCCGTCCGCGAGTTCTTTGAGAATTACCCCCAGCGCGTAAACATCCGATGCCGGCGAAGGCCTCAGTCCCGCGGAAACCTCCGGAGCCATGTACTGTGGCGTCCCGGCCACTTCGCTCGCCAGTTCCTGGGCTGCTTCCAAATCGCGGCGGCGCGCCCATCGCGCCAACCCGAAATCCGTAATCACCGCGCGCACGCCGCCATCCGGACCGCGCCCCAGAATCACGTTATTGCTTTTGAGATCCCCATGGACCACCCCGTGACGATGCGCCTCGGCCACTCCTTGCGCAATCCCCAGAGCGATCGCACGCGCCTCGGCCTCCGGGATCGGGGCACCCTTCAGTCGCGCCGTCAGCGTCACTCCCTCAACGAATTCCATCGTCAGGAATTCGATTTCGCCGTCTTCTATTCGAGCCGTGTGAATCTCGAAAACGCGGCACACGTTCGGGTGACTGACCTCGCTCGCGTGCAGAGCCTCCGGCGTCAGCCGCCTCCCGTAGCCAGGCCGGGCCAGCTTCAGCGCAATCCGTTTCCCAAGCTTCTCGTCGACCGCCTCGTAGACGACTCCCATTCCGCCCGTGTTTACGTAGCGCACGATGCGGAACCGGCCGTCCAAAACTTCTCCGGCGGCGAAGCGCCTCTCGGGAAGTCTGTACGGATTAAGAAGGAAGCCGCCCATGCGCTCTTCCCACTGCACGTAATTGAGGGTTCGTGTGTAGAGTTCGGTGTCGTTTACACAGGCATTCCGCAGCCAGGCCTCGCGCTCGCCCGCCGGCCTGGCAAGAGCCTGCTCCACGAGGCCCATCAGCCGATCATCATCCTGCGGTTGCGGCTGCATCCGGCTGCATGCGCGAAAACAGCCATTGCCGCGCATCCTGCCACATGCGCTGCATTGTGCGCAGTTTCAGGCCCATCGCGTCGGCTGTCTCGTCATCGGTCAGCCCGAGGAAATATTTCATCTCCACGAGCATGCTCCACTCTGGCTGCGCTTCTGCAAGCTCATTCAGCAGGCGGTCCACCATGATCGCGATATCCGCGTTCCCACCTGACTCTTGCCTGATCGCCAGCGCCCCCAACGTTACGAATCGCGCCCGCGGCCGCCCCCGTGCGTGATCGATCAGATACCGCCGCATCGCCCTTGCTGCGATTGCGAAAAAATGCCGGCGATTCTGCCACTCCCGATCCTTCGCCGCTACCAGCCGGAAATAGATTGTGTCAACCAGCTCAGTCGCCTGCATCGGGTGCGCCGGATTCTCCCGCTGTATGAAGTGTTCCGCCAGCCGCTGCAGGTTCGGCATTACAAGGGCGAACAACTCCGCTTCAGCCTCAGGGCTTCCTTGTCTCCACCGATGTAGGAGCTGCGTTACTTGGCCCTGCGGTTCCGGGCTCACAGTGGAGCGAGTGTAACACAGGTTCATGGTTGTTACCAGCCAAAAACCGCAGCGAAAGACCTAGCGTCTCGAGCGCGCCTGGCGGGGTTTTCCGCACGCCTCGCTATTCGATTCGTACCGGGTCCCATCGTCCTGGAGAAAAGGAGAGAAAGAAATGAAACCACTGATTACCGCGGCATTCTTTGCCGCTCTCGCCACCTTGACGCTGCATGCGCAGGACCTGCAGGTCACCGCCACCATCCCGTTCGACTTTCACGTCTGTAATCGTGTAATGCCATCGGGAAAATATGTGATCCGGAGCGAGGGTTCCGCTCTGTTGCTTAGCGACGAAGGACCTTCGGGCGCCAAATGCCTTGCATCGCCGCGCTCCGCTTTCGACCCCAACGGCGCCCAGCCGGCCAAACTCGTTTTCAGACGCTATGGCAGCGACTACTTTCTCAGAACCATCTGGGGAGGCTTCTCCGCAGACGGCAAGGAACTTCCGGTCGAGCGTCAGGAGAGAGCACTCCTTGCGCAAAGTAAGCGAAATGGACCCAAGCCGACCATACTTGCACTGGCAGCTAAGTAGCACGGCGGCGTCGCAATTAGGAACTCCATTCTGCTTAGGAGAATTCAAAATGATTACACGTCAACCTTCACGTACCGCCTCCGATTTGATCGGACGCGCCGACGGTGACTCTTCTGCGCCCTTGCTGAATGGAATTGCCACGGGGCCGGAGGGAAACCAGGTCAGGTATATTCCCTCTGGAATCGGCCCGGTTTCGCAGAGCTCCATCGATAAGAACACGTTTCCTATCACCGGCGAGCAGAAGGTTACCGTTACTTACGATTACGTCTCTTACGGAGGCGGTTCCGGCAACACACTCCAGCGGTCCACGACCGCGCCAGCAGGCGTGACTTCAATTCGCCGATTGCGAGGCGGCACGGTCGCCGCAGGTGACACCTTTACCCCGAGACCCCACCCTCCTATGATTGTGGTCGACTCCGTCACCTATAAATTTGCATTTCAGTATGTCTCGGGCGGCTCCCCGACAGGACAAGTGGGTTCCGCCGAGGTGGTCTCCTTCGTCGCTGGTGCTCCCCCGAAATCGGTTATCGTCGGAAACGCGCCGATCGCCGTTCTGGTTTTATATGTACCCATCGCAACCGAAGACCCGGGCAATGGCGCCGGTTCCGTTGGCGAACGTTTAGACGACGCAACAAGTCTGTTGTCTTCCGAGACTCTTGTGCCCGTCGGGCCGGAACCGTGGGGCTTCTGGTAGAGCAAGCAACGCTCCTGAAGCGGATCACGCAGGCGGTTCCTTCGTCAACATTCAGCCCATCAGATTCATCGAATTCAGGTTCAGGCATCTACGTCCGGTGATACAATTCGCCGGAAAAGAAATGTCAGCCAGGGCACGTATAATCCTTCGAGCCGGTATCGCTCTCAGTCTCTTGAGAGCTGTCCCTCTGGCCTTTCCTCAATACGGAGCGCAGAACGGGGAGTGGCGCACGTATGGAGGGGATCTGGGGAACACTCGGTACGCACCGCTCGACCAGGTCAACAGCTCCAACTTCAACAATCTCGAAATCGCGTGGCGATTCAAGACCGATTCGCTTGGTCCGCGCCCGGAGTACCAGTATGAAGGCACTCCGCTCATGGTGAAAGGCAAACTGTTTATCACCGCGGGTTCGCGACGGGCCGTGGTGTGCCTCGATGCCGCCACCGGCGAGATGATCTGGATGCACAGCGAAAATGAAGGCGTGCGCGGCGAAAATGCGCCGCGTCAGCTCTCCGGACATGGCGTAGCTTACTGGACGGACGGCGCGGCAGAGCGGATCCTCTATGTCACGGCCGGGTACCGGCTGATTTCGCTGGATGCAAAGACCGGCATTCCGGTCAGCACGTTCGGCGTGAACGGGATCGTTGATCTCAAGAAAGATGACGATCAAGACATGGACCTGACGACGGCGGCCATCGGGCTCCACGCGACTCCGAAGGTCGCAAAGAACGTCGTGATCGTGGGCGCGGCGCTTCTCGACGGTCATGCGCCTAAGAGCAAGACCAACGTAAAAGGCTACATCCGCGGATTTGACGTGCGGACCGGCAAGAGGCTCTGGATCTTTCATACAATCCCGCGGCCCGGCGAATACGGCATCGATACTTGGGAGAACGACTCCTGGTCCTACACCGGCAATACAGGGGCCTGGGGGGAGATTTCGGTGGATGAAGATCTCAACATGGCGTACCTGCCGGTCGAACTACCCACGGGCGACGTGTATGGCGGCCATCGTCCCGGCGCGGGGCTGTTCGGGGAGAGCATTGTCGCGGTGGATTTGCAGACGGGAAAGCGCATCTGGCATTACCAGCTTGTACATCACGGTTTGTGGGACTTCGATATTCCATGCGCTCCCATGCTGGTGGACTTCCGGCTGAATGGACAAGTGATCAAAGCGGTAGCGCAGCCAACCAAGCAGACATATCTCTATGTATTGGATCGCAAGACCGGTAAGCCCATCTGGCCGATCGAAGAAAGGCCTGTCCCGCAGGGCGACGTTCCAGGCGAATGGTATTCACCCACCCAACCGATTCCCAAGAAGCCGCCAGCGTACGGGCATCAGGGCATCTCGATCGACGATTTGATCGATTTCACGCCGGAGCTGCGGGCCAGAGCGATTCAGTTCCTGAAAGACAATAAGTTCACCATCGGGCCGTTGTTTACGCCGCCGATTGTGAGCAGGCTGGAAGGACCCATAGGCGTCGCGATGTCGCCGGGCGCACAGGGAGGGACCAACTGGCCCGGCGGCGCGTATGACCCGGAGACGCACCTGCTCTACGTCTATTCGAAAACCACGGCTCAGGTAAGCAGCCTGGTAAAACCGGCGCCGGGTGTCTCAGACATGAACTACATCACGGGGCGAGCGGGTCAGACCGCCACCGCTTCGCGTCCCATGGGTGCGCGGCGGGCGGGCGAAGGCGGGCGCAGTGTCTATGTGATGGTTGATGGGCTGCCGCTTCTGAAGCCTCCGTATGGCATCCTGACGGCGATCAATCTCGATCAAGGTGACCTCGCATGGGAGATCGCGCATGGAGAGACACCCGACAGCGTCCGCAATAACCCCGCGTTGAAAGGGTTAAAAATTCCCCGCACCGGGCAAAGTGGGAACATTGGGCCACTTTGCACAAAGACGCTGGTGATTATCGGGGACCCGGAGGTGGCGACGATGCCGTCGGGGCAACGCGGAGCGCCCCTGCGCGCTTACGACAAGGCCACGGGAAAAGAAGTTGGCGCTGTTTCGATGCCGGCGCCACAGAGTGGATCACCGATGACGTATATGTTGAACGGCGAGCAGTATATTGCGGTGGCGATCAGCGGCGGGAATTATTCCGGCGAGCTGGTTGCGTTCAAGCTGCCTGCCAGCGGAGCGGCGCCTGCACGGACAAACCAAACAGCGGCTGCGCGGCCGTCCGTTGCGGCGGGCGCAGGTACGGTCGTCCCGTTCTACACGGCGGCGCAGGCGGAGCGCGGTAGAGCACTGTACCAACAGCAATGCGCGGGTTGCCACGGCGCCGATCTGGCGGGCGTAGAGATGGCGCCTTCTCTGGCGGGAGGGGAGTTCATAGACCGTTGGACAGGCCAGAGTCTGGCCGCTCTGTTTGAACGAATCCGAACGACGATGCCGAAGGGGAAGCCCGGCAGCCTGAGCCGCGAAGCTAATGCAGATATTACGGCGTATATTCTGAGCGCGAATCGATTTGAGGCCGGTTCCTCCGAACTGCCCCCGGATGTAGCAGCGCTTAGCCGAGCCACCATCGACTCAAAGTACCGTCACTGAGGCAGGCTGGCTCTACCAAGGCATCTGCCGATGCGTGTACTTCCGGCCGATTTCCGCCGCCTGCGGACTGGCCGGCCCTCTCATGACGCCTTCCAACCCGGTTCATGAGATCCTCTCTCGTCCGGAACGACCGCGGCCCGCCAATTGTATGTTTTTGCGGACCAGCGGCATTTACCCAGGAAACCACCTGCTGCCGAACGCTTTCCGCGCTCTCGATTAAGGCGCTCGAACTTCGTGAAGATCGCAGTTTGCGCCAATGCGTCAACCGCTCAATCGGGGCATACGAACAATGCATAATTGGATCCCTGCCGTGTGAGAATGATCCATGCGCCTCAGCAGTTCCCTCGCCCTTCTTGCGGCATCGTCGCTTTTCGCCGGCACGATGCCTCCCGAGGCCGATCAGCGGCTCGCACTGGAAATCTATAAACAGATTGTGGAAATCAAGTCGGGGTTTACGACGGGCTCCACCACGCCGGTAGTCGAAGCGGTGGCGGCGCGGCTGAAGGCGGCGGGTTTTCCGGCTTCCGATATTTTCATTGGCGGCGCCATTCCGAGGAAGGCGAATCTGGTGGTGCGCTATCACGGCACAGGCGCGCGGAAGCCTATTCTGTTGCTCGCGCACACCGATGTAGTGGAGGCGAAGCGCGAGGACTGGAGCATGGATCCGTTCACATTCATTGAGAAGGACGGATATTTTTATGGACGCGGCACGGCGGATGACAAGGCGCAGGCCGCCGTGTGGGTGGCGAATTTGATGCGGTATAAGCGGGAGGGCTTCAAGCCGGACCGAGACATCATTGTCGCGCTAACGGCGGATGAAGAGGGCGGCGGCCCTTACAACGGCGTCGAGTGGCTGGTGAAGAATCACCGCGACCTGATCGATGCGGAGTTTGCGTTGAACGAAGGCGGATACGGAGAGTTGCTGGATGGGAGGCGCATCTCGAACGACATTCAGGCGGCGGAAAAATGGTACGTCGATTTCCGGCTCGAAGTGACCAACAAAGGCGGGCACAGTTCGCAGCCGGTGCCCGATAACGCGATCTATCATCTTGCAGGCGCTTTAGCGCGGCTGGGCCAGTTCGTTTTTCCGATGAAGACGAACGAGGTGACGCGAGCGTATTTCGACCAGATGGCGAAGATCGAAAAGGGAGCGCTGGCCGGGGATCTGGCGAACGCGGCCAAAGGTTCGCAGGAGGCGATGCAGCGACTTGCCGCGCAATCGCCGCAATGGAATTCCATGCTGCGCACCACGTGTGTGGCGACAATGCTGGAAGGCGGACATGCGAAGAACGCGCTGCCGCAGTTGGCGGCTGCGAATGTGAACTGCCGGGTTCAGCCTGACGACTCGCTCGAATATGTGGAAAGCACGCTGAAACGCGTCTTTAGCGACGATCAGGTGATGATCAAGGTGGACAACAAGGAAGAGAACGCGCCGGGATCACCGCTGCGTCCCGACGTTCTTCACGCTGTGAGTCACGTGACGGATACGATGTGGCCCGGCGTGACGGTGCTGCCCTTCATGAGCACAGGCGCCACCGATGGAAGGACACTGCGGGCAGCCGGGATTCCAACGTACGGGATTCAGGGGTTCTTCGACGACCGCAACGATAACCGGAGGCATGGCCGAGATGAGCGCATGATGGTGCGGTCGTTCTACGAGGGGCAGACATTTCTTTATGAGCTGGTGGAGGAGTTGGCGGGGAAGTAGGCGCCAGCGATAAGATACGGACCATGAAATTCACTCCCGCCCTTGCTTTTCTGGTTGCCTGCGCGCTCCTGACGGCCGCCGACGCCCCCACCGCCGTCACCTTCCTCAGCCATGACCGTGTAACGGAGGCGCTCGCAAAGGGCGGCGTAATGATGAGCGCTCCCAACCTGATTGTGCAGGGTGGCCACCGGGTTAAGACAGGCCAGGTGGAAGTCCACGAGACCGAGACCGACGTCATCTATGTGCAGGATGGTGAGGCTACCTTTGTGACAGGCGGCAAAATGATCGGCGGCAAACAGACCAGACCGGGCCAATACCTCGGTACGGAGATTCAGGGCGGTGAATCCCACCATCTCACGAAGGGCGATGTCATCGTCGTTCAGGCCGGCACCCCGCATTGGTTCAAGGAAGTACCGGGCACTATCAGTTACTTCGTTGTGAAGGTCCTCAAATAATCATTCGCAACCGGCAGATCACGCCCACATCGTCGCAATACCACATCCAGCCGTTTCGGATTGTCATCCCATGCGGCAAAGGGTCGGAATCGTTCAGCACGATCTTTTCAACGATTTCACCCGTGGCAGGATCGTGTTTATGAAAGGCGTTCAAATTGGAGTCGGTTACCCATAAATACCGACCTTCCCAGCCGATTCCGTGCGGCCGGTTACCAGCCGTTGGAAACATCGTCTGTACCACCCAAGTCCTGGGATCGATGCAATAAACGGTCCTGGATGGCGGCACGGCAAACCACAAGCGGCCGTCTCGCCACTCCTGCCCGTGGGCTCCGGTTCCGGGCGCAGCGCCCCCGAGCACTTCTCCCATTTGGAATCCGCCCACTTGTGTGGGTCGGTTGGGTGACGCGCTGGCGCCTGGCCCGCGCGTTTCCGGCGGTTGTTTCGTTTTAGCCAGCGGGCTGGACCGTTGCGGCGCGTCGCCAGCGAACTTGTAAATCACGCCTGCGCCCGGCGTGAAATGCCGCTCCAGCGTCTTTCCTGAGACAGCGTCTGACTTCACAATTTCCCGGCTATAGGTGGACCCGATCCAGAGGGCTGAGCCGTCGAAAGTGATACCGCTCGAAGCCGTTGTCTCGGTTTCGAACTCGCGGATTGTTTTGCCGTGATCGTAATCCACGAGGTACGCCTTGCTGCCGGAACCCTGATCGATGATCCAGAGGCCCGGATCCGTGGACTGCAGCCCATTGGGCTTGGGATTCAGACCGGGCGAATCAAAGACGACTTCAACCTTGCCTGCTTTTCGGGTCTTGACTCTATGGAGATCGACGCTCGCGGCGGAGGCTAGCGGGGCCGTTGCCGCAGCAACCGTGAAGAAATCTCTGCGCCTCATTGCCTAACCCTCTGTCCTCTGCGCAAATTGTGTCACAGGGGCGGAAGCAACTCAATCAGCCGTCCCGCCGCGCGAACGCCCTTGCCCCGCGGGGGCCCCGTGGGATAAAAGTGAGATGCCTATTGGGGCGGAGGAAGATTCTCTTGAAGACCTCGTTCGTCGTCGCGTGTGCCTGTTTGGCTGTGCTCTTGGTGTCTCAGACCGTGGCGTCGCCTGTGGGCTCGGTTGCGACCCCAATTGTCGCTAACGACAATCGGATGCCAGCGGGCCTTTTGAAAGATGGCGTGCTGACCCTCTCGCTGGCGCTGCAGAAGGGAAACTGGCATCCGGAGCGCGAGGACGGCGATGCCATTCCTTGCTATGCGTTCGGCGAAAGCGGCAAGCCGCTGCAGGTTCCGGGTCCGGCGATCCGGGTACCGCAGGGCACGACCATCGATGTTACGCTTCGCAGTTTCATCGGAGTCCCGGCGACCGTGCACGGGCTGCATACGCATCCCGGCAAGGAGGACGACGTAGTAACTCTGGCCGCGGGGGGATCGGCCCACGTCCGATTTGTTGCAGGCGCGCCTGGCACTTACCTTTACTGGGCCCGAACGCCGGACGGGCGCCGTGGGAATAACCGTGGGCTCGACGCCCTGCTTGGAGCCGCCCTGGTGGTGGATCCTCCCGGCTCGCCTACCAATGACCGCATCTTCGTGTTCGAGCGCTGGAACGGCCCCACGCGTACGGCGATCAACGGAAAATCATGGCCCTATACCGAAAGGCTGAATTTTAAGGTCGGCGACAAGGTCCACTGGAAGCTGGTGAACGCTTCGGACCTGAGCCACCCGATGCATCTGCACGGTTTCCATTTTTCGCTCGACGCAGAGGGTGACGGAGAAAATTACCGCGTGTTCGACGACGGCACGAAGCCCGAAGAGTTCACGCATTCCGTGGAAGTGATGCAGACCTACGAGATGACCTGGTCGCCCACCGAGCCGGGCCGGTGGCTCTATCACTGTCACCGAATCCCGCATATGCAGCTGCCCGTGCCACTCGACCCGACGGATGTGATTGCGGCCGAGTCCAGCACCCATGACCACCAGCACATGCACGACATGACCTCCGACTATAGCGGTATGGGTGGAATGATCATGGGGATCACGGTGACCGGAAAGTCCGCCATCGACACCGTGAACAACTGGAATCCGACTCACAAAATAGAGATGAGCATAGGCACTCAGAAGGACGAGGCACACGCCTATAAGATCTCGATGAGGGACGCCGGCGTGACGAAGCCCGCGGTGAGTACAGGACTGGCAGGCCCGGTTCTGGTGGTCACCCAGGGGGAGCAAACGGAGATCGCGATCACTAACACCATGAATGAACCGACTGCCATCCACTGGCACGGGATCGAAATTGAGAGCCTTTACGATGGCGTTCCGTGGTGGGGCGGGGTCGATGACAAACACGCGCCGGCAGTGGAACCGGGTAAAACATTCACGGTTCGAATGATCCCCCCGCGTGCCGGAACCTTTATGTATCACACGCACTGGCACGATGCGGCTCAACTCACTGGCGGGGTTCACGGCGCCATGATCGTGCTTGCGCCTGGACAAAAGTACGACCCGGATTCGGACAGGACTTTTCTGTTCAGTATCAGCCCGACCGAGCCTTACGGAGCCGGACTGCTGCTGCTAAACGGGTCCCCCCAGCCAGCGGCGCTACATCTCAGGACAGGCCGTACGTATCGGTTCCGGCTTATCAATATCACGCCGGCGACTGACAATCTCGAGGTCTCACTGCGCGATGAGAGTGGCCTGGCTGCGTGGCGGGAATTAGCAAAGGATGCGTTCGATGTGAAGAAGGAGGGGCTCCAAGAGGCCGATCAGCGCGTCGCAATCGGAGAAACCTTCGACTTCGAGTATCGGGCTGAGAGAGCCGGCGAAGTGACGATCCAGGCCTCTCCTGCGGGGGCTGGCCGGCGCGTGATCCAGACCCTGATTTTCGGGGAGCAATAAGCGCGCGGAGTTGGCCGTTACGGCAACGCAAACACATGCAGCGCCTGCCCGCTCTGCGGAATCCTGATGTCGGGCGCGATCACCGCTGGCACATCGCGTGGACTTCCGCCGCCGAGGCCTGTCAGCACCGCGATGTACTGCTTGCCTCCGGCGCTGTAAGTTACTGGAAACCCCTGCACTGATGTCCCCAGCCGCGTCTCCCACAACATCTGACCCGTAGTCGCATCCAGAATATGTACGCCGCGATTGATATCGCCGACCAGCACCCAGCCGCCCGCCGTCGATAGAGCCGCGGTGAGAAACGGAGCGTGCTGCTCGTATTTCCATACCTCGCGGAGCGTCGCGACATCGTACGCCGCCAGCTTTCCGATGTTTCCGTTCGTTCCAGGCATGGGAAGAAACTTGCGCTCACCCCCGATGCCTCCGCCGTGGGCGCCAAAGTCCACTTCACGCGCCGTAAACTCCATGCAGGACTGGCTCAGCGGCGCGATCAGAAGCTGCGCCGGCTGGTAATAGCTCATCGCCTGCCAGTTCTTTCCGCCTTCCGTGCTCGGGCACACGTTAATCGGCTTATTCAACTGCATCTCGAGGATGTCGTTGCGGTATCGCGGCACGCCCGTCTTCGGATCGATCGACTGCCAGACGGTCTGCTGCACCATCTCTTTGTGACCCAGATATTGGCCCGTCTTTCGATCGAGCTTCCACAGGATGCCCGCTTTGCCTGCGCTCAACGAAAGCTTCTGATCCCCGATATCAATCAGCACGCGCTCAAAAACTTCATCGAGGTCGAACGACTCGCCCGGAGCATGCTGGAAATACCAAACCAGCTTTCCCGTGTCGGGATTCAGCGCCACCGTCGAGTTCGCGTACAGTGTCTTGTCGAATGGCGTCAGCCTCCGGCTGAGAAAATTCCACGGCTTCGATTGCGCGACTCCCCAATAAGTAAGGTTGAGTTCGGGATCGTAGCTACCCGCCAGCCACGTTTCCGCCCCCGCGCGATTGTTCATCGGCAGGTTTCCCCACGTGTCGCTGCCCGGTTGTCCCTCGCGCGGAATCGTATAAAACCGCCAGGCGCGTTTGCCCGTATGAATGTCGAACGCCGAAATGTAGCAGCCCTCGCCGTCGAACCGTGCGCATCCGGTCAGCCCCATCAGGACCTTGTCGCCGATCACGATGGCGCCGCTGGTCGAAACATGCGGCTTGTCCGACGCAGGGGTATCCCACAGAATCGTTCCGTTCCGCGCGTCGAGAGCAACCATATGCGCGTCGCTCGTCGGCAGGAACACTTTATCCTCGGCGATCGCGATGCTGCGAATGCCGCCATACCCCGGCGCCTGATCGGGCCCGACGCGCGTCTCCCAGATCAGATCGCCCGTCCGGCCGTCGAGCGCCTGCACGATATTGCTCGGGCTCGCGAGATAAATGATGCCGTTGTGGACGATGGGCGTTGTCTCATTCGCGCCCGAATCGTTCATAGCCCAGGCCCACTTAAGCTGCAGGTTCTTCACGTTATCGCGCGTGATCTGATTCAGCGGGCTGTAGTTGTGCCGCTGGTAGTTGCGCCCGAAAATGAGCCAGTCCCCGGGCGGTGGGTTCCTCAGCATTTCGGTCGTTACCGGAACGTAATTCTTCACTTCGCCGGCCACCGTAACTCCGCGGTGCGCCATGCCTTCCCCGCCTCTGTTTTGCCCGGCTGTGGATCCGGCGCCCAGCACCATCGGGATCGCGGCGCGGCCCCCACGGCCAGACACCGCAGACACCTGTCCGACGCCTTGCGTGGGCCCCGAAGCGATGGCGCCAATGGGCGTAGTCACTCCGCCAGTAAGAGCCGTCTGCCCGGCTGTGGCGCCATTGATTTGCAGAAGGTATGCCGTGGCGTTGAGCGCGGAGGCTTCGCCCAGCGATCCGGGATTTGTCGGCGGCATCGTCTGAAGAATCAGCCCGAACAGTTCACTGATCATCTTCGAACGCCACTTCAGCAGAAACGTGCCACCTGTAAGCGCCGGGGCATCACCCGAGCCTTCAAACTGTGCGCCATGACATGAGGCACAGCGCTGGCTGTATATCATGCGACCCGAATCGGCCTGTTCGGGAGTAAAGACGCTTACAGGACGCTGCGCAAAGATGGCGCCTGCCGACGCTGTTATCAATACGAATCGGATTATCAGAGCTGAACGTGGCATGGGCGCCTCTTGGTTTCCGGCGGGATTATATCAACGAAACGGCTCAATTCCGCCGAATTGCCTCACACGGAATGTCATCAATACCGACACATCGGTTACGCATGAGGCCGACAGCGCCGGCGCAAGGCGATGAAACGACGTTGGGCGTTGAAAAAGAACATCAGCCCGAGCAAGAATGCGCCCCCCTGATGGCTTCTGACCGCGTGAGAATCTCACTGTCGAGGAGGACTCTTCCCGTGTTTGCGTGCAGTACACTGACACAATCTGGAACCTGAATACGTCGTGGTGGGTTCGGGCCCTGGGGGCGGAACTTTGGCTGCGCGCCTTGCCGAATCAGGCGCCACGGTTGTACTCCTCGAAGCCGGGGGCGATCCACGTACGCTCAACGGCGGCGATCCCCTTCAGCCGCAGGTGAACCGGCTGCCGGCGGATTACGATGTGCCCGCCTTTCACGCGTTCGCTTCGGAGAATCGCGCGATCAGCTGGGATTTTTTCGTCCGGCACTACGCCGGGGCAGAGCCCGTTTATTACCCAAGATGCTCGGGTCTCGGCGGGTGCAGCGCGCACAACGCGATGATCCTGGTTTATCCGCAGAATTCCGATTGGGATGGAATCGCGCAGCTCACCGGGGACGACACATGGCGCGCCGGGGCGATGCGCCGGTATTTCGAAAAGCTGGAACGCTGCGAGCACCGTCCGCTCTACAAGCTGCTGGCGAAGATCGGCATCAATCCCACGCGCCACGGATGGAGAGGATGGCTCAGAACGGAACGCGCGTTACCCGTAGCCCTGCTGGCGAATCGCGCCCTGGCCGAGACCATCGTCGATGCCGGACTTGAGGCATTCGCCGAGGACGGACAGCAGGTCGATCGCATCCGGTGGTTCATCGAAAGCGGCCTGGATCCGAACGACTGGCGTCTGGTCGAGCGCAACTCAACGGGCATACGCTATCTGCCGCTAACGACCAATAACCATGCTCGCACCGGCGCGCGCGAGCGCGTTCTCGACGTCGCCAACCGTTTACCCGAACGCTTGACGGTAATTACAGACGCGCTTGTGACGCGGGTGCTCTTCGACAGCGCGAAACGCGCGACAGGCGTTGAGTATCTCAGAGGTGAACGACTGTACCGCGCGCACTCTGATCCGAGCCCCGCTGCTGGCGTTCTCGAGACTCTGAACGCATCCCGGGAAGTCATTCTGTCGGCCGGCGCGTTCAACAGTCCGCAAATTCTGATGCTTTCCGGCATCGGCGCGCGCGAGGATCTCGAAGCGTTTGATATTCCGGTTATCGCGGATCTTCCCGGCGTCGGGCGCAATCTGCAGGATCGCTATGAAATCGGCGTCGTAAACCGCATGGCGTTTGACAGATGGCATGCCTACGAGAATGTGGAGTTCAGGCCCGGCGACGGAGCCTGGCAGGAATGGAACAAGTCCCGCACCGGAATCTATTCGACTAACGGTTCCGTTCTGACTTTGTTTCGCCGGTCTCCGGTAGCAGGCGACACGCCCGATCTGTTCTGTATGTCATTGCTTGCCCGCTTTGCTGGCTATTTTCCCGGTTACTCCCGAATATTCCAGGAAGAGCTGAACTATCTCACCTGGGTCGTTCTGAAGGCGCACACACGCAATCGCAGCGGGCGCGTTCGTCTCCGGTCGACAGATCCGCGCGATGCTCCCGATATCGAATTCAACTACTTCCAGGACGGCGGCGAAGAGGACCTCACAGCGGTAGTAGACGGAATCCGGTTTGTTCGGAGGCTTTCGGCAAAGCTGAAGAATTCAGGCCTGATCGCGGGCGAGGAAGTCCCGGGGGAAGACCTGCAGACTGATGAGCAGTTGAAGCAGTTCGTACGCGCGAACGCGTGGGGTCATCATGCTTCCTGCACGTGTCCTATTGGCCAGCCATCGGCTGGCGGCGTGCTGTCGAGTGACTTTCGCGTACATGGCGTGAGCGGCCTGCGGGTTGTTGACGCTTCCGTATTTCCCCGGATTCCGGGGTTCTTTATTTCGAGTTCGGTATATATGATTGCCGAAAAAGCCGCCGATGCAATACTCGCCTCGCGAAACGTAACAGCCGTAATTCGCACTTAAGTAATTGACTGCGCTGTGTAATCGGAGCATCATGGATACTCAAATGGCACTGGACGCGAAGCAATTACTCAAAATGACTCAGCAGGAGCTGGATGATTTGTTTCGCGCCAGCCCAGCGGGTGAGATTCCGAATGGCCAAGCGAAGGGCACGGCAATCATTGCTCCCGGCACGGTATTCAGTCCTGAAATCGCCGAATTCATCAGCTTCTTCGCGTGGCAAGGGAAGACGTTCGACGGCAAGCGCGGCGTCCTCACCAATCGCATTTCGGTCCTGGGACTCAACGCCATCGTGGCCGAGGTCTACAAAGACGGCAGTTGGCTCGACGGCAAGGAATGCATCGTTCTCGATTATTCGAAAACGTCGCTCGTGGCCCACTGGATTCGCGATGAGATCCGTTTGATCGCCCCCAGTCTTTATCTGGGCAAAGTTTATTGGGACAAGAAACGGCTGATCGATTTCTGTCTCGAATTCCCACCGGCGTAAGACGGGGAGGCCGCGTTGAAAAAATTCCTGTTGATTCTGCTGATCCTGATCGTTGCGGGCTCGGTCTACGGCGTTACAGCGTGGTATCGGAGTCCGCGCATCGGGCATGTGGATGATGAAGCCAAACTGGCCGGAAACAACGCCGAATTTTTCCGGGCTGCCGGCGAAGATTATTTCAAAGACATGGATAAGACGGCGGGAGGCGCGGATCCTCTCGCGGCGCTGCCGCCCGCCGATCACGCGGCTGCCGTCCGCGGACGAAACACGTGGATTGTCTGGACTGCGGGAGACGACCGGCTGTGGGACAAAATGACGGTAGCCAGCTTCGGCGCGCTCGACTTCGTCAAGACGCTGTCTTCCTATCCGGGACTCAAGGCGAGCCGCGACAATCGCTGGGATTATCTCGGGCTGGTGAACGAGCCCTGCTTCGTGAAAGCAACCGGACCTGATCCGAACCGGTTTGGATTGTGGCTCGACAAGCGCGATCCGAACTGCCCGCCGGACCCGTTCGAGGACGAAAAGAAATATCCGGGCGTCCGCTACGGCGCGCGGGGCAAGAATATTCCCGTCGGATCTTATTACGGCTATGCGACCGGCGTCGTCGGCCTTCGGCTCTTTCCGAATCCGGACTTTGACGAAGCCGCGCAAAAGAGCTGGGACGCCGAGCGGTATTACAAAGACGCGAGCTACTACAACGACCGTAAACTGATTCGGCCGTATCGCGTCGGCATGTCTTGCGGGTTCTGCCATGTCGGGCCGAATCCCATTAATCCTCCGGCCGACCGCAACAATCCGAAGTGGGAGAACCTGAGTTCGAATGTGGGGGCGCAGTATTTCTGGGTAGATCGCATCTTTTACTGGTCAGGCGATCAGAGCAACTTCTTTTATCAGCTGTTCCATACTTCGCGGCCGGGTACTCTCGATACGTCGCTGATTTCCACCGACAGCATCAATAATCCGCGCAGCATGAATGCTGTTTATCAGCTTAAGGCGCGGCTTCTCGAAGCGAAGAGGTGGGGTCGGGAGAAGCTGGCAGGCGGCGAGCAGAATAATCATCAGATCAATGATTACCTGTCGTCGGGGCCGCTGGCGGATCTTTACGCCAGACCCGATACGGTCTGGACGCCGCGCGTACTCAAAGACGGGTCCGATTCGGTCGGTGTGATGGGGGCGCTGAACCGCGTGTATCTGAATATCGGAGCGTTCAGCGAGGAATGGCTGCTGCATTTTAACGCTCTCGCCGGAGGACGGCCGATCAGCCCGATAGAGATCAGCGTGGCGCGCCGTAACTCGCCCTATTTCGTGGCCACGGAAGCGCAGACGTTCGACGTAGCGCGTTACTTTCTGAGCACCACGGATCCGCATTACCTGGCCGATGCGCCCGGGGGAAACAAGTATCTGACGAAGGACGCGGGGCAGCTCAAGCGGGGCAAGCAGGTTTTCGCTGAAAACTGCGCCCGATGTCATTCGAGCAAGCTGCCACCCGGTATGCCGGGGCTCGACGAAGCGGAGGGATGCGCTGGCGCCAATTATACGAGCTGCTGGCAGAAGTACTGGGACAAGACCAAAACCGACGATTTCAAGTCGCAGATGACTGCGATTGTGATGGCGGACGATTTTCTGAAAGACAATTATCTTTCTTCGGAGCTTCGCATACCCGTTACGCTGCTGCACACGAACGCCTGCAGCCCGCTCGCGACGAACGCGATTGAGGGTAATATCTGGGGCGACTTCTCCTCGCATTCCTATAAGGAACTCCCCTCGGCGGGAGAGATCACCTGGTATCAGCCGATCACGGGCGAGCCGCGGAAGTTGACGCTGCCGGCCGGCGGCAGGGGATACACGCGCCCTCCCTCACTGGTCAGCATGTGGTCCACTGCGCCCTATTTGCTGAACAACACGGTTGGGCCGTTTGTTGTGGATCCCTCAGTCGAGGGGCGCATGCAATCCTTTGAGGCGTCCATCGAACAGATGCTCTGGCCGGAAAGGCGCGATCAGGACCTGCTGCTGGGCAACAAGGTCCCCGGCCGCATTGACCGCACCACCCAGTTCAGCGAAGTCCGGATTGCCGGAGGTTATCTGCCGGATGCTTTGCGGCCGCTGCTGACTTTTGGACAGAAGTTTGCCCCGGGGTTTGTGGGTGATGGAGAAATTCACATCCCGATTCCGAAGGGCACGCC
Organism: Bryobacteraceae bacterium; assembly: GCA_035262625.1. Lineage (GTDB taxonomy): Bacteria > Acidobacteriota > Terriglobia > Bryobacterales > Bryobacteraceae > BOG-234. The sequence goes on from DATFSM010000155.1 coordinate 59,837, forward strand.
GGTCAGCCTCGTAAGCAATCTCAATCTGCTTGCGGAGAATCCTGCCGGACAAATTGGACGAAGTGCCGAACTGCTGGATCTGGTGCGCAAGATCATTCATGACGTGAAGGCCCTTGGTCCAAACCCGACAGACCAGCAGATGCAACAGGCCTTCATGAATGTGGTCGAGCCGATGCTGAAGTTGAGCAAGTGCCCGGACCTGGTGGTCAATCGCGGGCACTACTTCGGAACGAATTTCCTAGAGCCCGCGGAACAGAACGATCCGCAACTAAGGGCCAACGCAATTTCCGATCGCGGCCCTGGGTTGAGCGATTCCGACAAACGAGCTCTTATCGAGTTCCTCAAGACCTTCTGAACCAAACGGTGGCCCATGCAGCCAGCCACGAGCACGACCGCAAGTAACAAAATGCCGGGACCAGCGAGCTTTGGTCAGACGCTGCTCCGCATGTTCCAGGGCCGACCGCAGACTGCCTCCGCGCGCACGGTCGAAATCTTCGGCTGGATCGACCTCACGCTGGGTTTGCTGATCTTCTTCGCGCCGAAATTTATGGCCGGGCTGCTGCAATTGCCCGAGCTGAGCGCTCAAACGGAGGGCTACGTCCGGCTGGTAGGGCTTCTGGTCTCCGGACTGGGGATGCTGTATGTCGTCAGCGGCCGGCTCAACTCAAGTGGTTTCGTTTTCGCCTCTCTGCTCGATCGCCCTCTGGTGCCCATCGTAATGGCGACTCTCTGGTATCTCGCTATTGTTCCGGCGGGACTCGCTCTGGCGTTCTCGATAACAGACTTCGGAGGCTTTCTTTGGACCCTATCGGCATGGCGGGCCGAACGGCGCGCGGGACTTCCGGAGCAACCGCCGGGAGCGGAAGCCGCAGCCGGGTTCTTCGGGTTCGTAAGCGGCGTAGTAAGGAATGCGCGCACTTTCCATCCGGACGGCCGCGTGTTCCGGGGCAGCGTCCGCGCTGTTCCGGTGGACAGTTCGAGCCTTGGCGCCGCGGCCGCCAGCCTTGATGGACTTCCCGTACTGATGCGTCTCGGCATGGGAGTCATGAAGCGGGGCATGCCTGCATGGCTGGTGAAGATCGTGCCGGATGCTCCGAGCATTGCGGCGCGATTCGGAGGCGATTTCGATCTCCTCTGCACCGCTGGCGGGAACAGGCT
>DATFSM010000156.1:0-32322 GCA_035262625.1 Bryobacteraceae bacterium
CGCGAAAGAGCCGCTCTCGCGGCGCACGTGGCAAGATCAGGGTCGCCGCTTCGGGGTCCGCAATGTGCCGCTCTGAAATTCCGGTGCGGCTCAAGATCCACTCGTCGTTCGTATCCACGAGTTTCTCGAGATCCGCATTGGTCAGAACCCGCGGAGGAACATAACAGCCGACAGACGTAATCTTCGCTCGGATGGGAGTCATCTTCAAAGGAGAATCGGTAATCTTATTATGGTGGATCGGGTATGCAAGCCGAAGGGTTCCTGACGCCGGTGAACGTTGCGAGTTCGCTCTTCTTCGAAAGCCCCGAGGCGATTTTCGAAAGAGTGCACCGCGAGATCCGCCCTCGGACAGCTGTTCCTCCCATCGAAGTTCAGTTCAAGGCCTTCGCCAACGCAGACAGCCATGTTCGCCTTGAGAAGGACCAGATCGCAGTCAGAATTACCGATCTGCTGGAGGGCGCGCCAGCGCCCGTGATCGAGGCCCTGGCGCACATTCTGCTCGGAAAGCTGTATCGCAAACCAGCTGCGCGGCAGTACGAGTCGCGCTATCGCCTTTACCTGAACCGGAGAGACATGCGCCGCCGTATCCATCTGGTACGGCAGGAACGCGGGCGAAAGAATCATCGTGGAGCCCAGGGCGCGATTCATAACCTGGACGCGATTTTTGAGGATCTTAACCACGAGCATTTCGGAAGCATGATGGCCCGCCCCGAGCTGGGGTGGAGTCACACGCGCTCGCGCACGCGCCTGGGGCATTTCGATCCCTCCCACAACATGATCGTGATCAGCCGCATCTTCGACGATCCGCGAGCGCCCAAGTTGGCCCTCGAATACGTGATGTTCCATGAGATGCTGCACCTGCGCTATCCGGTGGATCACTCGGGTGCGAGGCGATGCGTACACACGCCGGAATTCAAGGCCCACGAACGCGAGTTTCCGTATTACAAAGAAGCGAAGGCGTTGCTCAGGAAGATGTGGTGATCGCGTACTATCGGCGGGCAGACTTACGGGAAAACCGCGTTGAGCAGTCCGGCGAGGCGATATCCGGCCTTCGCAAGCTGCTCGTCGATTACGGGAAGAGCCTGCTTCAGGTAGGTGTCGTTCAGAGAGATGTGAAGCGCCGCCACTTTGTCCCGTTCGGCGTTGCAGTCTGCCTGTGGAGTCGGCTTTTCAATGGGAATTGCGGGCTTCAGGTCACCGTAAACGACCGATTTGGCAATCGCATTTCCTTCCCAGGCCCAGGCGTCGGGGTCGGGCTTTGGCTTCCCCCATTGGCTCCAGCGGCTGTCGAATCGCTGATCCAGTTCTGAGGCAAGCGCGGCCTGGCTTATCTTGCGGTCCTCGAGATCGCGCGCAATGATTCTGTAATCCCAGATCGCGTGAAGATTGGCCGGTTTTTCCCCGCCGAAGAAACTCAGAGCGGTACAGTTGCCGCCGCGGTCGTTGTTGTCCGAATCGTGAAGAGGTTGGTGAATATCTCCGACGAAATGAATCAGATAGCGAAGCGCGGTGGCCCGTTCGGACGCCGGGCGGGACGCGTCACGCAATATCGCCGATTCATATGCGATGGCATCTGTGATGCAGCCCGGACGGTCCTTGCCATCAACCCGTTCGCCAATCGGCGGGCACCAGGCGCCAAGAGGCCCGGGGCCGGAGGCCGTGAGCGGGATATCAATGAAGTGCCAACTTCCCGTCTTCTCAGTGTTCTTCGCATCGTCCGCCCATGTAGATGAGTCTGCTATCGGGTCGCCGGGACGGTCCTGGCAAAAGCGTCGGAGGGTGGGATCGATGGGATTCGATTTCAGCAGCCCGTCGACTGCGGCGGAAGCGGCGGTAGTAAGATGCGCCCGCGCGATGAGAGCTACAATCTGGTGGCCTTCACAACCCCAGCCGAAGGCATGAGAGACGAACGAAAGAAAGATCGCGACGGCGGGAATAAAACGGCGCATCTCCCCTCATTGTAGAGTCGCCGGCTGTCAAAACCAGCTTCTCGCATGGTTACTTGTGGCGCCGCAGTGTGAACGCATCCGGCCGGCAGTTATCGTTTTCCAGTTTTTTCCAGTCGTCCTGCGCGTAGATCAGTTTGCCGGTAATGTGATTGGAGCGCTCCGACGCGAGAAACAAAGCCAGCTGAATCTGTTTTTCAGGCGCGATTCCGCCGGTCAGCCGAACGCGTTCGGCGGATTCGAGTTCCTCGGGAGCCAGGGCATGAGTGGCTCGAAGGATCTCGTCCGTCATATTGCTGTACGATTCCCCCGGAAACAGGGAGTTTATTTGTACATTGTGGTCCCGCACCTCTTCTGCGACGGTCTCGACGAACCGTACCACCGCGGCTTTACTCGCGGCATAAGGAGCAAATCCCGGACGAGGCGAAGCCGCTCCTATGCCTGACACCACAAGTATCTTTCCGGAGCGGCGCTGGATCATCTGCGGAAGCACAGCCCGGACTGCGTTCATCACGCCCAGTACATTCGTTTCGAATACTTCGCGCCATTGACCCGCCTTCTGGTCGGCGAAGGGCCCCAGAGGGCCGAGAACGCCGGCATTGGCGACGAGCGTGTGAACGGCGCCCCATACGGTGGTCATGCGCTCTACCGCGGCCGAAATTTCTTCGAAGCTCGATACGTCCGCGCGCAGGCGCAAAGCCGTCCCCTTGGCATCTTCGATTTCGAGTTTGGTGACGTCGAGTTCGCCCTGATGCCGGCCGAGGAGGCCCACCCGGCAACCGGCGTGCGCGAATCCTATCGAAAGGCGCTTGCCGATGCCTCGGCCAGCTCCGGTTACGAGGACTGTTGCATTCTGCGGGGAACGCAAAGACGTATTTTATACCGGCTGAAGAGCGCGTTCGGCCTGTTCCGCGCGGCGCCCCGCATCGTCGATCAGTGAAAGGCTGGCCGGCACGGATGCGATGCTGTCGCTCCGCCCAGCCAGCCAGGAAGACATTTCAACTGCCGCGCGGGGCGTTGCGAACAGAAATCCCTGCATCACCGGGCAGCCCGCGGCCACGAGCGCCAGGCGCTGCGCTTCAGTCTCGACTCCTTCGGCAATTACGTTCAGACCCAGTCCTTCTGCGACGCCGATCATCGCATGCACAAGACGGCGGGCGGCATCGTCGGTGTCGATCGACTGAACGAATGCGCGATCGAGCTTAATCGCGTCAACCTTAAGCCGATGGAGGTAGCTCAGCGATGAGTAGCCCGTACCGAAGTCGTCAATAGAGAAGGTAACGCCCAGGGCGCGAAGCCGCTGCATTTGACGCTGGGTCTCGTCGCCGCTTCCAATCAGCAGCGTTTCCGTTAATTCGAGTTCCAGCAGGCGCGGAGAGATGTTGGATCGCACCAGCGTCTCCTCGACGCGATCCGCGAAATCGACGCAGCGGATCTGAACGGGAGAGACGTTGACCGCCACCGGAACTTCGCCATAGCCCTGAGCTTTCCATTCGGAGATCTGACGGCAAACTTCCGCGAGCACCCACAGTCCCAGCGGAACAATTAGCCCCGATTCTTCTGCGATGGGAACGAATCGCGCCGGCGGAACGGCTCCGAACGCCGGCAGCGTGAGGCGCAGGAGGGCTTCCATGCCCACGAATTGGCCATCCGATCTTACCTTCGGCTGATAGTGAACTTCGAAGCGATTCTCCTGCAGAGCTGAGCGGAGCTCGCGCTCCAGACGAATGCGGTCGAGTACGTTGCGGGCGCTGAATACCTGGGCCCGGTCCCGCCCCGATCCCTTGGCGCTGTACATCGCGGCGTCGGCGTCGCGCTGAAGATCGTCCGCCGACTGCCCATCGTCGGGGAAATAGGCGATTCCCATGCTGGCGCTGATATTCAAAACGCGCCCCTCGACGCTCATCGGCTGGCGGACCGAGTTCAGAATTCTCTCCGCCAAGGCTTCGGCATCTGGATTGGACTGAATGTTGGGGAGCAGAATATTGAACTCGTCACCGCCGATTCGGGCGATCGTGTCGTCGGGACGCAGGACCTTCTTCATCCGGGAGGCGATTTCGCGGAGCAGCAGATCGCCGATCCGGTGGCTCATGGAATCGTTGATCTGCTTGAACCGATCGAGATCGACATAAAGAACAGCCAGGCGCTGCTGAAGCGTCCGCGCTTCGAGGACGGCTCGCGTCAGCCGTTCTTCGAACAACATACGGTTCGGAAGGCCCGTCAGGCCGTCGTGATGCGCCTGGAACTGAAGATCCTCGTAAAGGCGGCTATGTTCAATCGCGATCTGCGCCAGTTGTACAGCCTGCTCCGACACGATCGGCGACTCGGCCGAACCAGCCGGAGCAAAGACGCAGATTGAGCCGAGCCGCAGGTCCGGCGATCCGATGGGACACGAGTAGATGCGGGCCGGAGGCTTGCTCCTGATGCCAGACAGAAAGGCTGTCCAGGCAGGATCCAATTCCGGGGCTTCGAAAAAACAGGTCTGAGTTCGTGTTTCGAAGGGGATTGCGTGCGGAGCGCCAAGGGCGGCCGCCCAATCCGCGGAAACGCCGGCCGTCGCCGCAAGGTAAGAACGGCTCGCCTGATTAAGCACGATGGCGCAGGACGACCCGGCCGTTTCATCCCGGATCGATTGCGCAATGCCATCCAGAACGACGCCCAGCGGCTGGTGAGTTACGAGCGTTTCCAGAATGGTATTCCGGACCGCTTGCCGGGCGTGCTCGAATTCCAACTCCCGGGTGCGCTGAACGACCGCATCTTCCAGGCCTCGCTCGCGGTTCCGATGCTCGAGGTTCCGGACGCCTGCGAGCGCCAGGATCGCCAATGCGAAAAGGCAACCGAACGCCGCCGGAGCATACGCTAATGCAACCCGCACGATACTTTATCGGACTTCGGCGGATAATCTTTAGTGCATGCGTGGTATCTGCCGGATTGTCCTGCCGGCGCTCGTCCTGGCCATATCTCCAGGTCTGCCGCAGGTCGCAAAGACAGCGAATGAGAATTATCAGACGCAGGCCGGACGAGAAGCTGTAGCAAAGGGGCTCGTCGGGCCCGACCGCGACAGCACAGAACGGCCTGAGGACCTGGTACGGGAAATCGGCGTGCGGCCGGGCATGACTGTCGCCGATGTGGGTACGGGCCCCGGATACATGCTTCCTTTCCTGAGCCGGGCGGTTGGTCCGGAAGGCAGGGTGCTGGCGGAAGACATCTTCGATGACTTCTTAGCGTCGGCGAAGAAACGCGCTGAATCGCTCGGCCTCGCCAACGTACAGTTCATCCATGGAACCGAGCGGAGCCCCGCGCTTCCGGCGCACAGCGTTGACCTGATCCTCGCGCTCGACTCCTATCACCATTACGATTACCCTCGCGACATGCTCAGCGGGTTTCGGGAAGCTCTCAAACCCGGGGGAAGGCTCGCAATTGTGGAGTATTACAAGCGCCCTGGCGCGATGGGCGGAAGTGACAGGGCGCTGACCCACATCCGGCTGGACGATTCCGGGGTCATTCAGGAAGTGCAGAGCGCAGGGTTCGCGTTCGTAACCGAGCGCGAACACATCCCGAAGAGCCAGTACATTTGTATTTTCGCTGCGAAGCCTACAGGCGCCGTTCGGTAATCAGAATCCGGGACGACAAGCGAAAACGGATCACCGTTTCGCTGGGAATCGACACAGGCTTCGAGCCGGTCGCCGCCGCCGCGCTGGCGCCCAGCCCCCCGCCGGCGCCTGCTCCCATAACAGCGCCGACGCCGCCGCCGGCAATGGCGCCGATCGCTGCCCCGAGCGCCGCCCCTCCTCCGATCTTCTCTACACTCGATCGCGTCATGGAATCGCCGCGCTTCAGCCATGGATCGGTGGAAACGGCGATTCTCTGACCATCGGACGTCGTGAAATCCAGAAGGCGCAATTCGATGGAGGAAATCCCGCTGAAACGCCCCGCGCGGTGAGCATCGGAGATGCGCCCGCTAACGCGCGCGCCGCGCTCGGCGATGACGAAGCCGCCGGCAATGACCGGATCGGCGAGCGTCGCCTGGAAAGTATCTCCCGGGCTTACGCGTTCGGTGGAAAGCGTCTCGGAAAGCCGGACCGTGATCGGAACGCCCGCATCAAGCGCAACGCTCCGGGCGGGTTCCGGCCGACGCACTGGCTCCTCGGGTTTCGGCTCAGGGTCGACGTGCGGAGGTTCAAAATGCGGTGATTCAACAACCGGAGGCGCCGGGTTTGAGTGAATACCCGGAGGCTGATAAGAGACCGGGGGAGGCGCCTGAACACGCGCGATCTCTGTCGATTGCTTTCGGGCCGGATCCCCAAAAGGCCTTCGCTTTGGTGACTCAACGTGGGGCGGCTCGGAGAAGATCGGCGCGGGAGCAGGCGTTACCGCGACCGCAGGCGCCTCGGGTTGCGGAGTCGCTTGCGGCTTCGGCGTGGCCGGCGCGCTGACAGCCGTTGGTTTCGCCGCGGATGTATTCGAAACCGCTCGGCTGGGCACGGCTTCCGGCGCCGGTGGCGGACCCGCCATCCGGATCGCGAGAAGCCCTGCAAGCGCCGCTCCCGCGGCCAGCAGTCCGATATGCAGCGGCTTCATACCACTCCTCTCGACGCTAAACTGAATAAGTGAGTTTCCCCCCCAGCCTCAGGATCGGAAACGTCACGGTCGCGCCTGCGACCGTGCTGGCCCCGATGGCGGGCGTGACTGACACGGTTTTCCGGCGCTTCATCCGAAATTTGGGCGGATGCGGTCTTATTATGACCGAATTTACAAGCTCTCACGGCGTAAGTGCGCATCTTCGCGCACAGGGGAAAGCGAAAACACCGAATCGCACGTTGCGGCGCTATCTGGCGTTCGAGCCGGAAGAACACCCCATTTCGGCGCAATTATTCGGCGCGGACCCGGAGGTGATGGCCGACGCGGCGCGCGTTTGCGAAGATCTCGGATTCGACGTTCTGGATCTGAATTTCGGATGTCCCGTAAACAAGGTCGTCAAATGCAATGGCGGCTCGGGCCTCTTACGGGACCTGCCTCTGGTCGAGAACCTGTTGCGAAGCGTGCGCGCCGCGATCTCGATCCCTTTTACGTGCAAATTCCGGGCCGGATGGAACGATCAGGAACTCGTCATGATTCAGATGGCGAGGCTCGCGGAAGACTGCGGCTTGCAGGCAGTCGCGCTGCATCCACGAACCAGGGAACAGGGCTATAGCGGTAAGGCGGATTGGGACCGAATCGCCGCCATCAAGGCCGAGGTCAAAATTCCCGTGATCGGCAATGGCGACATCGTGACCCCGGAAGACGCGGTCCGAATGGTCAATCACACCGGCTGCGACGCGGTGATGATCGGGCGCACGGCCGCCTCGAACCCCTGGATTTTCCGGCAGATCGAACAGTATCTGGAGACGGGCGCCTACGATGAGCCAACGCAGGCCGACCGGTACGACATGATGCGGACGTATTACGCCATGCTCCTTGACCGGCGGGAAGAAGACGCAACCGGAAAGATGAAGCAGTTCGCGACCTACTTCACCCACGGCGTGCGCGGCGGCGCGAAACTGCGCGCTTCCATCTATCACGCAAGAGAAGCCACGGAAATCGCCGGTTTGGTGGACGAGTTTTTCGCCACGGACGCCGAGCAGATCGAAGCCGTTCCTGCGTAGAACCCGCGGCCTCAGACCGCGGGTTCTACACACAAAACTCAGAAATGCAGCTTCATCGCGAACTGGAAGATGCGCGGATCGAAGGCCGCGTTGATCTTCCCAAACGAAGACGAGTTCAGCCCGGTGCTGATCGTGCTGAACGACGTGCCCGTGCCAGCTGGCGAGATGGCGCCCACGAAGACGGTATGGTTCAGAAGGTTGAAGGCTTCAACGCGCGCTTCCAGATTGAAGCGCTCGTTGAGCTTGAATATCCTGCTGACCGAAGTATCGAAGAAGAAGCCTCCGGGGCCGCGCAGGGCGTTACGCCCGACATTGCCGTAGGTTCCGACCGGGTTCGGGATGAACGCCGACGGGTTCGTATACAGATAGCAGGGCGCGGGCGAGCAACCGTGACTGGTCGCGTAGGGGTCGGTCGTGACCTGGACCGGACGATCATTTCCAAGCCCGGTGCGAGAGTTATCCACGCCCGTCGTAACGGTATAGGGAGAACCCGAGACAGCCCGTATCAGAGGAGCGATCTGCCAGTTCGAAAGCAGGCGATTCGCCCACACGTTGGCGAACTTCGGACTCGTCGCCACAACCGACGTATTGAAGTTGTGCCGAACGTCGAATATGCAAGCGCCTTTGTCCGCCGTGCGGTTGCCGATCTGAGAATTCGTAGAGCCCGCGAGCGCGGCGCCGAAGTCGTAGTCGGAAACGCAGGATGAATTGGTGTAGTTCGAAAGCAGCGTGAAGTTGCGCGCGAAGCGATGCTGCACTGACACGATCAAGCCGTTATAGTGAGCAATCGCGCCATCGTCCGCGGTGTCGATACTCGCATACGCCGCACCAGTCGCGGGATTGGCCATGTAGAACACACGCCGATAGTTCGGATTCCCCGTTGTGGAACATGGCCCTGCCGCTGTCAGACCATACTGACCCGCGGTGCAATTACCGGGTATGTAAATAGCTGGATTGATCTCTCCGGCGATCCACAGGTGCGTCGTCTTATTGCCAAGGTATGTTGCGGAAAAAACCCAGTCTCGCAGGAACTGCCGCTGATACGTGATGTTCCAGTTTGCGACGTATGTCGGCTTCGGATTGATGGGCATGTTGATGTACACGCCCGCGTTGGGGAAGATGTAGTTGCTGCCGGTCGGGAAGGGATTGCCGCCAGCAAAACCCTGATAAGGATTCGAGAAGCCACCGGCCGGGTTCGGAATATCGAGCGCCGTGCCATACGGCGGATTCGTCGTCTCGCGTTCATTGAACCAGGTCTCAGTCGAATCGTAGAGAATCGAGGCTCCCACGCGAATCGTGTCACGACCATCTCCATGCGGATTGATCACGAGTCCAACCCGCGGCGCGAAGTTCGCCATATGCCCGTTCCACATACCGTCGGGAATGCCCGCATCGCCGGTGAAGAAGAGCCCCGCAGGGGCGTTCTTCACAACCGTGCTATGCTGTCCGGCCAGAAACGCGGTCGGGCTGAACGATGTGCCCCGGCCGTACTTATCCGGATCACCGAAAGTCGGCTCCCACCGAAGCCCGAAATTCAGCGTGATCATCTTATTCATCTTGAAACTATCCTGAGCATAGAAGCTCATGATCCACTGCCGCAGGTCATCGGGGGTGGCATTGGTCTGCGTGAAGTCGCTGGGCGTCCCGAGCATGAAATCGGCGAGCCCGAAGCCTGTTCGCGAACCGTTGAACGTAAAGTTGCCGTTCTCGTTGAAGCCCGAAATAGTGTTGTTCTGGCTGCGGATGATATTAAAGCCGACAGAGATCTCGTGGCGGCCACGAATCAGGTCGACGTCATCTGATTCCTGAAATACGTTGTCATTGAAGTGGCCGGGCGCGCACGTTCCGCAGAACGTGCTGAATCCGCCGGTAACAGAAAGCAGCAGAAAGTTCGGCACAGCGCTGTACATGTTGACGCCCAGCAGCGTCGGATTGATCGGTGTATCCGTGGGACCGCGGTTGTCGCGGATGCGATTGAAAGTGAAGTGGAATGAATTCACCGTGCCGGGCCCAAATACGTACGTGTCGCCCAGCACCGCCGAATATGCCCGCTCGAAGTTTCCCGCCGACGTCGTAGTCAGAAGGTTCTTGCCGTCGTAGACGGGCGGGTTCTGCCAGCCGTCCTGAAAATAACGGCCGAAGATGCGATTCTTGTCGCTTTGGACCCAATCGGTCTTAGCGATGATCTGGTTCTCATCGCCGGTCGTGGGAATCGCGTAACCAATATGGCCGCAGGGATCCGATACGGATGGAAGATAATTCTGCGCGATCTTGAGCGCGACCGGGTTCAGGCGTGACGTCGGAATGATGTTGCCCGCAAAGGGCGCATTGCCGTTCTGCGGGTCGATCAACTGAATCGTTTTGTTGTTGGACTGACAACCCGCGCTCGCCATGGTGCTGAAATCGCCGCCAATCGCTGCGCCGGTGGGAATGTACGTGTACGACGTCGGCGGCGTCGATCGGTTGCGGGTCCCCTGATAGCCGACGAAGTAAAAGAGCTTGTCTTTGATGGCTCGGCTGCCGAAAGTGCCCCCGAACTGGTTGCGTTTAAGACTGTCGTGGGCCGGCGCAAAGAAGTTGCGCGCGTTGACGTCGCCATTGCGGAGGTATTCAAAGGCGTCGCCGTGCCATCCGTTACTGCCGGACTTCGTCACGACGTTGACCGTCGCGCCCGGGTGAGTACCGAACTTGGAAGAGACCGCGCTGGTCTCCACGCTGAATTCTTCAAGCGCATCGGGGAACGGAAACGGCATGTTGACGTTCGACATGGTGTCGGTGTTGTCGCCGCCATCAAGCAGATAGGCAGTGCCGTTACCCTGTCCGCCGGCAACCGAGATGCGCGTGGAACTGAAGAACGTCTTGCTTCCCGTGTCGCCTGCATCGCCATAGGACGCGCCGCCGGATATCAGAATCAACTGCGTCGCCTGACGGCCATTGAGGGGAAGTTCGTTGATCCGTCGTTCGTCAATGACCTGCGCGACGGCGTTCTCCTTGGTCTCGACTAACGCGGCTTGTGCGCTGACCTCGATCGTTTCGTTGACCGACCCGACCTGCATCGGGATGTTGACCTGAACGTTGCTTCCCACCTGCAGTTCCAGGCCCGTCTGCACATAGTCCTTGAAGCCGTTCGCCTTGGCGCCAAGCCGGTAATCTCCCGGCGGAAGATTCGAGAGAACGTAGAGGCCATCGGAGCTCGACACCGCGTTGTGGATCACGCCCGTAGCGGTTTCGGTAGCGCTAACCTGCGCGCCCGCAACTGCGCCCCCGCTCTGATCCGTGACCTGCCCGTTAACGCTGGCGGCGCCCTGAGCCCAGATGGCTGCGGGAACGCTGAGAAGAATTGCGAGCGCGGCTACCAGGGCGCGCGAGACGACGTGCTTTGACATCACCTGATCCACTCCTTAGAAATCCTGAAGACTCGGACTCACAGGGGAGTCCCGTTACTGAACCAAATTGAGTGGAATCTATTACATTTCGCGAACGGGGTCAACGGGATGGGATCTGAACGATTTGTTCAGCGAAACTAAACGATCAATCTTACTTAATCGTTAACTTATGACTAAAACTCAAGGATGTTTGGCGTCTTCGGAGTACTGTGGCTGGGGACGATTCAGCTTGATCGACACCGTCTGTTCCGGTTCTGTCAGCTGGTAGATGTCGCCAAAAGTCTGAAAGTGCTGCGCAATGACCTGAATCTGGACCTCACCCTGGGGCATGGACGGAATTGTGACGTTCCCTTCCTGATTCGTCTTCGTCTCCCAGTTGGTCACGATCTTCTTGAGGTTGATGTTCCGGCCGTGGCGGAATTTGATAACCACGCTCGCGCGATCCACCGGTTTGCCCGTATCCGCCGAATGGACCTGAACGGTGAGCTTTGTGTTGTCAGCCGTAAAGGCAGGCGTGGCGCAAAGCAGAAGGACGATCGCGAGCAGCGTTCTCATCAACGTTTCCATTATGCGACATCGGGCACGAGAAACCGGCGAGGATCGCCCACGGCGCGGGTCACTGCCTCAGCGGCGATGTAGCCGCTTCGCACAGCGCCCTCCATCGTCGCGGGCCAGCCCGACCGCGTCCAGTCGCCGGCCAGAAACAGGTTGGAAAGCGGCGTCGCCGCGGTCGGGCGAAGCGCTTCCAGCCCCGGCCTGGCGGAGAACGTCGCCCGGACTTCCTTAATAACTTGAGCTTTCTCCAGCCGAGCATTCGCAACCGCCGGAAAAAACTCGGCGAGTTCACGGACCGCGAGCGAGATGATCTCGTTACGACCCATCGCCGTGAGGCTTCGCGATGCGCTCACCACCAGTTGAACGTAGCGTCCTTCCGATTTATTGAAAAACCACTGGATCGTCCGATCCAGCAGCGTCGCATGCGGAACCTCCGTGATCGGCCGGTCAAACCACAGGTGGATTCCGGTAATGGGGGAGTGCTCGAAAGCGCCCCACTCAACGGGCAGTTCCGGCAGAAGCGACTGCAGGCGTTCGAAAGGAAGAGCGGACACGTAGTAATCGGCTGTGTGAACCCCGGTCGAGGTTTCGATGGCGCGCACGCGCCCGCCGTCACAGTGAATTGCCGTCACCGGTTCACGAAAACGCAGGCTGATGCCGTTTCCTGCCGGAGCGGTATAAAGCTCGCGCAGAGGCACGGCGGGCAAGCCCATCTCGTAAGCGTCCGGGCGAGCGATCATCCCCAGCCAGAACACCTGAAACCCGTGCCGCGCCGCCATTCGATCCAGTTCCTCGTTAATCGCGCTGACCAGAACCTGCCGCCAATAACGCTCGATGGCTCGCGCGGGCTGCCTCTTCTCATGAAGCCAGTCCAGCATCGATATGCGGTCAAGATCCGCCCGCAAGCGTTCTCGCGGTATCGCCCGCATCGCGCGCGCCACGGCCATCTTGTCGCTTAGCCCAAGGAATCGAAGCTTGAGAAAGGAGCCGGCGAAATGCGCCGGCGCGGGGAGAAAACCCCGCTTCATCACAGAAGCCCGGCCGCCCGGTTCAAGAAAACGGAATTCCCGAAAGAACCGGATCTTGTCGTCAACCCCCATGCGACGGTAGAAATCCAAAAGATTCACGCAACAGCGCAGCAGCACGTGCTGGCAGTTATCGACCACCTTCAGGTCCTCCCCGCCTACGGGCCAGGAAGTGGCGCGCCCGCCTGGAAAAGCGCGGCTTTCGAAAAGTTGTACCCGACAACCCACGCTGGACAGCGCGACCGCAGTTGCCAACCCAGCGAGCCCTGCGCCCACAACAGCAACTTCAGGCGGCAATCCCGACGAAAGTAGTAATTGCGACGGTCTGCTTATTTCCACTGGAGGACCGAATGCTTCCCCACTCGTATGCGGTCCATGGAAGGGCCGATCTGGAGGTATGACACTATGATACGTAAGGTAATAAGCCCGCTAGCGATTTCGTTGATTGCTTTCGGCCTTTCCAATGCTCAGGCAGCGCCGCAGCGCGACCGCGACGATCCGGCTTGGTATCAGAACCGCGATAACTTCTACAAAGGCGAGGGATGGAAGGCGCGAATGTTTGATCGGGTTAAGGATGACGTTACCCGTGTCCAACAGAATGCTTTCGCCAGTGGCGATGAGTACCGCCTCTCTAAGACCGTCGAAGAATTGAATGATCTTCAGACAAAGCTTACCGCGAGCAACTACGACGAACCCGAACTTGATCGCGTGATCGCATCTCTGGGGCGAGTGGTAGCCGATAATCGCCTGAGTCCGAGAGATCGGGATATGCTCACCGACGACCTGAGTCGACTGCGTGACTATCGGGAACACCACGCTAACTGGCGCTAAAGTTGTTGAACGCATTGAGGCAGGGCTGCGGCCCTGCCCTTTCACCATTGAACATTTGACAACTTTCCTGTTGCGTCCCTAAACTGTGTGTAAGAGGCCGAGATGGCGCTTACGCGCGAATCGCTCGACAATCAGGCGCGCATCGTGAGCAGACGCTGCTCTGAGCGGATACCGATGCGTATAGGAGGTGCGCCTTCTCGAGTAGCGTAACGAGAACGGCTGCCTCCACAATCCAAGCGGTCCCCCACGGCCTTTTTTCGCTTTTCTTCCCCTCTGATTGTCGGATTTGTAATCGCACGCTCACCAAATGGACTCGTGTTCCCGTATGCGACGCGTGCATCCAGTCCCCCGTTCCTCATAAAGCCGAGCACCGGTGCGCCTGCTGCAATACGCCATTCATCAATGCGTTTCCGCTCGATTCGCAAGGGTTCTGCGCCGCGTGCCGCTCTGGATCGCGCGGCTTCGATAGGGCTTTCTCGTTCGGTTTTTACGAAGGTCCCCTCCGCAGTCTCGTTCATCTCTTCAAATACTCCGGAATGAAGCCGCTGGCGCGGCCTCTGGGCAAGTATTTGTGCTGCGCAATCGATGACGACAAGCCTTTCGATTTCATTGTGCCTGTGCCCCTTCACTGGCGGAAGCGCTGGAGCCGCGGGTTTAATCAGGCCGAACTTCTGGCGCGCGAAGTCGCGCGAAAGCGCGGAACGCCCGTAGTGCGCGTATTGCGCCGTAAAAAGCCCACCGCGACACAGGCCGGACTTACGAGCGCGGGTCGAAAGCGCAACGTGGTGAGCGCATTCGCCTTGCGTTCCGCAGCCGATGTCAGGGGCAAGCGGATTCTTCTTGTCGATGACGTGATGACGACAGGCGCAACAGCCAACGCATGCGCCAATGTTCTGAAGAGAGGGGGCGCGAAGTCCGTTTCACTCGCCACGCTGGCGAGAGTAGATCGACGATGGACCGGTTGACCAATGGAGATCAAGACCAAGCCGACGCAAACGTATAGCCGACTTCAGAAACCCGTGCTCGTGCTGAACGCGAGTTACGAGCCCATTAATATCTGTGCGGCCCGCCGCGCCTTGGTGCTTGTGCTGAAGGGTATCGCGTCGGCCGAAGAGTCGACCCAGCATGCCGTTCATTCCACTCGGCGCACCGTTAAAGTTCCATCGGTAATCCGGTTACTCGAATACCGCCGCATTCCGCATCAGACGCGGGCTCTTTCGCGGAAGAACATTCTGATGCGCGACCGCTACACCTGCCAGTACTGTCTCAAGGTGATGCCGGCGGGTGAACTCACGCTGGATCATGTCATCCCGCGTTCACGCGCAGGCGAATCGGCTTGGGAAAATCTCGTCGCGTGCTGTCATCACTGCAACAACCGCAAGGGCAGCCGAACGCCGGAAGAAGCTGGCATGAAACTGGCCCGTCAGCCTCGCCCTTTCAGCCTGCATACCAGCCGCCACCTGATGCGTCTGCTCGGCAAGAGCGACGAGCAGTGGCGAAAGTATCTTTTTTATTGATCCCCTGATCCTGATCCGTTATTTCGCGCTCAGCATATTCGCGAACAAGCGATAAGCGCCCGGAACGCCCGCGGGCAACTCACGAAACCACACGTACGAACTGAAAATGTAGACGCCTTTTCCGTAGTGTGTCCATAGCTCACCGCCTGCGAGCGGCTTCTCGCCCGGATCGCCGGACGAGAAAACCGTTTCATAGTGCGGATCCCATTCCGTGGGGAAGAGGAGTCCCCGCTCCTGAATCCATCCTTCGAAATCGCGCGCCGTGATGTGGTTCGGCGCCTGCAAGAGACGGCTGTCCGGATGTGTGAAGGTGACGGGGGCTTCTTCAGCCGTGACGCGGTAAGCGTTCCCCGCCGGAATCGTGATCTTGTACGGACCAATATTCTGTGCGCCGGCGCTCATGTACTGCACCACGTAGGTCCCGCCGTTTTTCACGTAGTCCAGTAGCCGGGACTGATTCGCGCGAAGGTCCGCGCGGACGTTATAAGCTCGCACGCCCGCTACAATCGCGTCGAACCGGCTGAGATCGCCCTTCGCCAGATCGGTCTCGTTCAGCATCGTCACGTCGATCCCGAGTTGCCGCAGCGCACCGGGAACCTCATCGCCCGCGCCCATGATGTATCCCACTTTGTGAGCATCCACGTGGACATCGGACCGGACAAGCCGCAGGTCCGAGGCTGGAAACAGCACCTGTACCGGAATGTGCGGATAAGAGATCGTGTCCATGCCCGCCGAGATCTCGTGTCCGCCTACGTTGGTGACGAAGCGCAACACTCCGGATGCAGCCGGGCCCGGAGGCGTGACTTTGAAACTGAGTTCGCGCTCCTCACCGGCCGACGCCATTTTGAAGGAGAGTGAACGCGGTTCGACCTTCCACCCGGACGGAACCTCGGCGCGCACTTCGCCGTCGGAGGCAGCAGCTTCGGCGCGTACGATCAACGGAACCGGGCGCGGCGCAGCGGATGGAAACATCGCGACGGCGCTTTGCAGGTTGAGCGACACCGGTGGAACTACGGTGATGGGCCGGATGCGCTCCGCTTCGGCGCGGTCGGTCGACCGGTTCTCGATCCGGCGCGCCAGCTCGATCGAAGAGCCTGCGACGGTGAGATGGAGACGAACGTTTTCTGTGGGAGACTCCGGTAATCCCGCGAGGATTTGATTTTCGACTGTATATCGGTCTCCAACGGGCGGCTTTTCAAGCCAGTAGGGTTGGGAATAGGACTGATCCCGAGGAATCGGCACGTCGATTCCCGCTGTGACGCCTCCGCCGTTACGAGGTTCGAATTTCGAAATCGCAGGCCCCATCCATACGCCTTCAATCTGGGCAGATTGCACGGCGACTTCGACCGGCAGCCGTGGGTAGACGTTTACCGTAACCTTGACGCTCGAACCCGGCGTGACTTCCGCCTGTGACGCGACCGCTTCCGCCCAAAGCCCGGCGCACATTGCCATGGTTTCGTCGAGTTCCGCCAGTTTAAGCTTTGCCAGAGGGTCATCCATCGCCGCCATCAGGCCGCGCGCCTTCGTCAGCAAAGGCAGAGACCGTTGCGGCTGCTCCGCATCAAACTCGCGAATCGCCTGACCGAGAACCGCGCCCACCTGTTCCCCGCCCTTCAGCCGGTTCCACGAGTGATCGATCTGCGCGAAGAGATCGACAGGCAGAGGGGGCGGTGGAGGAGCAGCGGCAGGAGCGGGAGGAGGCCCCGCCGGAGTTGCGTTCGGGGCGGGCGTGGGGCCTCGCCCCCCGCCGCCGCCTCCGTTGCCGATATTGCCAAACCCCTGGCTGCGATGCTGGCTCCGGCTGAGGGTCGCGATCTGATCGTACGAATATCCAAGGAACGGGCTGAACCCGGCAGTGGATACAGGAGCCGGAGGAGCGACAGGCGGCATCGGGGGCGGCTGCGGCGTTTGTTGCGTTGAGTTCTGCCCGCCGCGTCCTCGTCCACCGCCATTCTGTCCGCCGCGGCCCGGACCCCCAAAACCTCCGGAGGAGACCAGCTTTGCGGCGCGCCACGGCTGCACATACTTCAGTTGCTCCGGAAATCGGGAAGCATCACCGGCTGCGTCAAAGGCCTCCTTACCGAGAATCGCGGATGCCTGATGCTGACCATGGCCGTCGGCAGGCGTACCGCTGAAGCAAAGGATTACGACATCGGGGCGGTAACGCCGAATCACCCAAACGATGTCGGAAAGGACGTTATCGTGACCCCATTTCGCAATGGATTCCGCCGCCGTCTTTGAAAACCCGAAGTCGATCGCTCGGGTGAAGAACTGCTCCGCGCCATCGATCCGCCGGGCGGCGAGGAGTTCCTGGGTTCGGATCACGCCAAGCGCCGCGCCCTGCTCCGGTCCGATAAGGTTCTGGCCGCCCTCTCCGCGCGTCACCGAAAGGTAAGCGGTCCGCATGTGGCGGCCGCGCGCGAAATAAGCGAGCACGTTCGTGCGCTCATCGTCGGGGTGAGCGCCGATCATGAGCACCGAGCCCAGTTCGTTTACCTTGCGAAGCGCAAGCTCGATCTCGCCGGTGGACGCCTGCTGCGCGCAAAGAGACCGGCAGGCGGCCAAAACCGCAAAAATGACACCGGGGCGACAAATCGCGGGCAGGCGCCGCGGCGCTGGACTCACCATTTCCTGCAAGTATAAAATCGCGCTCGACGCCGGTCTACTGATTAGCGACAGCGATCGTCACAGCGGGACTGGCGACGCCCCCGACGTTAACAACCACCGGCACTGAATTGCTCGACGGCACGCCCGACGGAATCTGCACGTTCACCTGCATCACACCGGCAACCAGAGTCGGAGCGGCCCCTGCGTAGGCCACCGCTGCGGGGAGCCCGCCGATCGTGACGTTCACATATTGAAGCGGCGCCGGATAAGGGGGCGCCAGCGCGAGCTTACCGTCAACGCCCGCAGGAGACGTCTGACCTTCACCCGTTACATACAAAACGATCGTGCTCCCGACCGCCGCGGGGTGCGAGGAATTGTTGAGACTTCCGTCCTGATTCAAAGCCGCGGCCTGGCCCGATCCTGTAGCATCGGCCGTGAAGATGCCCGGCGCAGTCAGACCCACCGGGAGCGTCGTGACGGCCGAAGCCTTGCCGTTATAGGAAACGACCACGGACACGGAAGACAATCCGGAAACCGAGTACGGGACAATTGCGGAGACGATCGCAGCGGAGGTGTAGATGATCGGCGCGGGCGTGCCGTTGATGAGTACTGTCGTGCCCGCAAGCTGGGTCCCGAAAGCGCCATTGACAGGCGTGTTAACCACAATGTTCGCCGGGCCGAGTCCGTTTCCGAAAAGCACCACGATTTCGCCCGGAGAAACGGAAAGAGCAGCGCTGCCCGAACCCGATATCGGCGGCCCGAACGTCTGATTGCTTGCCGCATTGCCGACAGCCCCGATAGAAAACGGAATCGGGACCATCTCGCGGATAACGGCGTTCGTGGCGTCCGCGACGTAGATGTTACCGGCCTTGTCGATAGCCACGCCGTAAGGCTGATTAAACTGCGCGGCTGTGGCAAGCCCGCCGTCGCCGGAATCGCCCGCGATGCCATTCCCGCCAACCCAGAAGCGTGTACCGTTTGTCGTGACCTTCTCAACCGTGTTCGTCTGGTAATTCGCGAAGTAGATCGCTCCGGCGGAGTCGAGCGCAAAATTCTGAGCCGGGAAATTCTGCACGAATGTCGAAATGATGCCGTTGGTATCCACGCGCCGGATCGTGCTGTTTCCGGTATCGCCGATGTAAATCGCGCCGGAAGAGTCCACCTGAACCGAGTACGGCATCTCGAGAACCGCCGCGGTTGCCGGACCTCCATCCCCCGGAGCGGCGGCGATCGTCGAGAAACCCACTCCCGCGACCGTGGTGATCGTCCCGTTGGGATCCACCTTACGCACCGTGGCGTTGCCGAAATCGGCTATGTAAAGGTTGCCGTGCTGATCGAGAGCAAGACCCGTCGGAAGCGAGAGCGCGGCATTGACCGCCGGGCCGTTATCGCCCGAGTAACCTCTCGTCCCGTTGCCCGCAAAAGTGTTGATCGTGCCTGTCGTGTCAATGCGGCGCACCCGCCCGTTCAGCGTGTCGGCAATATAAATGTTCCCCGCCGAATCTTTCACCACGTCGTGCGGGTCGGCCAGCTGCGACCCAACCGCCGAGGACCCGTCGCCGGAGAACCCTAGCGTGCCATTCCCCGCGATCGTATCCACAATGCCGGTGTTCGCATCCACCTTCCGGACCGATTGATTCGTGTAATCCGTAATGTAGAGATTGCCTTGGGAATCGACGGAAATTCGGATCGGATTGGTGAACTGGGCCGAAAGAGCCGGCCCGTTATCGCCTGACCAACCCGGCGAGCCGGAAGTGCCGGCGATAGTAACCACGCGGTACTGTTGCGCCGACGCGAGTCCACAGAGCAGCAGTAGCCCTGGAAGAGTGTATTTCATTGACAGATGTTCGTAGACGCCGCGTCTCCGAGGCGCGTTACGATCATACCAATCGGCCTATGGCGCATTTGTTTGCAGGCACTTCGGGATTTTCCTATCCAGCCTGGAAGCCCGACTTCTACCCGAAAGACCTCCCGGCGAAACGATTCCTCGAACACTACGCCTCACGTCTCAACAGCGTCGAAGTCAACTACACCTTCCGGCAGTTACCATCGGCGAAAACGCTGGAGGGATGGCTCGCGGCCACGCCGCCGGGGTTCGGATTCGCCTGCAAGGCGCACATGCGGCTCACGCACGTGATGAAACTCAAAGATGCGGAGAGTTTTACCGAGGTTTTCCTGAAAGCGCTGGAGCCCCTCCGGGTCTCACGGCGTTTGGGCCCCGTGCTCTTTCAGCTTGCTCCGACTTTCAAATGCGATTCGGAACGCCTGGAATCATACCTATCGCTGCTGCCCGGAGATATTCGATTTGCGTTCGAATTTCGACATACGTCGTGGCTCTGCGATCCCGTCTACGAAATCCTGCAGAAACGGAATGTCGCCCTGTGCCTGGCTGAGTCGGAGAAACTGGAAATTCCAAAGGTGCTCACCGCCGATTTTGGATATTTCCGGCTGCGCAAAGCGGATTATTCTCCGGAAGATCGATCCACCGCGACCGAAAAGGTTCGGGAACTGCTCGCTGGCGGGCGTGACGCATACGTGTACTTCAAGCACGAAGAAGATCCGCATGGCGCTCTTTGGGCTGAAGAGATGCTGAGGAACTGCCAATGACGCGCAGGCAATCGATCGCCGCGCTGACGGCGGCCTTGGCGCGTGCGCAGGAGCCCGACGTTACATTTTCGACCAATGTAAAAGTCGTCAGCATCCTGGCCACTGTTCTCAACAAGCAAGGTCAGATTATTCGCGACCTGACGAAAGATGACTTCGTTGTCACGGAAAATGGCCGCCCGCAGACCATCAAGTATTTTTCGCGCGATACCGATCTGCCCTTAACGCTCGGCCTGATGATCGACACGAGCATGAGCCAGGTGCAGGTTATCAATGCCGAACGCGTGGCAAGTTTCCGCTTCCTCGACCGCGTGTTACGAGAGGACCGCGATCAGGTCTTCATCATGCAGTTCGACATGTCGGTGCAGACGCCCCAGGCGCTCACGTCATCGCGGGACCAACTGCGCCAGTCGCTGGTATATGTGGACACGCCCACGCGCCAGGAACTGCGGAATCAGACCGGCGGCGGGACCCTGCTTTTCGACGCCGTCGTCAAAGGCTGCAACGAAATCATGAGCCGCCGTCAGGGCCGCAAAGCCATGATCATCATGTCCGACGGAGGAGAAAACGGAAGCGAAGCCTCGCTCCAGGATGCGATCGACGCGGCGCACCGCTCCGATACGCTCATCTATTCGATCCTTTTCGGAGGAACGGAAGGCAAGAGTATTCTGCAACGCATGTCCCGAGAAACCGGCGGCGGATACTACGAAGCGACGAAAAAGTTCACGATCGACCAGGTTTTCTCTGTGATCGAAGACGAACTCCGCAGCCAGTACAACCTCGGATACGTCTCGGACACTCCTGTCCGGATCTCCGAATTCAGAAAACTCCAGCTAACCGTGAAGCAGAAGGGCCTCGTTGTCCAGGCGCGCGATCGCTACTGGGCGCAGAGGTGAGCCGCTATTTCTCCGACTGAATTCGCATTCCATAGAACGAGCGCCAGATAAATATCAGCGCAACGATCAGGAACAGCGCCGAGAGCACGTGAGTCAACGTCGGATCCTGCTGCTCTGACAGCGACACCGCAAGTTCCACCGCCAGCAGGCCGAAGAGCGTCGTGAATTTGATGATCGGGTTGAGCGCAACCGACGACGTGTCCTTAAAGGGATCGCCGACGGTGTCCCCCACGACGGTCGCGTCGTGCAGCGGAGTGCCCTTCATCTTCAGTTCTGTCTCGACGATTTTCTTGGCGTTATCCCAGGCGCCGCCGGCGTTCGCCATAAAGATGGCCTGATACAAACCGAATAGCGCGATCGAGATCAGATAACCGATAAACAGGAACGGCTCGACGAACGCGAAAGCGAGCGTGGCGAAGAAGACCGCAAGAAAGATATTGAACATACCCTTCTGCGCGTACTGGGTGCAGATCGCCACGACGGTCTTGCTGTCGGAAACCGAGGCTTTTGTCACTCCCTCGAGCTTGATGTTCCGTTTGATGAATTCAACCGCCCGGTAAGCGCCTGTGGTCACCGCCTGGGTAGCGGCGCCCGTGAACCAGTAAATGACGGCGCCTCCCGCGATCATTCCCAACAGAAAGGGCGGATACAAAATCGACAGGCGCTCAAGATTCACCGTCAATCCGTTGGTGAGCGCAACGATGATCGAAAAGATCATAGTCGTGGCGCCAACGACCGCGGTACCGATTAGGACCGGCTTGGCCGTGGCCTTAAAGGTATTCCCCGCCCCGTCGTTCTCTTCCAGATTCTCTTTGGCGCGTTCGAAGTTCGGCTTGAATCCAAACTTGGAATGAATTTCCTGTTCGATTCCCGGAACGTCTTCGATCAGCGACAGTTCATAAACCGACTGCGCATTATCGGTAACCGGGCCATAAGAATCGACCGCGATCGTGACGGGCCCCATCCCGAGGAATCCGAACGCCACCAGCCCGAATGCGAACACGGCCGGAGCCACCATCAGAGTGGCCAGGCCCATGGTGCTGATCAGGTAAGCGATGCCCATAAGCAGAAGCATCGCGAGACCCAGCCAATAAGCGCCGAAATTGCCGGAGACAAAACCCGAAAGGATGTTGAGCGACGCCCCGCCTTCGCGCGACGACGTCACGACTTCGCGCACATGCCCGGATTCCGTAGACGTGAAGACCTTGACCAGTTCGGGGATCACCGCGCCCGCAAGCGTTCCGCAGGTGATCACGCTCGAAAGCTTCCACCAAAGGCTCGTATCGCCGCCCAGGTCGGGAATCAGAAAATACGAAACGATGTACGTCAGGATGATCGAGACGATCGACGTGAGCCACACGAGAAACGTCAGCGGAGCTTCATAGTTGAACTTCGGCGCGTTCGCGTATCGGCCCTTTGCTATCGCTTCATTGATGAAGTACGAAATGGCCGACGAAATGACCATCATGATCCGCATAGCGAAGATCCACACCAGCAGCTGAACCTGCACCAACGGATTCGAGACCGCGAGCAATATAAACGAGATCAGCGCAACGCCGGTTACGCCGTAGGTTTCGAAGCCATCCGCGCTCGGGCCTACCGAATCGCCCGCGTTGTCCCCCGTGCAGTCGGCGATCACGCCCGGGTTTCGCGCATCGTCCTCTTTGATCTTGAAGGCAATCTTCATCAGATCCGAACCGATGTCCGCGATCTTGGTGAAAATGCCGCCCGCCACGCGGAGCGCCGCGGCGCCCAGGGATTCGCCGATAGCGAACCCGATGAAGCAGGGTCCGGCGAAGTCGCTGGGAATGAACAGAAGAATGCAGAGCATGATCAGCAGTTCCACGCTGATCAACACCATCCCGATGCTCATTCCGGCCCGCAGCGGGATGGCATAACAGGGGTAAGGATTCCCTCGCAGACTCGCAAACGCCGTCCGTGAGTTGGCGAAGGTGTTAACGCGAATCCCGTACCAGGCAACGCTGTAACTGCCGGCGATCCCGATGACGCTGAAAAGCAGGATGACGACCACCTTCACGGCATCGAAGTGTTCGAAATACCCGAAGTAGAACAGAATGATGACGCCGATAAACATCTCCAGAATCAGCAGAAACTTACCCTGCGTCTGCAGATAGGTCTTACAGGTCTCCCAAATTAACTCCGAAACATCGCGCATGGTCGAGTGGACCGGCAGGTCGCGCAGTTTCATGTACGTAACCAGGCCGAAGAGAAGCCCCAGCGCGCAGATGGCGAGACCCGCCATCAGAAGCGTGCGGCCGTTGATCCCCATAAAAGCCCCCTGGCTCAGGTCGGGGAGTATCAGGTGCGCCTCGCCTCCGGGCGATCGGGGCTGGGGTGTCTGTGCAGACACAAAGGGAGTCGCAAGAAAAAGAAGGGCGGCGGCGAGAACCAGAATCATCCGGTTTCGGCTTGTCGGCTTCAGGAACAAAATGTTTTCTCTCCGGATTTCAGTCGTTTACGGCCAAGAACCTCTCGCTAGACTACCCGACGAAATGACGAACCGCAACAACCTGTACCCGTCTCTTGGTCCGATTCGGGCCACTCGGGCAATGGGATCAGGAGGTTAGAGTGAGAGTTTCGGGCGCCATCGGACAAATTTGGATAGATAATTCAAATGAGGTGGTGTAACCTTGCGGATCATGCACTGGCCCACGGTTGGCCTTGCCGGGTTACTTTGCGCTGCCGGTGTGGCATCCGGTGAAGTTTCGTTCTCGCGTGACGTCGCGCCGGTCCTGGCGTCGAAGTGCAGTCAGTGTCATAGCTCTGCTTCTAAGATGGGTGGGCTTGACCTGACCGCTGAGGCCGATCTGCGGCGAGTGGCCGGAAACGGGACGCTCTACCGCCGCGTCACCGGTCAGACCCAACCGCAGATGCCAATGGGCGGCCGGTTGACCGATCAGCAGATCGCACTCATTAAGAACTGGGTCGACTCCGGCGCGAAAATCGATACGGCGACGACGATCGCCTCATCCGCTCCGCAATTCACTGAAGCCCAAAGGAAATACTGGTTCTTTCAGCCCGTCGCCAAGCCAGCGCGAGTCGCCGGCGCGGACAACCAGATCGACGCTCTGATCGACGCCAAACTGAGCGCGAAACACCTCCACCCCAATCCACCAGCCGACAAGATCACCCTCCTTCGCCGCGCGACTCTGGATCTGACCGGACTCCCGCCAACGGCCGAAGAAACCCAGGCATTCCTGGCCGACGATTCTCCCAAAGCCTTCGAGAAGGTCGTCGATCGACTGCTGGCGTCTCCGCATTACGGCGAGCGCTGGGGCCGCGAATGGCTCGATCTGGCGCGCTACGCCGACACAAACGGCTTCAAAGCCGACGAGACCCGGCCCAACATCTGGCGCTATCGCGATTACGTCATCCAGTCGTTCAATCAGGACAAACCATACGATCGGTTCGTGAAGGAGCAGATCGCCGGAGATGAAGCGTATCCGGGCAATCTCGACGCGCGAGTCGCCACGGGATTCCTCAGGCACTACACGGACGAAACGAACCAGCCCGTGATGGAACTCCGCCGCCAGGAAATTCTGACCGACCTCACGGACACCGTGGGCGGAGTCTTCATGGGCATGACAATGGCGTGCGCCCGCTGCCATGATCACAAGTTCGACCCGATCCTGCAGAAGGATTACTACAGGCTCCAGGCGTTCTTCGCGAACATCCGCGCGGACGACAACGAGGTTCTGCTAAAAGGCGCGGATCTGGAAGCCTATCAATCGAAACTCGCCGATTGGGACAAGCGAACCAAAGCCATCCGCGACGAACTCGACGCGCTGGTCGAACCCTACGCGAAACAGGAGCGCGATTACTATATGCCGCGCTTCTCAACCGGCACTCAGCAAGCGATCAACACGCCTCCGGATCAGCGGACGCCCTATCAGCAACTGCTGGCCTTCCAGGGCATGCCGCAGATTACGCACTCCTGGGACACCTTCAGCAAGAAGCTGAAAGGCGACCAGAAGGCGCGCTTCGATGAACTCACGGCCCAGCTGAAGTCGCTGGACGAGACCTACAAACCGAAGCCGCCTGTCGCTCAAACCGTGATCGACAACGGGAACACGGCGCCCCCCACATTCATCCTGGGAGGCGGCGAGTGGACCGCGCGCGGCGCGGAAGTTCAACCGGGATTCCTCTCGATTCTGGATCCGGGCGACGCGCGAATCACGGCCCCGCAGGGCCTCAACACGACCGGCCGTCGGCTGGCATTGGCGAACTGGCTGACCAATCCAAACAACCCCCTGACGGCGCGTGTCATGGTCAACCGGATCTGGCAGGGTCACTTTGGGACCGGCATCGTCGCCTCGAGCAGCGATTTCGGAACCGTCGGCGAACAGCCCACAAACCGACCGTTGCTGGACTATCTTGCCGCGACATTCGTGGACAACGGATGGAGCGTGAAGAAACTGCACCGCGCGATCATGCTCTCCGCGGCTTATCGCCAATCATCAACCGCGAATGAAGCCGCGATCGCGGCCGATCCCGATAACAAACTGCTCTGGCGCTATCCCCGTCGCCGCGCCGAAGGCGAAGTTGTTCGGGATTCCATGCTCATGGTGAGCGGAAAACTCAACATGAAAATGGGCGGACCGGGCATCCGACCGGAGTTGCCCGCCGGCGTCAACGCCGTGGGATACGCGTCGTGGCCCGTTGAGAAGGACTCGGCCGAAGCCGACCGGCGCAGCGTCTACGTTTTCGTCAAGCGCGTGCTCACCTACCCGATGTTTGAAGCCTTCGACGCCCCGAATGCCGGGGAAAGCTGCCCCAGAAGATTCAGCACCGTTGTGCCCTCTCAGGCGCTCACCATGATGAATGACAAGCAGGTGATCGAGTGGTCGCAGGCTCTTGCGGGACGCGTGCTGAATGACGCAGGCCTCGACCCCGCGCAAAGGATCGAACGAGCCTATCGGCTCGCGCTGGCGAGGCCCCCATCGGCGGCGGAAAAAACCTCTGTTTCCGACTTCCTCAAGTCACAAACCACGCTGGTCGCAGGCAGACTGGCCGCGGACGAGAAGGTGCTGTTGCCCGAAAACATGCCTACCAACATGGATCAGGCGCAAGGGGCCGCGTTTGTGGATTTCTGCCATGCCCTCATCAGTTCGAACGAATTTATGTACATCAATTAGGAGCGAAGATGCTGGATCGACTGCGACATCACTGGAACGTCTCTTCCCGGCGGGAGTTTTTCACCCGCGCCGGCAGCGGACTGGCAGGCATCGCCCTCACCAGCATGCTGGCCGAGGCTGCGAAATCCGACCCGCTGGCCCCTAAAGCCCCGCACCATCCGCCTCTCGCCAAGTCCGTCATCTTCCTCTTCATGGAGGGCGGTCCCAGCCACGTCGATCTCTTCGATCCCAAGCCAGCCCTCTCGAAGCTCGATGGCAAACCCATCCCGGACTCCATCGGCAAACCGAAGCAGACCTCGCGAGGAACTGCCAACAACACCCTGATGGCTTCCAAACGTACCTGGAAGCAATACGGCGAGAGCGGCATGTGGGTGTCCGACTGGTATCAGAACACCGCCGCGCACGTAGACGACATGACCATCATCCGCTCCTGCTGGGCGGACGGCCTGAATCATGTCGGCTCAGTGTGCCAGATGAACACCGGCTCGATTCTCGCGGGCCGTCCCTCAATGGGCGCATGGGTGACCTACGGATTGGGCACGGCGAATCAAAACCTGCCGTCATTCGTCGTCATGACGGATGACCGCGATCCATTGGGCGGAACCAATAACTGGAGCGCCGGCTTCCTGCCCGCCGTATATCAGGGAACGCAGTTCCGGCGTGGCGATTCGCCGATCCTGGATCTCAAACCGCCCGCCGGTATCTCGGACGCGCAACAGAAAAACGAACTCGGCCTCTTGCGATCTCTGAACGAACTCTGGGCGCGCGACAAACAGGAAGATTCGGAGCTCGATGCGCGAATCCGCTCATACGAACTCGCGTATCAGATGCAGTCTTCAGCCGCGGACGCAGTGGACCTGACCCGCGAATCCGCAGCGACGAAAACGCTCTACGGCCTCGACGATCCGTCCTGCTCGGTTTTTGGAGCCAACTGCCTCATGGCCAGACGGCTGGTCGAGCGCGGAGTGCGTTTCATCGAACTCTATTCCGGTTCCGGCAGCGGGTGGGACGCTCACGAGCACATTGAACAAAATCACGGGAAGTGGTGCAAAGCCTCCGACAAACCAATTGCCGGCCTGCTAACAGACCTCAAACAGCGCGGACTCCTGAAGGACACTCTGGTCGTATGGGGCGGCGAGTTCGGACGCACGCCGTTTAACGAACTCAGCGACGGTCGCGACCACAACCCGTGGGGATTCACCATGTGGATGGCCGGCGGTGGCGCAAAGGGCGGCCAGTACGTCGGAAGCACCGACGAGATCGGCATGAGAGCCGCTGACCGGCCCGTACATGTTCACGACATCCACGCGTCCATTCTCTGGATGCTCGGCCTCGATCACATGCAGACCACTTATCTCCACAACGGGCGCTCGGAACGTCCGACCGTACTCGCGGGAGAAATCGTCAAAGAAATCTGGGCCTGACTATTTGGTCGACTTGGCGGCGGGGTAACAACCAAGCACGCGCAGCATGTCGGCGAGTTCCGCGAGATGGCCGAGGGCGTTCTTCGCTGAAGGCTGTTCCGGATGCCCCATGAAATCGAGATAGAAAAGGTACTCCCAGGGCTTGCCTCGCAGCGGGCGCGATTCGATCTTCGTCATATTCAGATCTCGCAGCGCGAAAGCGCTCAGACACTTGAAAAGCGCGCCTGGCACGTTGCGGACCGTGAATACTAACGACGTCTTGTAAGTAGAACCGTCCTCGCGGGAGCGCTTGGAGCGCGCGGCCGGTTTCCGCAACAGAAAGAAGCGGGTGAAATTCGCGCGGTCGTCCTCGATCGACTTCTTAAGAATCCGTGCCTTATAGATGTCCGCCGCCGCCGCGGACGCAATGGCGCCGGCGTCCGTTAACTTCTCCTCGGTGATCATCTTGACGCTTCCCGCGGTGTCATAGAATGACACCTTCTCAATCCCACGATTGTTCTCGAAAAATCGAAGGCACTGATTCAGCGCCACAGGATGCGAGAAGACTCGCCGAATGTCCCGAAAGCTCACCCCCTCGGGCGCGATCAGGTTATGCACAATCCGCACGAAGGTCTCGCTCTGAATCTCCAGCTCGAAATGAAGCAGATGATCGTAATTCTCGTGAACGGAGCCGTGCAGGGTATTCTCAATCGGGATCACGGCCGCATCGCATTTTCCGCCGGCCACAGACTCAAACACTTCCACAAACGTCGGCAAGGGCACGGGAGTCGCATCCGTTCCGGCTAGTTCACGGGCCGCAATCTGGCTGAACGCGCCCGCCTCGCCCTGAAAAGAAACGGTGGACCGCTTCACTTGCTATCCCCCGCCGCAGGGCCATTCCACCGCCGAATCGCCTTGTCCGGAACGCCCAAGAGATCCAAAGCGCGATCCACGCTTGAATCGACCAGATCGGCAATCGTGGAAGGGTTGTTGTAGAACCCCGGTATCGGCGGCGCAATCACCGCGCCCATTTCGGCGAGCAAGGTCATCGTTTTCAGGTGGCCGATGTGAAACGGGCTCTCGCGCACCATGAGAATCAGTCGGCGTCGCTCCTTCAGGGTCACGTCAGCGGCCCGAATCATCAGGTTTGAGCTGATTCCATATGCAATGGCCGACATCGTATGAACGGAACAAGGCGCGACGATCATTCCATCCGTCCGGAAGGACCCACTGGCGAGTGGCGCCGCGATGTTGTCCAGCGGCCAGCAGAAATGAGCCAGCGATTTCAGATCCGCTGACTTCTTACCGGTCTCGAGAAATAATGTCTTTTCGCCGGCGCGAGAGAGGATCAGGTGGATTTCGACCTCAGGATTTTGCGAGAGCCGCTCCAGAAGTCTAAGCGAATACACAGCCCCGCTGGCTCCCGTTACGCCCACAACAATTCTCAGATCGATCCTCCCGAGACGACTTCTGTTCCGATTTCAGAACAAAGAAATGCGATTGGTGTTGTACCGGGAACAAGCTGACGTTATAATCCCCCTTAAGAAGGGGCTCATGTGCCGCAGTTGCCCGTTGTCCACAACCCGAGACAGGATCATAGCACGGAGTATGCTGGCCAGCGTCTGCGGCGGGCGCGCGAGAGGCTGGGGCTCCGATTCCGTGATGTAGAACTGGCCAGCCAGCAGATCGCCGAAAAGCATGGAAATGCCGAGTTCGTTGTCCTGATCAGTCGGCTTTCCGATATCGAAAGCCACGGTACTCTGCCCTCGATCTATCGTCTTTACTCCCTCTGCTGCATTTATAGGCTGGATCTTATTGAGGTCCTGAGCTGGTTCAGCATACCGGTTGATTCCATGGCTGCGGATGCGGGCTTTGCCCATGTGGAGAAAACCCATCCCGTGGCGTTCAATCCCGATGCGGGCGATGCCATGCTGCCCATCTCGCTCGATCCGGGAATCGACCTCCGCAAAACATTCTTTGTCAGCGAAGTCGTTCAGCGCTGGGGGAAACTGCCGTTGGCCCTCGTGGGCGGCGTCGATGTCCGACGATTCAAGTACGCCTTCGTTGGTACCGATGACTGGAGCATGAACCCGACCATACCGGCGGGCGCCCTCCTTGTTGTCGACGATTCTCTGCGCAAGATTCAGGGCGGTGGATGGCGCAATCAGTCCGAACGGCCAATCTACTTCATCGGAGCGCGCGATGGCTATTACTGTCGCTGGTGCAGCATCAGAGAGGGTGTGGTGAGCCTCATCGCCGATCCGTCATCCGAAGCTCCGGTCCTTACATTCCGGCTGGACGAAATCGACATCATCGGTCAGGTAGTCGGACTTGCTATAAGTCTGGATCCCGAGAAGAGACCCCGTAATCGGTCCTGAGCAATTCCAGCGCCGCGGCCAGATCAGCATAAAAAAGCTTGCGTTCGACATCGCGCGATTCGGTCGGAATCCAGATGGCGTAAGGCCCCAGCGATAGCCAGTTGAACAGGATTTCGCGCTTGTCTCCCTCCAGTTCCGAGAGGTAATCCTCGAGTTCCCGGCGTTGCCGTTCGATCCCGAAACAAAGCCATTCATGAAACAACTCGGCATGGCTCCGTCGAAGGAGAACATCGACCTCCATAGCGCCCACTTTTTGAGACAAACCGAAATGCTCGTAGGTCCCGGTGTTAAGGTTTCGCAAAGACGCCAGGTAGGCGAGCCGCCCGGGATACGTGGCGATCCGCGATAGGGTGCGCTGCCAGGCTTCTGTCAGTACCGCCTCTCGATCGGGGGTCACGGCTGTCCGATTGTAACAACGAATGAACTCCCCACCTTTATTCATCCGCTACGCAATCGGGCTATCTCTGAGAGACGCCTGTGCCAGGCTTGCCAGCACGCCGGAGTGGTAAGACGGGTAGCGCAGTTCCACTTGAAGCAACTCCCGGATTTTGGTCCCATCAACCTTCCGGCCCGAAACGACCAACGGCGTCGATGAGTCAGGCGTGGGAACACGGAGTATGCTGGCTGCGTACCGGGTCACCTCTTCACTCGGGCAGGGATAATCATCGGCCAGCGGCCAGAACCCCGTCAGATGTGACCTCGTACCGGCCTCCAGCGCCGCGGCGAGATCGTCCACATGAATTCGGCTGACGATTCCGGACCCCGCGCTTCGCGTAAGCCGTCCCTCGCGCACCGCCTGGTGAGCCCCCCGCCCCGGTCCGTAAATCGCAGCAGCCCTGACGATCAGGCTCTCCCACTCGCCTCGCGCGATCCATTCCTCTTCTTCGAGTCTCGCAATACTCTTTTCGCCGGAAGGCGCAGCCGGAGTATTCTCGTCGACTACAGACTGATCTCCATAAACGCCAGTGGATGAAATGTAAACGACTCGTTCGGGCCGAAGAGATTGGAAAATGCGGTGAAGCGCCTCTCTCTCAGCGCCCGCGACGGGCGGGATCGATATGACAACCGTCGACTCCGGCGGAAGAGCCTTCGAATCAAAGTCAGCCACTCGCAACCCAACCGCCTGCAGCGGCCGAAAGCGCTCCGGATCGCGAGTGGCGGCATAGACCTCGTCGCCGCGTGCGAGCAATCGCAACGCAAGTTTTTGGGCGGTGTAGCCAAGCCCCGCGAGTACCAAGCGCACTACAGCAGAGCCGCAGCGAGCGAGCGGATGATACCCGATGGCTCCGCAACACCGGCATCCACTATGTCATCGGCCCGTTCCTGAGTGTCAGCCACGGCATAAATCCGGAATTCGTCGGCATTGCCCGAAGGCCGGAAATGCGTGACGCCTCCGTTTTCGAAGTAAATCCGGACGCCGTCGGTGAGATCGATGTGCTCGATCCCGCCAAAGCCGGAGAAAAACGGCTGCAGTCGAGCTGGCGGAAGCGCGCTGAGCGCCGCAACGAGGCGCCGTCCGTCATCGCGCGGAAAATTGCGCAAAAGCGCGGCTCGGCTGAAGCGCTTCGGCAGATTTCGGAACACCTCATTCAGCCCCACTCCACGGGCGCGCGCGGCGAATAACACGCCGAGAATCGGAAGGAATGCGTCGCGAGTCGGGAGCGCCGCGAGTACGCGCCCGTTCCGCTCGATATCCGAACCGAGAAGAAATCCTCCGTTCGCCTCCCAGCCGCAAACCCTTTTTCGGCCCTTCGCCTGAGCCGCCGCCATTCCGGCGACGACGAAGGGTGAGCCAATACGCGTTTTGGGCTCAAGCGCCGAGGCGAGCGCGCCGCGGTCGATCGCATCATTGCATGTAATCGGAACGACAACCGCATCCGCGCCGAGGTATTCAGCAACCACCATCCCCACGAGATCGCCACCGAAAAACCGGACTTGCCTGTTCTCAAATCCGAGAATCAGAGGGCGGTCGCTGTCGCCGTCAGTGGAAACAATGGCCCAGAGAGATCCCGCTTCGTCAGCCAGTTTCTGAATCGCGGAAAGCTGACCCTTATCGATCGCCTCGGTATCGATGGCGACGAATTCATCGCTGCGGCCGCGCGTGGCCACTTCCGCGCCGAAGTACTCGAGCAATTCCGCAAGAAGATCGCGCCCGACTGCGGAATGCTGATAAACGAGAATCCTGCATCCGCTCAGATCCGCGCCCGCGAAAAAGCTCTTGTAGCGGTCGAGATATCCGGCGCGCCCTTCCGGAGCAACCGGAAGCAGATCGCAGTGGCCAACCCGAAGCATCCCTCGTTCATTGAAACGGGACCCGCCGAACGACTCGCTGTACACCCGCTTTCGAACCCGCTCCACCGACTCATTAACCGG
>DATFSM010000157.1:0-6915 GCA_035262625.1 Bryobacteraceae bacterium
CGAAACGCCTTGTTCCAGCCGCCGGACGGCGGCCAGCTTAAATTCCTGCGTGAACTGCCTGCGCGACAATCCCATGACTCAATTCTCCATTCGCTGAAAAATGAGTCTTAACCCTTTGTCTCAAAATCGGGGACCAGTCCACCGACGGGCTGTGCTCTTTTGGTTAACTGCGACTTATCCGCGGGCGGTACCGACCACCGGTCTCCTAATCATCGCGCGTTCGTGCCCCATGTTTCTCACGTTCTCCGGCGGGCTGTGCTCTTTTGGAACGAAAGCACCGCGGATAACAATCGTGTCGAAATCGTGTCGAAACACTACGATCTTCCTCAAGTTCGTGCTAGACTGACCTGCGCGGAGCACGCAAAAGATGCAATCGATAAGTGGACGGCTTTCGTTGAGAGCCTGATGAATGACCTGGAAGCCCTGACTGTTCTGACAAGCGGAGACACTACCAGGATCGCCGCGCTGGCTCAATCAAAAGGCTTCAACCTTACCGAACAGGACATTGAGGACGCGAAGCTGGAACACGGCGAGTTGGGTAAAGAAGCCCTGGAAAGCATCGCAGGCGGCTTCGCCAAGCCCAGAATATTTAACGTGTAGTCACATCAGCGTGTGACGTCTACAAGCTCGCAAAGCCTTGCCGATCGGATATGGGAAGCGGGGCTGACGCCCCCCGATCCTGGAGACGTACCGCGGTTCGCCCACATTAAGCGATTCACCGAACGCTGGGCCGTTGAACCGGCGTTTCGGGCCTCCTTTCCCAGTGATCCGGCGCGCGTCGCGTCATCGTTAAACCTCAAAGTGGACCCAGAGGATTTGCGGCCCTTTTGGGATCTGCACGCTCGTGAAAAGATTCTACGCCATGAGGCGCAATACGCCCCCGTTGTAAAACGGTTTCTCGACTTTACCAGGCAATTGGGCCGGCATCGTATTGACACAATCACGAAAATTCAGCCCGCCGATCCACGGTTCGCGAAGTGGCGCACTCGTCAGATCTACCGGCTGAACCTTGAGGTCGGCGCAACGCTCTCCCCGAATCCGCACATTCTGGCCAGCTACGAATTATCGCGCGGCTGTTCCGTGGGTTGCTGGTTTTGTTCTGTCTCACCCCCCCGGCTCGAGGACGTTTTTCGCCATTCGCCCGAAAATGCGCGGCTGTGGTGTGAGATTCTCGAAGCGGTCCGGCAGGTCATCGGGTTGGCGCCGCAAAGCATCTGTTACTACGGGACTGATCCGTTCGATAACCCTGACTACGAACGCTTCACTCAGGACTTCAGCGAAATTCATGGCGAGATGCCCTACACAAGCACGGCACTTCCCGTGCGCGATGTGGAGCGCACGCGCAGATTGATCGCCCGATCCGGTCCAAACGATCTGCGCTTTTCCGTACTGAGCATTGGGATACTCAACAAAATTCACGCAGCGTTCTCGCCCGAGGAACTCCTGCTGGTCGACGTGTCTCCGCGTAATGAAGGCTCGACCGAAAGTCACCACCTGAATTTCGCGGGTCGCGCGCGCGAGCACGTGAAGACGTATCAGCGGCACCAGCCGGGGGAGCCGCGTCTCGATACTTCGTCGTGCAGAAGCGGGTTCTCGTTCAATATGGTAGATCGCGTTATCCGCTTGACGAGCCCATGCGCCCCGGACGATCGCTGGCCGAACGGGGAGCGCGTCTACGACGAAGCGACTTTCGAGGATGGAGCCGACGTTCGCCGCATCCTGGAAGGAATGATTTCCCTTCATATGGCGACCGCGCCGGACGAACAAAGACCGTTAAGGTTCCAGCGCTCGCTGCAGTTTGAACCGATGGCACATGGGTTTAAGTTGAACAGCCGCTACCTCCGGCAGCGCTTTGAGGACACGGACGAGACACCCTTCATGGGAAGGCTGGGCTGTTTGATCAGTTCGGGCCGCCATACAGCCGGACAGGCGATCGGGATTCTTGGACCGGACTGTGCGGATACCTTGAACCATCTTTTCCAGCTGGGATTGTTAGACGATGAGCCCGTTACCAAAGGCTCCGGGCCGCTGGTCGCGATTCAGTAAGAGCGGTTGCACATCAGGAATCGCGCGAGAACGTAAGGCTCGACGGCCGCATACCTTCCCATCCTTATCTTTCTGCTGCGAGCGTCCGCGCGTCGTCGGGTGAACGCGAACCCACGGGACCACTCGATAGCGCGACATTAAAGGCTTGTTTCAATAATCACCGGGCCAGTTCTCGGGAGCTGGCAACTTCGAGTCCGGCGATCATTAATTGGATTTTTTCACTCCGAAGAGATGCGCGTAGCAGAGCGCTTCACGGGTCAGGGCGACGTGATCCTTTACAACGTCACCGTGGAAGATCGCAAGGTCCTGGTGGAGCCATGGGTATTGCCCACACAAATCCTGCGCCGCAACGCAAATCCAGACGCCGGACGTCTGGCGGAATGTGGTAGTTGCGAAGTCTACGAAACCGACCCGATCTCCTCGCAGATCCGCCATTATGCTCGCGCAACCGGCGGGTCAATTGCGAATTGGCCCGCCGGTTGACCAGCCTGCTTAAAGCCGTCTAGTCGTCGTCATCCTTCCCGAGACAGATTTGTCCGGGTTGATTCGGGTGGTCTTTCAAAACGTAGACGGTAATCGCCCAGCCCTTGTCCCAGGCCGCAAGAAGCAGCTCTTCGAAGCCCTGCTCGTCGCATTCGAACGGCAGGCTCTTGTCATCGGCTTTGAGGACGAATCCTTGCAGGCGGCCGTGACAGTCGTAGCAGATGGATTCGATCTTTCCCGAGTAGTGATCGCCCAGCGGACCGCAGGGCTCTACGTGTCCTCCGGGAAAACCATTGAGCGAAGGCGGAATGTTATCGCTGTCGCCGCCCAGGCCGTCGACCCGCGCGGCAACCAGCTCCGCGTAGCGCTTCACGACGGGATACCAGCGATACGCTTGCGACATTTGGCCGAGCCGCCATTTCAGAACAGCGAGCGTATCTTCCTCGGGCGGCAACATGATGTCCTTGGTGGTCACAGGAATCCGGACCTGGAACGCTCCTGTGATCTGCCGCCAGCTCTGTGGCGCAACCGGACCCTTGCCTGGTGCGGGCACCGGCGTCGGGTCCCCCGCCGCTTTTCTGGCCTCTATCTGAATCGGCGGCGCGGGCGGCGGAGCTTGCCGGGTCGAAACCCGCCTGACGACGATATTGAATTCCTGCCCTTTCGTGATGGTCGTTGGAAGATCGATCGTCAGAAGACCGGCGAAGTTCAGGTTGTTGGCCGTGGGAATCGGAATGTAGGTGACGCCCTTGGTAACAGTGCACTGCAACGTGTGGTCGTCCACCACCGCGAGCAGATGCGAGCTGTAACTC
This sequence comes from Bryobacteraceae bacterium, assembly GCA_035262625.1. Lineage (GTDB taxonomy): Bacteria > Acidobacteriota > Terriglobia > Bryobacterales > Bryobacteraceae > BOG-234. The sequence continues at coordinate 3,342 of DATFSM010000157.1, forward strand.
TGGCTGGCCAGCGCGATCACATCGGACGCCAACACCTGCGGCCAGTAGATGGTCGCCGTCGATCCCGGCGGCGTGTTGCCCCAATCGATCATGATCTCGTCGGGGAGACTGACAGGCAGTCCCGGCGGCGAGACGATTGGGAGGCTAGGCTTGGTGTCGAAAGCCTGCGGCACAACGTGCGTTGCCGGCGATTGCGGATTCTCAGATGATGTAATCTGCAGATTCCGCTGTGCAAGCTGGTCCCAGTTTGCCGGGGTCGGCGTAGTTCCCGCCGGTGTAGCAGTTGGAATCGGCGCGCCGTCATACGCGATTTGAGCGACGATGCAGTGATGCGTTCCGCCAAACTTGGCATTGTTGCTCGCGTCGAAAACATCGAGGAAGCAACCGAAGTAAGCGCAAATGCTGTTGCTGGCGGGAACCGTAATGTTCTGGATGTTGCTGTTGACGATCGTATTGTCGTAGTCGTGCGTTCCGGCCGTCCCCGTTGCGAAGAACGGAATGGTTTGCAGCGTGTTGCCCGACGGGTCGACCAGGCCACTCCCCGACGCCAACGGGAAGATGGGGTTGTTTGTATCCGGCCCGGTGGTTCCGAGAGTGCTCTTGTAAGTAGTTGCCGGATTGAAGTCGGTGTCGTAGGACTGCGCAACCCACAGGCGAAAGAACACGCGGGTGTTCAATGCCTGCGATCCCGCCGCGCCCCGTAATCGCACGCGGGCGAGAGCGAAGTTGTATCTTTGATGGCCTTGGTTATCGAGCGCAAAGACCGAACTGTCGGAATTCTCGTAGCTGTTCTGCCCTGGCAGCGCATTCAAGGGATCGTTGGCGCCGGGCAGCGACGTGTAAGTGCTGTTGCCGTTCAAAAAGCCAATCAGGCTCTGAATCGACGCGTAGGGATCGGTGGTAAAGGCCGGCGCGCCAGGCACGGGAGATGTTCCGGCGGCTACGGAGAAGACGCGCAGATCCTGGCTGAGATAAAACACATCGCCCTGGTTGTTGGGGTCGACATTGGTGAAGTAAGGATTGGCGCCCCCGATCAGTTCGAACAGGGTGGACGCGGTAGCGCCATTGAGGGGGTTACCGTTCGTGGTCGCTGTGGCATCCAGTTCGGCCGTAACCGCCGCGCCGTTGGGCGCTGGAAAGGCATTGAGGTTGGAGAACGTGATGTCAAATGAGAAACGAATTCGCTGTGGCGCGGTCAGATTGGTCGGATCCTCGAAGATGGCGATCGGAGCGGGCGGCGTCGGCCCGCCGGGCGCCGCCGGCGTAGCGCTGACCGTAATGCCGGTCAGGCCCACAAATGCGCCCGTCGGCGCTGGGATGGCGATGTTGAAAGCGTTATAGGAATTGATGCTGAAGCCTTCCAAAACCAGATAGAAAGCGTTCGATACCACTCCGCCCTGGTGGTCGATAATGTCCTGAGCCTGATCGCGTCCGAAGGTATTCTGGTCGGCCCAGACCGAAAGCAGACCCAGCGGAAATGGATTGTCGAAGTTGGGCCCGGCGTTGATTGTGTTGGTTCCGGGAAACGCGTTGTCAATCAGGCGCTTGAAGAAAGGAAAAGGGTCCCCCGTATCGCCCGTGAGATTCGTGTACACGCCGGAGAGAAAGCGCGAGCCGTTGTTGATGATCTGCTGGGTCGTGAACTGAAGTTGCGTCGCCAGGTAATAGACGAACAGTGTGGTGCAGCCGGTGGTCGCATCGGGAGTGTTGTCGTCCGGATTGTTGTTGACGAAGTCCGTGCGCGGGGAATTGAGCCAGGAGTTCGACACGAAGAATGTCGATCCACCAGATGTCAGAACTCCAGTGTTCAGACCGTTTTGAGAGAGGAACAGAAATCCGAGAAAACGCGACAGCGCCTCGCCCTTGCTGCCTTCATTGCCGTCGCCGAAACTATATCCCCATCCGTTGCCCTTCTTGTCCATCATCATCTCGACTACTTCCGAGACAAGCAGGTAGCGCACGAGGTCCAGAGGCTGACCATTTCCGGGCTTGACCGTAATGGGCGGCCCCCAGCCGGCTCCCGCGTAGGCGCCGGTCACTAATTGCACCGACACCGGTAGCGAGAATGGTATGCCGATATTTCCGAAAAGGTTCGACATCCAGTTGAAGTCGCCTTCGCAAACGCCAATCAGCCCGTTGCCGCGGTTCACACCGTCGGCGGCGGACAGAGAGTCGTCGTAAGAAATCGAATAGTGTGTCGTGATGCCGGCGCCAAGCCCAAAGTTGTTGTTGAGATTGTTTTGCGTCTGGGCCATTGTTTCTACCCTTTCTTCTGGCGCACCGGTTTCACCTCCGCGATCGCCGATCTTCGCCAAACATTAGTGGCGCGCCCAGCGCGAGCGTTTCGCTTCCTTCAGATTTCTGGAGCCGGTTGCATATAATTTTTATCGTCGATGTGACATCGTTGACGCGATCCGGCAAAGCTTCGCGATGACACGCTAGCTGACCGCGAAGGAGACGGCAGCCGCGGCGGAAGGCTGTCGGTGGCGTAACGGAAGTTAAGAGAGGAAAGCAGTCGCGCAAATCCCGATAGTCTGATCGCCGACATCGGGCCGTTTGGGTTGTGCCCACGGGCCCCAGAACGATGCGACGAGTGCTTCGAATGCGCGGTGAATTAATCGACGACCGTTTTCATGTAGTGAATCTCGAAGGTCGCCAGATTCCGGCGGTGTGGAAATCGGGCAGCCCACGAGGCGACCGCTTTGGGCGGTTGCGCCGCTTCAGTCACGATGCACTCGCTTTGATCTGCCCTTTCATGTAACCTTTGTCCTTCTGCCCGGTTTTCCAAACGAGGAGATCATCAGATGACAACTCTGAGGATAATGGCGGGAATTGCGCTGGCCGCTGTTGCATTCGGTCAGATGCGAGACAACCAGGAAAAGCAACTCAGTTGCGAAAGTCGGGGCTATGATGACCGCGCGCGAAGCTGTGAGATGCGCGAGCAAACCACGGCTTCTGTCGGGGTGCTCAATATCGACGCGGGCAAGAACGGCGGCGCCAGCATCAAAGGCTGGACTCGCGCCGATGTCCTCGTCAGAACGCGCATCGAGGGATGGGGTAACAACGACGGTGAGGCGAAGGCGATTTCCAGCCAGGTGCTGATCGATACCTCCGGCGGCCGTGTTCAGGCGCGGGGACCTGAATCGGCGAATAATTCGGGGTGGTCGGTCAGCTTCGAGATTTTTGTACCGCAAACGATCAGCCTGACTGTGAAAACCAACAACGGCGGCATCAGCATTTCGGACGTTCGCGGAAGCCTTCGCTTCGACGCGACCAATGGCGGGATCAATCTCAAGCGGCTGTCAGGCGATATCGAGGGCGCTACGGTGAACGGTGGCGTGAACATCGAGTTGGCTGGAGCCAACTGGGAAGGTAACAAGATCGACGTGAAGACGCGCAACGGCGGGGTGACTCTTACCCTCCCGGAGAATTTCTCAGCGCATTTTCAGACCGAAACCGTGAACGGATCGCTGCAGTCGGATTACCCACTGAACATGACGGGCGAGTTGCGTTCGCGCAATCACGACTTCACGATGGGGGGAGGCGGGCCATTGATCCACGTCACCACCACAAA
>DATFSM010000158.1:0-45421 GCA_035262625.1 Bryobacteraceae bacterium
CATGTTCATCGGTCTGAGGCGGAGCCTCGCTGGTGTGATGTTTCTGAAATCTCTTTACCTATTGGCAGGAAGGTGGTCGAGCCAGACGATGGTGGCACAGGCTTCAGCCTGTGGGTTTTCGGCTGCCGGATTAGTACAGGCGCTTCGGAATCAGGACACTAGAGGCTGTGCCCCGGGCGCACCGCTTCCTTCGCCTGGCGAATCAGCTTGTCTTCAAACGCAAAATCCAGGCGCTTGTCTTCGCGATGCCGGGTATACCACCTGTACGTTTCCTTCAGGCCAGTGGCGAACGGCGTCATCGTGACATTCAGAACCCGCTTGACGCGCCCCACGGCTTCGGTAATCGGCGGCACGTCGTAATACTGACCGAAATACAACGGAGGCGCGAAGACATTCCCGCCGTTGCGGGCGATGATCTCGCGCGGCACCCGGACGATCGTCGTGGGCTTGGCGACCGCTTTGGCGAATTCGTTCACCAGTTCCACCTGCGTAAGCGGCTTATCGTCAGCCACATTGAACGCGCGGCCTGGCGCCGTGTGTTTCGTCAGCGCATTGAAGCAGGCCTCGACCAGATCATTCACGTAAACGAACTGCATGAGGCGATTGCCATCGCCCGGAATGATGACTGGCCGGTCGATGGTAATCCGGTCCCAGAAAAACGCCTCGCGGTAGAACGGATTTTCCGGTCCGTAGACGAACGGGGGCCGCATCGTGACCACGGGGAACCTTGATTCGTGATACATCCGAAACAGCGCGCGCTCACTGCCCGCCTTATTCCGAACGTATTCGTTCTGGTGCATGTCGGAGGCGAGAGGATCGTCTTCCGCATGGTTCAGCCCGTCGCCGTAAGCCGCGACGCTGGACATGAAAATGTATCGGCTGATATCCCCGGGGATCGACTTTGCCGTAGCCTCTACATGCTGCGGTTTCGTCCCGTGCTCCCAATCGTAGGCGACGTCATAAACGGCGTCGAACCGCTGGCCGGCAAGCGCCGCCTTGAGCGAGGCGGCGTCATTCCGGTCCGCCGTGAGATTGCGGACGCGGCGGCCAAAGGGGTGTTCGGGCTTCCGATGAAGAATCGTGACTTCGTGACCGGCGCCCAGCAGTCGTTTTACGAGGAGCTTCCCAATGAACTGCGTCCCGCCGATTACGAGAACGCGCATGGTGCGGCCTCCGAGCTCAGTCGTAATACTCGAGACCGAGATGCGTGATCAGGTTTTCGCCCTTCATCCAGCGAAGCGTGTTCTTGAGCTTCATTAACTGGATAAAAATGTCGTGCTCGGGATAGAGCCCGGGGGCGGTCATCGGGGCCTTGAAATAGAAGGACAGCCATTCCTGAATGCCCCGCATTCCACAGCGCTGCGCAAGATCCATGAAAAGCACGAGGTCGAGCACCAGCGGCGCCGCGAGAATGGAATCGCGGCAAAGAAAGTCGATCTTGATCTGCATTGGGTAGCCCAGCCACCCGAAAATGTCGATGTTGTCCCAACCTTCCTTGGCATCCCCTCTCGGCGGATAGTAGTTGATCCGGACTTTATGATAAATGTGTTCGTACAGTTCAGGGTAGAGGTCAGGCTGTAAAATCTGTTCCAGCGCCGACAACTTCGATTCTTCCTTGGACTTAAACGAACCAGGGTCGTCGAGAACCTCGCCGTCGCGGTTGCCCAGGATGTTGGTCGAGAACCACCCCGATACGCCCAGCATGCGCGATTTCAGACCCGGCGCCACCAGGGTCTTCATGAAGGTCTGACCGGTTTTGAAGTCCTTTCCGCAGATCGGGACATTTCTGTCGCGCGCCAGTTCGAGAAGAGCGGGCGCGTCGACAGTAAGGTGAGGCGCGCCGTTCGCGTACGGCACGCCCGATTTCAGCGCTGCATACGCGTAAATCTGGCTCGGCGAGATTTCCGGATCGTTTTTCTGCAGCCCGCACTCGAAATCCTTAAGCGTCGCGTGCACTGCCTGGGGCCGATGGAACACCTCCGTCGATCCGCACCAGATCATCGCGAGGCGATCACAGCCGCGGGATTCTTTGAACTGCCGGATGTCGTCCATGAGCATCTCGGCATGCTCCATTTTGGAGGCTTTGGGTTTCTGGTTGGGACCGTTGATGCGCTTGACGTATTCGCTATCGAAGACCGCCGGCATCGGCTTGATCTTCTGGAGCGGTTCTTTCAGTTCTTCTACCAGCGGACGATCCAGCACTCCGGCGTGAACCGCTGCTTCGTAGCAGTTCTCGTCGAAAATGTCCCAGCCGCCGAATTCCAGATTCTCGATATCGGCCAGCGGTACAAAATCCTTAATTTTCGGTGTGTTGTTATCGGTGCGCTTGCCGAGGCGGATTGTGGCGAGCTGCGTCACGGATCCGATCGGCTTGGCCATACCGCGCTTAATCGCCTCGACTCCCGCAATGAAGGTCGTGGTCACCGCTCCCATGCCTGGGATCAGAATTCCCAGTTTTCCGTCGGCCGGCTGAATGTTCGGGGCGGGTTTCTGCGCGTCCTGCGGAAGGGCGTCAGGCGTTGTGGACAAAAGATTTAGCTCCTTTAATGACAGTCGCCGGGCCACGTCCGAGACTGGCCTCAGCTCTGCAATTGCATGAAACGATTGGGATTAGTCTAATTCCGATATAATAGCAGTTCATGAAGTCACGCGCGACGGTTCCCATGAGCGTGATCATCGCGGACGACGAACAGCTCGCGCGCGACGAACTGCGTTTCCTTCTGGACGAGATCAGCGACATCGAAGTGATCGGCGCGGCAACCAATGGTTTGGAGGCGCTGGAGATGATCCGCAAACTCGACCCCGCCGTGGCCTTTCTTGATATTCAGATGCCCGGACTCGACGGGCTGGGGGTAGTCCGGCGGCTGCGGGAGGGGGGCATTGACCCGCCGCATATCGTTTTCTCTACCGCGTTTGAGGAATACGCGGTCGAGGCATTCCGGCTGAACGCGATGGACTACATTCTGAAGCCGGTGGACCGAGCGCGACTGGAGGAAGCAGTCGAACGTGCGCGACGGGCGGTGGGCGAACGGCTCACCGAAGCGCCGCCGCCAGCGCGTCCGACGTCGTTCACGAAGCTGGTTTTGCGAAGCGGAACGCGGAACCTGATTGTCGACCCGCAGGAGCTCATTTATGCCACTATCGATGACGGAGTCATCACGCTGGTGACCGCCGGCGCGGAGGGTCAATCGAACTACCGGACCCTCGAGGAACTGCAGGCTCTGCTCGATCCGGATACATTCTGGCGCGCGCACCGGTCGTATCTGGTCAATATCAACCGGATACGCGAAGTCACGCCCTGGTTCAAGTCCACTTATCAACTAAAGATGGATGATAAAAAGGCCAGCGAAGTTCCCGTGAGCCGCATCCAGAGCAGACGTCTCCGCGAGATGCTGAACCTATGAGTTCCCCCTTTGAAATCGGCAAGGCGCTGAAGTTCGATATCGGCGACGGTGGCCTGACCCGCGCTGTAATTTCCACGCCGCTGACGAATGGCGAGATCTATCTTCACGGAGCGCACATCACCGGGTGGACGCCCTGCGGCGAACGCCCGATCCTCTTTCTGAGTTCCAGAAGCGCTTTTGGGGCCGATAAAGCCATTCGCGGCGGCGTGCCGATCGTGTTTCCGTGGTTCGGAGCGCGCTCCGACGGGCAATCGGGTCCGGCACACGGGTGGGCCCGCACAGCGCACTGGGATGTGGTCTCCTCCGAACTGCGCGACAACGGGGTATTGGAAATCGCGTTTGCGCTTACGAGAGAGGGATTCCGCCTGCGCTTTTCCGTCGCGATGAGCGGAAGCCTGGTGATGACGCTCGATGCCCACAACGAAAGCGACGTGCCCGTGCGATTCGAAGAAGCTCTGCATAGCTATTTGTCTGTGGGGGATGTGCGGCGGGCGTCGGTCATCGGCCTCGAAAACGTTGATTACCTCGACAAGACGGACGGCTTCCAGCGCAAGCAGCAACCATCAAGCCCGTTGACCGTCGCAAGGGAGACGGATTCGGTTTACCTCAATACCCAATCAGCCTGCATGGTGATTGACCGGGAGTGGGGCCGCCGGATTGTGGTAGAGAAGCAGGGATCTTCCAGTACGGTAGTGTGGAATCCGTGGGAAACCAAGGCGTCGACTCTGAGCGACCTCGGCCCGGGCGAGTGGCAGCGCATGATCTGTATCGAAACCGCGAACGCCTCGGAAAACGCGGTCACTCTGAATCCTGGGCAGTCGCATCGAATGACTGCGACGATCCGGCTCGCCGACTGAAATTCCTGACCCGGACGTCTGTCAACTGAGCCGCCCAGAGTGTGGTCGAATCGCACACGAACGCGAGCCGAGAACGTCAGTATCGCGGAACGCGGGGGTCAATCTCACAACTCCAGAGATCGATTCCGCCAGCCATACTCCAGCAGTTCGAGACGCCATGGCCGCGAAGCCACTCCACCACAGAAAGACTGCGGATGCCGTGATGGCAATAGATAACCAGCGGCGCGTCGCCTTCCTCTAAGCGTCTTAGATTCTCCGGTATAGAGCGCATCGGGATCAGTTCGGAGTTCTCAATCGAGGCGATCGAGTTCTCCCAGGGCCCGCGGACATCGATGAGGCGAATGATTTCGCCGGCTTCTTTCCTGGCCCGAACTTCGGCCGGAGAGACCTCCGGAACAGCGTCCATCATGGTCTGAATCTAGCAGCCAGGCGCTTCCGCGGAACCCCGCCCGAAAAGCGGCACGTCACATGCCTTGGTATACTCAGGTGTTTAAATCGTCATTTTTCCGCCGCCCGCGCGGCGGCGTCATGCCCATGATTCATATTCCCGCGACGGCCATTTTCGCCGTGTCTTCTCCTTGTTGCTCGCCCCGAGAGCTCGCTTTATAAGATGAGGTTTTTCGGCTCTTTGATCTTGCTCGCCGGAGCGTCGGCGGCTTTGGTTTTCGGGCAAACTTCGACTCCGAGTTTTGTTACCGGCCAAGCCGCGCGCCTGGTCCTCGGACAAAAGAACTTCACGGTGGCGGATTTCGGCGCCACGAACACGCTGATCGGGTCGCCCGCCAGCATTGCGCTGGGCGGCGGAATTCTTTGGGTCTCGGACTCCAACCGGCTCGGCTCAACTCCGAACAATAATCGCGTGCTTCGGTTCAACGACGTCAACACCTACCCAACTCCGACGGAGCCGCCCGACATCAGCGGGAGCACCTGCGGGGCATGCCGCGGCGCGGCAAGCTTGGTGCTCGGCCAGCCCGATTTCACCACGACAAACCCCAACCTCAGCGCAAGCGGACTCCGGGATCCCACCGGTATTGCGACCGACGGAAAAATCCTCGTCGTAGCGGATACGGATAACAACCGCGTCCTTATCTGGAATTCTCTACCTCACTCGAATGGTCAGCCCGCGGACGTCGTGATCGGTCAGCCCGATTTCACGCACAACGGAACGTCCGTGCCGCCCACTCAGACATCTCTGCGCGGCCCACAAGGAGTCTGGCTGTGGAACGGAAAACTGTTTATCGCAGATTCGCAGGATAACCGCGTCCTGATCTACAACAAGGTCCCGACCAGCAACAATGCCCCGGCCGACATAGTGGTCGGGCAGCCGAGCTTCACAGCATTCGTGCAACCTGACCTGACGGCGACTCAGCCGAGTACGGCCGCCAACAACATGCAGACGCCGGTGGCAGTGAGCACGGATGGCACGCGTCTGTTTGTCTCCGATCTCGGTCAGAACCGGGTGCTGATCTTCAATTCCATTCCCACCAGCAACGGGGCTAACGCGGACGTCGCGATCGGGCAGCCGGACTTGGTTTCCGCCGCGGAGAACAACTCGGCCAAGATCACGGATTCCACGCTCGACTCCGACAACAATCCCGACGGAGTATCACCTGTCCTGTGCCAGTCGAACGGAACGGATTCAGTCGGCACAGCGACCTTCCCGACCCGCTGCGCGGCGACTTTATCATTCCCGCGCTTCGCGATCTCGGACGGCACGAGGCTCTTTATAGCGGACGGTGGAAACGATCGCGTGCTGCTGTTCAATACGATTCCAACGGCGAGCGGTACGAGAGCCGACGTCATTATCGGCCAACCGGACGAGTTCAGCGACAACACGGGCCTCAATCCGGATGGAGCGGATGCCTTCCAGACGCCGACTTCGCTCGCCTGGGACGGCACGAATCTCTATGTGAGCGACGGCTATAACCGCCGGGTCGTCGTGCATTCGATGGGCATTCCGAACGTGCCTCTCAATGGAGTCCGGAACGCGGCCAGCCTGCAGATTTATGCGATCGGTAACGTGACGATTTCGGGAGGGATTCAGGCCAAAGACACGGTCACGATCACGATTAACGGCACGGCTTATACATACACAGTGGTCGCCGCAGATACTCTCCAGACCGTCGTTCAGAATCTGGTGAACACTATCAACAAGGCTCCGGATCCGAATGTGATCGCCACCGCCAACATCTCAAACTTGCAGGTGGTTCTGACGGCTCGCATGCCGGGCGCGAACGGCGGCAACATCACCCTTACCACCGCCACGTCCGCCAACGCGCTCATCGTGTCGACGGCGAGCGGAGCGACCTTGAATATTTACCTGCAGAATCCATCTCAGATCGCGCCTGGGACGATTATTCAGGTTACCGGTCAGAATCTTTGCGACACCACCGCATCAGCCGATTTCTCGCGCGACTATGTGCCGTTCAGCATTAACGGCTGCACATTATACGTAGATGGCGTGGCTCAGCCGCTGCTGTACGTATCGCCCACTCAAATCAATGCCCAGATGATGCAGGAGACGGCGGATCGCAGCAGCATCAGTCTTTATGTGCGCAATGCGCACGCCGACGGCTCCGTTACAGCTGGTTCGCCTGTCGCCACAACCATCGTCCCGCAGAACCCGGGAATCTTCGCCGAGGCGGGCAACGATCCGCGACCCGGCATTGTGTATCACGGCACGAGCAATGCGTTCGATCTGATTGGCGTGGACGGGACGATTCAGGCGGGAGACGTCGGCAGCGTCACAATCGGATCGGCTACTTACACCTACACCGTGACTGCATCGGATACGCTGGCGACAGTTCGCGACGCGCTCATCGGAGCAATCAACGGCGCTCCGGATCCGAATGTCTACGCGTATGCGACAAACGAATACACCCGATTGGGGCTGGTGGCGATTAATGCGGGCCCGCATGGTGAAGGCACGGCGGTAACCGTCAACGTGACGACCGCTTCGACCAACACGAGCGGATCGGCGCTGCTTCTCACCGCTTACAACCCCACGATGTGCTGCTCCAATCTCGAAGGATCGCTGGTGACGGACGCCAATCCGGCTGTTCCCGGTGAAATGCTTTACATCTTCGCAACCGGCCTGGGCGTGACAAATCCGCAGACGATCGACACCGGAAGGGTATTCCGAGGGGGTACGATGTATCCGCTGGCCACGCCGGTCGATTCCATTCTGACGGGCGGTACGACCGCGAATCCCGTCTCCGTGGGTCTGGTACCTGGGACCGTGGGCGTCTACTTTGTGCAGTTCCTTCTGAACTCGGGCCTCGGATCTGACAAGTTGACGCAGATGACCATTGCCCAGCAGGCGTTTGTGAGCAACGTCGTGACATTCCCGGTGTCGGTGCCGGGTCTGGGCACGACTCTCGTCGTGACTCCGGATGCGACCACCGTAGCCGCGGGCGCGGCGCATAACTATACGGTGACCGCGCTGGACTCCACTGGCGCGCCGGCCACGAGTTACACAGGCACGGTGGCGATTACCAGCAGCGACTCGGCCGCCACACTGCCGGCAAACATGGCGCTTTCGGCGGGCGTGGGCACGTTCTCGGTCACGCTGAACACCCTGGGCTTCCAGACGGTTACTGCGACCGACATTGGCACTTCGGCGATCACGGGAACGTCTCCTTCGATCGACGTGACGGCAACCGGGAGTTCCCGGAGCGGCGTTACGGAACCGCGCCGCCGTTCGAGAGCCGTATTCCCTGGCCGCCGCGGCGGTGGCGGCCAATAAGCCGCAGTTTGCGACACGTAGCATAGAATCGTATCGACAATGAAGTTTCGGTACGCCGCGGGCCTGATCTGTTCCGTTTTTATTGCGCCCTTTTTGGCGACGTTTGCCGCTGCGGGCGCGGACAATTCGCCCAGTGTCGATTTCGTCCGCGACGTTCAGCCGATTTTCCAGCGCCGTTGCGCGGCTTGCCACGGACCGGCGCAACACCTCGCAGGGCTCCGGCTTGACGACCGCGAATCCGCTTCGCGCGTGATTCAACCCGGGCGTTCCGGCGACAGCCGCCTGATCCAGATGGTCACCGGCGCCAGCGGCAAGATCATGCCTCCGGTGGGCGCGAAGCTGAGCGACGATCAGGTGGCGATTCTTTCCCGCTGGATCGATCAGGGCGCAAAGTGGCCGGCGTCCTCCGCACCGCAACATTGGGCATGGCAGCCGATCAGTCGCCCCAAAGCGGCTGAGGTGCGGAACTCTTCGTGGGCAGCGAATGACATTGACCGCTTCGTGCTTGCGCGGCTGGAACGCGAGAAGATCAGTCCCTCGCCTGAGGCCGACCGGGCCACGCTGCTGAGACGCGCCTCTCTGGATCTGATCGGCCTTCCGCCGACTCCTCAGGAAATCGAGGCGTTTCTTTCAGACACGCGCCCGGATGCGTGGGCGCGGCAGGTGGACCGCCTTCTCGCCAGCCCGCACTTCGGCGAGAGATGGGCGCGCGCGTGGCTTGACATGGCCCACTATGCGGATTCAGACGGATTCGAGAAGGACCTCGTACGGCCCTGGGCCTGGCGTTATCGGGACTGGGTCATCGACGCCTATAACCGCGATCTGCCGTATGACCGTTTCGTCACCCTCCAGATCGCGGGCGACGAACTTCCGAGTGCGACAACCGAAGATCGGATCGCCACCGGTTTTTATCGGCAGACGATGACGAACCGCGAAGCGGGCGTCGATCAGCGCGAGGCCCGGTTCGATCAGCTTGTCGACCGTGTAGGCGCGACGGGAACGGTTTTTCTCGGGATCACGGTGCGCTGCTCTCAATGTCACGACCACAAATACGATCCGATCAAGCAGCGCGATTTCTATCGGCTGCTCGCCTATTTCAATGCGGCGGACGAAGCTGACATAGACGCTCCTTTGCCGGGTGAGACGGGATCCTATCTCCGCGCCCGGCCGGACTACGAAAAGAGGCGGGCCGCCCTGCTCGACGAGTACGGAGTCGCCGAACTCCAGAGCCAGTGGGAAACCGACATGCGGCGGGCAATGGACGAGCCCGGCAAACAGCTCGACTGGGATTTTCAGATAACCGAGATCAGGGCGGGCTTCGATCACGCAGACCGCATCATGCGAACCCCGCAGGAGAAGAGGACTGAGGCTGAGCGCCGTCGCCTCACAGAGCGCTTCCTTCATTCACCCGGGCCACGCTTCGGGGCGGATAAGACGATCGCCGCGAAAATCAAAGAAGCGCGCGACAAGCTCGACGAACTCGACCGCTCCTTCCCCGCCCTCAGCATGGCTTATGTGATGGAGGACCGGTCGGACTTTGGCACAGCCCATATCGCGCTGCGCGGCGACTGGAAGAGTCCCGGCGAAGCCGTGACTCCGGGAACGCCCGGCTTTCTGCCCGGGGGTAATGCGAAATCGAACACGCGCCTCGATCTGGCGCGGTGGATTCTTTCCGAGGAGAACCCGCTCACTGCGCGTGTGGCTGTGAACCGGATCTGGCAAGAGCTTTTCGGACGGGGAATCGTGGCGACCTCAGACGATTTCGGAACCCAAGGCGACCGCCCCACTCATCCCGAACTGCTCGACTGGCTCGCGACCGAATATCGGCGGCTCGGCTGGAGCAACAAGGCGCTCATCCGCGAGATCGCGATGTCGCGAACGTATCGGCAGTCTTCGGCGACTCGGCCGGGACTGGACAAGATCGATCCGGAAAACCGCTTGCTGGCGCGGCAGTCTCGCGTGCGCCTTTCGGCCGAACTCATCCGGGACTCGGCTCTGCAGGCGAGTGGTTTGCTCGACACCGACGTCGGCGGTCCGAGCATCAAGCCCTATCAGCCCGATGGCGTCGCGGAATTGGGATACGGAGCACTGAAAAAATGGACGGAGAGTCCGGGCCGGGAGAAGTATCGGCGCGGGCTTTACATTCATTACCAGAGAACGACGCCTTATCCCTTTCTTGTGAACTTCGACGAACCGGATTCCACGCTATCCTGTACCCGCAGGAAGACTTCGGATACGGCCTTGCAATCGCTCGATCTGCTGAATGATCCGGTGTTTTTCGAAGCGGCCGGCGCGCTGGCGAGCCGCATCGCGACAGAAGCCAGCGGTGATTTTTCGGCGCGACTCACGTACGCGTATGAGCTTGGTCTGGGGCGGGCGCCGAGCGAGAAGGAGATCGCCCGTCTGGCTTCGTATTTCGATGCTCAGTCCGGAATCCGCGCCAAAGACGCCAAAGCGATCGACCCGTGGGTCGGCGTGAGCCGAATCCTCATGAATCTGGACGAATTTATTACGCGCGAGTAAATCGATGATGGACGAATTGACTTTCCGGCGAATACAGACTCGGCGGCGTTTTTTTCGGGACGCGGCTGGTGGAATCGGGACCATAGCGCTGGCGAATCTGCTGGCTCAGGATGGCCGAGCGGCCGCAGTCACGAATCCCCTCGCGCCCCGGAAGCCGCATTTTCCGGGCAAAGCGAAAAACATCATCTTTCTCTTCATGGAGGGCGGCCCCAGCCAGCTTGACCTGTTCGATCCCAAACCGGAACTCGAAAAGTGGGATGGGAAGGCGCTGCCGGAATCGCTGACGAAAAACCTCCAGCTTGCGTTTATTAAGCCGACGGCGGCGGTCCTGGCCAGCCGTAGACAGTTCCGGAAGTATGGACAGTCGGGAATCGAGATCAGCGATTATCTTCCTCATCTCGCGACGGTGGCTGACGATATTACCGTTATCCGGTCGATGCACAGCGAGGCCTTCAACCATCATCCGGGACAGTTGATGCTGTTCGCGGGAACTCTGCAGGTGGGCAGGCCGAGCCTTGGCGCCTGGGTATTGTACGGGCTCGGCAGCGAATCTCAAAATCTGCCTGGATTTGTCGTTCTGAGTTCCGGCGCGGGAACGAGCGGCGGCGAATCCAATTTCTCGAGTGGCTTCCTGCCTTCGACCTACGGCGGAACCATGTTTCGCGGATCGGGCGATCCTATTTTGTACCTTTCCAATCCCGAGGGAGTGAGCCGCGAGTCGCAGCGCGCCTCACTCGACGCGCTCCGGGATCTTAATCAGGAGCATCTGGCGAAGACCGGAGATCGGGAAATCGCGTCTCGAATTGACGCCTACGAGCTTGCATTCCGGATGCAGATGGCCGCGCCGGAACTGCTGGACTTCTCAAAAGAGTCGAAGGCGACGCTCGAGATGTATGGAGTGGAAAAGGAACCAACTCGCCCCTACGCGACAAACTGTCTGCTGGCGCGCCGCCTGGTGGAGCGTGGTGTCCGTTGCGTCATGCTGATGCACGCGAGTTGGGACGATCACACTAATATCGACAAAAAGCTCAAGAAGAACTGCGACATCACAGATCAGCCCGTCGCCGCATTGCTGAAAGATCTGAAGCAGCGCGGGATGCTGGACGAGACGTTGGTCGTTTGGGGCGGCGAGTTCGGCCGGACGCCGATGTGCGAGATCCGGAATCCTTCAGAGGCGGACAATGCCGGTCGCGATCACCATCCGGTCGCCTTCAGTATGTGGATGGCCGGTGGCGGCATCAAGCCCGGCCAAATCGTTGGACGCACGGACGAGCTTTGTTTCCATATAGATGAAGATCCGGTTCATATCCATGATCTTCAGGCCACCATCCTGAACCGACTCGGCCTGGACCACACCCGTCTGACCTATAACTACATGGGCAGAGATTTCCGGCTGACCGATGTCTCGGGTAACGTGGTGGCGAAACTACTGGCCTGACGCTTTATAAAAGCGCGTGCGCGATTCCAAAAAGCGTGGCGATGACCACCGTCGGGGCCACGATGACCCCCAGAAACATCCAGAACATCGAGTAAGAATTGTGGTGCGGCAGGATATGCATGAAGCCCTCTCCCGCCGTATACATAGCACTTGAGGTTCCGGAGCGCAAGCCTACCGTCGCGCGCGCCGGCGCAAGGCGATGCTGCAAGTGACGAGCGCGACGCCGCTCAGAAGGAGACTTGCCGGCTCAGGCGTATTCGAGGAAGCCGAAGAAACCTCGACCTCCATTTGATAGCCGCCGTCAGAGTTTGGAAACGAGTCGAACGTATTCTGAAAAAACTCGTTTTCGCTTCCAATGCCGGCTGAAGTAGTATCGAGAGTCCAAGCCCACCCTGCCGTGGAGTTTGGCCCGGTGAGTCCGATCCAGTAGCGCGTGTTGGGCGCCAGCGCCGGGTTAGATACCAAATTGACAGCCACAACGCTGGGCACCGCTGAAAGCTGAGAATCGGCTATCGTTCCGAGATTGATGATGAATGAACCAACTGTAGACGCGCCCATATCCGACAGAATGCCGCTGTCCGTGTAAAGATCGACCGAAATGCTACCCGACGAGGTGGCGTCACCCGAAAGTAAGAATTCCGCATTGCTCAGGAATCCGGAATTCGCGCCGGTAGAGAACGAGTCATAAAGCGGGCCGACACTTGCGACCAGGTCCTGACCGTCAGGGAATAAGAACGTGTTGTCGAACAACACGGTAGATGCCTGCACGCTCGTGCAAAGCGTCAACGCGCCGAACAATACAAGCAATCTCGACACTATTTCCATCCTCCGGGTCTATTCGCCTTTAGTTGTTGAGCCAGTATAACAATTTGGGGCTTTTGAAAGTCGCACTACGGTACTGATAGTTATGGGCCTACGGCCAGTTCATGATCAAATTGAATGCGTTAACTGTCCCGATTCCGGTCGCAAAGTCCCATCCGGTATGGGCAAGGTAAGCCGGTTGATAGGCAGTCGTACTGGTGGAGAGAACCCCGAGGCTGGTGACCGTTCCGCCGGGCCGGTAGCAATTCGTGCTGATCCCACAGGGAACGTCAATATCGCCAACGGTAACGTCATAGAAAATGCAACTGGCGGAAACACGGCTTCCCAGATTCGAATTGCAGTTGGCGTTTCCGTTTGCGCCATATTCGCCGGCAGCCAACGCGTAGTAGGTCGGGGCGGGATTACCCGAATACGTTACAACCTTACTGTTAACGCCGCTCACACTCTGATTGATGAGCGCCTGAATACCCGCCATTATCGGCGTCGACACCGATGTACCGCCAAAGCCCGCCCAACTGGAAGGAGCCCCCGAACAGGAGGCGCCTCCAAAACCCGGAGTAGGATCCGAGTAGCAGACAACGTAATAGTGGCCCCATAGCCCATTCGCGGCAAACAGCGATACGTCGGGGGTGTCGCGAACGCCGTCATTCACGAGACCCGCAAACATTCCCGCATACTTTGATTGCCAGGAGGGCTTCGCATAACCTTTGCAGGTACCGCCGACTACGTCCTGATGCGCGGTTATACCGGTCGCGCACGCGCTGGGTCCGCCACTGCCCGCGATGTCGTTGAGGAAGATAGAGGCGCCTATAGCAGAAGCCTGATTACAAAATCCGTTCGGCCCATAAGTTGTGGAAAATCCCAGAAATCCGGCGAGCAGGGTACCCCCGCAACTATCGTTCCAGGGGATCTCCGGGATGTACGAGAGGGCGGAGCTGAAATCCGCGGCATTTGCGCCCCAGTAAAATCCGTTCAGACTCTGAATGGTATCCGAGTAGTCAGTTCCCCCGACGGCGACATTGTAGGGCGTGGTGGCTAAACCGTTCGCGTTGATCCCGTGCGTTGCAGGCGCGGGTGGTCCGCCGAAATCAGCAACTGCCGCGCCCGAGTCGCCGCTCGCTACAAAGATCGAGACTCCTTGCATAACGCCCAGCTGATACAGCCAGCTGACATAAGCATTCCCACTTGCGCCGAGTTCGGATTCGGCGTCGATGAAGCTGATGCTGACGATTTCGGGGCGGGTACCGCCGTTCGTGAGCAGGTTCTCAAGGGCTATGAAGCCGCCGAAATTCGCACTCGTGTTGGCGCACGCAGCCACCACAATGGCTGCGTTCGGCGCCGCCGCGCTGGCCCACTCCGCGTCGAGCGTAGTTTCGCTTCCATCGGCGTTGGCCCCTGGATCTGCGCAAGCGCCGCCGGTACCGGTGGCGCCGGGCGCGGGATGAATGGTCGTCAGCGAGCCGTTGGAATACGCGTTGAGCCCGAGCGTGTTCCGAAACGTCGCCCAGTCACCGGCCGAGTACAGATCGCTATCTTCGATCAGGACGATTGTCTGATTCTGGCCTGAGAGACCAGCCGCGAATGCCGGGTTGAAGTTATAAATCCTGGCGAGATCGCCCGGCACGAGCGCCTCAGTTACGGAATTTATGGTGTAGCCCGTCCGCGGCTTAAGGGCAGGCCGCGGTTTGAAATTGTTCAGAGCGACAACGCCGGCGACCGCGGGCGCGAAAGCCGCCGGGATGCGCGGATCGCTCATGTTCGCGACGTAAGTCTGGCCGTTCAGGCTCAACCGATGTAGTTCGGTTCGGAACGCCGAGCGGATCAGCCCTGCGTCACCCGAAAAATCGACCATCATGCCGTCGGGCGACAGCCCGTGGACGGTGAATCCGCGCGAGTTCAGCCAGCCCGTGATCGCCTGGACGTCTTCGTTCGCTGCGCCGAACCGCTGACCGATTTCCGCCGGCGTCAGCCAATGATGGTAGATCGGCGACGCCGGGTCATGAAGCTGATTGATGAAATCATCAATGGCATTTTCATCTTCTGGCGATCGTTTCAACTGAATATGGAGATGGTCAAGAGCATAACCGTCCTCGACGCGGCCTAAATCCTTCGCGGTGATCGCTTCTTTGCGGGTGTTGCCCTGCAGCGTGACCAGCCTTGCCTCCGACACCGGCTGTGTAATCTGTGGGACGCGCCGTGAAACCTGAGCTTCCAAAAATGGCGCCGACGAAAACAGCGCCAAGCCCGCAACAGCCACAAACGAAGAGCGAATTCTCAACCCATCCTCCTTGATCTTCTTGTTATTGACGAACTCTTTAGATCAGTTGAAATTCTAAAACAAAAGTCTCACTCGACAAAACGCCAATTAAAGTAAAAGCGACAATGGTGATGGCCGACGTTTGTCAAACGCCAGCGAAACCGAAAAGCCGCATCGCATTTTCCTTGAGGACCATCGGCCGGACCTCATCTCGGATCGCGATTTTTTCGAAATCCGCGAGCCACCGATCGGGCGTGATCAGCGGGTAGTCCGAACCGAACAGGACTTTATGTTTCAGCAGCGTGTTCGCGTATTGAACGAGAGTGGGCGAGAAGTATTTTGGCGACCATCCGGAGAGATCGATATAGACCGTCGGCTTGTGAAGACAGATTGAGATCGCTTCATCCTGCCAGGGGAATGAAGGGTGCGCCATGATGATTGGCAGGTCCGGAAAATCAACTGCCACATCGTCGATATTCATCGGATTTCCGTATTTCAGGCGAATTCCGCCACCACCTGGCATATTCGTGCCGATTCCGCTGTGACCGGTGTGGAAAAGAACCGGCAGTTTCGCTTCGGCGAAAACCTCATAGAGCGGATAAGCGATGGGATCGTTAGGGAAGAACTGCTGCAGGGGCGGGTGCAGTTTCAGTCCGCGGATGTTCCCGGTCGCAACCAGACGCCGCGCTTCGCGGACCGCTTCGGGACCCCGCGTTGGATCGATACTGGCGAAGGCGATCGCAATATCGGAATTGGCGGCGGCGAACTCGGCTACGGAATCGTTTGAGACGGCGGGCCTGCCCGTGAGGCGCTCGTCTACCGGAAAAACGACGCACCCAATGCCACGGTCCCGGTAGTATTGGGCCAACAGATCCGGCTCCCGCGCCGCGCCCGTGTCGCCGAAATATTTCTTCGCGGCGGCGTCGGCAGCCGAATCCTTTCCGGTGTGCTCGATGTGCACGTGAACGTCGATCGCTTTGAGCGCGGCTGTGTTCATTTGCTGATTTCCTCTGTGACCTCGATGACGTGCGGCGAACGCGGTTCCGCGTACAGTTCCTCAACCAGCGCTGCGCGGTTCTCGAGAACGGCCTTTTGATTGAGATTGCCCTTCGCGGTTACCTCGCGGGCGTCCGCCGAGGGCGGATCGCCCAGCAGGAGAATGCGGGCAACGCATGTGGACACTCCCGTGCTTCCGGATGCGAATTCGTTCAGAAGATTCTGCAGTTCTTCGCGACTCGCGCGGCGCGCCGGAAATACAAGGGCGGAAACGTAGTGCCGGTCGGGGCCCGCGATGACGGCGTCCTGGAGCGTATCGCCGAAGTGGCTCAGAAGCCGGGACCTAACGGATTCCACGCAGACCCATGTTCCCGTCGAAAGCTTGAAATCTTCTGCTATGCGGCCTTCGAAAAGAAAGCCCTGTAGCGGATCGGACGCGTCGGCCAGGCGGACCGCATCGCCCATTCGATAGAAGCCCTCTTCGTCGAAGGCGGCTCTCGTTCTGACATCGTCGTTCCAGAAACCCGGCGTGACGTTCGGCCCTCTGACGCGCGCTTCCAGTCTCTGGCCCACCGGCGCGACTTTGAGTTCAACGCCCGGCACAGGTAAGCCAATGCGCCCGGCCGAAGCGCCTTCGCGGCTCGTGAAGACCGCTGCGGGGCCAGTCTCGGTCGATCCCAGACCCGTGATCATCAGGATCTCCTCGCCGCAGGTCTGATACGCGAGATCCTGCAGATCGTCCCAGACCTTCTGGCGCAGACCAGCAGCGGCGTAGAAGACAATTCGCACGCGGCTGAAGAACGTCCGGCGAAGCGTCTCGTCGTCGCGCAAGGCGGAGACGAGCATTTCGTATCCCTTAGGCACGTTGAAGTATGCGGTGGTTGGGATCTCGCGCAGATTCTCGATAGTTCGCGCGAATTGATTCGCTGCTGGCCGTCCTTCGTCGATGTAAAGCGTTCCGCCATTGAAGAGCGCGATGCCGAAGTTGTGATTGCCGCCAAAGGTGTGATTCCAGGGCAGCCAGTCGCAGAGCACCGGCGGCTCTTCGGCGAGGCAGGGCAACGCCGCCCGGATCATTTCCTGATTCGAGCACAACATGCGTTGCGTGTTGATGACGCCTTTCGGATGACCAGTCGAACCGGACGTGAAAAGGATTTTCGCGACTGTGTCAGGCCCAACTTTGGCGTGAGCACAATTTACCGCGGGGCCAGCATCCGCGGATTCCAGAGCCGTGCACGAGGAGATCCGTTCTACCCCTTCCGGCGCAACCGCTTCAATCGCCCGGTCAAAGGCAGCGCTTTCCGCGAAAACCAGCGCCGGCCGAAGAGTGTCCCAAATCTCCCGCAGCGTGGTGAAATCGGTCGAAGCGAGTGAATAAGCAGGCGCGATGGGAGAGTAGAGAACGCCTGTATAGAGCGCCGCGAGGGCGAACACCGCGTGTTCGATGCTGTTACCGGACAGGATTGCGATGGGGCGTTCCGCCGAAAGATTTCGGTCCAACAGTCCCTGGGCCGCTCGCCGGACGCGCGTGAGGGCCTCCCGATACGTAAGGCGCTGCCATTGTCCGTCGGGTCCGCGCTGCGCGAGGAACGTCCTGTCTCCGGCACGCTCAGCCCAAAATTCCAGGCGCTCCGTTATTTTCGCGGGATATGGCCCGAGCGGCCTCGGCGAGCGCACGTATATCGAGCCGTCGTCACGATAATCGAACTCTGCCGCCGCGGGAAGCACGCCCGATTCGCGAACCGGACGTTTCATATCCGTCGGGCTGCGTCGTGCTCGCGAAAGGTCGAACTCTCTCGCGCAAGCCGTTCGAGCAGCGGCGCGGGTTTCCAGCGGTCGCCGAATGCCGCGTGGAAGCGTCGGACAGAGGCGAGGACGTTGTCAAGGCCGGTCTGATCGGCAAAGAACATCGGGCCGCCGCGCCAGGCGGGGAATCCGTAGCCGTTGATATAGACCACGTCGATGTCGGAAGCACGGAGCGCGAAGCCCTCGTCGAGAAGGCGGGCGCCTTCGTTGATCAGCGCGTATAGCGTGCGCTCAATGATCTCCTGATCGGTGAACGTCCGCTGCGCAACACCGGCTTCTCGGGCGAGGGACCGGATCTGCTCGTTGACTTCGGGATCCGGCACGGGTTGCCGGTCCGAGCCATAGGTGTACCAGCCCTTTCCGGTTTTCTGGCCATAGCGGCCCTGCGCGTAGAGCCACGGCTGAACCAGTGGTTTGCGCGCGCCGGGTTCGCTGAATTGATTCAGCTCTTCACGCACGCGGCAGGCGACGTCGATACCGGCCATATCGTCCACCGCGAAGATTCCCATGGCCATGCCGAAGCCGGTCAGCGCCCGATCGACCTGTTCGGGAGTCGCGCCTTCTTCCACAACGAACTGCGACTCGTACATATAGGGGAAGAGCATCCGGTTGCCGATGAAGCCGGGGCAGTTGCCTGCGACCACTCCGACCTTCGAGAGCTTCTTCGCGAGGGCAAGCGAACTGGCGAGAATCGCCGGGCTGGTTCTCTTGCCCCGCACAATCTCGAGAAGGCGCATCACATTCGCGGGGCTGAAGAAGTGAAGACCCACAACGGATTCAGGACGCGCCGTCTGAGCCGCGATCACATCGATATCGAGCGTTGAAGTGTTGGTGCCGAGTATGCAATCGGGCTTCGCGATTCGGTCCAGTTCGGCGAAGATCGTTTTCTTGAGTTCGAGGTTCTCGAAGGCGGCCTCGACGATCAGATCGGCTGTTTCGAAGCCGGAATAATCCAGTTGCGGCCGAATGCGCGCGATTCGTTGTTCGGCGGCTTCGGGGGTGAAACGGCCCTTTTTGACGGAGGACTCGTAATTTCGGCGGATGTTCTTCACGCCGGAGTCGAGAGCCTTATCGCTCACGTCTTTTATGCGGACATCGAGGCTGGCGTTCGCGCAGGCCATCGCGATTCCGGCGCCCATTGTTCCCGCGCCGATTATCGCGACTGTTTTGGGCATGATGGTGGGCGCGTCTTTCGGCACGCCGGGAATCTTCGAGGCAGCGCGCTCGGCGAAAAACGCATGGATGAGCGCCCGTGACTGCGGGCCCTTCAGGCATTCGTCGAATAATTCGCGTTCTCGGCGGCAGCCTTGCTCAAAGGGAAGACTCGCCGCAGCTTCGACCGCGTCCACGGCTTTGAGCGGGGCGGTCTGGCCGCGCCGGATTTTCCGCGCCAAGTCATGCCCCTTCGATTCCGCAGCGCCCAACTTTTCGGTCCGATCGCTGGTTCGGATCAACGGCCGATCCAAAACGCCGCGCGCAAAGGCAATCGCGCCGTCCGCCAGATCTCCGTCAACCAGGCTGTCGAGAATCCCGGCTTCGAGCGCTTCGGGGGCTTTGATGGGCTTTCCTGTCACGCACATCTCGATCGCCTTCTGGATTCCCGCCAGACGAGGCAGCCGCTGGGTGCCCTCGGCTCCGGGGATGATTCCCAGATTCACTTCGGGCTGTCCCACCTGCGCATCGCGCGTGGCCACACGGTAATGCCCGGCCATCGCCACTTCAAGGCCGCCTCCGAGGGCGTTTCCGTGGATGGCCATGACCACCGGCTTGGGACAGTTTTCAATCCGGGCCAGCGCGCCGTGAAGGTTCGGGAGGTTCGCCGGCCTGTTCCATGCCGCGTTTTCCAGTTCGCGGATATCAGCGCCTGCGATGAAGGTGGCGCCCGCTCCCATCACGACGATGAAGCGAACGGCCGGATCGCTCTCCGCCTCGGCGATCCGGGCTACGATGCCCTCGGGAACCCCGGGGCTCAGGGCGTTTACCGGCGGATTATCAATTCGAATGACAGCCGCATCTTCCTGAATCGTGAGACTGACCAGTGAATTCATCAGCGTGAAGCGCGCTCCGTCGCGCATGTATAGGAACTCGCGTTAGACGCCGGGCCACTCACGTACTTCGGATACGACGGGTATGCGCAGAGCGGCATGCTGCGTTCTCCCGCAGTCACTGTGGGGTGATCGGGCGCTTTGTGGTTCTCTACCCAATTGACGAGCAACGAAAACCGATCGTAGGCGTTAGGAATCGGAGCCACGGGGATGGATTTGCCGTCGCCGTCGACTCCATAGTTCGAGCCCATGAGCCCGTGGTTCGTCTGCGGCAGAACGAACAGGCGCGCAAAGCGCTCCAGCTTTGCCGCGCTCCTGCGGTTCATGAGCGACTCGTAATAGTCGAGCTGGGCGCCGGGCGAAGCCAGCGTGTCGTTCGTTCCGATCGTGACAATCAGTTTGCCGCCTCTGTCGGCAAACTTTGTCAGGTCCGGATTAGTGGAATCGAGCCACTCGGAAAGTTGCTGACGTCGTGCGCTGAGCGGGCCGCCTTCCACGTAGTCCAGAGGGTTCGCCGCAGGATCCCGCATCAGAAATCCGGTCACGCCCAGGACGCCGAGATGAGCATGGTTCGGCGCGTCCGGCGCCGCGCCTTCCTGTCCTCGAAAGCGCGTTCCCAGAATGAGGCCGCTTCCCGAAGGATCGGTATTCGGGGTCCACATCCCGAACGATTTCACGCCGTTGGCGAGCGGCGCGGAATATCGATAGGGACTGTAAACGAGACGGAGCGTCTCGACCTGGCCATCAGTAAGGCATGCCGCGGCGCTTGTATCTTTCGGATCGGGATCGAGGTTGCCGGGACAGCGTTTCGACGCCCAGGGATTCACCGTGCGTGACGCGAATATCGCCCGGCAGGCGATGTAGTTGTTGATTACACCGTCCGCCAGTCCGTCCAGTTTGTCGCACTGGCGGATAAATTCGCCGCGAATCGCGTTGACCTTCGCAGGCGTGACCCAATTGGCGAGCGATTTCTCCTGTATGCGGATCAGTTCGGGCGCGAGCATCAGGGTCGAGAAACCCACGATCGGAACATTGGCGACCACTCCGTCGTAATCCGCCGGATATCGCTGCGCGACTGTCAGCGCTTCGCGACCGCCCTGGGATGTTCCGAGAAAATAGCTGTAAAGCGGCTTTATGCCATACATGCGCTGCACGACGATCATCGCCGCATCGTGCGTCTTCTTCAGTTGCAGATAGCCGAGATTGCGGATCGCTTCATCGCTCAGCGCCCAGCCGACCTCCCGCGGATTTCCGTCGTGACCGGAGTCGCTTGCGTATGTGACGTAGCCGCGCTCGGGCAGCTTTGCGCCGACCACAATATTCGGCGCGATGGTGAGGTCCGGAATACGCCCGTTCATTCCGGCCCCTCCCAATTGCACGGTTCGCTGATTCCATGAGGCGGGGAGTAAGACCCGAAACCGAATCGGCGGCGTGACGCCCGTTTTGTCCACGGGCGCGATGGAGCCTTCGACCGTGCAGTACGCGCCGTTCCATACCGGCGCGTTCAGCGTTACGGCCGATACCGGCTCGCCGATCGCGGAGGCAGGAATACCCGAGCCGAGTTTCGCGGCAGAGCAGTCCGCTTCCGAAATCGTCGCCGCGTTTGCGAAGCCGGCAACCAGCAGCGCCGCCGGGGCAAGCTGAAACGGTTTCATCAGCGCTTTGCGCTGTTCTGGAACAGCATAGGCGCGATTTCCGTCAGATTCCTCCGCCACACCATCCACGTGTGGGCGCCAGGCGTCTCAATGTTGGTATAAGCGATATCTTTCGATTTCAGATAGTCCTTGAAGTCGCGATTCACGCCGATCAGGCCGTCTTCCGTTCCGCACGCCACATAGAGGAGTTTCAACTGCGAAGCGGCTTTCGCGTCCAGTTTCGGAAACACGTTGTCGAATGTGGCGGGTTCCATGCGCTGCTGCTGGCCGCGTCCGCCACCTGCAGGTGGCGCGCTTCCGGCGGGCCGCGGGTACATAACGAACGCGCTGCTCATGCCCGCCACATAAGCGAATTTGTCGATATGGTTCAGTCCGATGTAGAACGTCTCGGCGCCTCCCATCGAAAGGCCGGAGATGGCCCGGGAATTGCGATCCGTCGCGACGCGGTATTGACTCTCAACCATCGGCATCACCTCTTCCAGAAGCGCGCGCGAGACATCCTGAAATTGCTTCTGGGGATTGGCCATCACCGCGCCGAGATTTGTGTCCGGATTCGGGGTACCGTAACCCAGAGGATTCACCATGATCATCGGCTTGGCCTTGCCTTGCGCGATCAGGTTGTCGAGGATGATATTGGCGCGGCCGGCGGTAGTCCATCCGCTGGCGTCATCCGTGAATCCGTGGATCAGATAAAGCACCGGGTACTTCGTCTTTCCGCTCGGATCGTAGTTCGGCGGCGTGTACACGTAGAAATCGCGCTGGTCGCCGATGATGGCGGATTTGTAGAAGTGGTGGTTCACCACGCCGTGGGGCACATCGTTGAGTTCCCAACTGAGGGACGAGGGGCCCGGGACGTGAACGAAGCTTTGAAAGCCGCCGGTCACGATGCTCTTCACCATTGGGTTCGCCGGATCGGAAATGCTGACGCCATCCACTAAGAAGTTGTAGGGATAGTAATCCGGCTGCATCGGCTGCGTGGTCACGGACCAGACGCCCTGATCGTCCTTAGTCATTGCGACGCGGCCGTTCAGCGTTACGGCCACGTCATGCGCGTCCGGGGCGCGCAGCCGGAAGGTGATTCGGCCGTCCGATGAAACCTCAGGCGATTTGACGCCGGGCAGGCCGAACATACCGCGTCCGCCTCCTCTTCCTCCGGCAGGCGGTTGCGCGTACAAAGGAACGAGGGCGCACAAAACCGCCCCAGCAACGAGAATGGTCTTCATCGAACTCCTTTCAGGAATTGAAATTGTATACAATCGGCTGGACTGAGGGAAAGCATGGCCGCGAAAATCTCACAGAATGACTCTCAGACCTTGCGTGCCCTGCTGGATCTCCGCGAGATGCTTCTGAGAGGCGATTTTCGTCCCGGCGAGCGCATTCTTGAGGTGCCGCTCGCGGCGCGCCTGCGCGTTTCGCGGACTCCTCTGCGGATGGCGCTCGCGCGACTGGAGAATGAAGGATTCCTGGAAAGCCGCCCGACGGTCGGTTATGCGGCGCGCGAATTCAGCGTTCAGGACACTCTCGACGCGATCGAGTTGCGAGGCGTTCTCGAGGGGACTGCCGCGCGTCTTGCCGCGGAACGTCTGGAATCGAAGCAGGAGTTGTCGGTCATGTTCGACTGTGTGGAGCGGCTTCAGAAGCTGCTCGGACGGAAGCGCGCCGGTATCGATCTGATCGCGCGGTATGTGCCGTTGAACGCTCGACTCCACGAGCATCTTTACCAATTGGCCAAAAGCGCCATGCTGCGGAGGGCCATCGACCGTGCGCTCGCATTGCCTTTCGCTTCGCCCAACTGCTTTGTTACTTCAGAGGCGGAATCGCGCGACGTGGCTCAGGCGCTGATCCTTTCGAATTCACAGCACCTCGCAATCTGCGAAGCCATCGCCAACCGCGAAGGGTCTCGGGCGGAGGCCGTGGCGCGAGAGCATTCCCGAATGCTCCGGCGCAGCGTCGGATTGGCGCTCAAACAGCGGCGGCCGGACCTGATTCCTGGCGGTTCATTGATACGCATCGCCGAGGCCAGTTGATCATGTATACAAAACGGCCGCCCGATCCCCAGTTGCTGGAATATCTTGCGCGGTACGATCCGCACGTGTCGCGTTTGGCTCTTGCGCTGCGCGAATTAGTTCTGGAGGAGGCTCCGACCGCCAAAGAGTCGTTTTCGAGAGGCTACGCGGTCGGAATCGCATTTTCTTTCACTGGCAAGCCGATCAAAGACGGCTTCTGCCACGTCGTGACCTACAGCAGCCATGTGAACCTCGGGTTCAACCAAGGCGCCAGCCTTCCAGACCCGGACCGAGTGCTTGCCGGCAACGGCAAATCGATTCGGCATGTCACGTTCCATAGCGAAGAGGATCTGAACCGGCCATTCATCCGCCGCTATCTGGACGTCGCGATTGAACGCGCGCCTGGCGCACCCTAAAGTTAAGCCGCGACTTCGAGCGCTGTTTCCGGCGGCTGCTGGTCGCGTACCTCAGTTTCAGCCTCGGCGTGACGGTAGACGAAGCGGCACATCAGGGCGGTCAGACCGGATCCGCAGGGGCACGGAACGTTGCGTGGCGAGTGCGACCTCGGAGGAGCGATCGGTTTGGGCGGGCCGATCTGGTTGGGCAGGACGGGCGAATTGGCTTCGTCTTGTAAAACGGCTTCGTTTTGAAGAACAGCCTCGTCCTCCGATGAGCGGGCGTCGGAATTGGGTTCGTTTTGCGAGATCGTCCGCGTCGAGCGAGTGGCCTGGAGTTTGTCCAGTTCAGCTTTGGCGCGGCGCATGGAGTTCTGCGCCTGAGCGCGAGCGCGATCGACCGAGGCCTGCGCCGCCATGGTGTCCTGGTTGATGGCCGGGTCTGCGGGCGGCAGATCTTCCTGGCGCTGGGCGTTGCTGTCCTGTTGCATCCACTCGGATCGCCAGCCCAGCCGTTCTTCAGCCATCGCGCAGCGGCGCAGGCGCCATACCGCGCGGACGTATTCGGCGGCAGTGGCTTCTTCGAGCGCGCCGACGGGATCGAGTTCGAGCCACAGACGTTTGCAGAGAGTGTCGTATTCGAGCTCTTCGCCAGGGAGAATGCAGTTGTTGGTTGCGAAGAGGCCGAATTTCGTGGCGTTACGGGAGGAGGCGGACTTGCCTGCCGCGGTGGACGGGCCGGTGCTTGCCTGAGCATTGGCGCGGTTGGCTTCGCACTGAGCTGGAGATGCCATGGTGAATCCTTTCGAAGATAAATGCCGGAACAGCGTCCGGGAATTGACGGTAAGTAGGACGGTGGGCCTTCGGGTATCCCGAGCACGGCGTAGCGTCCTGTCCTGACGTGAGGGTAGGGGATGTTTGCGCCGAAGACAGCTGGAGGCGGGTCTATGTCATTGGTGGGAGCGGAGATTCAGTTTGCAAGAATTTCGGAACGGACCAGCGTCTTCTTTTGGCCGAGCACGAAGATGCTCCTATCCAAACGTTAATCGGGAAGACGTCAGTGAGCTTCGAACCGCCACCAAGTGAAGCCGAATCGGTTCTCCGCCGGGTTAAAGATCGGGGTTACCGCGCCGATTCCAACATTGCTCAGGAATGTGACGCCGACGTACTCGCCGGCAGTATTACGCGCCGGCGGATTGCCACGGCTCCAGCTATCGAGGAGGACCGGCTCAGCCTCCAGGAGACGGGGTTTGTCGCGCGATGTAGCGTCGATTTCTCCCACATGAAGCCGCAAGCTGGCATCGCGTCCTGAGAACCAGGAGACGGCCAGTTCGCCGCGTCTGCGCGCGATGAGATAGGGAAAGTAGGCGGGCTCTTCGCTCTTAGCCAGATTCCAGGTGGTCCAGGATTCACCGCGATTCTCCGAACGGGCCAGCCAAAGACCCTCTGCATTTGTCCAGAAAGAGTAGAGCCCACCGCTCGCGTCCCAGGCGAGCGGTTCAACCCAGCGAGGCGGGAATGTTCGAAGGTTTTCACTCCACTTGTGCTCGCCGGGAGCTGTACGGTCCTGCCAAGACTCGCCGCCATCCGTACTGATAGCGATTTGGTCCACTGCGGGCGCGAACCTCGAGCCCGCAGCATAGAGCGGCGAGACACGCACGGCAAGCTCCCCGCCTGGCCCCACAGCCAGATGGCTGGAACCGCCGGTCGATAAAACCCGTGGCCGCTCCGACCAATTAACACCACGATCGCTGCTAACTGCGTGGTGCACGCCTGTGCCATCGCTCCAGACCACGTGCGCAACACCGTTCCGGGCTACACCCACCCAAGGGCGGTCAGCGAATCGCTCCTTGGTGAGTACGCTCCACCGCCATGTCTTGCCGACATCCCGGCTCACCGCGACCGAGACCTGCGAGCCTTCCCTCCTGTCGCGATCAAACAGCAGGTTGGCGAAATAAAGCGTGCCATCGCGCGCAATAGCGAGAGCAACGTCGGAGTTCCCGATGGCGCCATCCGCCTCGGCGCCCACATCCACTCGCGTCCATGTAGCGCCATGATCGGAGCTTTTCCAAAGCGTGGGGCGAGGCGGATTGCCGTAGGCTGCGGCAAACAGTGAGCCGTCGGGATGCTCAACCACCATGGGCTCGCGGCCAGCCACATCCACGTGGTCAACGCGTGCAGATACAGTCAAGGTTGACGCGGCGCGCGGCACCTGTGCGGCAACCTCTAGAACAATCACGGCGAGGCTGACCATCACGATACGACGCAGCATTGTCGATAAATCCTCTCTTTCCTGGACTCTTAAGCGTCGTTGAATTCTCTGCGCGCAATAAGAGCAAGACCTGGAAATGCCGACTCACTCATAACCGACTCCTGACAGAAACTTGTCCGCTGTGCCGGACCATGCATCGAAGCCATGGCCCTGTCACTTCAGCAGCGAAATGGTGAACAGGAATGGCATACTGAACTCCCCCGCGTTGACCATCGTATCCTTCGATGTAACCAGTAAAGTCCCGACCTGGGCGATCGGAGTGCCGGTCTGTCCGGGGCCCGTTGCGGTGGGATTCGGATCGGGATAGGCAGTCCAGGTTTCAAAAGTAATGTCGGGGCACGTTGCGGTATTTGCGCCGGCCGGACAGTGGTGCACGATGACCAGAGAGTCAGTGTACGGGAGGTTCTCCGAAGCTAAGTCTCCCACGCCGGTGGATGGGGCGTCGGGCGAAGGATTCAGCATCCGGAAGGCCGGACTGCCGGGTACCGGGACATTTGTTCCAAATCGTGTTGAAAACGTATACTCATCGTTGCGTGTGAGCCCGGGAGGAACGAAGAAGATGTTCCGGACATTGAGACCCTTTCCGGTTTCCGTGCTGCCACTGAGAGCCCAGGATGGCGTCGCCGAGTTCGTCGCCAGGATACCTGCAAAGCTGAAGCTCAGTGTCCGGGGCTTGGTCAGTAGCAGCGTAGCATCGGTGGTCCCGCTGCACACGTTGATGACGGCTTCAACTCCGGGTTCGCCGTTGACATAAGGCGACCCGTCGCCCTGGATTGCCGCCGTCGTACCGTCCACATAAAGGGGGTTAATCACCCATTGAACGCCGGGGTCCGTGCACGGCTGGCCCTTCTGCGCCCGTCCACTCTGGATCGAGAATGCCAGTAAAAAGATAATCAGCGTTGTCTTCATAGTGCTCTCCTTCGGCTGCAATTTAAGGCGGCCTGATTCCCGCACTTGCTCCTACGTTTTTGGTCTGTCAAAGTGGATAGCGCTGTTCAGCGGAAAAAGGCGCACAGGAAAATTCCCCGATGGAACGGAATCAGGATCCTCAGCCGGTCGGCGACCTCACGGCGCTTCTGCGGCGCTTTGCAAACGGCGATCGGACTGCAGGCGAATCCGCCCTCCGGATCGTCGATGGCGAATTGCGAAAAATCGCGGCTCGTTACATGCGGTTCGAATCAAAAGCTCAGACGCTGCAGACTACTGCCCTCATTAACGAAGCGCATCTGCGCTTGATCGGAGCCGCGGGCATCCAGTGGAACGACCGCAGTCACTACTTCGCAGTCGCATCGCGGGTGATGCGCAACGTGCTTGTCGAGCATGCCAGATCCAAGGGGGCTCTAAAGCGTGGTGGCATTCGGTTCGATCTGGAAGCAGTTGATATCGCCGAAGAAGCATTGAACCCGGAGACTCTCGACGTCGATGTGGCTTTGGACGAACTCGCCGCGATCGCTCCACGCCAGGCACAACTGGTCGAATTACGCTTTTTCGGAGGCCTCTCCCTTGAGGAGTGCGCAGGCGTTTTGGGCATGTCTCCGCGCACTGCCGACAAGGATTGGGCGCTCGCGCGCGCCTGGCTGCGGCGGCGCCTCGGGCCGCCTGCTCACCGCAGGGGGATCTGAAAAATGTTCCACCGATTGGTGATCTGACGGTATACAAC
Source organism: Bryobacteraceae bacterium (assembly GCA_035262625.1). Lineage (GTDB taxonomy): Bacteria > Acidobacteriota > Terriglobia > Bryobacterales > Bryobacteraceae > BOG-234. Next base: position 27,882 of record DATFSM010000158.1, read on the forward strand.
AAAGTTCAAATCCCGACCTGCGGACGCGAATTCCGCCGGAATGAGCCGTGCTCCGGGCAGCAACGCGACTTTCTGAGGTCCTCTGAACCCCTCGGGAGGGATGGACGGGAGCATCGTGTCGAGCCGCGCGAATATCCCGAGTACTCCGAAGCCCGGAGTCGAGCTTTCTGACTGTGGTCCGATTTTACCGCTGGGACCGAAGAAGCGCGATGGCCGGAAGTTCGCAATCGGCTTGTGATAGGTATCGGCGGACTTCGCTTTCAACCTCGGCTGCCTCATGCCTGCGCCCCTGCTTTCGATACAACTCGGCCAGCTTAAGGCGGCACTGGGGCCAGGTCCATCCTTCGAGGAGGGAGACGGCATTAGGCGAGATCTCAGGACCGATCATCTCGATCGCTTCCGCTAGCTTGCCTCTCCGCTCAAGAACATTCGCCGCTGCAAGCCGATACCAGAGGTAGGTGTACTCCGGCCCGTCTGCTCTGGGAACCGGCGCCATGGCCTTTTCAGGATGGCCCATGAGTATGGGTCTCATAAACTCGAGTCCTTCGGAGATCCATCGCTGCGCTAAAGCGGTCTCGCCGTACCAGGTCGCGATGATAATGTCGCTGGCGCGTCCGTCGCTTGTCGGACCGGTCTTGCGCAAGTCGAGTAATTGCGCGTTGGCGAGGTCGCGGTTGCCACGTACATACGCCACACGAAGGAAGCATTCGCTCTGCGTGGCGCGATTGGTGACGTGATCGCAAAGTACTCGGGCTGCCTCAGCCCTTCCGAGAACGAGGTTGGCGGAGGACAGAAAGAATTTATAGCGATCTGGGCCCCGCGACTCAGCTTGCGCGCTCACGCGAGCTAACAACTCGGCAGCGCCCTTCACATCGCCGTTCCGCCACTGGTCTGCGACCGGTTCTGTATCAATCAGAGATCGAGCCCATGGGTTGCTCGATAGCGGACTGCGTAGCAGGGCGGATTTCCAGTGACGACTCCTCGCCTCGTCAGGCTCGTCTCGTTTGTAGTACCACCACAACGCAAGGTCCCATGGACCAGCGGCGGCGGGACGAGCCGCCACAATCCGCTCATATGCGCTCATCTCTTCTTTGCGCATGCCGAGACGAGCGTAAGCGGCGGCGGCGTTGTTCGCGCCCCAGAAATCATCTGGATAGAGCTGGAGCAAGGCTTCGTAAGCGGCCACCGCCCTACGGTCCTCCTTCAGGAATGAGTAGTAACTGCCGAGGATGAACAATCTTTCGCGAGCGGATACGCCCGAAGCCAATTGGAACGCCGCCCGAAAGTGGGACGCCGCCTGCTCGTTTTGGTTTATGTTCGCGTACGCGTGCGCCGCATAGATGTGCGCAAGCGCGAACCGCGGATCCTCGCGTGTAGCCTCCTCGAGCAGGACGGCTGCGGCGGACCACTTTCTCTGGTTCACGAGGCCCATCGCGGAACTGAAGATGTGGAGTGCAGCAAGGGAGGGGGTTGTGACTCTCTCCAACGCTGGACGTGCCGGGAAGCGGTTGTCGGGCTCTCCGAGCTTACGGCGTAAATTTATCGAAAGCGTGCGTGCGATCTCCGGTAGCTCCGCTGCCGTTCCCGCTTTGTCTAAGGTCGCTATATTTCCGGTGGTCGGATTGAAGATACGCAAGGCGATTACATACCGCACTCCAAACTTCTGGACGGTACCTGTCAGTACGGCTTTTATACCGTCATCATGCATAGCCACTTGCCGGGCCAGGTTCTCACTAAGCGTTGCGTCCGGGCTCTCACGCATGAGTGTCAAGTCATCGCGAATCCTTTCCGGCGGCGCTACATTGACGTAACTCGATTGACTCAGCTCGCGTTGGATTGCGAATTCCATCGTCCCATCCAGCTGCTTTTCACCGGTTTCATTCTCGAATTGGGCGACTATTATCCAATCACGATTCTGGAACGATAAATGGTTGGTGGACCGTTCGTTCCGCGTGATAACCGTTGCAGCGAGCGTAAGGATTACGACAAACAATCCGGCCCAAAGCACTCTTCGAGAGGAAAGAAACGCGAGTGGCCGTTTCGGGCCGGAATCATTGCCCGCCGCTTTGCGGAGAATAAGCTTTGCCTCGCCGATATCCGCCAGCCTTCTCTCCGGGTCGCGCTCAAGACACCGGGCGAGAAGATCGCGGACCGCCGGCGGCGTTTCGCGAGGCAGTTTACCGAAACGAATCGGGGCTTCGAGCGCATCGGCAATCCCCGTGAACAGCCGCTCGCCCGTCAACATTTCCCAGAGCACAATGCCAAACGACCAGACGTCCGTACGCTTGTCGAGCGGTTGACCCATGGCTTGTTCCGGGCTCATGTACCCAGGCGTTCCCGCAATTCCGCCCGGATGGGTGGTTGTGCCGAAACCGGAACCGTTTCCAACTGGCGAATCTGCCGGCTTGCGAGTCACGCGCGCCAATCCGAAATCGAGAATCTTCACCACACCGTCGCCTGTGACCATGATGTTGGCTGGTTTCAGATCACGATGAACGACGCCCCGCGCGTGCGCATATTCGAGGGCCACCCCTATCTGGGCTCCATACTCGACGGCAATAGCTGGGGGAAACCGGCCGGATAGCGCCTTTCCTGGTACAAGCTCCATGACGAGGGCGCCGTCTTCGATGCCATAAATCTGTGCGATGTTTGGGTGGTTGAGCGATGCCAGCACCTCTGCCTCGGCCTGCAACCGGGCCATGCGTTCGGGATCCGCTGCGAACTCGCCAGGCAGGAGCTTGAGCGCCACATCGCGTTTGAGCAGCCGATCGTGCGCCTGGTAAACCTGTCCCATACCGCCCGATCCGATCAGTTCGCGGATCTCGTAATGTCCCACCAGATCGCCCGGAACGGCGGCATGGAAGCTGTGGGCAAACGCAAACTCGATTGCCTGTCTTGCCCCCCGGTGAACCGGCGCGTCCACCGGACTTACGTCCGGCAACGCTCCGAGCAGACTCTCCACTTCTGCCCTGACGAGCGCATCATGACATCGCATTTGAATGTATCGAGAACGGTCGTCCTCGCCTAGGTCGAGCGCTGCATGGAACAACTCACGGACGGATTCCCATTGCTCCGGGGTCATCGGGTGTTGCCGATTATAGCGAGTATCACTTTCATCAAGAGTTGTTTTAAAGGCGAACTGCGGCTGCGGTTCCAGCGAGCCGACTTCCGGGCAAAGCGCTCGGCAGCGTCGGAATCAGGCGCGTGAGTTCTCTCCTTCAGCGGCTCTTAAGAGTCGTAGAAGCCTCTTCCGCGCAAGAATAGCAAAACCTGGAAACGCCGGTTCACTCTTAACCGACTCTTGACAGAAGCTTGTCCGATCGTGGACCGGGAAATGATCCGATATAAAGTAACGACGCATGCGTACCGTACGCCCGTGGAGCGGCAGTTCCCGCAGGTTGACGCTGCTGTTTCTGGCGGTCCTGGTCCCGCCCGCGGTCACGCTCGTGTGGCTGGGAGTTCAACTGCTCGAACAGGACCGCAACCTCTGGAAACAGCGCGATCTCGAACGCCGGCAAACCAGCGCCGACGCGGTTGTACGTTCGCTCGGACTGATGCTCTCGGAGGCGGAGCGATGGCCCGGCGCGCACTCGATTCCCGAAGGCGCTTTGCGAATGGTCGTATCGTCCGGCGAAGCGCATACGGATCCACCCGGAAGGGCTCTCTGGCTCACGGGTGCGTCACCCACTCCGGAAGCCGATGCGCGCGGATTCGCGGACGGAGAGAAGTTCGAGTTCCGAGGAGCGGCAGAGCCGGCGCTGAACCGTTACGAGGAACTGGCGCGCTCGCCACAGCCGTCCGTCCGCGCGGGCGCTCTTCTGCGCATCGCCCGAGTCTACCGGAGCCGCGGGCGCACCGGCGAGGCGTTGCAGGCATATCGCGATCTGGCCGCGATATCCGGTGTTGCAATCGACGATGTCCCGGCGGACCTCCAGGCCCGGCGCGCGATCTGCGCCATTCTTGATGAGTCCGGGAGGAAGGCCGACCTGGCTCGCGAAGCAGCGTCGCTCCAGGCGGATTTTCTGGCGGGGCGATGGATGCTCACACGTGCGGATTGGGAACTCACGGCGGCACAGATCAGCCGATGGACGGGCCATGCTCTGACCGTCCCGATCGAACGTAAGGCGCTCTCCGAAGCAGCCGATTGGCTGCGCGAGGAATCCGGCCACCTGGATCCATCGGGCCGCCGCGTCGTAGCCGTGGATGCGCCGGTCACCGTACTCTGGCGCGCGGATGGCGCAAAGATCGCCGCCGTAGCAATGGCGCCTTCTCTTGTGCGGGCGTGGTTGAAGAATGCCGGAGCAGGCGCGAGCGGGCCCGTCAGCCTGACCACCGATTCCGGCCTCGTATTGACCGACGGGCCGCCGGTATCGGGATCGGAAGCAGTCCGGCGGACTACCGCGGAGGCGGGTTTGCCGTGGAACGTCATCGTCGGTCCGAGCGATCCGGCTCTTCAGTCCCAGGATCTATCCAAGAGGCGGGGACTGCTCTCGCTTGGCCTTGGCGCCATCGTGCTGCTGCTGGCCGGCGGCAGTTACCTGCTTTGGCGCGTGGTGCAACGCGAGCTCGCCGTGGCGCGCCTCCAGGCCGATTTCGTTTCCGCCGTGTCGCATGAGTTCCGCACGCCTCTCACATCCCTGCGGCACATCACCGAGCTGCTGGAGGAGAACGACGACCTTCCCCGAGAGCGGCGCCAGCGTTTTTATGCCGCGCTCGGCCGGAGCACGGGGCGCCTGCATCGGCTGGTGGAATCGCTGCTGGATTTCGGGCGAATGGAGTTGGGCCGCAAGCCCTACGAGTTGCGGCCGGCGGATGCCGGCACGATCGCCGCGCAAGTGGTTTCCGATTTCCAGAACGAGCCTGCGGCGCAGGGTTTTACGATCCATCTCCGGTTAGACGAGAAGGCCCCGCCGTTGCGCGCCGACGCAGCCGCGCTCACGCACGCGCTGTGGAATCTGCTGGACAACGCAATCAAGTATTCGGAAAACGGGCGCGAGGTGTGGGTGTCGGTCGGTGGGTCTGACGGCGGTGTGACGATTGCCGTCGAAGATCACGGGATTGGCATTCCCGCCGGCGAAAGGAAAGACATCTTCCGGAAATTCATCCGCGGCGAGAGGGCCAAGCAGCTCGGGATCAAGGGGACCGGCCTTGGTCTCGCCATCGTTTCACACATCGTAAGGGCGCATGGCGGCGCCATCGAGTTGGAGTCCGAGGAGGGCAAGGGCAGCACATTCCGTCTCGTGCTGCCTGCGCGAGGATAACGCATGGCGCGGATTCTGATCGTCGAAGATGAACCGGATATCGTACTGAGCCTGGAAGAAGACCTGCGCCGCCAGGGCTACGAGACAGCCGTAGCGGCGGACGGAGAGCGTGGCCTCGAGTTGGGGAAGACGGGCGCCTGGGATGTAATTCTGCTGGATGTCATGCTGCCCCGCGTGGATGGGTTCGACGTTTGCGCCGAGCTGCGCCGCGCGGGCGTCCGCACGCCGATCATCCTTCTGACCGCGCTGGCGCAAGAGGCGGAGAAAGTGGTCGGACTGGACGCCGGCGCAGACGACTACGTCACCAAGCCCTTCAGCCTGCGCGAACTCCGGGCCCGCATCCGCGCCCAACTGCGCCGCGGCGCTGCGGAAGAAGAGACGGTTTGCCGCTTTGGGGATTGCGAAGTGGACTTCGCACGCGCCGAGTTGCGGCGTTCCGGCCAGCCGGTCGAAATCACCGCGCAGGAGCTTCGCCTGCTGCGTATCTTCCTGGACAACCGCGGCCGCGTTCTGAGCCGGGACCAACTGATCGAGGCTGCCTGGGGCCGTGGCATTTCGATCACCGACCGCGCCGTGGATACGCACGTGTTTAACCTGCGGAAGAAGATCGAGCCCGTGGCTGCCGAGCCGAGATTCCTGATCGGCGTGCGCGGGCTGGGCTACCGTTTCGAAAAATGAGAATTGACGAAAACTTGACCGTACGCTACCGATCTCCTGAAGCGAGAATCGCAAACTGCATCCAGGAGGCTGAACATTGAGAACAAAAACGATGCAGATGGCGGCGGCGCTTGCGGCGCTCTCGATCGTGTCTATTACCCTGGCGGCCGAGATCAAGGCCGAGGTTGCGCTGCGCGCGGCCATGGAGCAGGAGACGGTCAAAGGCGATTTGAAAGGCGCCATCGAGCAGTACAAGAAAATCCTGGGGGCGTATCCGCAGGAGCGTTCCGTGACGGCGCGAGCGCTGCTGCATATCGGCGAGTGCTACGAAAAAATGGGCCAGTCGGATGCGCAGAAGGCGTATGAGCAGGTGGTTCGGGAGTACCGGGACCAGAGCGAGACAGCGGCGATCGCACGCGCTCGATTGAGCCGAACCGACGCCAGGCAAGGCGGTGCCATTTCTACCCGGCGCGTCTGGACGTTTCCTCAGGGAGCCGATTCGTATGGACAGGTCTCCCCGGACGGCCAGTACATTCCGTACACCAATTGGTCGGACAACGGTAACTTATTCGTGCACGAAGTTCTCAGCGGCTCGGAGCGCCGTTTGACCGACACCGCCGACGATCGATTCGGAGGATCGGGCGCATTCGCAGAGGAAGGAGCGTTTTCCAGAGACAGTAAGCAACTGGCGTACTCCTGGGAAGCCGGCAACAATGCAGGCGTGGAACTGCGTGTGATTTCCCTCCATGGAACAGCGGTACCGCAACCGCGCCGCCTTGTCGTCAACCAGGATCTGAAGTGGATCTCGCCGTATTCCTGGTCACCGGACGGCAAATTGATAGCGGTCTTTGTGCAGCGCAAGGACCTTAGCGCGCAGCTTGCTCTCGTATCAGTTGAAGACGGTTCTATTCGTGTTCTCAAGTCTGTCGGCTGGCATTTTCCCGCGGCTGCATTCTTTTCACCTGATGGCAAATACCTGGCCTACGATGCTCCATCCGGCGATGGCACTCATCAGAATGATGTCTTTGTAATTGCGACTGATGGGAGTCGGGAGATCCCCGCAGTGGAGGGTCCGAGCCGCGAGTCAGTCGTGGGATGGTCAGCGGATGGGAAGCGTTTGATTTTTACGAGCGACCGCAGCGGATCCATGGGCCTTTGGGATCTTCCTTTCTCCGACGGAAGACCTCAGGGACCGCCGCAATTGCTGAAGAGCGATTTCGGCGAACCCACCCTCATGGGGATGACGTCATCAGGCGCCCTTTATACCGGTATCTACAATCCCGGTCTGGTTACACCGGATCTTAATCTCGCGCCTTTCGATTTCGCGACGGGAAAATTTCTTGCGAAGCCGATTGTTGCGGTGCAGTCTCTGCTCGGAACCAATTTTCTCCCAAGCTGGTCGCCTGACGGAAAACAGCTTGCACACGTTTCCATAAGCGGTTCCCACGTCGCGATCGGCATTCGCTCAATGGAAACGGGCCAGAACCGGGAAGTGGTGCCGGCACCGAATTTCACCCCCAGTCGCGGCGTTTTCTGGTGCCTCACCTGGGCGCCGGACGCAAACTCCTTTATCGTCGGGGCGCAAGGAGATAGGCATGGGTTTGGGATTTTCCGAATTGACGCGCAAACGGGCGCTACTTCGTTCCTGGCCCCGTCAAACCGTCCTCGGTGGGCGATGCTATCGCCCGATGGGACCGCTCTCTACTATATGAACACCGGCTCCACGGTAAACAGCGACGAGCTGCCGGGCGCGGATGGCTCGGTGGTTGTTGTGAAGCGCGATCTTGCGTCCGGCGAAGAGAAGGAGTTAACGCGCCAAAAATATATGCCGCCGCTTGCCACCGTGAACCTTTCCCACGACGGACGCTATGTTGTCATTGGACCACCCACACGGCCACCGACACCCACGGTACCCGGAATCGTGGCTATGATCCCCACTTTCGGAGGCGCGCCTCGTGAAGTTACACAGCATGGCGCTATCACATCCGCGAACTTCTCCCCGGACGCCCGCTATCTCGCGATCCGCGAAATCAATCCGGCAAAAAAATCCAGTGCGTTATTGCTGGTTCCAGTTGACGGAGGCGACCCACGAACCTTGATGAGCGGGCCTGCGTCGCAATTGATTGTGCCGGTATCATGGGCGCCGGACAGCCGTTCGCTTTTCGTGAGCTTAGAGAAGGGTTCGCCAGAGGAGGCCAAATCGGAAATATGGCGGGTTCCCGTGGATGGGACCAGTCCTCAGAGGCTCGAGATCCGCCCTGATCAGATCGCCGGAGGGTTCATCCCCAGTCCGGACGGAAAGCAGGCCGCATTCTGGTCCGCCCTACCAGCGAGAAAACCGGCAGAAATTTGGGTGACCGAGAACTTCTCAGCGGTCTCGACCGCAAGAAAGTAAATGCTTCTGCTCCTCGCGGCCGCAGTGACGATTCCTCTCGGACTGGACCTTTACATGCCAGTGCCCGAGGACAATCCTCTAACCGCGGAAAAGATCGAACTGGGGCGGCGGTTGTTCTTTGACCGCCGCCTTTCGCGCGATGGTTCAGTTGCGTGCGTATCGTGCCACGATCCGGAGCGCGCCTATTCCGACGGCCGCGCCACCGCAGAGGGTGTGTTCGGCCATAAGGGGCGGCGGAACGCGCCAGCGCTCATCAACCGCGGCTACGGCCGCCTCTTTTTCTGGGACGGCCGCACGGCAAGTCTGGAAGAGCAGGTCCTACTGCCGATCCAGGATCCCAATGAGATGGACTTGCCCGTTACGGAAGCTTCTGCGCGCGTCAATCTCGCGCCCGAGGAGATCTCCCGCGCGCTGGCGAGCTTCGTCCGTTCGATCCTCTCCGGCAATTCGCGATTCGACCGATTCATCAACGGCGACCGCACTGCCCTTTCGGCTGACGAGCAGGCGGGATTACAGTTATTCCGTGGCAAGGGCGATTGCATCGCCTGCCACGTCGGGCCGAATTTTACCGACGAACGGCTACACAATACCGGTATCGCCTGGCGCGACGGCAAGTTCGCTGACTTCGGCGCCGGTCATGGCGATTTCAAGACACCAACTCTCCGTGAGGTCACGCGAACCGGGCCGTATATGCACGACGGCAGTCTGACAAGCCTTGACGAGGTGGTTGATTACTACAATCGGGGCGGCAATGCCAATCCGCAGTTGGATCCGGAGCTTCACGCGCTTCATCTCTCAGCGGACGAAAAGCGGAGCGTGGTTCAGTTTTTGCGCTCGCTTTCAACTCAGTAATGCAAACTGGCGAGATTAGGAGAGTCTCAAAATTGGCAGGCAGGATGCCGGCGCTCGGAAGCGATCCTAGTTGACGAGAGGCCGCCAAGTCCGGATGTGAACGGCGTGCAGCCGCAAAGCAACCCTATGAGGGTTACTCACCGGGTAGGATCGACGGCATTCTTTACAACCGTGGGATGGACCCTCGAATGCTTCCTGTTAAGGCGTTAAAGTGAATATCGCTAGCTACTGGATTGGGCGGCTGGAGAGCGCATTACTGTCGCGCACGAAAGGAGAGCCCGCCTGAGACTTCTGTCCGGCGCATCAAATCGGCGCTTCAGCTCCATCGCGGTCACCTGCCCTGCTTATGAGACAAAAGGGCCGCGTTCTTCCCTTGGGAAGGCGCGGCCCTGAAAAACAATCTATGAAACGCCGTCGGCTCAGGACTTTCACCTGAAAGCTGACAGGTCCAAATCAGAAGTACAGCTTGAGCGCCAACTGCAAGTTACGTGGCGTATTGATCTGACTGCCGGCGCCGGTCAGCACGCCGAAGGTCTGGCTTTGCAACTGCGTGTTGCCAGTACCGAAGCGAACGCGATTGAACACGTTGAAGGCTTCCGCGCGGAATTCGAGGCGCGTCTTCCACCCTTCGGGCCCGATGGGGAAGCTTCGGGTCAGCGAAATGTTCTCGTTCAGGTTCGGGAACAGACGCAGCTTGGGATTGTAGCGGGTCTCGTTTCCGAGTCCGATCAGCGATGTTCCCGAGCCCTGAAGCGGGAATGGCCCGCTCCCGTATGGCACGAAGAAGTTGTACTTGCCCGGATCGAACCCTCCGGCGAAGTTCGGCTGCCAGCCGGTGTACGACGTGACGTACGCCGGAACGCGAGTGGAACCCGAGTCGCCAGGAGCATAGATCGGAAGAGCCAGCGAAGTGCTCACGGCGACCGGCGTGCCGCTCGCATAAAGGAAGATGCCGGAAACGCGCCAGTTGCCGAGAACCCACGAGGCGGGACCCTTCGTCAGATACTTCTGTCCCTTGCCGAACGGCAAATCGTAGACAGTCGAGAATTTGAAGTCGTGGGTGACATCAAAGCCGCCAATCGACTTTTCGAGGCGGCGATCATACTGATCGGCCGCATACGTCGGACCACCACCAGCGCCTCCCCATGCCGAATCGGCGTCGGTCAGGAGCTTGGAGAACGCATAAGACCCCTGGAAGGTCAGACCGCCGGAGAGTCGCTTCTGAAACTTGAGAAGCAGTGCGTGATAGGTGGAGTGACCGCTGTGATCGCCCTGCCCGGCGTACGTGTCGATTACGTTGTACTGCGGGTAGGGGCGCAGAGCCTGCGCGACGGTTCCGGTAAAGCCGGGGTAGGGGAGCTTTACTCCCGAAGCGATTCCGGCAGCCGAGGTAATCGAACTGTTCAGGACGGTGATGCTCTGGGGAACCGTACCAAAAGCCGTTAGGTAACTGGGGCTGATCTGGTTGTAATCGAGCAGCGAGGCCTGCAGGTGCTCGCCCATGACGCCGCTGTACTGGATTTCGGCAACCATCGAACTCTTGATCTGCCGCTGGATGGAGAAGTTTATGTTGTCGTAAGCGGGCAGTTTCGTGGTTTCGTTGCCCTGGAACCAGGCGACGTTCGTACCATTCGAAACCGTGGGACTAATGAACGGCGGCGCAGTCCATGGCGGCATACCGTTATCGAGGATATAAGTGGGAGTGACGCCGTTGGTCTGATTCGAGAACGTTTGGGTCAGAGTGTATCCGGAATTGTGGGTCGATCCGCTGACGGAAACGAGCGCTCCGTAAGAGCGCGCATAAGCGGCGCGGATCACGGTCTTCTGATCGTAAGAATAGGCCGCGCCCACGTGCGCTCCAAAGCCCCAGGGCCAGAAATCGGCCAGCGTGCGAGTGCCTACGCAGCCTGTGCAGTCGCCGGAGAAAAGAACGGCTCCCGGGATATTTCCGGCTCCCGGATTCGGCGTGGTGGGGCCGAAGTCGGTCCATCGGTTCTCCAGGCCCGTCGGAGGAAGATTGGCGTCCCAGCGCAGCCCGAGGTTCAGGACGAGTTTGTTGCTGACACGCCAGTCGTCCTGGAAGTAGCCGCCGAAGTAATAGAACTGCTGGCCGATGAAACGAACAGTATCGATCTGGCCGCTGTCGGCATAACCCAGCAGGAACGAGGCGAAAGCGTTGCCGCCGTTGTTGGGGTTGGTGCTGCCCGGCAGACCGGTCTCCTGATAGCTGAACCCTACGCAACCGGCTTCGCACTGGCGTCCGAACCCGTTGTAGTGATTCAACTGATACATGCCGCCGAACTTGAACGTGTGATTGCCTTTGATCCAGGTGAAGTCATCGTTATAGGCGTAAACGGTGTTCTCAGACCCGTTGTCTGCCTGGCCTCCCCAAGTGCTGTAGGTGTTGCCCGTTCCGCCCGAGAACAGGTTCACCAGGTTCTCATTGCAGTTCGGTACGTTGCCCAGACAGAATTTGTTTTGCCAGTTCCCGATGTACTCCTGCGGGGGTTTGTGGTCCTGCACCCAGTTGTTGCCCCCGGCATAAAAATGGTTCAGCTTACTCGGGCTGAAAGTCCAGTCCCAGCTCATGCGGAACACGTCGCTCGACTGCGTCAGGTCGTTGTAGTTCGTATAGAGACCGGGGAGCGTCGCCGGACCGTCGGGACCGGGCGTTTGATGTTCGCGGTCGTGCCCCCAGTATCCGGAGATGCGCTGCTTCTCATTGAAGATGTGGTCCCCTTTAAGGCTGAGTTTGTTAACGGGGTAGATCTGCGTGCCCGATGTCACCAGATAGTTGTTGGCAATATACGCCGCAGTTCCAGGTGTGGCGCCGTTGTTCGGCGTCAACATGCCGCTCGTCTGAAACACGCCCAGGGCCTTAACAGCGGCCGGGCTCCACAGGCTCTTCGGAACGACATTTCCCGTAAACACCTGACGGGTTGTACCGGTCGAAGTCGTGACCTGCGTCGTCGGGTCGTAGATCGGAATCTGCGCTCCTGCCGCAGTGACCCATTTCGAGAAATCGCCGTTATACATCTCCGGCGTGGGGACAGTGAAAGTGGCGCCGTTGCCGCCGGTGCGGTTGCGGAAACCCTCGTAGGAGAAGAAGAAGAAGCTCTTATCCTTACCGTGGTAGACCTTTGGAATCCAGATGGGCCCGCCAACCGTGAAGCCGAAATCGTTCTGCTTGTAGATCGAGATCGGAATGAACTTAGCCGCGGAGTTGTTGAAGAAGTTGTTCGCGTCGAGATCGTTGTTACGGAGGAACTCGTAGGCGGAGCCGTGAAACTGGTTCGTGCCCGACTTGGAGGCGTATGTCAGATTGCCGCCGCCCGCATGGCCGTATTCGGCCTTATAGCCGTTGGAATCGACCGTAAACTGTTCGATGGCTTCCACAGACGGAGAGTTCGTGGCGACCCAACTCTTCGAAAGCGCTCGGCTTGTGTTCGTGGAAACGCCGTCGAGTGAAGTTCCGTAAGAAGCCGCCTGGCCTCCCCCCACTGCAAACCCGTTGTCCCCACCAAGGTTCTTGGCATCGGGAGCCAGCGACGCAAGGTCGAAGGGCGTCCGGACGGATCCGTTAACCACCAGTGGGAGATCGTCGACCAGCTTGTTCTGCAGCGTCACGCTGTTCTTCGCGTCTTCCGTCTGCAACTGAACGGCGGCCGCCTGAACCTCAATCGCCTGCGTGGAGGCGCCGACTTCGAGGGTGGCGTCAGATCTTATATTGCTCCCGGCGTCCACGGCGAGTCCGGTCGTTTGGGTCGGTCGAAATCCTTCTTTTTCAACTCGGACCGTGTATGTGCCGGGCTGAAGGCTGGGAACCGTATATTCGCCCTGTTCGTTCGTGGTCGCAGTAAGAGCGACATTTGTAGCAGCGTTAGTGACCGTGATCTTGGCAGCGGGAACGACCGCGCCCGAAGCATCACGAACCGCGCCGGTGATATTACCGCGTTCGGACTGACCGAACACACTGAAAGAAAAGAGCGAGAGAACAAGGGCGGCGCGCAGAACGCCTCCCCATCGACTTAGATGCATAGAAATCTCCGTTAGCGGGCTTCGTCAGCCCAAACCGCAAACCTCTGATTGCCTGCAACTGTAACATCGGAGATACGGAAAAGCAATGGTCCGACCAGGAGAAAGAACAGAAGACGGAGAAACCGAAATGCTTTCCCCGCGGCTCCCCGCCTGGGGGTAATCGATTAAGAATTAGGGGAAGACGAGAAAGAACGGAGGTTCGGCGGCCGAGGGGGTCACTTCTTCTCGGCGGCTTCGACGCGCGCCTGAGCGCGGATCATTTCATCGATCGCGACGGCCGGATCGATCGCCGATCCCGGAGGCGCCTGCATCGTTTTGGTCGCCTCGTCCAGTTGGCGCTTCGCGTCCTGAGGGTTGATCTCCTCGCGGAATTCGGCCGAGTCCGCGAGAACGCGTACGCGGTCCGGCAGAATCTCGACAAATCCGCCGTAGACGACCAGGATTTTTTCCTGGCCGCCCACGTGATAAGAAAGCACGCCGCCGGGTTTCAGTACGGAAAGCAGCTTGGCATGTCCCGGAAGAACGCCGATGAAGCCGTCGAGCGCAGGGACCTGCACATCCGCCACCTGCTCTTCGACGAGCTGGCGTTCCGGGCTGACGACCTGCAGCAGAAGCGTGTCGGGCATCTTAACCCTTCAGAGACTTCGCTTTTTCCTGAGCTTCTTCGATGGTTCCGACCATGTAGAAGGCCTGCTCAGGCATATCGTCATGCTTACCGTCCACGATTTCCCGGAATCCACGAATCGAGTCGGCCAATTTCACGTACTTACCGGGGAATCCGGTGAATTGCTCGGCGACGTGGAACGGTTGCGAGAGGAATTTCTGAATCTTGCGGGCGCGCGACACGGTCAGCTTGTCATCGTCGCTGAGTTCGTCGATACCAAGAATCGCGATGATGTCCTGGAGATCTTTGTAGCGTTGCAGGACGCCCTTCACCGCCTGCGCGGTGTTGTAGTGATCGTCGCCAATGATTCGCGGATCGAGAATGCGCGAAGTCGAAGCCAGCGGATCGACGGCCGGATAGATGCCGAGTTCGGCGATGGAGCGCGAAAGGTTCGTTGTGGCGTCGAGGTGCGCGAACGCGGTGGCCGGAGCCGGATCGGTGTAATCGTCGGCGGGCACGTAAATCGCCTGAACGGAGGTAATTGAACCGTTCTTAGTCGAAGTGATCCGTTCCTGCAGTTCGCCCATCTCGGTCGCCAAATTGGGTTGATAACCGACGGCGCTTGGCATGCGGCCCAGGAGAGCGGAAACTTCCGAACCAGCCTGAGTGAAGCGGAAGATGTTGTCGATGAAGAGCAGCACGTCCTGCCCTTCCTCATCGCGGAAGTATTCGGCGGCCGTGAGACCCGTCAGGCCCACGCGAAGCCGGGCTCCTGGCGGCTCGGTCATCTGGCCGTAAACCAGCGCGACCTTGGACTTGTTGTAGTCGTGCGGATCGATGACGCCGCCTTCCTGCATTTCGAGCCAGAGGTCGTTGCCTTCACGGGTGCGCTCACCCACGCCCGCAAACACGGAGACGCCGCCATGCTTCATGGCGATGTTGTTGATCAGCTCCATGATGATGACGGTCTTACCGACTCCGGCGCCGCCGAACAGGCCGATCTTTCCGCCGCGAAGATAGGGTTCGAGCAGATCGATGACCTTGATGCCCGTCTCGAACATTTCGAGTTTGGTGGACTGATCTTCGAAAGAAGGCGCGGGGCGGTGAATCGGGTATTTCTTCTGGGCGTTCACCGGGCCCATCTCATCGACCGGCTGCCCCAAGACGTTCAACACGCGCCCGAGCGTCTCCTTGCCTACCGGAACGCTGATCGGGCCACCCAAGCTGATGGCCTTCATTCCGCGCACCAGACCCTCGGTCGGCTGCATCGCTACGGTGCGTACGCGGCCCTCGCCGAGGTGCTGCTCGCATTCGCAGATGATGTCGATCGGATCCGGGACGTCGTAGCCCTCGCTCGTGATCCGGATGGCGGTGTGGATTTCGGGGATGGCCCCTTCGGGGAACTGGCAGTCGACGGCGGGTCCTGCGACCTGAACTACGTGACCGATGGTTTCGGTTGCTGTTGCCATTTTCTTTCCTTCTTCGATATTCCTGGCTTCGATATTCCTGGTTGCTTATTCCGCTGCAGCGGCCGCGCCGCTGACTACTTCGATGATTTCCTTCGTGATCGCCGCCTGGCGAACGCGGTTCATGCGCAGGGTGAGCGTATCGATCACTTCCTTGGCATTGGAGGAGGCCTTATCCATCGCCGTCATGCGCGCCGCCTGATACGCGGCCACTGTTTCGAGCATGGCGCGATAAACGGCCACTTCGACATAGCGCGGGACCAGGCGATCGAGCATTTCCACCGGTGGCTGCTCGTAAATGTAATCGGCCTGAGCGGCCGGGTCGTCCTGGCTGGGAACCTCGATGGGCAGTACCTGCTGGACCGAAAGCGTCTGCGCCATGACGCTTTTGAAATCGTTGTTGATGATGAAAACGGCGTCCGTTTCGCCGTCTCTATAGCGCCGGATGATCTCGCGCGCGATCTCGGCGGCGTCGGCGTAAGCCGGCCGGTTCAGCACGTTGATGTGGTCGGCGAGGATCTTCCCGCCGCGGCGCCGATAGAAATCGCGGCCCTTTCGGCCGACAAGCGCCAGCGATATCTCGGCGGAGCGGTGATCTTCGAAGAACTTCTGCGATGCCTTAAGCAGGTTTGAGTTGAACGCCCCGGCGAGCCCCGTGTCTGACGAAACGAGAAAGAGATCGACTCTTTTCAGCTCCCGTTTCACAAGCCAGGGACTCTCGGAGGAGTCGGAAGCGGCTGCTGCGAGGTTCATCAGCATCTCGCGCATCGCCCGCGCATACGGGCGGGCCGCAATGACCCGTTCCTGCGCGCGGCGCAGCTTGGCAGCCGAGACCATCTTCATGGCCTTGGTGATCTGCTGCGTGTTCCGGACCGAGCGGATGCGCCGCCGGAAATCGATCAGACTCGGCATCGCTTACGCCTTCGCGCCAGCAGCGGCGGGGCGGCCCCGTTCCTTCTTGAACTTCTCCTTCAGTTCGTTAATGGCGCCGGCGAGGTCCGCTTCGAGTTGCTTATCGAACGCCTTCTTCTCGCGGATCGAATTCAGCACCTGAGGGCGGGTGTCATCGAGGAACTTATACAGCTCGGCTTCGAACGCACGGCAATCCTCGACGGCCAAATCGTCGAGCAGGCCTTTCGTACCGGCAAAGATGATCGCGACCTGCTTTTCCACCGGGAGCGGCCGATACTGCGGCTGCTTCAGGATCTCGACCAGACGCTTACCGCGATTGAGCTGAGCCTGCGAGGATTTGTCGAGGTCCGAGCCGAACTGCGCGAAAGCAGCGAGTTCGCGATATTGCGCAAGGTCGAGACGCAGCGCGCCCGCGACCTGCTTCATGGCCTTGATCTGGGCATTGCCGCCGACACGACTGACCGACAGACCCACGTTCACGGCAGGCCGGATGTTCGAGTTGAAAAGGTCGGCTTCGAGATAGATCTGACCGTCCGTGATC
The DNA here is from genome assembly GCA_035262625.1 of Bryobacteraceae bacterium. Taxonomy (GTDB): domain Bacteria; phylum Acidobacteriota; class Terriglobia; order Bryobacterales; family Bryobacteraceae; genus BOG-234. Next base: position 44,608 of record DATFSM010000158.1, read on the forward strand.
GAGATGACGTTGGTCGGGATGTAGGCCGAAACGTCGCCCGCCTGCGTTTCGATGAACGGCAGCGCGGTGAGAGAGCCACCGCCCAGCGGATCGCTGAGTTTCGCGGCGCGCTCCAGCAGACGGCTGTGAAGATAGAACACGTCGCCGGGGTACGCTTCGCGTCCCGGCGGACGGCGCAGCAGCAGCGAGATTTCGCGATACGCCGCGGCATGCTTGGAAAGATCGTCGTAGATGCAGAGCGCGTGGCGCGAGCTGTCGCGGAAGTATTCGCCCATCGCGCAGCCCGAGTAGGGCGCGAGATACTGCATCGGAGCGGGGTCCGAAGCGCTGGCGGAAACGACGATGGTGTAATCCATCGCTCCGTTCTCTTCGAGCGTGCGAACCACCTGAGCGACTGTCGAGCGTTTCTGCCCGATCGCGACATAAATGCAGATCATGTCGCCGCCCTTCTGGTTTATGATGGCGTCGAGCGCGATCGCGGTCTTGCCCGTCTGACGGTCGCCGATGATCAGCTCGCGTTGTCCGCGGCCGACGGGAATCATGCCGTCGATGGCTTTAATACCGGTCTGCATCGGCTGCTTCACGGGCTGGCGCTGAATAACGCCGGGCGCAATGCGTTCGATGGGATTGGATTTTTCGGTGACGATCGGGCCTTTGCCGTCGATCGGCTGGCCAAGGGCATCGACCACACGGCCGATCAGAGCCTCGCCGACGGGAACCGACATGATCTTGCCGGTACGGCGGACCTCGTCGCCCTCGCGGATTCGCTGGTATTCGCCCAGCAGAACCGCGCCGACCTGATCTTCTTCGAGAT
>DATFSM010000159.1:0-173317 GCA_035262625.1 Bryobacteraceae bacterium
CTCTCTCTTTCCTTCGCTCAAGACATTGCTCACGTTGACGGAGAGTATTCCCCACGTCAGGGTCAATGTCCCGGATCAGTTGTTCTGTTGGCCGCTTTTCAGGCGATCACCATTGGCCGCTTTTGAGTGATCCCCGAGGCCTGGGGAACGGCGATAGGCAATCTGCAAGATAAGATCGCATCCATCGATAGACAGAAAAAGCCCAATAAGCGCCGGGTAAACGACGTTCTTTCTTTCTATGGAGAGGCTGCCAAGGAGTTTGCATATTTCCGGGATGCTTGGCGAAACCACGTCATGCACAAGAGAGGTGTATATGACTCTCATTCAGCGCGAAGTGTCTTCAATCACGTAGTCCACTTCATCGAGCATCTGTCCTCGCGGCTTTCGGTGCGATCACGAAAGCGCTATTAGAATGGAAGGCAGGATGAAGCGAACGCACGAGTACCACGAAGGCCCGGAAGCGGCCACGCGCTTCCGCAACGCGATGAAGGCCATAATCGCCGTTCCGCACTCCGTGATACTTGAGCGCGAAGCGGAGTACAAACGGCAATCCGAAGCGAACCCCAACAGGCGTGGCCGCAAGCGCACGCCTAAAGCCTGATCTTCGGGCCACGAGGCAGCGCCCAATCAGAACGCTTCCGTTTCGCCCTCCTTCCCGGTCAACTGATCGTAAGTCAACCGCTTCCCGACAATCTTTCGCATCACATACCGGAACCGCATGTAGTCGTTCATGCCAGCGCCGCGATTGTTGTAGCGAAACGCCTGTTCGTCCACGTACCGGAACAAATGGAACGGTTCGACCGAAACGTAGGTTCCATTAATCCCGCGTTTTAGGAGGCTCCAGAAGTTCTCAAGGCCGTTGGTGTGAACGCTGCCATCCACGTAAGTCTGGAGATGGTTCACGACGTTGTGGGCGTATTCGTCAGCGCCGTACCAGCCGTCCTCATGTTCGTCGGTATTCAGTTCCGATCCTTGCTGAACGGTCTGCTTCACAACGGGCTTGATAGTGGCCTTCTTGCGGTCTGGAATCACGGTCGCGCGAACGATCCCCTTGCGCTCCAGAATTCCAAGCACGATGGTTTTGTTCCCGCCATCAGAACCACCACGCTTTCCCTGCATCTTGCGGGCTTTGTCTCCTTTGCGCATGTTCCGCGCTTTGCCGCCGATATAGGTTTCATCCACTTCAATCTCGCCGCACAATTTCCCGCCGTGACCTTCGTCCTGCATTGCAAGCCGAATCCGATGGAGCATGAACCACGCTGTTTTCTGGGTGACGCCGAGAGCGCGGTGCAGTTCCCACGATGAGATGCCGTTCTTGTCATTCACGATCATCCAGGTCGCTGGCAACCACTTATCCAGACCGAGCGGAGAGTCCTCGTAAATGGTTCCGGTCTTGAGGGTGAACTTGGCTTGCGGGTGCTTCGCATAGCACTTCCACGCTTTTGCGTTTTCGAGAAACACAACGTGATCGGAGCCGCAGCGCGGGCACTTCACGCCGTTAGGCCAGCGCAGAGCAACCATCCACTCTTTGCAGTTCTCGTAGTTGCTAAAGTATTGAACCGCATCCAGTAAGGTCTTTGGATCGCTCGCCATATGACCTCAGTATGGGGTAAATTTCTTGGTCCGTCAAGTATATTTTTACCATTTTTTGCGCCTTCTTTCCAACAACTTACCGCTCAAACTGTCGGCGCGGCATGCCAAACTCATCGTTGGAAGCTGGCGTTCGTCCTCAACAAGCGCATATGGCCAGCCTTCGCGCTCTTTGCCAATCGAATAGACCTGATGGTCACAGGCAGGCCGAAATATGCCACGCCGGAGTTGGCGAACCGCGCAACTCTGGTTCGGACCGGCGGAATCCATGGCTGAAAAAGTTATTTTTCGAAAACGAACCCGACGTTTACGAACTACTTATGCCAGACGCCGAAAGCAATTTACTTATGGGCGGAACAAACCAACGCGACCGCGCTTTCTTCGCGCCTAATATCTAATTGACCGCGATCGTCACACCCGACTGAGCCGCGGTCCCACCCACATTGACCACCACAGGCACGCCCGCCCCCGTCGGAGCATTTGCCGGAATCTGCGCGTTGACCTGCATCAACCCCGCCACTGCCGTCGGCGCGCCGCCGTAATACGTCACGTTCGAGGGTAAGCCGCCAATCGTCACAGTCACCGCTAGCACGGGCTTGGGATACGGAGGCGTCACCGCAATCCTGCCGTCAACGCCCGCGGGCATCGTCTGCCCCTCGCCGGTCACATACAACGAAATAAACGAGCCCCGACTCGCCGGGTTCGATGCGCTATTCAGCGAACCGTCCTGATTCACCGCCGCCGCTTGTCCCAAACCAGTAGCATTCGCCGTGAAGATCCCAGGCGCCACCGACGTCACGGGCACTACAGTGGTCGATGAAATCGCGCCCTGGTAACTCACCGCAATATTCGCCGTCGACGCTCCCTGTAATTCATATGGCGCAACCGCCGCCACCAGCGTCGAAGAAACATAAATCAGCGGTGCCGGGATGCCATTGAATGTCACGGTCACGCCCGCCAGTTGATTGTCGACAAACCCATTGGTGACTGTGAACGGCGTCAGCGTCGAAGGTCCGATCCCCTGCCCAAACAGCGTCACGATTTCCCCCGGAGCGATCGCCTGCTGAACATTCGAAGCCGAATTCACCGCCGCGCCGACTGAAAAAGGAACCGCCGTCAATTCCCGGATGATCTCGTTGTCCGTGTCCGAGAAAAACACATTCCCTGACGCGTCCACCGCCACGCCGTTAGGATGATCGAGTCTCGCAAGCGTCGCCTGTCCGCCATCGCCGCCATAGCTCGTCTCGCCGTTGCCCGCGATCACGAGCACGCTTCCGGTCGTCAGGATCTTATAAACGAATGGGCTCACGCCGTCTACGAAATAAAGATTGTCGGAAGTATCCACGGCGAGACTAACCGCGTTCACATTCGACGCGGCCGTGTGAATATTCCCGTCCGGCGTAATCTCCCGAATGTTGCTGTTGCCTGTATCGCCGATGAAAATATTCCCTGCTGAATCGATCGCCAGCGAAAGCGGTTGCCCCAGTGTGGCCTTCGTCGCTGGTCCGCCGTCGCCGCTGGCGCCGAATGAGCCAGTCCCCGCCACGGTGGAAATCTTGCCGCTCGTATCGATTTTCCGAACCGTCAGACTCCCGTAGTCGGCGACGTAAAGATTCCCGGATTTATCGAACGCCAGTCCCGCGGGAAACCAGAGTTGGGCGGAAGTTGCCGCTCCGCCGTCTCCGCTGTACCCTCGCTGGTTCGTCCCCGCGAACGTCGTCGTATTCATCGACGTATCGATTTTCCGAATTACGAAGTTCGATGTGTCGGAAATATAGACGTTACCCTTGCTATCCACCGCGATTCCGTGAACGAAGCCGATCTGGCTGATGTCCCCGCCGTTGAGCGTCGTCTGCGAGCCGTTCACATATCCGTTTGTCCCGTTCCCTGCGATCGTGCTGAGGAAGTCGGTGCTTGCTGTAACCATCCGGACCACAAAGGTGTAGTAATCCGAAAAGTAGATATTCCCGCTGCTGTCCAGCACGAGCGAGGAAGGCTTATTGAGTTGGCCGCTGGTCGCAGCGCCGCCATCGCCCCAGTACCCCTGTACGCCTGGAATCCCCACCACCGTGTTGATCACGTACTGTTGAGCGGAAGCGGCTCCTGCACTGAGCAGAAGGGCCAGAAAAACATAAAATCTTTTCATCAGGTGCGGTTCCGTGTGTGCGCCCGGTATTCGTCGGAGCGAAAGTCGGGAGCTGCGGCTAATCAGTAATGATAACAACCCTTCCGAAGCAGCCTGCACGGAACGCGCCGCTCGGAAGCGTATTGGAACGTAAGGAATTGCGCCTTGCTCGCGCAGCCTCCCAGTCCGCCTGTAGGCACAGGCGGGCGGATCTGTCACGCTGAAATCCTATGAAAGCATGCGTCTTACCAGCGCCCGCTCCCGTCGAGACATCGCCGCTTCAACGGGTCGATGTTCCACGCCCTCAGCCCGCCGGAGGCGAGGTGCTGATTCGCGTACATGCCTGCGGAGTGTGCCGCACGGACCTGCACGTGACCGAGGGTGAACTACCCGTTCGCAAACCGCGAATAATCCCGGGTCACCAGATTGTCGGCGTTGTCGAACAACACGGGTCCGCCGCGGGCGCCATCGCGTTGGGCGCCCGCGTAGGCGTTCCGTGGCTGCACAGAACCTGCGGCATCTGCGAATTTTGCCGAACCGGCCGCGAGAACTTATGCGATAGTCCGCAATTCACTGGCTGGACCGTGGATGGCGGCTACGCCGAATACGTAATTGCGCCCGAAGCGTTTGTTTATGAGCTCCCGCCCGCGTTCCCGGACCTTCAGGCCGCCCCGCTGCTCTGCGCCGGTATCATCGGCTTTCGGTGCCTTCGTCTGGCGGAAATCGGCGCTGGCGCCCGTCTCGGGCTCTATGGCTTCGGCGCCGCTGCTCACGTCGCCATTCAGGTGGCGCGCCATTGGGGCGCTGATGTATATGCGGCCACGCGCGGAGCCAAACACCAGCGCCTTGCCATGGAGTTGGGGGCCGCGTGGGCAGGAGAAGCCGACGCGCAGCCTCCGGCAGCGCTCGATGCCGCCATCATGTTCGCCCCCGCCGGCGAACTGATCCCACCCGCTCTCAAAGCCCTCAAAAAAGGCGGACGCCTCATCCTCGGCGGCATCCATATGAGTCCCATCCCCTCATTCAGCTACGATCTCCTCTATCAGGAGCGCGTCATGCGTAGCGTCGCGAACAACACCCGCGACGACGGCCGTGAGTTCCTGAAAACCGCCGCCGCGATTCCCATCCGCACCGAGGTTGAAGTCTTTCCAATGAACGAAGCCAACGCCGCTCTGAAGGCGCTCAAGTTCGACGGCGTTTCGGGGGCAGCCGTGCTGAAGCTGTGACAGAATCGGATCGGATGACGCGGCGCGCAGCGATCTCGCTTCTCGGCCTTCCGGCGATTCGGCTCTTCGGGCAGGCCCGCCCCGAGGGCTTCCGGGTTTATTCGGAAAGCCCCCGCATCTTTCTGCGCCCCCAGCGGCTGCGCCTGTTAAGGCGTGAGCGTGAGCGACAGTCCCTCCGTTGGGAGCAGTTCGACACCTTGTGGACCGGCAACGCGCCGTTCCCGGAATTGGGATGGACGGCGGCGCTTCGCTATCAGATCGCCCAGGATGAAACGGCGGGTCGCACCGCCATATCCTGGGCGCTCAGCCCCTCTGCCACCGACATCCGCCAGATTGCGATTATCGCGGACTGGTGTCAGCCAGTGCTTTCGAAAGCGGATCAGACCCGCATTTTCGCAAAACTGCAACGCGCCGTCGCCGGCCCCCCGCCCAAGACCCTCGCCGATGCCCGCAACATGGCGCTGGCCGCGGTCGCGATTTCCGAAGCCCAGCCCGACGCCGCCGAAAAGGCGCTGCGCACCGTTTTCGAAACCTTCTGGCAGGGAAGCTTCATTCCTTCCGTCCGCGACGCAAAAGCCAGGGTGCCGAACGGCGACGCCTGCGCGCTCATGGAACTGCTGCATGTCGTCCGCGACAATCTCAATTTCGATCTGCGCGAGACTTTCCCGGCATGGTTCAAGGAATACCCGGTGATTCACCTGATGGCGCACTACCCCGCGCCCTGGCCCGCATCTGAGAATGAATACCGCATCCCCGCCGATAAGGAGATCCAGAAGAACGGTCCGGATCTCGGCAAAGCCGTGCTCTCCCGCGCCGCGGAGCTCGCCATGGTTGCATACGACTCGAATGCCTCTGAGACGCAGTTGCTCCAGGGCTTCCTGATGAATGACCGTTTCGCTATGCGCGGAACCCACGGCATCCCCTACGAGATGATGTGGGCGAACCCGTATCAGCCGGGGCTGAGTTACTATCACGTGCCCCTCGCCCAGCACGACGAAATTGGCGGGCAGCTCTTCGTGCGTTCCACGTGGGAGGATGACGCCTCATGGATCGGCTTCTTCGACGGGCAGTTGCAGCTCTTCGCCGAAGGCAGCGTAACCCAGGTGGATCCGCGCCTGGCGCACGAACCCATGGATATTGAGGAAGCGACGGTCTTCTTCGCGCGCGACGCAAAGCAGTTTCGCGTTCCGAAACGCCCCGCCGACGAAGCAACCGATGACGTTTTCATAGTGGGGCTCGAGCCAAGAAGTCCGTATCACATCGAGGTAGACGGCCAGGAAATGATCGAGGAGCGCGCGGATCCGGGGGGAATTATCTATCTCTCGTCCCTTCCGGCATCGGCTCAGGTGCGGCTTGGCCTGGCCTCGTATTGAAAGCCTCCTATTGAAAGTAAGCTGCAATCGGGCCATGTAGAACTCGGCGTTGTAGAACTGATAGATATAACTGTTGTGAATCGAAGAACCTTCCTTGCCGCCAGCGCCGCGGCCGGAATCGCCCGCATGGACGCTGCGCCTCCTATTCCTGTCATCGATTGCCACATCCACCTTTTCGACGTGAATCGTCCTCAGGGAGTGCCTTGGCCTCCCAAATCCGAGGCCGTCCTTTACAAAACCGCGCTGCCCGACCGCTATCGGAAGATCGCCGAGCCGTACGGCATCGTTGGCGCCATTGAAGTGGAGGCGAGCCCCTGGCTCGAAGACAATCAGTGGGTTCTCGACGTAGCCGCCAAAGACAAGATCATTGTCGGCACGGTGGGAGATCTCGAGCCGGACAAACCCGATTTCCGAAAACACTTAGAGCGCTTCCACAAAAACCCGTTGTTTCGAGGGATCCGCTATGGAAATCTCTGGGACCGCGATTTCACCGCCAATATCGCGAAATCCGAGACCATCGCAAACCTCAAAGCGCTGGCCGATGCCGGCCTTATGATGGACTCGGCAAATCCCGATCCTAAATTGATTCGCGACCTCGTGCATCTGACGGATCGCGTTCCCTCCCTGCGCGTCGTTGTGGATCATCTGCCACGTCTTGAAAAACCTCGGGAGGCCGTTGCCCGCCGGGCGTACGAGGCGGACCTGCGGGAATTGGGCAAACGCCCGCAAGTCTATTGCAAAGTCTCAGGAGTAGCGCGGCGAGTCAATGGGAAAGTCCCCACCGATCCTGCTCTCTATACCGCCGCAATCGACGAACTGTGGGATGTTTTCGGCGAAGATCGGTTGCTCTACGGCAGCGATTGGCCGAACAGCGATCTCTGGGCCGAATACCCCGTCGAATTCAACATCGTGAAGCCCTATTTCGATAAAAAGGGCCACGCGGCCGCGGAAAAATACTTCTGGAAGAACTCCGTCGCCGCATATAAATGGGTCCGCCGCGACGCGAGCCAGCCGGGATAGCGAACATGCAGATTCTGGTAGTCGAGGACGAGCGTCGCATGGCTGAATTACTACGCCGTGGGCTTGTCGAAGAAGGCCACCAGGTAGTTGTCGCGCGCGACGGAGCCGAAGGCTTCGAGATCGCCCAGACCTCGTCATTTGACGTGATCGTCCTGGATGTCATGCTGCCTCGCATGGATGGCATCGCCGTAACCAAAAAGCTCCGCGAGGCGCGCAATCAGACTCCGGTACTCCTCCTGACGGCCCGTGACAGCGCGCTGGACATCGTGACCGGTCTCGACTGCGGCGCCGACGACTACCTCACCAAACCGTTCGCGTTCGGCGTGTTGCTCGCGAGGGTCCGCGCCGTGAGCCGGCGCGGGGCGATTCCACGGCCAGCCTGTCTCCAGGTGGCCGATCTCAGACTCGACCCCGCGTCCCGTGACGTAACCCGCGGCTCCGAAGCCATCACGCTCACTCCTCGAGAGTTCAGTCTTCTCGAGTTGCTGATGCGGAACCAGGGTCGTGTAGTCGGGCGCGACACGATCCTCAATGATGTATGGGGATACGGCAGTGACGTAAATGAAAACACGGTCGAGGCTTTCGTCCGTCTCCTCCGTCTCAAAGTGGATACGCGCCAGCCCAAGCTGATCCACACCGTGCGTGGCATCGGCTACATGATGCGGGAATCATAACGTGTTCCACGCCCGTTCCATTCAGTTCAAGCTCACCGTCTGGTATGCCTGCGCGCTCGCCGCGTCTCTGGCGCTTTTCAGCGGAGCCATCTTTGTCGCTCTCCGCCAGCAACTGATGCGAAGCCTCGATAGCGATCTTGCCGACAGCGCGACGCGGTTTCAGTCATATTTCCTCCATCAGGCGGAAATGGAATCCGGCAATCACCTGAAGGGCGAACTCGTCGAGTTCTGCGAAGCGCTACCGGAATCGAGCTATGTCGAGCTGCGCGGCGACAAGGGGTTCGAGTTTCACTATCCGGAGCGACGCCTGGTTCCGCGCCATCAACGCCGCCTCCAGAAACAGTTCAACGGGGCAAACGAGTCGTTTCACCTTTCGGTGAGCGCCTCGGCCGAGTCGATCTACCGCGCTATGGGGCTGCTGCGCCTGCTCCTCGTCGCGCTTGCTCCGGCCCTGATCGTTGCTGCGTGCATCGGAGGGGCTCTGCTCAGCCGCCGTGCGCTGCGCCCCGTTGACGAGATAACCTCCGCCGCGCGAATGATCGGCGTCGAAAATCTCTCTCAGCGGCTACCGGTACCGCGCAGTGGCGATCAGTTGGAGCGCCTCACAGAGGTTTGGAACTCTATGCTTGATCGTCTCGAGACAGCGGTCAAGGCGCTCTCCCGGTTCGCCGAGGATGCTTCGCATGAACTGAGGACGCCTCTTGCCGTGATTCGCGCCGGCGCTGAACTTGCGCTCCGCCGTGCGCGCTCGCCCGAGTCCTATCGCGAATCTCTGGACGCGATCGCCGCCGAAGCCGAACGCATGACCCGCATGGTTGACGATCTTCTGTTTCTCGCGCGAAGCGGCGCAAGCGCCGACCGAATGCCCATGCGAACGGTCGATCTCGTCGAGATCGCGCGTGCGGTCGTCGCCGAGCTGAAAGAGCTTGCTGCCGCACGAAATATCGCGGTGCGGCTAAGCTTCGCCGCTGGCTGTCCCCCGATCTCCGGAAACGAGCCCGCGCTTCGCCGGCTGCTTCTGGCGCTGATCGAAAACGCCATCAAGTATTCAAAACCCGGTGGGCTCGTCACCGTAACAGTCAGCGGCGCCGCCGAGCGTGTCAGATTGGCCGTGGAAGACTTCGGAATCGGAATCGCGCCGTCAGACCTGCCTCACATCTTCCAGCGCTTCTATCGCGCCGATCAGGCGCGCGGGGAAAGCGGCTATGGATTGGGCTTATCGCTCGCCTCCGCGATCGCGCAACTACATGGCGCGGCTATTGACGCCAGTAGCCATCAGGGAGAAGGTTCACTCTTTACAGTGGAGTTTCCGACGCGCGAAGCGCTGGTGGCGGCTTAACGGCTGGACCGGGGATTCCCTCTGGAATCCCCGCCCTTTGCGCCGCGCCCACCTGAACCGCCCAGAACATATGCCTGGCGCCGATCAGGCGGCGAACCGGAAGGCGACGTACCCCAACAGCGCTCCCATTCCGGAGCCCGCGAGGACGTCGCTTAAAAAATGCATGCCGACGATCACGCGGGAGACGGCCACATTGAGGGCAAGGACCAGCATAACCGGCATGATTTCGGGGTAAAAGGACCCCAGAGATAACGCCACCGCGAACGCCGTCGTCGAATGACCCGACGGAAACGAGAAGCGATCTCTCGTGGCGGTGCGCGCCCAGCAGTGAGGTTCGATATCACCGGGACGCGTTCGGCGAAAAATGCGTTTCACGATATGAAAAAGCAGAATGCCCTCGGTCACCGCGATCGATGCGGCTTCGAGCGCGCGAAAACGCGCTGGGCCCGACGAAAGCAGTACAGCCACGCCGATCAGTGCCCACAGCCAGCCGTCTCCCGCTCGGGTTGCGCCCAGCATCCACCAGCGGACCCAGCGGGGAGCGCGCCATCGGTTAACGCGGCGCATGAGTTTTTTGTCCGGCGCCGAAAGCGTGGAAGAGACGCGTGCGCGGGAGATAGTCATCACACAATCTCCCTCATTGCGGCGTTCGGCTCCACGGGCCTGTTCACCGCGCCCCAGTACCACGCGAAGGCGAGTTCGCGAAAATAATTAGCCGCGGTAACGACCGGCGCGAGGGCGAACAACACGGACAAAAGAGGCGTATAAGGCCACCAGTCGTTCTGGCGAACAAGTTGCGCGCCAATGGAGAGGACGGCGCCCGTGAGCTTCCAGTAATCGCCCGACTCGCCGCCTGGCACGCAGTGGCCCCGGCGAATTCCAAGCAGAAAGTCCTCAACGGTATGGGCGAGCGGAACCTCCGTATAGGTCTTCCCCGCGCAATGGAGCGTATGAGCGTCGCTCCCGCCGATAGCGGGTTTGTTGAAGCGCTCCGCGAATTCGGCCGCAAGGCGGTTTGCGCACGAGAGCATCTGGCCGTTCACGGCTTCGATTCCGGGAAAATCTCTCGCGAACATCGCGAAATCTTCTTCTTTGCGCGGTCCCGTCAGGCTGGAATAAATATGATTCGCGGTCACGAAAAGCCGGCGCTCCATGGCATATGCCAGCAGGCTCATAACGTCCGTGCGTCGCCGCTGCAGTTCAATGTGATCGCGCTCGGAAATACCATAGACGCCGGCGTGCATCTCCGCCCCGCTCGGTAGTATGCACGTTACTTCTTCGCTCAGAAAAAAGTCTTCGTAGTGACGGAGTTCTTCGGCGGCGTCGATCGAATCGTGATCGGTTACAGTTACGAGATCCATTCCCCGGCGCTTCAGAATCTCATAAAGGGCGCGGGGCTCGTTGTAGGACTCACGGCAATACCTGTCGAGCACGGGTACAGTGCACATCCCGGAGTGCGCGGTATGCACATGGAGGTCGCACCTCATGATCCCTTTGTAAACCGGGCGCGTTACAGCAGCGTGATGGAAAGGCGAAAGCTTGATGAAGGTGTATCGTTAAGCATTGATGCCACTCAACTTATCCCGGAAACTCCGCAGCCAGGAGTGGTGGTCTGGCAAAGAATACTACAATTTCTCGCGACGAGCGTGGCTTCGCTCCGAAGGTTTCACCGCGGACGTCTTTCAGAATCGGCCCGTAATCGGAATCTGCAATTCCTGGAGCGAACTGAACAATTGTAACGCCCACCTCCGCAGCGTAGCCGAAGCCGTCAAGCGCGGCGTCTGGCGCGCGGGCGGTTTCCCCCTTGAGTTCCCTACCATCTCGCTCGGCGAGATGTTCATGAAACCGACATCGATGCTTTATCGCAATCTCATGTCGATGGACGTCGAGGAGTCGATTCGTGCGAATCCGATCGATGGCGTGGTCCTGCTTTGCGGATGTGATAAAACCACGCCAGCCCAACTTATGGGCGCCGCGAGCGCCGATCTCCCCGCGATAGTAGTGACCGGCGGTCCGATGCTGAGCGGCCAATGGCGCAACCGCAAGCTGGGCGCCGGTACCGACGGCCGCAAACTCTTCGATCTCTTTCGCGCCGGAAAGCTTACTGAAGAAGAGTGGTGCGAAGTCGAAAGCGGCATCGCGCGCAGCGCTGGACACTGCACGGTAATGGGAACGGCCAGCACCATGGCCGCAGTTGCCGAAGCGCTTGGAATGACGCTGCCCGGATGCGCCGCTATCCCCGCCGCTGATTCGCGCCGCCTGACGATCGCCGAACTCAGCGGCCAGCGCATCGTGGAAATGGTTTGCGAAGACCTTCGCCCATCGCGCATCATGACGCGCGAAGCGCTGGAAAACGCGATCACGGTCGATATGGCGATCGGGGGCTCGACCAACGCTGTTGTTCATCTTCTCGCGTTGGCCGGACGGCTCGGAATCGCGCTGCGACTGGACGATTTCGATAGAGTCTCCCGCAAGACTCCGTGGATCGTCAACGTAAAGCCCTCCGGCGACTATCTGATGGAGGACTTCTTCGAAGCGGGTGGCGTGCCCGCTGTCATGCGGGAAATCCAGCCCCTCTTGCACGCCCACGCTACGACCGCCAACGGAAAAACCATCGCCGCGAACCTCGCCGGCGCCGAATGCTGGAATCGCGAAGTTATCCGCACGGCCGAGACAGCTCTTTCTAAGGAGGGTGGCACCGCGGTGCTCCGGGGCAATCTCGCCCCGCGCGGCGCGGTCATTAAGCCGACCGCCGCTTCTCCCCGGCTGCTGCGGCATCGAGGTCCGGCCTTTGTCTTCGAAAACTATGCCGAAATGCACCACCGGATCGACTCGCCCGACCTTCCCGTCACACCCGAAACGGTGCTGGTCATGAAGAACTGCGGCCCGAAGGGCGCGCCCGGTTTCCCGGAATGGGGTCAGATTCCGATGCCGCGCGTCCTGCTCGATAAGGGAATCGATGATGTGGTGCGAATCAGTGACGCCCGTATGAGCGGAACCAGTTTCGGAACCGTAGTGTTACACGTGGCGCCGGAATCCGCTGCAGGAGGTCCGCTCTCCGCCGTCCGAACCGGCGACATGATCGAACTGGACACCACGGCTCGTTCTCTCAATTTGCTTGTGGACGATTCGGAGATTGAACGCCGCCAGATCGATCGCCCGGAACCCCCGTCACACTACGAGCGGGGCTACGGCTGGATGTTCCTCCGTCATGTCAATCAGGCCGATGAGGGCTGCGACTTCGACTTCTTAAAGAAAACCTGATTTCTTTGTAAAGACTCCGTGAGCTATCGTAATGCAAATGACATTCCTGCTGCTCTGCGGCTTGGCGATCGCCGCTGTCATCGTTCTGTCGAGGATGTATGGGCGCGCGATCGCCACGGTAGCGGCGGCAACCTGCGGGGTTTCCGTAGCAGTGGTGATGCCGCCGGCGTTTTCTCTGGCAGTGGACCGTCTCGCCGATCAGGCGACGCTCGCTGCGTACGGATTGCTGAGCGTCTTCGTGTTGTTACGGATGCCAAAGCGGTGCGAAGGCGCCCGGCAGGATGCTGCGTTCTCGGCGGCTATCAATGAGGAAAGGCATCCGTTCCCGGAAACGCGGTTAGCCAAAATTGTCCAGGGCATCGCCGCGCGCCGCGAGCTTGCCGCGCGCAATGTTGAGATTTCTGTGGGAGATCTCGCCCTCAGTTCGTGCCCCGAAAAGGCGGAAAGAATTCTCGACGAAGTATTTGCCGCGGCTCTGGCGGAACCGGGCATCGAAGCTGTCGCGGTTTACGGCGGCCGGTGGCCCGGTCAGGACCGAGTGTGGGTTGCGGCGCGTTACCGCGAGCTCCCGCCCGACGGCTTTGTTCTCGCCAACGGGAGAAAAGATCGCGATAATCCAGGGCTGGGCGCAGGTCCGGTGACTTGGTTCGACAACGGCTTCGAGCGCGTGTATCAGATTCCGTTGCCCGCCCTCACCCGATAATCATCGCGAATAGGCGAGAACCTCTGTTTTCCCGTCTGCGGACATGGCGGACCGTTCCACCTCAAGCGAATGGCCGTCCGCCGCCAGCGTGAAGCGCCTCCGCGTGACCTCGTTTCCTTTCGTCCTCAGCTCAATGAGCTTAGGACCGTTGAACCATAATGCAACCTTGGCGGGGTGCCCCTCGTCTTTGATCTCGCAGTCTTTGCCGACTGTATTGCAGGTAAACTCGGTGAGCACCTGATCGCCCCTGAACTCCTGCACGTGGATCTTGTCGGGTGTTTGCTCGACGACGAGCTTCACGGACGGGTCTGTCTTAAGGACCCAAGTACCCGAAAGCGCTGGCGGGGAAGTCTGGGCTACCCCCGAGCCAATAACAAAAAAGCAGGCGAACGCGCTGAGCACGACTCTGGTCATAACAATTGCTCCGGCATGAGCATATTCCCGAAGCAATCATTTGGGCATCCTGTCGAGACAGGATAAGAGAGATCTAGATGTGGTACATCATGCTTTCCACGACTTGCTTCTCTGAGCGTCCGGAATCCACCTGACGCAGCAAGTCCGCGAGAGTAGTCCTGTCCAGCACCTCCGAGATTGCATCGCGCACACGCCGCATGATGACGCGCGTTCCGCAGTTCTCGACGTCCTGACACTCGTCGCACGCGCGGAATGCCGTTTCACTGGCGCACGGAAGCGGCGCGAGCGGCCCTTCAATAATGCGGATGATCGAGCCGATCGTGACGGCTGAGGGTGGCCGGTTCAGGTAGTACCCGCCCTTCCGACCGAGTTTGCTCTCGAGCAACCCGCGGCTCTTCATATCAAGAAGGATGGCCTCTAGGAACTTGATCGGAATTGCCTCCTCGCGAGCGAGCGTGCCGATGAGAACCGGACCTTCCTTATATCGGCGCCCCAGGGCAAGCATGGCTTTGAGACCGTATTGCGTTCGTTTGGAAATAGTGCGCACGGCAATTCCAGATTACTGCTAACCGCGCGACGGCGTATGCGCAATTTCGCAATTTGGAAATCAAGTGCGGATGCGCAGCGCTTTCATTTCCGAATGCCGCTGCAACTCGAATGCCGCATCCGAATCTGGTTCGTGGCTCGAATCCGGTTGACGGGCTTGCAACCCGAGGTCCGATCAACTTCGACGTCGACCTCCAGCCGGCGCTGCGGTCGGAGAGCGCTTCCATTTCCAGTTCCGAGTGGACGCGTTCAACGTGTTCAACCATCCGACCTTAACGAGTCTGAACACTACCTCGAACTTCAGGGCCTGTCCGCAGAGCAACGGCTTCATTAGACCGGTTGCCGGCTTTGGCAGCCAGCGGCGGCTTACAACTCGGCCTTTTTGGCTTTATTGATAGACTCCGGGAAGAACAAATCATGGTGCTATCGAGAAGATCCTTTGCGTTGAGCGCGGTCGCCGCGGGCCTGGTGGAAGCTCAGGAAAAGAAGCCCTTCACAGCGGGTGAAGTTATTGATCGCATCAAAAAGAATGTCGGTGTTCCGTGGCGCGCGGAGACGGTGGACACGATCAAATCCGGCAACTCGGACACGCCGGTCACCGGCATCGCCACGACCATGATGGCAACTCTCGACGCGGTCGAGCGCGCCTCCGCCGCCGGCAAGAACATGGTCATAACCCATGAGCCGACCTTCTATTCCCACGAAGACAAGACGGACACTCTTAAGGACGACCCGACCTATCGCTTCAAACAGGACTTCCTCGATCGTCATAAGATGGTCGTGTTTCGTTTTCACGATCACTGGCACGCGCATCGCCCCGACGGTATCGCCACCGGCATGATCGAAGCGCTGGGCTGGACAAAGAACGTAGATCCCGCCAATTCCCGCCAGTTCCTATTCGATGGACTCACGCTCGGCACTCTGGCGAAGCAGATGCAGGACAAACTCAAAATCAAAGCCATGCGCGTCGTCGGCGATCCGGACCTGAAGGTTCATACCGTCGCGGGCAATTGGGGTTATGCGGGCAGCCTGCGCCCGTTCACGCGGCCGGACCTCGACGTTCTGGTCATCGGCGAAGCGCGCGAATGGGAACTCATCGAATACGCCGCCGATACGGTCACGTCCGGAAAGAAAAAAGGCCTGATTGTGCTGGGCCACATCCCCTCCGAGCAGGCAGGCATGAAATATTGCGCAGACTGGCTGAAGACCTTCATTTCCGAGGTTCCAATCGAGTTTGTACCGGCGGCCGAACCGTTCTGGAGACCTGATGCGGGGTAGGCCTTCGCGCCTGCTCTTTGCATTTCTCATCGCCGCGCCCGCATCTTCCGCGGTTACCCCCTGCGCGACTTGCCATCCGAAGGTCGCTGCCTCCTACGCCAAAACCGGGATGGCGCGATCGTTCTATAAACCCAGTTCGGTCGAATCGGCGAAGTATTATCACCAGCTTTCCGATACCTGGTACGCGATGGAGCAGCGCGACGGCGCGCTGTACCAGCGCCGCTGGCGCATCGGATACGACGGTAAGGAGACAGAAGTACAGGATTCGCGCGTCGATTTCGTAATGGGCTCCGGCAATCATGTGAAGACATTCCTCACGCAGATCCCGCGTGGTGCCCTGATCGAATTACCCCTCGCCTGGTATTCGGAAGGCGGCGGGACGTGGGCAATGAATCCGGGACATGACCGCGATTACGCGCTGCCCCCGCGCGCCGTGGCGTACGAGTGCATGTTCTGCCACAACGCCTACCCCAAAATCCCTGCGGGACACGAGGAGCCCGGAAGCGAAGCTCTGTACGAAGGTGAACTGCCGCAGGGCATCGACTGCGCGCGCTGCCACGGACCCGGCGATGCGCACGTGCGCGCCGCCGAAACCGCGGGCGCCAAAGTCGAAGACATCCGCAAGGCGATCGTGAACCCCGCTCGTCTCGATCGTGACCGCCAGATGGAGGTGTGCATGCAATGCCACCTCGAAACAACCAGCCTCCAGTTGCCGCACTCGATCGTGAAATACGGCCGCGGTCCCTTTTCCTATCGCGCCGGAGACCCGCTCGGCGATTTCGAGTTGTTCTTCGACCATGCGCCCGGCAGCAAATATCAGGACGATTTCGAGGTCGCCCATTCCGCCTATCGCCTCCGCAAATCGAAGTGTTTTCTCGAAAGCAAGATGACGTGCCTCACCTGCCACGATCCTCACGACGTACCCAGAGGAGCCGAAGCTACGACGCATTACAACAGCGTTTGCGGCTCATGCCACCAATCGCTGGCGGCTACGCACCCCAAAACAACGGAATGCGTCACCTGTCACATGCCGAAGCGACGCACGCAGGACGTCATTCACGCAGTAATGACCGATCACTACATTCAACGCCGCCCGCCGTCCGGAAACCCCCTCGCGCCCCTGACCGAACGTGCGGAATTCGATCGCAACGAATATCACGGCGAAGTGATCCCGTATTATCCGAAGCCGTTCCCGCCGACGTCCGAGTCTGCACTCTATCTCGCCGTTGCTCAGGTAACGCAAAAAAGCAATCTCAAGGCGGGCCTGCTGCATCTGGCTGCCGACATCGAGAAGGAGAAGCCGTCGCGCCCCGAGTTCTACACCGAACTCGGTGAAGCATGGCTCGCCGCCGGGAATCCTGCGAATGCGGTTAAGCCTCTCAACGAGGCGCTCCGCCGCGAACCAAGCTCGTCGGTCATCCTTCTGGACCTCGCGGCTGCCCTCTCGCAGTCTGGCAACACGAAAGCCGCGGCCGAAGCTCTGACCCGAGGCGTGAAATCCGCGCCGGACGAACCGCTGCTCTGGTACCAACTCGGCCTCGCCACCGCCGGCATCGAGGCTTTCCAGAAAGCCATCGCCCTCGACCCGTTTCTGGCTGACGCCTACAACCAGATGGGTTCGCTCCGCGCGGAAGCGGGCGACTTCGACGGCGCTCTCTCCGCCTGGCGCAACGCTCTGCGAATCGAACCCGATATGCCGGACGCGCAGGGAAATCTCGCGCATCTGCTCGCTGCGCAGCGCAACATGCCGGAAGCTGAATACTATTTCCAGCGAGCCATCAGGCTCAAGCCCAACGATGCCGACATCCGGGTGAACTACGCCGTCACCCTTGCCAGTCTGAACAAGTTCCCCGAGGCCCGCGCGCAGGCCCTGGCAGCTGTCAAAGCAGATCCGAAATCGGCCGACGCGCACAACTTCCTCGGGACGCTGTTCGCGCATGACCTCGATGCTGACGCTGCCCTTCGCGAATTTCTGGAAGCCGTCCGGCTTCGCCCGGCTTTCGGTCTCGCTCATCTCAACGCTGCCGGAATTCTGGCGGCCAAGGGTGAGGCGGTCGCGGCGCGCCAGCATCTGCGCGAAGCCGCGAAGGACCCGGATCCTGCCATACGCCAGCGAGCGGAACAAGCGCTCCGCTGAAAAGCGTTGACATACGAAAATCTTCGTAGTAATGTCTTCGTAGATGGCATCTCCGGAGAGACCTACTGACGCCGAGCTCGAAATCCTCAATGTTCTCTGGAGCCGCGGTCCCAGCACCGTGCGCGATGTTCACGAGGAGATCAATCGTTCGCGTCCGGCGCAATACACCACGATCCTGAAGCTCATGCAGATCATGGCGACAAAAGGTCTGGTGAGCCGCGACGAGCAGGCTAGGGCCCACATCTACCGCGCAACCCGTCCGCGCGAATGGACGCAGCGACAACTCGCGGGCGACCTGATGCGGCGGGCATTCGGCGGCTCGGCGCGAAGCCTACTCATGGGCGCGCTGTCGGCCCGAAAGGCCTCGCACGAGGAACTCGATGAGATCCGGCGATTGCTGAACGAATACGAGAAGAACGAATTCAATAAGGAGTCGAAATGAATACCGCGCTGACCACCGCGCTCGCCGGAGCGCTGTTCCATTTTCTGTGGGAAGGGGCCGCTCTCGCCCTTCTGACTGGTCTCGGGCTCCTGCTGTTCCGCAGTCCGAGAGCGCGATACGCCGCGGCCTGCGCCGCGATGTTCGCCATGCCCGTCGCGTTCGTGGTTACGACAGCGATTCTCTATTCCCCGAAGCCGCTTACGGCCAACGCGATTCGTCTGGCGCAATTCAGTCTCGCGACAGCCGGCGCCGGCTCGCTTCTCGGCCAAGGTCTTCCCTGGTACGTACGGGTCGAGCAGTCGATGCGCATTTTCGTGCCCTTCTGGCTTTCGGGAATGGCGCTGCTCTACCTGCGCAGCGCGGCTGGCTGGTTCACGGTTCGAAGCCTTCGCCATGAAGCCCAGGCGTGCGCTTCGCCTGAATGGCGGGACCGCACGGCGGCGCTCGCCCGGCGTTTGGGAGTGGGCCGCGCGGTCAGTCTCCTCGAATGCCGCCGCGTCGATGTGCCCGTCGTCGCCGGATTCCTTCGGCCAGCGATTTTGCTTCCCGTTGGCTGCGTCACGAATATGCCCGCGGATCAGATCGAACTGCTCCTGGCTCACGAACTGGCTCACATCCGCCGCCTCGACTATCTGGTGAACCTCGCGCAGAAAGCCATTGAAGGGCTCCTCTTCTATCACCCCGCGGTCTGGTGGGTGTCGAACGTCATCCGCCGCGAACGCGAATACTGCTGTGACGATGCCGTCCTTGCCCTGGGATCCGAACCTGCGCGTTATGCTTCCGCGCTTGCAGGGCTCGAACACAATCGTTTAGCTCTCGCGCCGGGCGCCAATGGGGGTGACCTCTCCTCGCGCGTCCGCCGCATCCTTCGCCCTTCTGCAGACGCGAGCCCCGCCCCGATTTTCGCTGTCATTCTCCTCGCTATTTCGTGCGCAATCGTGTTCGCAGCGGTCCAGCAGCAAGACGCCTCGCAATCAGCAAAGGCAGCGCTCCAGGCCGAACTCGCCGCTCCTTGGGATAAATGGGTCAAAGAAGACGTCGCCTACATCATCACTGACGCCGAACGCCGCGCATTTCGCGCACTCACGACCGATGCCGAGCGGGAACAATTCATCGTACAGTTCTGGCTCCGGCGCGATCCTACGCCAGGCACTCCCGAGAACGAGTTCAAAGAAGAGCACTACAGGCGCATCGCCTACGTTAACGGCCGTTTCGCGGATAACAACGTCGCCGGATGGAAGACCGACCGCGGCCGCATTTACATCACCTTCGGCCCTCCGGACGAAATCGACTCGCACCCGTGCACAGGCGCCAACACAGCCAAGGAAACCTGGCGCTACCGCTTCATCGAAGGAATTGGCAACAACATCCTCATCGAATTCGACGATCCTGCCTGTACAGGCGAATACCGTATGGTCCCGGACCCAAACGGCGTGGCGGCTACGCGCTCGCCCCAGAGGTAACGTAGGCGATCAACGCAGCCGGGTCATCCGTAATGATCCATTCGATGCCCATAGCGATGAGCCGCCCCCACGCGCGCGGCTTATTCACTGTCCAGGGCATTACGAGAATCCCGGCCTTCTGAGTTCGCTCAAGCTCCCGAGCCGACACAAGCCGGAAATGCGGCGAGACGCAGCGGGCGTGGGCGCGTTCTGCTATCCCGACCCAATCGATAGCGTGATGCGCCGTCAGCGCCACCAGCGGAATCTCCGGACGCAGTTCATGCGCCGCGCGCAGAACGGCGTGCTGGAAGCAACGCAACGCCACCCGGTGCGCCAGGCCCGCGCCGTCCACGCAATCGAAGATCCTGCGCGCGAACTCGCGCGGCGCCGGGGTCAGCGCGCCGCACTCTTTCGCTTCGATATCGAACACCACGCTGCTTCCGGCGCCAAGCGCCAGGACTTCGTCGAGCCGTGGAATATACGGCGGCAGATCCTCCACCGCGCAGCTCACCGGATCATGCGACACCACCAGTTCGCCGTCCGTCGTGAGCACGACATCCAGTTCCACCGCGTCCGCCCCGCATGCGATCGCATGCCGGAACGCGGCGATGCTGTTCTCGCGATGCGTTGCGAGGCAGCCGCGATGACCCACGACGCCCACCGGATTGCGGCGGGGAAACCAGCGCGTTTCGGACAATTCGGCTAGGATGGATTCAGCATGACACGCCGAACCGTACTGGCGGCGCTCGCCGCCGTCGGCCTGAAGGCGCAGCAACCGGACCAGGAGCCCGATCCCGCAAAACCCAGATTCGGCTATTCAGCCCCGAAGCGCGACACGCCCATGCTCTGTATGTACTCCGGCGATCTCGCGAAGCTGCATTACGCGCAGATTGGAGACGTGGCCGCGCAAATCGGCTTTGAAGGCATCGACCTCACCGTCATGATCGGCGGCCATGTCGATCCACGCATCACGAACGTCGACCTCGTGCGCGCTTTCGAAAGCATTCGCGGATCCAATCTCGAAGTGCCGATGATCACCACCGCTATCAATACTCCTGCTGACGGAACGATATACCCTGTCCTCTACCTCACCGGCCATTCCCAGATTCCGCTGTTTCGTCTCGGCCTTTGGAAGTACGGTCAATCCCAGGACATCAAACAGCGCCTTCAGCAGGTTCGCCTCGACCTTGCGCAGATCCTTGTCATTGCCCAACGCTGCGGAATTACCGCGTTGTTCCCGAATCACGCCGGCGGCTATGTCGGCGAAGCGGTTTGGGACACGCAGGTCGTAATCGGCGACATGGACCCCCGCTGGGTGGGCTACCTGTTCGATCCCGCCGAAGCGACCGCGGAAGGCGGCCTCGGCGGATGGGAAGCCGCCCTGAAACTCGCAGTGCCTCGCCTTCGGGCGGTCTCTCTCCAGGATTTTTATTGGCAGAAATCCGGAACCGAGTGGAAAATTCAGAAATGCCCGCTTGGCCAGGGCATGGTCGACTGGGATAAATTTTTCGGTATTCTTGCCGCGGCGCGCTTTACCGGTCCGATCTCCATCGCCAACGAATACGCTCCTCAGAACGTTATCGGCGCGCTGGGCAAAGATCTCGAATTCGCCCGAAAGCACGTCGAACGCGCCTGGTCGGGTAAAGGTTCGGATTCGCGCAGTTAGATCGTCGGATCGTCCTTCGGATAGGTCGGAATCGGTTCGGGTTCCGGCGCGGGATCCGGATCCGGCATGGGGTGCGGATGGGGCGTCTGCGATGCCTGGCGGACGAAAACCACCGATTCGGGTTCGCTGAGCGCTAACTCCACGTCGCAGCTGCAGCAGTCGCTGCAGCACCCGCATTTCTCGCAAAGATGATTGCCGCAGGTATCCTTGGTGCAGTTTGCGCAGATACGGGTCGATTCTTCTTCGCAGATGCTACATACAAACGGCATAGGTTATTAGTGAGACGTTGTTCGTTTTGTGTTCTTAGGCGGGTCGCGCGAAATCTCAGCGCGGCAGCGCTGCGCTTCATGGTCGGCGATCAGATACTCCTGCTCCCGCCGATTCGCCAGATCGAGAATATGATTCTGAAGTTTCTCCAACTCGCCCTGATCCTCTGACGCCACAGATTCGATCAAGTCCGCCAGAGCCGCGTTCTGATAGCGCCGCAAGCCGCCCATTAGCGACTGCATCGATCCGTGCAGGGTCTGGACTCGAAACAGGCCCCTCAGGCACTCGGGCATATTATCCGGATGTTGCGCGATTCCCGCCATTTCTGTTCCCACCGCCTGTACCTGTGCGCGAATCGATTCCAGTTGAGCGACGTAGGTTTCTGAAGCGCCCTTCGCGACCCACTCCTGGGCATGAACCTGATCGAGAAGGGGCGTCAGTCGCGCCGTTTGTTTCGCGATCCGATTAAGAATGTCCACCGTTTGAGGATCGTCCGTATACGGAGGAGGAGGCGGCTGTTGCTGAGCGTTTAGTCCAAACCAGCACAACAAGCCGGTGAAAACGACTGCGGCGCCGATAAGACCCGATCGCATTCGCTTTCAGACTAGCATTTGAAACTTGGGATGGACCCTGAAACAGGAAAGGCTCCGGTTTTGCCGGAGCCTTTTTGGAATTTGAGATCGGATGAGACCGGCGAATGCCGCTCAGATACGTTGAACGTTCTCCGCCTGAAGTCCCTTGGGACCCTGCTTGACCTCGAATTCGACCTGCGAGCCCTCATCCAGTGATCGGTAGCCCGTGGACTGGATCGCAGAAAAATGGACGAACACGTCGTCCCCGGTTGACCGCTGGATAAAGCCGTAGCCTTTCGCAGCGTTGAACCACTTAACGGTGCCTTTTTCTTTCACAAACGCTCTCCTGATACGTACCGATCGAGCAGGGTCCCAAAAAGAAAAAGCTACGAGTGTCGTAGCTTCTTTTCGTTCACTGGCATCGATCCGACAACATTGATACTGCGTCAAGGAGTATCTCATAGCCTGTAATGTGAGATCAAGAACGTATTTTTCGAACTGTTACGCTGATTACTCCCCGCTAGTGGAATAGGCCCGGCAAAGAGTGCGCAGCGAAACCGAAATCATCGAACGCCTGAGGGCGATCACTAAACTTCCCGAAGGGTCTCGCGTCACTCTCGGAATCGGCGACGATTGCGCTATTTACAGTCCCGAAGGCTCCCTGGAAGACCTTCTGTTTACCATAGATCTTTTTATTGAAGGCGTTCACTTCCTTCGCGAAACCCACGAAGCGGCGCAAATCGGACGGAATGCGCTGGCGCGCAGCCTAAGCGATGTTGCGGCCATGGGTGGCCTGCCGCGTTTCTGCCTGGTTTCCTTATGCGTGCCTACCTGGGCGGAGAGCCGATGGGCGACCGATTTCTTCGATTCTCTGGGGGCTCTCGCGGCAAGCACAGGCACGGTCGTTATCGGCGGCGACCTGTCCCGCAGCGAGAAATGCATCTGCGATGTCATGGTCTGCGGAGCCGTTCCCCGAGGTAAAGCCTTGCGCCGCGACGGCGCGAAAGCGCACGACGCGATTTACGTCTCGGGAAATCTCGGCGGCTCCGCCCAGGGGCTCGAATCGCGCAAGGGCGAAGCTTGGCAGAGGCATCTGAACCCCGAACCGCGGCTCGGCTTGGGAGTCTTCCTGCGCGATCATCTTCGTGCTACAGCCGCCATCGACATCAGCGATGGCCTGTCTCTCGACTTGCGCCGATTGTGCCTTGCTTCGGACCTCGCCGCCGAAATCTCCGACCCGCCGCGCTTTCCCGGAGCCACCGTTGAGCGGGCCCTGCACGGCGGCGAAGAGTATGAACTCCTCTTTACCGTCCGCCCCGGCGTCGAGCCACCCGAAAGTTTTGAAGGCGTGCCCTTGACTCGCATTGGTACGATCATCGAAGGCCCTGCGGGAGAAGTTCGCCATAACGGTTCCGTTTTACCCCCGATGGGCTTCGATCATTTCCGAAAATGAGCCTGCCGGACCCCGAGCCGATCATCGACCTGCTGGATGGATTTCGCCGCTCCAAGGCCATGTTTGCCGCGGTCGGCATGGGCATCTTCGACATGCTGGAAGGCGCGCCTCTTACTGCAGCCGAAGTCGCCACTCGCCTCGATGCGAATCTGAGCGCCACCGAGCGTCTGCTTGAGGCGTGCGTGGGGATGGGCCTCCTCGATCGGAACGGCGGCGTCTTCTCCAACCAACCCGTCGCCAGCTTCTACCTGCGCGAATCCAGCGCCCACGCGCTGAACGGGTACATAAATTACTCCAACCTGATGCTGTACCCGTGCTGGGCAAATCTCGAGGATGCCGTTCGGGAGGGAACGGCGCGATGGGCCCAGACCTTCGGCTCTGAAAAGCCGATTTACGAGAACTTCTTCAGCACCCCGGAGAAGATGCGCACGTTCACGATGGGAATGCATGGCCTGGGCCTCACTACCTCGCCTTCCGTTGTGAGCGCGTTCGATCTGAGTGGCTTCCACACTTTCGCTGATCTGGGCGCCGCCACCGGACACCTCGTTATCACCGCCTGCGAAACCTGGCCGAATCTGACCGGCATCGTCTTTGATCTTCAGAAGGTGTTGCCGATGGCGCAGGAGTACATTGCCGCGTCGCCGGCGCACGGCAGGCTCAGCATGGTCGCGGGCGATTTCTTCACTGACGACCTTCCCCCGGCCGACCTTTTCGCATTGGGCCGCATCCTGCACAACTACGATGACGATAAGTGTCGGTTGCTCCTCCGCCGCATCTTTGACCGCCTGCCTTCCGGTGGGGCCCTTCTGCTGGCTGAGAAACTGCTCGCGGAAGACCGCTCTGGCCCCCTGAATGCGCACCTGCAATCCCTGAGCATGCTGGTTCTCACCGAGGGCAAAGAGCGCTCGCTTTCCGAATATGCAGCGCTCCTGAAAGACGTGGGTTTCGCGAGTGTCGAAGACAGGAAAACAGGGCGTTACCTGGACGCCGTTCTCGCTAAAAAACTGTGTCGGCAGAGATAGAAAAAGTCGAATGGGGCGGTTGGCCCAACTGTTACCGCGCTTCAAATGGCGAAGTCGATCTGGTAGTCACGAGCGACATCGGCCCGCGCATTATGCGCTACGGCTTCGTCAACAGCCAGAACTTCTTAAAGGTTTTCGACGACCAGCTCGGAAAATCGCGTGAGAAGGAATGGCAGTTTCGCGGCGGCCATCGTGTCTGGCTAGCGCCGGAAACGTTCGAGCGCACTTATGCTCCCGACAACGATGCCGCCGAGATCCAGGTCGCCGGGAACGCCCTCACCGCCACCCAGCCGGTCGAACCTCTGACGGGCCTCCGCAAACAGCTGCTCATTTCCCTGGATGAGACTGGCGCCGGCGTCACCGTGACCCACCGGATGCAGAATACCTGGGCCGAGCCGGTCACTATTTCGGTCTGGGCATTGACCATGCTCGCTCAGGACGGCCTCGCGGTGACAGGGTTCCCGCCGCGCGGCCGCCACGAAGACGTCTTAAGCCCGACGAATCCCCTCGTCATGTGGGCCTTTACAGACCTCCGCGACCCCCGCTGGACCTTTTTAGAGAAATACCTCGTACTACGCCACGATCGGAATATCCAGGCCCATACCAAGCTCGGACACTTCAATCCGCGGACCTGGGGAGCCTATTTTCTGAATGGCGAAGTGTTTTTAAAGACTTACAAGGCCGACCCCTCCAGGATTTATCCGGATATGGGCTGTTCCTACGAGACTTTTGCCAGTTCCGAAATGCTGGAAATTGAAACTCTCGGCCCGCTGACGACCCTTTCTCAAGGTGACTGGGCCGAACATGTGGAGCGTTGGACCCTCAAAAGGGCCGAAAAGCCGGAGTACTGTACCGATGAGTCCCTGGACCGAGTGTTCTCGGAATGGCCCTCCTGGTAAACTGATAAAAGTTTTCAAAACGGCTATTTTTGAGCGATTTCATGAGAGTCACGGTTATCGGAACTGGTTACGTTGGGACGGTCACAGGGGCATGTCTTGCGTTTCTGGGCCATCGGGTCACCTGTGTGGACACGGATGCGTCCAAAATCGAGAAACTCCGCCTGGGCGAGTCGCCAATTTATGAGCCTGGCCTGGACAAACTGATCGCGCTCGCTCAGGAACGGGGCGGGATCGACTTCGAGACGGATCTCGCGGCTCCTGTGCGGGAGAGCGAGGTCATTTTCATTGCGGTCGGAACCCCGCCGCTGCCGTCTGGCGAATCCAATCTGGCTTATCTCGAAGCCGCTGCTCGTGGCATCGGCGCTGCTATGGACGACAAGCGCTTCCGCGTGGTTGTGAACAAATCCACCGTGCCAGTTGGCTCCGGAAACCTCGTCGAGACCCTGGTGCGCGACGGCGTTTTCGAGTCGTACCCGGAACGCGCTGACACCGTCCGTTTCGGCGTCGCCAGCAACCCGGAGTTTCTTCGCGAAGGCTCCGCCATTCATGACTCGCTCTACCCCGACCGCATCGTAATCGGTTCGGAAGATAGCCAGACCGTGAAAATCATGAGCGATCTCTATCGTCCGCTCGTGGACCAGGAATTCGTCGATCCTTCATTCGCCCCTCGGCCGGCGACCATGGGCAAGGTCCCTGTGGTAACCACCACCATCACAAGCGCCGAAATGATTAAGTACTCCGCGAATGCCTTCCTCGCGATGAAGATCGGCTTCGCGAACGAAATCTCGAACGTCTGCGAGCGTGTCGGCGCCGAAGTGACGGAAGTCATGACCGGCATCGGACTGGACAAGCGCATCGGAACCGGATTCCTCAACGCCGGCCTCGGCTGGGGCGGCAGTTGCTTCGGCAAGGACATCAGTTCACTGATGCACACTGCGGGTGAATATGGCTACCAGGCGCGCCTGCTCGAAGCCTCCCTCGCCGTCAACCGGCTGCAGCGTCAGATCGTAATCCAGAAACTTCAGGAAAAGCTCTACATTCTGAAGGGCCGGACGATCGCTCTGCTCGGCCTCGCGTTCAAGCCGAATACCGACGACCTTCGCGACGCGCCGAGCCTCCAGATCGCCGAGAAACTGGTCCAGATGGGCGCCCGTGTCCGCGCCTATGATCCGATCGCCATGGATGCCTGCCGGGCGCAGAATCCCGCCCTGCGCATCTGCTACTGCAACGACGCGCTCTCGGCCGCCGAACATGCGGATGCGCTCGTGCTCGTAACGGAATGGCCCGAATTCGCTGAACTCAGTCTTGCGGACCTCGCCAGCCGGATGAACCGGCCAGTCATGATCGACGGAAGGAATCTCTTCCATCCCGAAAAAGCGCGCGAAGCCGGATTCGAATACAGCGGCATCGGGCGCGCGTCCCGCAAGACTGCGTCGCGGGTCGCCGCCGAAGCCTGATTACTTCGTGTTCACGAAGTTATAGACAGCGCCCTGTTGTCGCCGAAGCTGCTCTAAACGCCCGGTTTCGCCGTCCTTCGGGAACACCAATTCGGTCTTAGAAGCGTCGTCGTTTATCAGTGTCGCGTCGCAACGGAAATCTCGTTGTCCATTGCCCGCGAGCAGAGCGCCCGCTATTAAACCGCCGCCGATCATCATCGAGGCGCACGTCCGTCCAATACGCAGAAAAGCGTTCATCGTTTCTTACCGTTCTGTCCTTTGATCTGATTGGGGCGGCCTGATCGTTGCTCGCCGCTGCCCTTATGTACGGAAAAGCGTCCGTACCCGATCAACCGTTACCCGGCTCGCCCAATGATCACAGGGCTTTACAAAGTCAGCGGCGATTTACAATTCAACGCTTTCTCTGAGAACTTTCCGCGCCGGCGGCACTGATTCTCAGGAGGCGGCATGAGGCGCGCATTTCTTGGCTTGTTTGCGATTGCGTTGTATTCGCAAACGCCCGACCCGGCGTACGAGTCTCTCTCAAAAGCCTTCGAACTGCTGCGCGCCCGCGACTACGACGCCGCCATCTCCTGGTTTCGAAAGGCGACGGCGCTCTCGCCCGGGCGGCCCGACATCCGGAAAAACCTGGCCTACACTCTGCTGAAAACCGGTGAGTCCGATGCCGCGGCCGAACAGTTCGGTGAGGCCATGCGCCTTGATCCCGCCGATCTGCGCGTCGCAATGGAATATGCCTTTCTCCGCTACGAAGCGCGTGAGGAAGCGCCCGCCCGCAAAGCGGAAGCGCGGCGCATATTCGAGCGCGTGCGGGACACGGCGCAGGATCCCGACATCCGCACGACGGCATCGCAGGCCTTCACGAATATTGACGAACCTATCCGGAGTGGAATCGCCCGATGGCAATCCGCCCTCGCCGTGGCCGCTCCCACCTTCAGCGCTCACTACGAGCTCGCCCAACTCGCCGAGGCGCGCGACGAACTCGATCTCGCCGTCGAAAACTACAAAGCCGCTTTTCATCTGCTGCCCGCTAGGAAATCCGTTCTCCTCGATTTAGCCCGCGCTGAATCCGCGCGCAATCACCCGGAAGGAGCCATGGCAGCGTGGCTGGCCGCATCGCGAGGCGGTGAACCGCGCGCTGCCGAACTCGCACGTGAACGAATGCCCCAAAGGTATCCGTACGTCTACGAATTCCGGGAGGCGCTCCAACTCGATCCGAAAAACGACAGTCTTCACCGCGAGCTCGCCTATCTCCTGCTGAGCATGTCTGAGAACGATCCGTCGTTGCGCGCTGAAGCAGAACAGGAATTCCATTCCGTTGTCGGATCCAATCCGGACGATTACCTCGCGGCAGCCCAACTCGGCCTTCTCTATCTCGCCGATAAGCGCGAGGATGACGCCGCTCCACTCTTCAAGCTCGTTCTCGCGAAAGCCGACCCCGCCACTTCCAACCGCGTTCGCATGGCGCTCCACATGCCGCTTGTTCTCGAAGATCACAAAGAATCGGAGTCGGCGCTCAGTCCGCGTCTGCTTGGCGAGCGCAGCTACAACGCGGGATTCCTGAAGGACGCGCTTCGCTATTTCACCCTTGCGTACGAAGCTGATCCCTCCGACACAGGCGTCGCCCTGAAGCTCGGGTGGACCAACAATCTCCTTCATGACGATGCGGCTGCAATCCGCTGGTTCGAGTTCGCCCGACATTCTCCGGATGACGCGATCGCATCCGAAGCTCGGCAGGCATGGAGCAATCTCCGGCCCTCCTTCGCCCGCTTTCGCACTACGCTCTGGATCTATCCACTCTTCTCGTCCCGCTGGAGCGATCTCTTCGGCTATGGGCAAATCAAGACCGAGATTCGCATCGGCAGACTGCCATTCCGGCCCTATGTATCGGCGCGGTTTATCGGCGACGCGCGCCGCTCTACCGGTGGCGCGCTCCCGCAGAGCCTTTCCGAGAGCGCCTTAATCATTGGCGCGGGCATCGCGACGCGACAATGGCGCGGCGCCATGGCTTGGGCGGAAGCGGGCGTTGCCGTCAGCTATCTCAACGGCAGCCGCTGGCGTGACTACAGAGGTGGTATGAACTACGCGCGGTCTTTTGGGAAATCGATCGCCGCGGAGCGCTCAGGCCGTTTTGCCGAAACCACGGCCGACTCCGTCTTCATCAGCCACTTCGATAACGACCTCATCACGTATTCCCAAAGCAAAGCGGGTTACACGAACCTCTTCTCCGGCGCGGTGATTCAGTCTTTCTGGCACGCGAACGTTACGTTTGACGCGAAACGGCAGTACTGGGCGAACTTTATCGAAACCGGCCCCGGTATCCGCTTCCGGACCAAGTGGATGCCCAAATCCGCGAACGTCACGTTCGCGGCCCTGCGCGGTGTCTATCTGATCAACGAAGGCAATCCCCGCCGCCCGAACTACGTGGATCTGCGCGCCGGAGTCTGGTATGCGTTCACTCATTAAATTTTTCGGACTCGCCCTCTCCTTTGCGCCCCTTTGCAGCGCCGGAACCTTCGCCGTTCTTGGCCCTCAGACCGGCGCATGGCCCACCATCCTCGCGTCCACTGGCCACGCGCCCGCCCCCGCTGCATCCGCGGATATCGTCATCGTGCCCGCCTCCGCCCCGGCCTCCGCTGTCGGACCACTGGCCGCGTGGCGCGATCGAGTGAAGGCCGGCGCGGTTCTCATCGTCGAAGGCGCCTCTCCTCTTGCTGCGCGTTTTGGTTTCACCCCCTCACTCGAACCGGTCTCCGTGGTCCACATTGTGGACGTTCACAACCCAACCCTTCCCGTGATTTGGAGTAAAGCCGTCGAAATCCCGAAGACGGAAATCCCCGCTTTAGCACGAGTCTTCGCGAAGGACCGCTGGACCGCTCAACCCGTGGTCGCCGGATTTCGTGAAGGTTCCGGAGCGGTGTTGTGGGTTGCCGTCTCGCCCGGCCCCACCGGCTATGAACGCTTCCCCTACCTCGCGCAAGCCTTGGCGGATCTCGGCGCGGAACCGTCCTTCCGAAGTTCCCGCCTCTGGGCCTTTTTCGACTACTCCTACCGTACCCGCGCCGACCCCGACTACCTCGCCGCGCGCTGGCGCAAAGCGGGCATCGGCGCCCTGCACGTCGCCTCCTGGCATTTCTACGATCCCGCGCCCGATCGCGACGAATACCTCGCCAAACTCATCGAAGCCTGCCACCGCCGCGGAGTTCTTGTATACGCTTGGGTCGAACTGCCCCACGTCAGCGAAAAGTTCTGGGCGGATCATCCTGAATGGCGAGAAAAAACTGCTCTTCTCCAGGATGCCCAACTCGACTGGCGCAAGCTGATGAATCTCCAGAACCGCGAATGCGTCGCCGCAATCGAAGCGGGTCTGCGCCGCATGGTCGGCCGCTTCGATTGGGACGGCATCAATCTCGCCGAGCTTTACTTCGAATCTCTCGAAGGCGCATCCAACGCCGCGCGATTCACGCCCATGAACGACGACGTGCGCGCCTCATTCCGTACCCGCTCAGGCTGGGATCCGCTCGAGATCTGGAAGACCCGCACCGACGCGAAATCCCTTCGCGAATTCCTCGATTACCGTGCCGACCTCGCCCGCAACATGCAGGAACGCTGGCTGAATTTCGCGGAAACCCTGCAACCAGCCCTCGATATAGTCCTCACACACGTAGACGATCGCTTCGACACCGGGATGCGTGATTCCATCGGCGCCGACGCCGCCCGCGTCCTGCCGCTGCTCGATCGCCACTCGTTCTCGTTTCTGATTGAAGATCCTGCGACCGTATGGAATCTCGGCCCGCAACGCTATCCCGAAATCGCGAAACGTTATCGCCCCATTGCGCCTCGCGCCGATAAGCTCGCCATCGACATCAACATCGTCGATCGCTATCAGGACGTTTACCCCACGAAACAGCAGACCGGCACGGAACTGTTCGAACTGGTCCACCTCGCCGCGACTGCCTTTCCGCGTGTGGCTCTTTACTTCGAGAACAGTATCCTCCCGCCGGACCTGCCGCTGCTATCGGCCGCTTCTGCCGCGGTCACAAACTACGCCAGGGACGGCCGTCGGATCTCCATCGAGTCTCCCACCGACCTTGAAATCGCGTGGAACGCGCCCGGAGCGCTCGTCGATGGAAAACCCTGGCCAGCGTTTTCCGCAACATCATTGCGTCTTCCCGCCGGCGCTCACACCGTCGAACCCAGCGGCAACCGAGAGGAGATCGGCATTATCGACCTTAATGCCACGCTGAAATCCGCCTCATTCGATGGCAACCGCGCGGCCTTCCAATACGCCAGCGACAGCCGCGCAATCGTCCGTTTCAACCGTGCGCCTCGCGAACTCTCGATCGACGGAACCGCAGCGGATCCGAAGTGCGAAAGCGCGGGTGAATGCGCCGTGTTGCTGCCACGCGGCGAGCACCGCGTACTGGCGCGATAAGCCCTACTGAACAGCGCGGTCCGCGTCCAGATAGATCCGCACCCGGTTGCTTTCTTCTCCATTCATTACGAGCCGCAACTCGCCGATTCCCTGATTTACAATCGCCGGAATCTCAATTTCCACCAGGTAATAACCGACATATCCCGGAGCCAGTGTCGCCCGGACCACCCGGGCAGGAGAACCGTCGATAAACGCGCCTACCGCCGCTCGAACCGTCGGTGGGGAGTCGAGTGGCGCGGGCGTTCCCGTGGGCCAGTCCGGAGTGACTTTCCCCAGCCCCGTTGCGAGCACCTGAACCGTCGATCCCGCGCGCACCGCGATCGACGGATCGAGCACCAGTCCGCTCGCGGAATCCAGAATCAACGGCGCGCCATCGGCATCCACGAAAATCGCGGGCGAAGCGTCCTTTACCGTCAATGGCGCGGTCCACCGGCCATCCCCCGCTTCGATCGCCAACTGAATTGCTCCGGTCGAAGCTTCAAAAGGCACCTGAAGCTGCGAACTCTGATCCGACGCCGCCAGCACCGGATAGGTTGTAGCGCCTGCCAGTCCCTGCCGGACATTCGCGCCCAAAACGCTGATAACGGACCCCGGAGCGGCTGCGCGATCACTCAGATCTGCGCCGTTAACCACCCGAATATTCCTGGAACGATGGGGCGCCGCGGACTCATAAATTCCGTAACCATCCAGCGCAACCGTCAGCCGGTTGTCCCCGCTCAGCCGCACATCCCATGCCGGGGCCGCCGGCAGACCCGCCGAAAGCGACCTCCAGTTCGAACCCGCTGGCCCCGCATCATCCAACGACAGATTCCCGGCAAACACGCCCCGGTCCGTCGCAAGATACACTACGTTGCCCGACCGGTCCGCGGCGATTCCATGTATCGCCGCCGGAGGCAGGGCGCCAGTTACGTCGTCCCAGAACAACCCGCCGTTCACCGTCCGAAGCAGCCTCGCGCCGGAAGCTGCAAGAGCGGATTCCGGCCGCGTCACGTCGACCCAGATCCGACTAATTCCAGCCGATATCGCCCGCGGAGCTTCCGACCAGGTGGCGCCGCCATCCCGCGACATTGCCAGCCTTCCGTCCGCAGTCCCGCCGTAAATCGACGCGCCGGCAGCCGCCACGCTCGCGAACTGCCAACCCGAGCGCCGCGCGATGCTTTCGCGCAACCCGGCTTCCTGATCAGCAACATTTGCCGGGACCCATGCTCCCGACTCGAACCGGACAACCGTCGAATCCGCAAGCTCCACAATCCGTCCCGAGAGTAGTCGCCGAGCGGGCAGATTGGGCAATTCGTCATTCAGCCCGCGCCACGACATCCCTCCATCCAGCGATCGCCAGATCCCGAACTGATTCGACGCCGCAATCTCCTGCGGGTTTGCCGTCGAAACCGCTATCGAGGTGAAGCCCTCCCCGACAATCGAACGCCCGTTGTACCCCGTTAAGTTGAACCAGGTCTTTCCGTTATCGTCCGACCCGTAAACGTTATCCCGCGCCGCTGCGTAGACTCGCCCGCTCGAAGCGGGTATCATCGCCGATGCGGGAGGCGCGCTGTCTGTTGTGTTCAGCCGCCAGTGAGTAAAATCGGTCGTCTCAAAAATCCGGTTTGATTGGGTTCGAACGAGCAACGTCCTGTTGCCCGGCGCAAACCAAGCCGCTTGAATCGGACCGGTAGCGGCGCTTGCCAAGCCGTCCTGAATTGCGGTACCGCCAATGCGATGCCATACCACTGCAGCATCGGCAGAAGTCTGGGCGTAGACAGCCCGAAAAGGGAACACGCCAGCCGCAAGTATCGCAACGATACTGTACGCGCGCCGGAATCGCACACCCGTTTCACAAGGACACATCAACGTGTCTCAATTCTACCCCAAGGCCGCAAGACCCTCTCCCGAAACTATCTGATTCAGAGTGATTTACGGCGCTAAAAATTTCTGGAGGCCAAAATTCCAGCATTTCCGATGCTATTCTGAGGGTGCGTCATGGCACATATCAGGCCATTGTTGAAGATCGCGACGAATGCTGTTTTGCTCCTGGCGGCGTGCGCGGCTCTTCAGGCGCAGCAGCCTCCCGGTTCCGCGCCCGACGGCGCAGCCAGATTGCTCAATTTCGTCGGTCAGCTATCCGTCGTCCGTGGCGGATACGCCTGGGCGCTTAACGTAGGGGATTCCATCCAGCCGCAGGAAACGGTCGTCACAGGTCCTGATGGATGGGGCGTTTTTCAGATCTCCGACGGAAGCAAATTCGAGGTTTATCCCAATTCCAGGGTGATCTTCCGCGCCAATCGGAATAGCTGGATCGACCTCCTCGAAGTTTTCCTCGGCAAAGTGCGCGTTCAGATCGAACATTTCGGAGGTATGCCGAACAACAACAACGTCCGCACGCCTACCGCAGTTATCTCCGTCCGAGGCACCATTTTCATCGTCGAGGTCGAGCCGGACACAAACACCACCCTCGTGCAGGATGAGGAGGGCGTCGTAGTGGTTCGCCACATCCTGCGTCCTTCTGAAACGACCCTCAAACCCGGCGAGTACGTTCGCGTATTCCGGAACGAACCTATCGGAAAAGCGGTGTTTGATAAGGGCGGAGTCCTGCAGCGGCTCGCCCGCGCAGCGCAGGATGCGTTCTACCAGGCCGCGGTCAACCGCGGGTCCGGAATTCCGCGCGTCGGCTCAACAACTTCCGCGCCCGGATCGCCGGCTGACAAGAATAACGGAGGCTCGACCGCTCCACCTCCGCCGCCCGCGCCTGCGCCGCCGCCGCCTCCGCCGCACTAACCGTTCAGTCTTTCCCGTGAAGTCCCAGGCGCGCTAGGACGCGACGCACCTTCTTCGGCGAAATCGAAAGCCGCCGCGCCACTCGCGCCACCTTGCGCCCTTCGTGGTCCCAGATTTTCGGAATAATGAGGTCCGCGAAGTCTTCAGTCAGTTGCTGGAAACTCCGCTCCCCCACTACGCCCTGCGACCACGCCTGGAGTGTCGTATCCATCTTGCCCCCGCGCACGACCTTGTTCTTCAGTGTCTGCAGGTCTTCCCAGATGTGGTCCTGAACCTCGTTCTTTAATAGCGCCGCCGCCTGATCGCAAATTTCGCGCGAAGTATCGATCGAGCCTGAAGACGTGTTGCAGAGAGTCAACCCTTGCCAGATCAACGCCCGAGCCTGCAGCCGCCGGTTCTCCGTTCGCTTAGCCAGATCGACCGCTTCGCGCGCTGCTTCGATCGCCTGATGCGCCACCCACGCCGGATCCTCGATCTCTTCCTCGAGCTTCGTGTTCTCCACCATGCACTCCAGCAACCGAGCCCGCGCCATCAGAATGTAATCTTTCTTGTCTTCGCCCAGCGCGTACGCCTGGCGCGCCTCCTCTCCCGCCCGCGCCAGATCGCCGCTGTCCAGATGGAGATGGCCTCGGTTAACGCAAACAGTCCCTGCTCCCCGATGATGAGAATGAATCCGATAAATATCCGTCGCGCGGTCGAGATGCTCAAGAGCCTGCGCGCGCATGGCCTCATACTCGCGCCGGATATCCGGTTCACTCCGCCGCCGCTGCGCCGCATCCGCGTCGATCCGCTTCCGCAGTTGCAGAGCGATCAGTCGCTCCACATAGCCCATATTTGCGAGCGAACGCGCGAGATTCCTGTGTTCGGGGTCCCGTTTTCCGTATTCCTCGATGGCCCGCGAAAAATGCCGGAGCGCCAGGTCGTACCGTCCTTCACGCCGGTACATCCGCCCATAGCTCGACTGAATATTTCCGCGCGTGATGAAATCGTCGGTCAGGCTCAGCACCGCATCCGCGTCCGAGAGCAGCCGCAGAGCTTCCTTCGTCCGCCCCTTCTGGAAAAGAAGCCAACTCTCCGCCACCCGCATCGCCGCCGCCACAGGCTCCATGCCCGCCTGGGTTGCAAGCTGGAAACCCGTCGCGACGTGGGTCTGCGCACTGTCGTACTCCCCGATCTTCCGATGACACCGCGAAGACCAGAAATGCGCGAGGGCGAGCAGCAGCAGGTCCGGTACATCTTCTGCCAGCGAAAGCACCAGCCGGAAATTCACCAACGCCCGCTCGACCAGTTCCTCGTGAACCCAGAAAACTCCCTCCGCCATCAGGACGTGGACATAATCCCGAACACTAAGATCGGCCCGCCGCTCCTTCGGAATCGCGGCCAGCCCCTCTTCGATTACGTCTATCTCCCGCCACCCCGCATCTACCCACTGAGCCACATAACACAACAAAGAGGCGGCATCGGGGTCGCGCGGATCGACATGTCCGCCCATCTGTTCCCAGTAGGCATCGAGCCTCGCCATGCCGCTTCCAATCCGGCGGTATCCGAGATCCTCCCGGAGGCTGTCAAGCAATCCCTGCTGGACTGCGGTCACCATGTGGGTAACAGCGTACCAAAGACTGGTCCGTAGTGGACCAGTCGCTTCCGGCTACCTACGACGCTTGAGGCCTCTGCGGAAATCAGTTGTACTGAAATGGCGATGCTGACGGCCAAACATGTGTCAAACCGAACGCGCGCTCGGGTCATGATCCTTTTGGGGGCTCCGGGCAGCGGTAAGGGTACTCAGGGCGCATGGCTGTCCAGGAGGCTCGGAATTCCCTGCTTGTCGACGGGTGAAATCCTGCGCGGCGAGGCGAAGCGGAATACGCCGGCCGGGTTCCGGCTCCGCCAGTTACTCGCAACGGGCGCGCTGGTAGACGATGAAACGGTCTGCGCAGTCGTGGGGGCGCGACTGCGAAGGGAGCCTCCGGTCAGAGGCGTGATTTTCGACGGGTTTCCGAGAACTTTACAACAGGCTGAGTTTCTGGACGGCTTGTTATCGGAATTGGGCTTACCCCGTCCGATCGCGATACATCTCGACGTCTCCGCGGACGGGCTTCTCCGCCGTCTGAGCGGACGGCGGCAGTGCGCTGCATGCGGCGAGGTCTACAATCTCTCCTCACGTCCGTCGTCGCGTGGCTCACGCTGCGAAAAAGACGGCGGAGCGCTGATTCAGCGCGATGACGACACCGAAGAAGTGATTCTTCGCCGTTTGCAGGAATTCGAATCTTACTCGGCCCCGCTCATCGAGTATTACGAAGGCGTCGGCTACCGCCGCATCGCGGCCGACCGTGAACCGAAGGTTGTTTCCGAAGAACTTCTCGAGATTGTGGAGCCCGCCGCGTTCGATCCG
Source organism: Bryobacteraceae bacterium (assembly GCA_035262625.1). Classification (GTDB taxonomy): domain Bacteria; phylum Acidobacteriota; class Terriglobia; order Bryobacterales; family Bryobacteraceae; genus BOG-234. The sequence continues at coordinate 36,506 of DATFSM010000159.1, forward strand.
CGTTCCGAAGTGCTCCTTGAAGGACGCGCCGCGTTCTCCGGCGCCGCTTAATCCCCGAACTCCCAGGCAGCGAACGCGCTGGCTTTCGTAATATCGAAAGTCACTGGCTCCGCCGCAATCTGCTCGAGCGCCGCCTCTTCCAGACCATTCGGTGTTACATCCTGGATATAGCCCATGTTGACAGCGCGAACTCGCCAGTCGGAAATGATCTGTCCGCAGCGTTCGCGCGTCAGACCGTACCTGCGCGCGATCTCGCGCGTCGACCAGCCGCGAATAAAATACAGTACGGCAAGTCGCCACTGCACATCGCGCCGTGGCAGTTTTCCGAATACCGGCGCCTGCGAGGGGAAGCAGACCAGATTCCGTCTGATCGCCATCTGCAGTGCGCGGTTGCCTAATAGTGCCAGGTCCATCACACGCGTAAAAGTGACTAATCGAATTTGGCGGCGACAGGGGAATTGCCGTAAGACGGGACGGCGGTAAGACGGGGAGAAAGCAGTCGGCTTCATCGCCGACAAGAGGTATTGTAGCTCCCGATTCGTCGCGCGTAAACTGCTCTGTCTATGCCTGAGAACCCGGACACTACCGGAACTTCTGCGCCATCGCGATTCCGAAGTAAAATAAGACTGCCTCCCCCGCAGAAGCCGCCTCCGTGCGCGCTTTCGAAACTGACTGACGCTAAATGGCCGAAACTCCGTTCGTACACCTCCATAACCACACCGACTACTCCCTGCTCGACGGCGCCTGCGAAATCGATCAGCTCATGCAGGTCTGCGCCGAGCAGAAAATGCCCGCCGTCGGCATGACCGATCACGGCAACCTCTTCGGCGCCGTGCAGTTCTACAACTCCGCGAAGAACGCCGGAATCAAGCCGGTCATCGGATGTGAGGTCTACGTCTCGGGGCAAGGCCTCAAAACGCGATCCGATACGGATCGCTACAACCACCTGGTCCTTCTCTGCGAGAACCAGGAGGGCTATCGCAATCTCATCGATCTGGTCTCAACCGCCTACCTCGAAGGCTTCTACTACAAGCCGCGCATCGATAAAGACCTTCTCGCTGCGCGCTCCAAAGGCCTGATCTGCCTCTCGGCCTGCCTTCGCGGCGACCTGAACGAAACCATCCTCGCGGACCGCTACGATGACGCCCGCCGCCTCGCCTACTCCTACCGCGAGATGTTCGGCAAGGACAACTTCTTTCTCGAAATTCAGGATCACGGTCTCGAGCAGGATAAGCGCCTCACCCCGCAGGTGAACCGGCTCTCCATGGAAACCGGCATTCCGCTCGTAGTCACCAATGATTCTCATTACCTCCGCAAAGAAGACGCCCGTGCCCACGAAATCCTCATGTGCATTTCGACGGGCAAGACAATCAACGATCCCAACCGCATGCATTGGGACCGTCCGGATTTCTACCTCAAATCGCGCGACGAGATGATGGCGCTCTTCGGCGAACTCGAAGATGCGGTTAATCGCCCATGGGAGATCGCGCAGCGGTGCGAGGTCAAGCTCGACAAGGTCAAAGACCCCTTCCCGCGCTTCGACATTCCCGCAGCCTTCACCACCGACACCTACTTCGCCTACGTCGCGCGTCAGGGCTTTGAACGCCGCCGTACGCGCCTGGAAGCCCTGCGCGCGGCCGGCCGACTCAAGCATGATCTGCCCGAATACGTCGAGCGCCTCGAACGCGAAATCGGCATGATCCAGCAGATGAAGTTCTCCGGTTACTTCCTCATCGTCTGGGACTTCATCCGCTACGCCAAATCGAAGGACATCCCGGTCGGCCCCGGGCGCGGGTCCGCCGCCGGCAGCCTCGTCAGCTACGCGATGTCGATCACCGACGTCGATCCCCTTCAGTACGACCTGCTCTTCGAGCGCTTCCTCAACCCGGAACGCATCAGCATGCCGGATATCGATATCGATTTCTGCATGAACCGTCGCGGCGAGGTAATCCAGTACGTCACCGAAAAATACGGCCGCGAGCAGGTCGCGCAGATCATCACGTTCAACACTCTCGGAGCGCGAGCAGCCATTAAAGACGTCGGCCGAGTCCTCGAACTCAGCTTCGCGGACGTCGATCGGATCACCAAACTCGTCCCCAACGTCCTGAACATCAAGCTGAAAGACGCGATCGATCAGGAGCCCGGCTTCAAAGACCTAGCCAACAAAGATCCACGCGTCAAAGAAGTCCTTGATGTGGCGCTCCGTCTTGAAGGTTTCGCGCGCAATTCGTCAGTGCACGCCGCAGGCGTGGTGATCTCGCCGGAGCCCCTCAAGAGCCTCGTCCCCCTCGCGCGCACCAATAAAGAGGAGGTCGTCACCCAGTACGACATGAGTGGAGTTGAGAAGCTTCAGCTTCTCAAGATGGACTTCCTCGGTCTGACCACCCTCACCATCATTGAGGACGCCCTCAAGATGATCGAGAAGCGCCATGGCGTGAAACTGGTAATCGACGACCTGCCCGTAGATGACCCTCCGGCATACGAGGTCTTCTGCAAAGGCTTCACCTCCGGGGTCTTCCAGTTTGAATCGCCCGGAATGCGCGACATCCTGCGGCGTTACCAGCCCAGCCGCATCGAGGACCTCACGGCGCTTAACGCCCTATACCGCCCCGGCCCCATTCAGGGCGGCATGCTCGACGACTTCATCGAGCGCAAACACGGCCGTAAGGCGATCGTTTACGACCTTCCGCAACTGAGAGACCTGTTAGGCGAGACGTTCGGCATCATCCTCTACCAGGAGCAGGTGATGCAGATCTCCAACAAGCTGGCGGGCTACTCGCTGGGCGAAGCCGACATGTTGCGCCGCGCCATGGGCAAGAAGAAGGCCGAGGAGATGGCGAAGCAGCGCGAGCGCTTCGTCAAGGGCGCCCTCGAGCGTGGTCACCCGCAGAAGAAGATCGAGAAAATCTTCGATCTGATGGAGCAGTTCGCCGGCTACGGATTTAACAAATCCCACTCTGCCGCTTACGCATTCCTCGCCTTCGTCACCGCATATCTCAAAGCGCATTACCCGGTCGATTTCATGGCCGCGCTGCTCACCTCCGAAACCGGCAACGTTTCAAAGGTCGTGAAGTACATCAACGAGTGCCGCGAAATGAACATTCGCGTGCTCCCGCCGGACATAAATCTCAGCGACCTGACCTTTACGCCCGTGCGTGACGAACAAGGCGACGCCATCCGCTTCGGCCTCGGCGCCGTCAAGAACGTAGGGCAGGGCGCCGTCGAAGCCATGGTTCACGCTCGCCAGTCGGTCGGCCGCTTCAAATCCATCTATCACTTCTGCGAACACGCCGACATGGCGGCGATCAATCGCCGCGTCATGGAAAGCCTCATTAAAGCGGGCGCGATGGATTCGCTGGAAGGCACACGCGCCCAACTCCTGCTTGCGCTCGATGGAGCCATCGAATCCGGAGCGCGCGCCGCCCGCGACCGCGACAGCGGCCAGGCAGGTTTATTCGGCGGCTTCCTCCCCGAAGAGCATCCCGAACCCACACTGCCCCGCGCCAACGATTGGACGGCCCGCGAAAAGCTGATGGGCGAAAAAGAGATGCTCGGCTTTTACGTCTCCGGCCACCCACTCGACAGCTATAACGAGAAAATCTGCGAAATCGCGACCCACGATTCCTCGACACTTGAGGGTCTTGAAAAAGGCGCCGAACTCGCCCTCTGCGGAATCATGACCGGCATCCAGCGACGCCGCAACCGCGAAGGCAAGCCGTGGGCGTCCCTGACCATCGAAGACCGCCTCGGCTCCATAGACGGGATGGTCTTCACCACCTCCTACGAAAGCCTCGCCCCCTCGCTGCAGGAAGATCAGGCCGTCCTGATTCGAGGCTCCGCTCTTCCTGAGGAAGGTAACCCCACCAAGGTCTCGATCAAAGAAATCGTGCCCCTCGACGTCGTGCGCATCCCTCTTCCTGGTCTGATCAGCATCAAAGTTTTTGTCGGGCGCAATGGCATCGACCGCGCCGCGGAACTGCAGCAACTCTTCGAGAAAAAGCCGGGCGATACCCAAGTCCGCCTGCGCCTCGAAGCCGCGCGCGATTTCTCTGTCATCCTCGACGTCCCCGCCAAGGTCCGCCCTGATAAGGAATTTAAAGGCGAGGTCGCCCGCATCTGCGGTCCGGACATGATCGAGGTTCTCGGCGGCTGAACTCGGCCACGTGGCGAGCCGCGCGTGTAAGCGATCGGAATCGCCTGCCTCCTGGCTTGACTAGGGCGCTTTGCATACAAAGTTCGTTGCGTTGTTGGTATTGCCCGTGCCTTTGTATACTGCCACCTGCGGATAGGGACACAGCGGGCGGCTCATATCGACGTGGTCGTTAATCACGCGATATGCCGTAATTTGATCTGGCGTTTTGCGCTGCTCTCGCCAGCCTTCCAGCGCGCTGACGGCCGCGAACTGATTGGGGCCGGGACCGCCACCGCAGTGGTCCATTCCCGGAACCATGAACAAACGGAGCCAATCGTCTTGTTGAGGCCCCATTTTTGCCAGGATGCTTGAGTAGTAATTGATGCTGTTCAGCGGCGATATCGCGCCGCCTGTTCCACCGTCGTTCCACCCATGGTAGATGAGAAGCTTGCCGCCATGCGCCTTGAAGGCTTGTAGATTGGGATCGGTCACCTCGATAAAACCCGCCTTCTCAAGTGCGAGCGCTGTATCTCTGTCGAGATCGAACGCGCGCCAATCCCAGGTTGGATCCTGATGAGCGACATATCGGAAGATGCCCAAATCGATAGCGCCGGGGTCCGGTGCGCCGTTAAAGGCCGATATTGGCCAGTCGGCTTCACCGCCGCGTACCAGCCCTGGATAAGTAACCTCACCGTTACTTTTGGTCGCCGGCGCATACGCCATTTTCAGCGCTTCGACTTGAGGCGCGGTCAGACAGTTCTCACGATCACCGTCCGGGCACAACAGCGTCGAAGGATCGAACTTGCATTTCGGTGGATCGGATAATAGGCCGTCTTTGACTCCATCCAACTCATCGCAGGCTGCGAGAACGGCGCGATTCACCATCAGCATCTTGGCGCGCGGAATGATTCGGCGAGGATCCTTGCGGATTGTTGTATCCAGATTGGTCCGCCAGGCCCCAAGCGCCAGTTGATTATTCGCCGGGGCGCCAGCGATCACGCCGTCGTAATCCTCCGGATAACGAACCGCCTCCATGATTCCTTGCCGGCCGCCTGTCGAGCATCCGCTCCAATATGAATACCGCGGGCCGCTCCCGTAAAAAGCCATCATGATGGCTTTGGATTTGATGGTCATCTCATGAACGGCGCGGTATGCAAAATCCACGACCTTTTCTGGGTGTCCAACGGCGAATTCCGCATCGCCGCCCTTATGGCCGGTATCCGTCGAAGACGTTGCATAACCTTGCTGTAGGGCATTCAACATACCGTTGAAGTTGAAGCTGCCCACCCAGCCACCCCCACCCACCGCCTGATACTTTCCATTCCAACTGTCACGAACCGGCATCCACAACTCGACCTCAATGTGAGAATCGGAGGTCGGCGTCAGAAGCATCGCCACACGGCAGTACCCGGGAATCTGGATTTTGGCGTACTGCGCCGCGGAGGCGGGGAGTCCGATCGGCAGGTACGGACCGGCCGGAACCGATTCGTTGGCCGTGATAGTGGTATTCGGCAACGACAGCGATTTCAGACGCTCACATGTCGTCGCTCCAAACGCGAAGGCACTCGCTCCGACGAGCAGCGCTAATGAGCAGGCAATCGTCTTCCACATGCGACCGTCGCCTTCGTGATTACAGTATGCTACCGCTCCGCGCCGGTAAGATCGACGGAATTCTTCTAAAGATAAAGCTTCATACCCACATGCGTGGGCTGAAATCCGAGCCGTTCATAAAACCGGTGCGCATCAGCCCGCCTCCGGTTCGTCGTAAGCTGCACCAGAAAGCACCCGCGCTCGCGAGCCTGTTCAATCGCCCACCGCATCATCTGTCGGCCGATTCCTCGGCTTCTCAGATCGCGCCGTACGCGCACCGCCTCCACTTGCGCTCGCCATCGTCCACCGCCTCCGAGTCCCGGCAGATAACTGAGCTGCATAGTTCCGGCCGCTTCGCCATTCAGTTCTGCGACCACGATCCGATGATCCGGATGCGCCTGAATCTCAACGAGAGCGCGCTCGTGCTCTGGCATCAGCGGTACTGCATTAAGCGTATGGCTCATTGCATCTTGCGCCATCAGCTCCAGAATCGCCGGAAGGTCAGCGCGTGTCGCATCGCGAATTATTAGACTCATTGCGTCCCCAGACCATTCAGAATCGTCTGCGCACTCTGATACAACGGATCCTCCGGCCCGATACGGTTCAGAAAGTCCAGCGTTTGTCCGCGCAATCCCGGATCGATTCGAATTCCATTCGAGAACGATTCCGCCGCCCGCGACGCATCTCCCGTGAGCAAAAAGAATCGCCCTGCAGCAACCTGTTGCGCTCCATCGTCGCTGTTGAGCAATGCTCGCGCGAAGTACAGACCCCGCGCCTCTTCGAATCGTCGCCCATCCTCACCGGGAAGATTCTTGACGCCCGCGCCCACGAGCCACACTGCCGCCGCTAACCGAACGGTCGCCATCGGATCCCGCAGCGCCCGCGTCAAGTCGGCAACGGCGCTCGGGCCTCGCGGCATTCCAAGCGCCGCAATAACCCGTGGTAGTGGATGCGAATCTCCCAGAGCCCACTCAAAGATCGGAAATACGCGTGGGTCTTGTTTGAACGAACCCAGATATCCCAAAGCATTGGCGCGCGCGAACGGCGATTCTTCCGCATCCGTCGCGATCGCCAGCAAATTCGGAATCGCCGCCGCATCATGCGCACGCGCAGTCGCGAAAGCATCAGCCCGCCGGATGCTCTTCCGCCGCGAAGCCTCGCCCCACCATCGATTCATCCATTCCGCCGCCCATGCCGCATCGCGGTCCGCATGGCAGTCATTGCACGCGTTCGGAATCTGATGCCGCGCCGTATTCTCCGGAACCGGAACGCCGATCGTATGATCCCGAATCTTCGCTTTGATGCTGAGCACGCTCCTGGGCATATGGCACTCCACGCACGAACTCCCGGCGCTGCCTGCCCGGTGATGCGTATGCGCCGTCCCCGCCTTCACCACGTCCGCATGGCACTGCCCGCAGATCGCCGGATCGTCCGGCCGAAGCTGTTTCGCCTTCTCGATCGAAGTATCATGCGCATCCACGTGGCACCGCACGCATGTCGCTCCGCCCTTCAGAAAGCAGCGGCTCTGCCAAAGCCCGAATGCATCCGTCGAAAAACGCCGCGTCCGCCCATCCGGCCAATAAGCCGGGTCCTTATCCACCGGCTCGTCAAACTCCAGAATCGGAACAAAATGATCGTAGAAATCGTCGCCCGCCTTAAAATCCGGCACGAAAATATCGCGGAACGAATGACACTGCGCGCAGACCATGGTGTCGCGCGCCGGATCCAACCGCGTCTGCAGCACGATATCCCGCGCCGGATCCGTCGGCTTTACCAGCGCCGAATAATGCCGCACATGCTCGCTTCCCGGCCCGTGGCACCGCTCGCAATTCACGCCGAAATCGAGCCATTCTGTCCGATACGCCACCCTCTGCGGATCGAACCCCTTCTCTTCCTGACTCACATGGCACGAATAACAGGCTTTATTCCACAACTGCGCCTCGACATCTCCGCTCTCATCCGGGTCCCCAATATCGAAGTTGTGAAACCAGTTCTTCCGCAGAATGTCCCAACTCGGCGGCAGAACCAGAATCCGCCCGTCCGGCAATGTAGTCAGGTAGTGCTGAATCCTTCGATTGCCCAGCGTGTAATCGACCCGGTGCTCCGTCGCCTTGCCTGTCAAATACGATTCGGTAACGTAGAAAGCCCCGCCGCGCTTCGCCAACACATACTTCTGCCCGCGCAATGTGACGGCGCCGCGCGCAAAATCTCCCTGGACGCTCGCGGCAGTGGCGGGCTGCACCATCTTGCTGTGCCGCGCTCCGGACCACTCCTTATGAATCGCCGTATGGCAAGGCGCGCATGAAGCAGCGCCGGTATAAGTCGCCCCCGTCACGCGCAACGCCGCCGCCAGAACCAGCACAAACCGGATCATCGCCAAAGCGCAATTCGGTAGTGCCAGTCGCGCGCCCGCGCGAGCGCCTCCATCGCGCCGCCCTGCCGCCAGCCTTCGAGCAGCTTCCGCGCCGCAGACCGCCGTGCGCGCTCGCTCGCATCCTCTACCGCGCCGCAGAGAATACCTTCCAATTCCCAGGGTTGCTCTCCCAGCGACAACACTCGAGCCACCAGCTCGCTCTCCACCTCGTGTTCATGCGCAAGCCTGCCGAACGCGTCGCGCGAATCCGGGCCCGCGAACTGCCCATCGTCAAATGCCACGCAATCGATCGACGCCCGAATCCCGAGCATCCGCCTCAGATTCGAAAGATTCGCGCGCCCCCGGCTCTCCGGCGCCGTATTCCCCCGAATAACCAGCGAAGTGTACTCCGGTTCTGCGCACACAAAGCGTTTCGCCCCGGGCCGAAAATCGGCCTGCGCCGGATTGCGCAGCGTATCGGCATAGTGGACCACGGAATATTGCTTCGCCATTGGACCCAGCATGTCGAACCGCACGCCGAAAAACGCGATCGTCCGCGTCTCGCTGTTACGGAGAACCACCGAATAAGGAATCGCTGGCCTCAGAAGTTCTTCAGGCCCGCAGCCGAAGAAGCCCGGAAGCGCAGCGTCGAACTCAGGCGAGTCCGGCGCGTAGATCTGCACGCCCGGCACTTCCGAAGGCGCAACCCTCACTTCTCTCCGGCGCGGAAGACCGCCCAGGGATGCGAATCCATATCACGCAGTAAAGCCGACTGCCACTGAAATTCCGGATGCGCGGCCAGGTGCGAAGCGGCCTTGAAATGAATGCCGCACGCATGCCCCGCGCCTGCCGAAAAGCTCATCTTCGCGATGGACTCCGCATCCGCAACCTTATTCTGCACCGCACCCGCCGGCTCATAGGCCTTCTTCCAGTCGGGCATGCCGCGCGGCGAAAGTTCGTTGTGCCCGCACAACGTATGCTCGCTCGGCACTGTCTTTTTCGCGACTACGTCATAGTGGTCGGAAAGAAACGCCTTCGCCATCGTGGAATCGATGCGGCCTTTGTTCTCCTTCATGAGCTGTTCCCACCGCACGCGCCGCGTGTTCGCGCTGAGCGACATATCTTTGGGATTGAACGTCGTCTCCTCCTTCAGTAGCGCCGCATTCACCGGAAAATTCGCGCCCGTGAAATATCCATCCTTCGTGCGCCGCAGCGCCACATTCTTCAACCCGAGCTCCAGGCTCGCGACCTCATTCGTCTTCGTGTCGGCCACCAGCCAGTTATTCGCATAGCCCCCGTTATTCCCCTCACGCATGAGGCGGTCGAAATCGTCGATCGAAGCGGAATACTGCATGGCTCTCCGGGCTCGCGCGAACTCCGCGATGCCGTTCGAATCCCAACCGTGAAACGCCGTAATCGTGGTCTCGGTAATCGCGATCCCGGCATCGTTGACGCCGAAGTCATCCGCGCTGTGAATCAGCCCCGGATATCCGTCCATCACAAACCGATGCCCTTTGGCCGGAGCGATATCGAAAATCATCGTCCACCGTTCGCCATCCAGATAGGCTGTCCAGTTGTTATGGGCGATTACGACCTTGCCGTCCTTTGTATAACTCCCCGTCGCCACGAACGCGCTGCAGTGCTCCGGCGCGGTCGCGGTCTTCGGCGCTTTAACGCCGTGCTGCTTATCGTACGCCTCCGTGTAATACGACCATTCCAGCGAAGCGTTTAGCGCAACCACATCCCACAAGTCCAGCGCCACGCCACGCGCTGCAAGCCCAGCCGCGATGCCTTTCAGTTCCTCCTGATACTCCGCCGGAATCTTCGGCCAGAGCATCTGCTTTCCCGCATCCCGGAAGAAATTCCACGGATGCTTCAGGTCATGCTCGGCCTCGAGCTTCTGAACGTCGAATCCGTCCTTGATTTCCTTCGACAGCAGCCACCCATGCTGGAACCCGATCTCGTTCGGCGCGCCTTCCAGATGCACGAAAGTCCATCCATCGCGCGGCGCCAGCCGGTACGCGCCCTTGAGCCGTGGATCCGTAGGTTCTACCTTCGCCCCGTACGAACCCGAAATGATCATCAATAGAGGAAGCGCAAACAAGCCCCGTCGCATCGTTATGATTGTAGACGAAAATGGCCGAAATATTGGAGGATAAAGCGCTTTCGCGTAAGCTCACCGCTCACGTGAAAGCAGCCGGTTGAGCTTCCAAACTGAGTCCAAAGTTGTTGGACCGAGTCCTGAAAGCGATACCGAAAATCGCCAATCCGAACGTCCTCATCGGCTTCGACACAGCCGACGACGCCGGAGTGTATCGTCTCTCGGATGATCTCGCCCTGGTCCAGACGGTTGACTTTTTTACCCCCATCGTCGATGACCCGTTCACCTTCGGAGCCATTGCGGCCGCCAACTCTCTGAGCGACGTCTACGCCATGGGCGGACGCCCCATCTCAGCCTTGTCTATCGTTGCGTTCCCGGCCGACCAGGACATCGACACCCTCAGCGAAATCATGCGCGGAGGACACGAAAAAATGCGCGAGGCGGGCTGCGCCGTTCTCGGGGGCCACAGCGTCAACGATCCCGAAATCAAGTTCGGCTACGCCGTTACCGGCCTGATCCATCCCGGCCAGATCAAGGCGAACGCCGGCGCGCGTCCCGGCGACGCTCTGATTTTCACCAAAGCCGTCGGTACCGGCGTCATCGGTACGGCATTGAAGCGCGGTATCGCCGGCGAAGCCGCCGTCCAGACCGCCACGGATTCTATGCTTCGCCTCAACCGCGCCGCCTGCGAAACCATGCTCCGGTTCGAAGTTCACGGCTGCACCGATGTCACCGGCTTCGGCCTGATCGGCCATGCGCGCGAAATGGCCCTCGCCAGCAACGTCACGCTGGAAATCGAAGTCGCCCGCGTGCCGTTCCTGCCAGGCGCGCTCGAAGCGGCGGCCGCCGGAGCAATCCCCGGCGGCCTGCGAAATAACAAGGATTTCGCGTCCTGCGACGTCGAAAATGCCTCTTCCGCTCATCTGAATCTCCTCGATCTTCTTTATGATCCCCAAACTTCCGGTGGCCTCCTGATCGCTCTCCCCGACTCGGACGCGCAGGCTCTAATGACCGCCCTCGAAGGAGCCGTTCGGATCGGACGCGTGGTTCCGCGCGATAATAAACCGGTGCGTATTGTATGAGTTCCGATCCGGTAATCATCGCGTTGGATTTCGATTCGCCGCGCGAAGCCGACAAACTGGTAACGGGTTTAGGCAACGCCGCGGGCTTCTACAAAGTAGGAATCGAGCTCTTCGCTGCCGCAGGTCCTGACTACGTCCGTAGTCTCGTCGATCGCGGCAAGCGCGTCTTCCTCGATCTCAAGTATTACGATATCGGTGAAACGGTCCGCCGCGCAGTAGCAACTGCCGCCAGGACTGGCGCCACTTTTCTAACAATCCACGCGGTCGGCCAGGTCATGCGCGCGGCTGTGGAAGGACGCGCAGACTCGCCCATGAAACTCCTCGCCGTCACCGTGCTGACGAGTTTCGATCAGGCCGATGTGGACCAGATGGGCCACACTTGTACCGTCAGCGAACTGGTCGCAAAACGCGTCCGCCAGGCGATGGCCGCCGGTGTCGAAGGAATTATTGGCTCCCCTGTGGAAGCCACGGCCATCCGAGAGGCGGCCGGACCCGATGCCATTCTCGTAACCCCAGGCGTACGCTCGGCAGGCGCCGCGCGGGGAGATCAAAAACGCGTCGCAACTCCCGCTGAGGCCATTCGTAACGGTGCAGATTACATCGTTGTGGGCCGTCAGGTCACCCGCGCCCCGGATCCTTCCGCCGCCCTCGAGGCGATTCACATCGAATTGGCGCCCCTCGAATTATCCCTCGCGATGTAGCCTTTGGCCGCCCTCGACCACTTCATCGCGAACTACGGGTATTTTGCGATCTTTGCCCTCCTGATGTTGGGCATCGTCGGCCCGCTGATCCCGGACGATACGATCCTGGTTCTCACAGGCATTGCCATTCATCGCGGTGAGCTGAAGTTCGGCCCTGCCGTTGCCGTCGCTTATGCCGGGAGTCTCTGCGGTATCACGCTCAGCTATACGCTCGGTCGCACGGGCGCGATCTACATGCTCGAACGTTACGGGCCCGTCAGGCGATGGATCGACCGCTACATGCCCCAGGTCCGCGGATGGTTCGAGCGCTACGGTAAATGGACTCTTTTCTTCGGCTATTTCATAGCCGGAGTGCGCCATTTCACCGCGCTCGCCGCCGGTATGAGCAAGGTGCGGCTGAGAACACTGGCCCTGTTTGCCTACCCCGGCGGCCTCGTCTGGGTCGTGTCCTTTATCTATATCGGCTACTTCCTCGGCGCCGAATGGGAACGAATCCATCGTCGGTTCGACCGCGGAGCGCTGATCGTCGCGGGCGGCGTCGCCGCCATCGCCCTGATTAGCTGGTGGGCCCGACGCCGCAAAGACCAGGATTTCTGAAATCCTGTTACTATCTCTCTACTCGCATGCGAATCATTGGCGCGGCATTGCTCTTTCCATTGCTCCTGGCCGCTCAGATGCCCCAACAAATCGCGGGCCATCTTACGGCTGATGCATTGAAGGCCGACGTTTCATTCCTCGCCTCGGACGCGCTTCAGGGCCGTGGAACCCCGTCGCCCGGTCTCGATATCGCCGCCGAATTCATCGCTTCGCAGTTCCGACGGTCCGGGCTCGAGCCAGCAGGCGATGACGGATATTTTCAAACCGCGCAATACAAGAACGTCACCCCTTCCGCTGAGCCCGTAGTCCTCACCACAAATGACGCAAAAGCGAACCCTGCGATGATCTCGGTTCAGGATCCCGTTGCGCTCGATCTGACCGAAGTCGCAATCACCCGAGCCACAGCGGATATCGCCACTCTCACAGCGTTCACCGTCGATCAGGTGCGCGGCAGGGCAATGGTGCTCGACCTGCCCGCCCCGGCGCAGACTGCCGGAGGTGGTCGCGGTGGCGCCATGGCCGTATTCCGCCTGCTGCCCATTCTCACGAAACTCAAGCCCGCCGCGATCCTGATCCTCTCCGCAACTCCCGGCATAACCACTCGTATCGCTCGCCTCCGCGACGCGTCCGCCGATGTTACGCCCGTCATCACCGTATGGGATCCCGATTTCCGCGCTTCTCTCAATGCCAAACCGGCGGGGCTGTCCATTCACATCCCCGCGCCAACCGAAGCTCCGGTGAAACTCCGCAACGTCCTCGGCGCTCTCCGCGGATCCGACCCGCGCCTGAAAGACACTTATCTCCTGCTCACCGCCCATTACGATCACCTGGGGGTTCGCGAAAACTCTCCCGGCGACGACCACATCTTCAACGGCGCGAACGATGATGCGAGCGGAACAGCCTCAGTCATCGAAATCGCCCACGCCCTCGCGTTACTTCCGCAACACCCAAAGCGCACAATCGTCTTCATGACGCAGTATGGCGAAGAATTGGGCGATCTCGGTTCCCGCTATTATGCGCAGCACCCTGTGTTCCCCTTGGCGCGCACCATCGCTGACATCAACCTTGAGCAACTCGGCCGAACGGACGACACCCGGGGTCCCCAGGTCGGAATGTTAAATCTCACCGGCTTCGACTACACCAACATCCCAGCGTCTCTGAGCAAAGCAGCCGACACCGTCGGAATCCGCGTCGTAAACGACGAGAAAAACAGCGGCCCCTATTTCACACGCAGCGATAACGCCGCATTCGCCGCAGCAGGCGTCCCGTCAACGACTCTCGCGGTCGCCTATGACTTCCCCGACTATCACAAAGCCGGCGACGAATGGCCCAAGCTTGACTACGACAATATGGCGAAAGTCGACCTCGCCATCGCCCTTGCTGCGCTGGACCTCGCCAACAGCGATTCAGTCCCCGAATGGAATGCCGCCAATCCCGCCACCGCAAGATTCATAAAAGCCCGTGAAGAAGGAACGAAATAAATTGCGACCGATCCTCTGCCTGCTCGCCGCCTCGGCCCTGCTTAACGCCCAGCCCGCCGCCACGCCCAACGCGGAAGAAACAGCGCGAAAGCAACTCGAATACACCCGCGCGCACTACACCAAATACGACTACCGCATCACGATGCGCGACGGAGTCAGGCTCTTCACCAGCGTCTACGTCCCAAAGGACAAATCGCAGATCTACCCCATCCTGATGCAGCGCACGCCGTACTCGGTCGCGCCGTACGGGGTTGACAACTACCGAACTTCTCTCGGCCCCTCCGATCTCTTCACCAAAGAAGGCTTCATCTTCGTCTACCAGGACGTGCGAGGCCGCTATCTCTCCGAAGGAACCTTCGAAGATGTCCCCGTCCACAAAACCCGCTTCAACGGACCCAAAGACGCAGACGAGAGCACCGACACCTGGGACACCATCGACTGGCTGGTCAAAAACGTCCCCAACAACAACGGACGCGTCGGCATGTGGGGCATTTCGTATCCCGGCTTTTACGCCGCCTATAGCCTCATCGGCTCTCATCCGAACCTGAAAGCCGTCTCCCCGCAGGCGCCCATGGGCGATGTCGGGAATGGCGATGATTCGTATCACAACGGAGCCTTCTATCTCGCTGCCAACTTCGGTTTCTACAGCTCATTCAAACCGCGCGGCCCCGAACCCGAGCGTCCCGCCCGTACCGTGCCTTTCGACTTCGGCACATCCGATCAATACGACTTTTACCTGAAAATGGGCCCGCTCGCGAACGCGAATGAGAGGTATCTGAAGAACGAAAACGTCTACTGGAGCGACAATCTCAAGCACGACGTTTACGATCAGTTCTGGCAAGCGCGCGCCCAGGCGCCGCACATGAAAGGCGTAACTCCCGCCGTGATGTTCGTCGGCGGCTGGTTTGACGCCGAAGACCTCGCCGGTCCCCTCAAACTCTTCCGCGCTGTGAAATCCAGCGGTCCGCAGTCCTCCAACACTCTCGTGATGGGACCGTGGTCACACGGGGGATGGTCCCGTGGAGAAGATTCCGCCCTCGGCAATCTCGATTTCAACTCCCAGACGGGAACATTTTTTCGCGAACAGATCGAGCTTCCGTTCTTTCTCGCGAATCTGAAGGGGAAGGGAAACGGCCTGAAGGCCTCCTCCGAGGCCCCGATTCCCGAAGCCTATGTATTCGAAACTGGTTCCCGCGAATGGGTCCGCTTCGACAACTGGCCGCCAAAGAACAGCGCCGAAATCCCGCTCTATCTCAACGCGAAAGGCAAACTCTCGTGGTCCCAGGCGAAAGACGTCGGTTTCGATGAATACCTAAGCGACCCCGATAAGCCGGTCCCCGTGATCGGAGAGATCGGCCAGGGCATGCCCGGCGACTACATGACCTACGATCAGCGCTTCGCCTCGCAGCGCCCCGATGTCCTCGTTTACGAAACCGAACCTCTCGATCGTGACATCACCGTCGCGGGTCCGGTCACGCCGTCGCTGCGCGTTTCCACAACCGGAACGGACTCCGATTTCATCGTCAAGCTGATCGACGTCTACCCCAGCGATTATCCCGACCGCTCGCCCAACCCGAGAGGCATCCACATGGGCGGCTATCAGCAAATGGTTCGCGGCGAGCCCTTCCGCGGCAAATTCCGCAACAGCTTCTCTAAACCGGAAGCCTTCGCCCCCGGCAAGGCCGCGAAGATCGAATACGTGATGCCGGACGTCTGCCATACGTTCCGTCCCGGGCATCGCATCATGGTTCAGATCCAGAGTTCCTGGTTCCCGCTCATCGATCGCAACCCGCAGCAATTCCTGAACATTCCCACCGCAACGGCCACGGATTTCCAGAAGGCGACCGAACGCGTCTATTGGGGAGGAGCCGAGGGCTCCCGGATAAAGCTTCAGGTTCTGAGGTGACGGCCCGTGCGACTGAGACCTGTCGTATCACGGTTTGTCATTGGACTTGCTGCGGCCGAACCACCCGTCGCGCTCTACCCCGGGCTCGGTTCCTGGACCCATTCCATCTGCACGCGCAATCCGCAGGCCCAAAAATTTTTCGACCAGGGCTTACGGGGGAAAGGCGCCGATATTACTCTGCGGCTGAAAGATCTGTAAAGGTCCGGGCGCACGTCGGAGGAGAAGCGTGCGCCACGGTGGGGAGCAAGTACTTCCTGATTTGCCTATACAGTCCCGGCCGAGAGAGGAAATCTCACAAAAATCCGCTCATCAGGCTATCCGGCGATAAAAGGCCCTTTCTCGACCTTCTCCCCCGCATCGATCTCCCCAGCGCCTGCAGCCGGCACGCACCGGAAAATCGAAGGATCAATTCCGAACCGCTCCTGATACCGCGACCGAATCGAACGCACGAACGACTCGTACGCCCCCGGCTCCAGAAGGTTCACCGTGCATCCCCCGAACCCTCCGCCGGTCATCCGCGCGCCAAAACATCCCGGTTCTCCCACCGCGACATCCACCAGAAAATCCACTTCGTCGCAAGTGATCTCGTAATCGTGCCGCATGCTGCGGTGCGATTCGACGAACAGTTCGCCCATCCGCCCCCGGTCGTGGCGTTCGGCGGCATGCACAAACAACTCCACCCGCCGGTTCTCTCCAATCACGTGCCGAGCCCGCCGCATCGCAGTCCGCGGCATCATCGATTTATCGAGCTGCGCCGTCGTGGCGTCGCGCAGCGATCGCACTTCCGGAAACCGTCGCCGGATCGCATCCACCGCAATCGCGCATTCCGCCACTCGGGTGCGGTAAGCCGATACGCCCAGATCGTGCTTCACCATCGAGTTCACAGCTACGATTTCCAGGTCGCGCGGCAGTTCCACCTGCTGATATTCCAGGCTCCGGCAATCGAGGCAAATGGCCGCGTTCTCATGCCCGAACACCGCCACGAACTGATCCATGATGCCGCAAGGCATCCCCACAAATTCGCTCTCGGCCTTTTGACAAAGCCTGGCGATTTCCAGCCGGGGAAAATCCCGCCCCTGCAGCAGCGCAAACGCGATCGAAACCTCCAGCGCCGCCGATGAACTCAGCCCTGCTCCTACCGGAACATCGCTGCGGATCTTCAGATTCAAGGGTTGGATTTCCATACCCCTGAGTGCGAGTTCCTTCGCCACGCCCGCGATGTAGTCGCTCCACTGTTTGGTGGGCTTCACCGAAGCGATCGAATCTACCGGCCAGGCGTGCTCTTCCCGCCGCTCCTCTGACCACACATGCAGTTGCCCGTCATCTGAAGGCGCAGTCTCGATGTAAGTCGCCAGATCGAGCGCGATCGGCAGCACGAACCCCAGGTTGTAGTCAGTGTGCTCCCCGATCAGATTCACACGCCCCGGCGCCCGGAAGATCCGGGGAGCCGTCATGCGCGGCGGCTCCTCAGCGCCAGAAGGAGCAAAATGGCGGCGAAAGCGATCATCACCAAACCCGTGTAGAGATCTACATTTGCGGTGGTCATGGCCGCGCGCGGTTCGGTGAAGCCAGTGGCGACCAGTATCAGTCCTGTGATCGCGAAGAAGATTCCGGACGGCAGTCTGAGATCGAGCATGGGCCCCTTTTACAGAAAAATCAGATTCAGAAATACCAGAGCCACCGCCACCACGATAGCCAACGGAACGGGTCGGCGGTACCAGCTAACTCCCTCATCGGCGGGAAGTTCTGTGAGTCCGTATACCAATCCTCTCAGCCTGGAATCGGGGTGCGGCGCGGTCGCGAGGCTCACCGCGACCGTAATGAGAAAACACGCGCTCCACGCGAAAATCGCGATCCAGAAATTCTGCGCCATCTGCGAGGGAAACGTATGCAGACTCGTAATCCACGCGCCTTTGCCCTCAGCCTCCGTGAGCCCGTGGGTCAGCGCGGCTGCGCCCGTCCCGCTCAGCAGTCCGATGAACGCGCCGTGCCCAGTCGCCCGTTTCCAGAACATCCCCAGCAGGAACGTGGCGAACAGCGGAGCGTTCACGAACCCGAAGACCAGTTGCAGAAAATCCATGATGTCGTTGAACTGGGCCGCCAGATACGCCGTAGCGATCGAGAGCAAAATTCCCACCACCGTTGTGATGCGGCCTACCGTCAGATAGTGCCGGTCGCTGGCGTTCGGACGGATGTAGCCCTGGTAAATGTCGTAGGTGAACACCGTGTTGAACGCCGTCACATTGCCCGCCATGCCGGACATGAACGAAGCCATCAGCGCGGTCAGCCCGACCCCCAGCATCCCGCTCGGATAGAATTGCGCCATCAGCGTCGTCAGCGCCTGGTCGTAGTCGTAACCGCTGCCCTTCGGAGGAAGCGAATACCCGGACCCCATCTTCGTGAGCGCCAGCGCTGCCACGCCGGGCAAAATCACGATGAACGGCATGATCATTTTCGGAAACGCGGCCAGCAGCGGCGTACGCCGTGCGGCGGACATCGAATCTGCTGCCATCGCGCGCTGCACTACAAGAAAATCCGTGCACCAGTAACCGAACGACAGTACGAAGCCCAGCCCCACAATCAGCCCGAACGCTTCAACGCCCATCGGATTCTGATCCGCGTGCCCCACGTACCTCCACGCGTGCGTCATTACGTCCGGAAGTCGCTGCCGCATTCCCTCCCAACCGCCCGCGTGCATCACAGACAGAATCGCCAGCGGCGAAAATCCCAGCACAATGAGGAAAAACTGCAGGACCTCGTTATAAATCGCGCTGGTCAGTCCGCCCAGATACGTGTAGGCGAGAACGATCGCGCCCGAGAGAAGAACTGAGCTGTTGAAGTCCCACCCCAACACCAGATTGAACATCTTCGCCAGCGCGTACATCGAAATGCCCGACGAAAACAGCGTCATCACCGCGAACGTAATGGCGTTCAGCCCGCGCGTCTTCTCGTCGAAACGCATCTTCAGGTATTCCGGCACCGAGCGCGCTTTGCTGCCGTAATAAAACGGCATCATGAACACGCCGATGAAGAGCATCGCCGGGACCGCGCCCACCCAGTAGAAATGCGAGGTCATGATCCCGTACTTCGCGCCCGACGCCGCCATCCCCACGACTTCCTGCGCCCCCAGGTTGGCCGCGAGGAATGCGAGGCTCGTGATCCATACCGGAACATGGTGCCCCGCCGTCAGAAATTCGCCCGCGCTGGTGACAGACTTTCGCAGCCGCCAGCCGATGCCGATCACGAATGCGAAGTAGAGGATAAGGATGACGTAATCGACGGGTGTCAGATGCACAATTAGTGAGGTTATACGTTTACCTCCGTGCGTCGCAAGCGTGCCCTTCCACTCGAAAGTGTTCTTGACTTTTCTCTGCGGACCGTTCTATGGTGGGCGTTTCGCTCGGTGTATCTTATACAGTTAACGGCAAAATCCGACATCGTGGATACTGGCGCAAAAGAGTTGCTCGATCACAAGTACCCATCGACGCTGGACAGCGTTGATCTCGCCGAAACGGAAATCCTCAAAGCCGCCGGCGATGCTGGCTTCGATGAGGATGAGCAGCATCGGATCGGAATGGCAGTCCGGGAATGCATGGTGAACGCCGTCGTGCATGGCAACCGCTACAACCGGAACAAACAGGTTCACGTGAGCGTCGGAACCGCTGAGGGGCGTTTCACGATCCGGATTGTCGATGAGGGCGAAGGATTCGAGGACAGCGACGTGCCCGATCCGCTGCACGAGAACAACCTGCTGCGGCACTCGGGGCGCGGGCTTTTTCTGATGCGTGCCTTCATGGACGAAGTCTCGGTACGCAAGTTATCGCCTTCGGGCACGGAAGTTACTTTGGTGAAAAATGTTGCGCGGTCCGAGTAGGCCGTATACTGCGTAGGGAATATTCGAGGAGGCAGGACAAGTGAGCGTTAAAATCGACACCCGCAAAGTGGGTGATGTGACGGTGGTGGACGTATCCGGCCGGATTACTCTCGGGGAGGGATCGAGCGCCATGCGCGACATCCTGAGGGATCTCACGGCCCAGGGCAACAAGAAGATTCTCCTGAACCTGAGCGAAGTCTCATATATCGATAGCTCGGGTATCGGCGAACTGGTTTCGGGCTTCACGTCCGTGGCGAACGCGGGAGGTACCCTCAAGTTGCTGGGCCTGACCAAGCGCGTCAAGGATCTGCTGCAGATCACAAAACTCTATACCGTATTTGACGTGCACGAAGAAGAAGCGCACGCCATCCGCAGCTTCGCCTAAGCCCGGGTTCGAAAATTAATCAACGATCACGGACGCCGGCTCGCAAGAGTCGGCGTCCATTTTTGTGTCGAAGGAGTTAGCCGCCGCCCACGAACTGAACGATTTCAATCTCGGCGCCCGAATCGATCGGCGTGGTCTCCCAGCGGTCCTTCTTCACGATCGCCCGGTTCAGCTCCACCGCGACTCTTTCCGGGTCCAGTCCCAGCGCCCCGATCACCTCACGTAGCGTCGTGCCTGCCGCGAATTGCCGTTGCTCTCCGTTTACAGTGACCCGATTTTCCATCTGCGCGCGAACCCGTGCATTATTATAGTCACTGGGAAAACCCCCGGATCGTAACATCATTACTTTCAATGCCCACAACTACGCCTGAACAATGGCTTCCGGTTCTGTTGCAGGTCGCGCTCGCGGCGATTATTGCGGCTGCTCTGGTGGCGCTCTCGTATGCCATCGGACACAAGGTTCGGAATCGCGTGAAGGACATGCCGTATGAATGCGGGATCAACCCCACGGGCGACGCGCGCGGCCGCTTTAGCGTGAAATTCTATCTGGTTGCGATGCTGTTCATCCTTTTCGATATTGAAGCGATCTTTCTCTATCCCTGGGCCGTGGTTTATAAGCAGCTCAAAATGTTCGCGTTTATCGAAATGCTGATCTTCATCGTTCTGATTCTGGCGGGATTCTTCTTTATCTGGAAGAAAGGTGTTCTGGATTGGGCCCATTCGGATAGCGATAAGGCTTACCCAGCCGCCCTTCGCGAGATGCTTGTGGAAGAGAAGCGCTAGACCGAAACGTCCATGCTGGAAGACATAGCTGTCGATATCAAGAACGCGCTCGGCGAGGAGACCATCGAGGTCGCGCCGGAAAACATCCTGAACGCTCTCGGGCGTTTGAAACAAGATCACAAATTCGAACGGCTCACTTCGGTTACCGGCGTCGATCGATATCCCGCCGAGCCGCGCTTTGAAGTCGTTTATCACCTGCAGTCCGTGGCGAACAAGCGCCGCCTCCGGCTGAAGGCACGCGTTTCCGGCGCGAATCCGGAAATCGAATCCGCGGTTCCCGTCTACCGGTCGGCTGACTGGTATGAGCGCGAGACGTTCGACCTGTTCGGCATTCGCTTCCGGAACCATCCAGACCTGCGGCGGATCATGCTTCCCGAAGACTGGGAAGGCTATCCGCTGCGGAAAGACTACCCGGTGACGGGCACGCGCTACTAGAGGAAATATGGCAATCGACACGGGGATCCATTCCGAACTCGACGTCCAGCGCGACCACGAACTCCACGAAAAAGAGCAAACCGGAACCCGGACCATGGTGCTCAACATGGGTCCGCAGCATCCGTCTACCCATGGAGTGCTCCGCCTCCTGCTCGAACTGGACGGCGAGACGATTCTGAAAGCGGCGCCGGACATCGGCTATCTCCATACCGGGATCGAGAAAGAATTCGAGGACAAGACCTACCAGCAGGGCGTCACGCTGACGGACCGTATCGACTATCTCGCGCCTCTTTCGAACAACCTGGTCTACTGTCTGGCTGCCGAAAAGCTGCTCCAGCTCGAAATTCCGGAGCACGCGCAATGGACGCGCGTCATGCTCACCGAGTTCACGCGCCTCAACAGCCATCTCGTGTGGCTCGGAACGCACGCCATCGACATCGGCGCGATGAGCGTCTTCCTGTATTGCTTCCGCGAGCGCGAAGAAATCCTTCGCATCTTCGAGATGTTCTCGGGACAGCGGATGATGACCAGCTACTTCCGCATCGGCGGCCTTTCTCTCCCGCACCCGCGCGGGTGGAACAAGCGCGTCAAAGACTTCGTCGACATCTTCTCTTCGCGAGTCGACGAATACGAAGAGCTGCTCACGAACAACCGCATCTGGACGGGCCGCACCAAGGGCATCGGCTACATTTCGATCGAGGACATGCTCGACCTCGGCGTCACTGGCCCCATGCTGCGCGCCGCCGGTCTTAAAGTGGACGCCCGCAAGGATTCACCGTACTCGAGTTACGAAAAATTCGATTTCGATGTCCCGACCCGGACCGAAAACGACGTTTTCGCCCGCTATCAGGTCCGCCTTCTGGAAATGCGCGAGTCCCTGAAAATCATCAGGCAGGCTATGGAAGGCATGCCCTCGGGCTCGCATCAGGCGGACGCCCCCGGCATCATCCTCCCCGACCGCGAAAAGATGAAAACCCAGATGGAGTCGCTCATCTATCACTTCAAAATCGTGACCGAAGGATTCCGGGTTCCCGAAGGTGAGGTCTATCAGGCCGTCGAGTCCCCGCGTGGGGAAGTGGGCTGCTATATGGTGAGCGATGGCACGCAGAAGCCGTATCGCGTGCACTGGCGGGGTCCGAGCTTCGGCAACCTTCAGTGCACCTCGAGATTGATCGAGGGCACTCTGATCGCCGACGTGATCGCCGCGATCGGCAGCATGGATTTCGTTCTCGGAGATACGGATCGCTAAAGCATGACATTTTCACCCGAGCTCGAAGCGCGCTTCGAGAAATTCCTGGCCAAGTATCCAGCCGACCGGAAGCGTTCGGCCATGATTCCAATGCTCATCTACGCGCAGGACGAGGTCGGCTCCATTACCGACGAGCTCATCGAGGAAGTCGCGAAGCGCGTCGGCGTGACCCCTCTTCAGGTCAATGAAGTAGTCGGCTTTTACTCCATGCTGCACAGGAAGGGCATGGGGAAGTATCACGTTCAGGTCTGCACCAATATTTCCTGCCTGCTGGTCGGCGGCGCCGAACTTTACGATCAGGCCTGCCACAAACTCGGCATCGGCCACAAGGAAGTTCGGCCCGACGGGTGGGTTTCCCTCGAAGAAGTGGAATGCATGGGCGCCTGCTCCTGGGCTCCCGCCATCCAGGTGAACTACGACTTCTACCACGACGTGACGCCCGAACAACTCGATAAGCTCCTCGACGGACTCCTCGCCGGAAAAACTCCCGAGCAGATCGACGAAGTCAGGAAGGTCAATTGATGCTGTACAACCAGCCCAATCCGCTTGAGGTCAAAATCCTCAGCCGCCGCTTCGGACTTCCCAACTCGCAGTCGATCGATACCTATCTCGCGAACGACGGCTATAAAGCCTTCGAAAAAGCGCTTGGGATGTCGCAGGAAGAGATCATCAACGAGGTCAAAGCGTCCGGACTTCGAGGACGCGGCGGCGCCGGCTTTCCGACCGGTATGAAGTGGGGCTTCCTGCCGCGCCAGTCGCCCAAACCGAAGTACATCATGGTCAATGCCGATGAGTCTGAGCCCGCAACATGCAAAGACCGCCTGCTCATCGAATACGACCCCCATCAGTTGATCGAAGGTGTTCTGATCGCTGGCCTCGCGGCCGGATCGAATCAGGGCTATGTCTACATTCGGGGCGAATATCGCTACCTGATCGAGATCATGGACCGCGCCATCGATGAAGCTTATGCTCGCGGCTATCTCGGCGATAACATCCTCGGCCGCGGCCTGAAATTTCATTTTGCGACTCACTCCGGCGCAGGCGCTTACGAGTGCGGCGAGGAATCGGCGCTGCTCGAATCCTTCGAAGGCAAGCGCGGAAATCCGCGGATCCGCCCGCCGTTTCCTGCGGTCGCGGGCGCGTACCAGTGCCCCACCGTCCTGAATAACGTCGAAACCTTCTGCTCGGTACCGCCCATCATTCTGAACGGCGGCTCGTATTTCGCGGGTCTCGGAACGCCCAAAAACGGCGGGACGCGCCTCTTCTGCCTCTCAGGCCACATCAACAAGCCGGGCGTGTACGAACTGCCGATGGGTTTCAACCTGATGCGCATGATCAACGAGATCGGCGGCGGCATGCGCGGCGGCAAGAAGCTGAAGGCAGTGATTCCGGGCGGCTCCTCCTGCCCGATTCTGAAAGCCGATGAATGCGACTTGGCGATGGATTTCGATACCCTCCAGGCCGCAGGTTCCATGCTCGGCTCCGGCGGCGTCGTCGTGATGGACGAAGATACCTGCATGGTTAAGGCCGCTCTGCGCATCATGCGGTTTTACGCGCATGAGAGCTGCGGCTGGTGCATTCCCTGCCGAGAAGGCACGACCTGGCTCCGAAAGTTGTTACAGCGATTCCATGACGGCATGGGCCAGCGCAGCGACATCGTGCTGATCGGAGACCTCTCGAAAAATATGCTGGGGCGGACGTTCTGTCCCCTGGGCGATGCGGCCGCGCTGCCGACGATTTCGATTGTTGAAAAATTCCGGGACGAATTCGAAGCGCATCTGGACGGCAAACCCTGCCCGTATGAGCATGCGTCCCGGCTGGTAACCGCTTGACGCCGCGCTGCCATGCGCGAGCATGGCGTCCGAATCGGCTGCCGTGCGCAAGCGAGGCGTTTGAACGATAGAGAGACGAAATGGCTGATCTGGTGAAGTTCACAATCGACGGGAAGGAGCTTGAGGTTCCGGCCGGAACGCTCGTCATCGAAGCCGCCAAACAAGCGGGCATCGAGATCCCGTCGTTCTGTTATTACGAAGGCTATTCCCTGCAGGCCGCCTGCCGCATGTGCCTGGTCGAAGTCGAGAAGATGCCCAAAATGCAGGTAGCTTGCACGCTGCCCGCTGGTAACGGCATGGTCGTCCACACCGACTCCGAACAAGTCCGCAAGGCGCGCAAATACACGCTCGAATTCCTGCTGACCAACCACCCCCTCGACTGCCCCGTCTGCGACAAGGGCGGCGAATGCGAACTGCAGGACATGGTGTTCCGCTACGGCGCAGGCGAAAGCCGGTTCACCGAAACCAAGCTTCACGTCGATGAGCAGCAATGGTCGCCCGTCGTCTTCTACGACGGCCCGCGCTGTATCCTCTGCTTCCGCTGCGTCCGCGCCTGCGATGAAGGCATGGGCGTGGGCGCTCTCGGCGTTATCAATCGAGGCGCTGTTTCGCTCATCGCCCCCAATAAAGAAGATCACCTCGAATGCGACGAGTGCGGCCAGTGCATCGACATTTGCCCGGTCGGAGCCCTCACCAGCGGCACCTATCGTTACCAGACGCGCCCATGGGAGATGGAGCACATCGGCACCATCTGCACCCACTGCTCGAATGGATGTAAGACAACCCTCGGCGTTCGCAACGGCGAAATCGTTCGCGGCAATAACCGTGATCGCTCCGGAATCAACGGCGAGTTCCTCTGCGTGAAAGGCCGCTACGCCTTCGACTTCTACAACCACCCCGAGCGCATCACGGCGCCCATGGTGCGGGTGAACGGAAAGCTGGAAGAGGTCTCCTGGTCCAAGGCTCTCGCCACCGTCGCCAGCAAATTCGGCGATATCAAAGCCAGAGGCGGAAAGTTCGGTGTCGTCGGCTCGAACCACACCACCAACGAAGAAAACTTCTATCTTCAGAGGTTCGTCCGCGAGTGCCTCGGCTCCAACAACATCGATCATCACCGCACCGGCGACATCACGACGCTGATCGATGCTCTTTCGGGAACGAAAGGCCGACTGGCCAACAGCGCCGACTTCTACGAACGCAAAGCCTTCCTGATCATCGGCGCGGACCTCGCTCTGGAACAGCCGTTCATGGCCTTCCAGATTCGCGCCAACCACCGCCACCACGGCGCGCGCGTCTACACGGTCACGCCCGGCAAGGTTCGCGAAGACGACTATTCGGTCAAAGCAGTCCGCGCCCCGAAGGGCTCGGAATCGGATGCCCTGCCCAGCCTTCGAGACGCCTTGGCGGCCGAGCCCGAACTCGTCATCGTCTTTGGAGACTCGATCCGCGGCGCCGATGTCCGCCGCCTGGTGGAATTCGGTGAATCTCTCGGCATCCCGGTCAGTTACTGCGCCCTGCTCGACTACTCGAATTCCCGCGGCGCTATCGACATGGGCCTCGTCCCCGAGCTGCTTCCCGGTTATCGCGCCGCTGGCGCGTCCGGTCTCGACTACCGCGAAATGCTCGCCGCGACCGACCTCGACGCCTTCTGGGCCATCGGAGCGAATCCTTTAAAGGAAGGCCCGCTCAACTCGAAGCGTGCGTTCGTAGTCGTACAGGACATGTTCCTCACCGAAACCGCGCAGCGCGCCGACGTCGTTCTGCCCGCCGCCAGCGCCTATGAAAAGAGCGGTACAGTCACCAACGTCTTCGGTGAAGTTCAGCGCCTGACGCGCGCCGCATCCGTCCTCGGCGCCAAGCCCGATCTCGAAATCATCGGCCAGATCGCCAAGGAAATGGGCTTCGCGGGCACCATGGGTCCGTGGCTTCCCGACCGGGTCTTCAACCAGATACAAGCCGAAGTGAAAGGCTACAAGATCCCGCTGCCGCTGATCACCCTCGGAGCCCAGCAGACCATGCCCCTGAACGGCCGAGTGGGCATCCCCGACCGCCCCGACCGCGTCTGGTCCGCGCACGACAACCTGTTCACCTCCGGTACGCTCGGGCGGTATTCTAAAATACTGAATTCAGTCCTCGAAAAGCGTTTAAGCGGCTCTCGTTCTGCCGGCGGAGATACCGATACCGGCACGGCGGATAGAGAGGAGTACGTGCGCCAGTAATGGAATTCCTCGTCATCACAGCCATCAAACTTGCGCTGATTCTCTTCGTTTTCATGACTACGCTCGCCTACCTTCAGTGGGTCGAGCGCAAGGTCATCGCGCACGTGCAGGTGCGCATGGGCCCCTCGCGCGTGGGCCCGCATGGTCTTCTTCAGCCGCTCGCGGACGTCATCAAGCTCATCACCAAAGAAGGCGTGATGCCGCCGCACGTGAACAAAGGGTTCTACCTCGCCGCGCCGTTCCTGGCCGTGTTCATGGCGTTGATCTCGATTTCCATCATCCCGTTCGGCACCAGTCTCACCATCCCAGCTTTCCAGATTGGTTCCACGACCTTCGGCCCTTACACCACGATGATGGAACTGGCCAACGTAAACGTGGGCATCCTCTTCGTTCTCGCCATCAGCTCTCTTGGTGTCTACGGCATCGCTCTGGCGGGATGGGCTTCGAACAATAAATACGCCCTTCTCGGCGGTCTCCGCAGTTCGGCTCAGATGATCAGCTACGAACTGCCGCTCAGCCTCGCGCTCGCGGCGCCGCTGCTGAGCGCGGGAACTCTCAGCCTGCGCGGCATCGCCGACGCCCAGGCAGGCTTTTACTTCGGCTTCATCCCCAAATGGGCCATCTTCCAGGGGCCATTCCCGCAGATCTTCAGCTTCATCATCTTTGTCATCTCCTCATTCGCGGAAACAAACCGCGTTCCCTTCGACCTTCCCGAAGCCGAAAACGAACTGGTCGCAGGCTTTCACGTCGAGTACAGCAGCATGACGTTTGCGGCCTTTTTCATGGCCGAGTACGCCAATATGGTCACCGTCTGCTGCGTCGCCAGCCTGCTCTTCCTCGGTGGATGGCAGCCCCTCTGGCCCGTCGCCCTCGGTTCGAACCTCTTCGCGCCCGCGATATTCTTCATCGCCGGCGCCCTTTGCCTCTATCACGGAATCAACCCGGCGCGGCCCTTCGACCGCATCACGCTCCCCGTCTTCGCCGTGGTCTTCTTCGGACTTGCCGGCCTCTTCGCCTTCCCGCCCGTCGTCCCTGTTCTGATGCCGATCTTCTGGTTCCTCGCGAAAGTCGGCTTCCTCCTCTTCGTCTTTATCTGGATTCGCGCGACGCTGCCCCGTTTCCGTTACGACCAGCTAATGGGCTTCGCGTGGAAATTCCTCTTCCCGGTGGCGCTTGTGAACCTGCTGATCACCGGATTTCTCGTGGCGCTCTTCTCATGAGGAGCCCGGCGGCATAAATGGATATCTTTTTCTTTCTTCTCTTCGCGTTCATCGCGCTGATAGCCGCGGTGAACGTCGTACTTCAGCGCCATCCCATTTCCAGCGCGCTATCGCTCGTTGGCGTCATGGGCTCGCTCGCCGTGCTCTACCTGCTGCTCGGCGCCGAATTCATTGCTATGGCGCAGATGATCGTCTACGCGGGCGCCATCATGGTGCTCTTTGTCTTCGTCATCATGCTGCTGAACGCGGGCACTGAGGAACGCACCGGTCGCTCCTGGCTCGCCCAGATCTTCGGCGTGCCCGCGATGATTGCCCTCCTCGGGCTGCTCTGTTTCTTCGCCTACAAAGTCTTCCCCAACGCCGGTTTCGTGAAATTCGGCGATTTCACCGGCGGCGGCGCGAAAGAAATCGGCTATGCCCTCTTCACCGACTATCTGCTGCCTTTTGAAGTCACGTCGATCCTCATCCTCATCGCCATCGTCGGCGCGATCGTTCTCGCGCGAAAGGAACTCGACTAAATCATGGAACCAGCCGACGCGCTGAAGCTCCTGAATTCCGGCGTCCCTATCTCGTGGTATCTGACGCTCAGCGCTCTCCTCTTCGCCATCGGCGTCGCGGGCTTTATTTTCCGGCGCAATATCATCACCGTCTTCATGTGCATTGAGCTGATGCTGAACGCCGTAAATCTCAGCTTCATCACCTTCGCGCACCAGCATAAGCAGGCGAGCGGTCAGCTCTTCACGTTCTTCGTGATGGTCGTAGCGGCGGCGGAAGCTGCGGTCGGCCTGGCCATCATCCTGACTGTGTTCCGGAACCGTTCGACCCTGAACATCGACGAAATCAACACTCTCAAGAACTGATGCAGAATCTCTGGCTCATACCGGCACTTCCATTTGTCGGCTTTCTGATCAACGGCCTCTTCGGTCGCAGGCTCCCGAAGATGGTCACGAACATTGTCGCTGTCGGCAGCGTCGTCCTGTCGTTCCTCCTGGTCGTCATGGTGGGGCTCGATTCCGATTGGGGCGCGAAACCCGTCCACGTCAGCTACTTCACCTGGATCGGCATCGGCTCTTTTAATGTCGGCTGGGATTACATGGTCGACAAGCTGACGATGATCATGCTGATGATCGTCACCGGCATCGGCTCGCTCATCCACATTTACGCCACCGGCTACATGGAGCATGAAGAAGGCTATTACCGCTTCTTCGCGTACCTCAACCTCTTCATGTTTTTCATGCTGAACCTGGTGCTTGCGGCGAACTACCTTTTGCTGTTCGTCGGGTGGGAAGGAGTGGGTCTGTGCAGCTACCTGCTCATCGGCTTCTACTTTCTGAAGAAGAGCGCCACTAACGCCGGCAACAAAGCATTCATCGTCAACCGTATCGGCGACTTCGGCTTCTCGCTCGCGATGTTCCTCATAGTCGTCAACTTCGGCAGCCTGGATTTCGGCAAGGTCTTCGAAACCGCGCCCGGCAAGCCGGTTGACACGCTCACCGCCATCGCGCTGTTGATGCTCCTCGGCGCCACGGGTAAATCCGCGCAGATTCCGCTCTATGTCTGGCTGCCGGACGCCATGGAAGGTCCCACGCCCGTTTCCGCCCTCATCCATGCGGCGACCATGGTCACAGCGGGCGTCTACATGTGTACACGTTCCGCCGCGATCTTCACGCACGCGCCGATAGCGATGGAAGCGGTCGCTCTGATCGGCCTCGCGACGGCCGTCTTCGCCGCCACTATCGGCCTGGTCCAGAACGATATCAAAAAGGTTTTCGCGTACTCCACCGTTTCTCAGCTTGGGTACATGTTCCTCGGCGTCGGAGTCGGAGCATTCTCCGCCGGAATCTGGCATCTGATGACGCACGCGTTCTTCAAAGCCCTGCTCTTCCTGGGCGCCGGCAGCGTCATTCACGCCTGTCACGGCGAGCAGGATATGCGTCACATGGGTGGGCTCAAAAAATACGCGCCCATCACCTTCTGGACTCTCCTGATCGCCTCCCTCGCCATTGGAGGCGTTCCGCCGTTCGCCGGCTTCTGGAGCAAAGACGCCATCCTCGTCGCCGCCTATCATCACGCGCCCTGGATGTTCTGGCTCGGCGCGATAACCGCGGGCATGACCGCCTTCTACGTCTTCCGCGCTCTCTTCATGACGTTCTTCGGCGAATATCGCGGCCACGGTCATCCCCACGAATCTCCAGTCTCCATGTGGGGACCGCTCGCCGCGCTTGCCGTACTCTCCACGGTCGGCGGCTACTTCTTTAATGTCCCGAAGATCCTGGACTCCATGTTCCCCCTGGCCGAAGAGCCCGAGAACCCGATGCTCCTTATAGTCTCCATCGGGGCGGGCGTAATCGGAATCGCCATCGCGTGGTACATGTACGTCGCGAACACCGAGCTTCCCAACCGCATCGCCGAATCCGTCCGCGGACTCTACACGCTCCTTTACAACAAGTACTTCGTGGATGAAATCTACGACGCCACCGTCGTCCATCCGGTCGTCGAAGGCTCACGCGCCGTGCTCTGGCGCGGCATCGATCAGAGCGTCATTGACGGCGCGGTGAACGGAGTCGGTTATCAGTCCCGAGGCATCGGCAGCGTTCTGCGCCTCGTGCAATCCGGCAGCATCCGAAGCTACGCCACTTGGGTCGTGCTCGGATCAGTTGCCGTCATTGTGGTTATGGGCGTCATCGGGAGGTCCTTCTAAATGAACCTTCTCGATATCGTCATCGCGATCCCCGCTATCGGCTTTATCCTCGCGCTGCTCATTCCGCGCGCACAGGAACAGGCCGTCCGCATGGTAACGCTGGTGTTCTCGCTCGCCGCTTTCGTCCTGTCCCTCGGCTTGGCCGTCGGCTACCAGACGGGTCAGACCGGCCAGCAGTTTGTCACCAACGTAGTCTGGATTGCGAATCCTGAGATTCACTACCATGTCGGAATCGATGGCATCAGCCTTTGGCTGATCATCCTCTCCACGTTCCTCACTCCCATCGCCATCCTGCTCTCCTGGCGCTACATCCACCAGCAATCCAAGGAATTCTTCGCCCTCCTTCTTCTTTTGGAGTTCGGGCTTGTAGGCGTGTTCGCCGCCTGGGACCTCTTCCTCTTTTACGTGTTCTGGGAAATCGTCCTCGTCCCGATGTACCTCCTCATCGGAATCTGGGGCCATGATCGCCGTATCTACGCCGCTGTGAAGTTCTTCATCTTCACTTTTGCGGGCTCGGTCCTGATGCTTGCGGCGATCATCTATCTCTACAACCTCGCGGGCACGTTCGACTACGCGCTGATTCTCGACCAACTCCGCAGCGGGCACATCACGCTCTCGCATACGCAGGAAACCTTCCTCTTCCTGGCCTTCTTCATCGCCTTCGCGATTAAGGTTCCGCTCTTCCCGCTCCACACATGGCTGCCGGACGCGCACGTCGAGGCGCCCACCGCCGGTTCCGTGATGCTGGCCTCCGTCATGCTCAAAATGGGTACCTATGGACTTCTGCGGTTCTGCGTCCCCATGTTCCCCGGCGCCGCGCGCGACAACGCCCCCTGGATCATCATCCTCGCGATCATCGGAATCATCTACGGCGCACTTGTCGCGATGGTCCAGCCCAACATGAAAAAGCTGGTCGCTTACTCGTCCGTAAGCCACCTCGGCTTCGTCGTGCTCGGAATCTTCTCTTTCACGCAGCTAGGACTCGATGGCGCCGTCTACCAGATGCTGAATCACGGCATCTCGACCGGCGCTCTCTTCCTCCTCGTAGGCTTTATGTACGAACGTCGCCACTCCCTCGCCATCTCGGACTACGGCGGAGTCGCCACGGTCGCCCCCTGGCTCTCTACCGTCTTCTTAATAACGACGCTGGCCAGCATCGGTCTGCCCACGCTCAACAATTTCATCGGCGAATTTCTGGTGCTTCAGGGCGCCGCGCAGGCGAACTTCACCTGGTCCGTATTCGCTGCCTTGGGTGTGATCCTCTCCGCTTGCTACATGCTCTGGCTCTACCAGCGCATCTTCTACGGTGAAACCGGCGAAGAAGTTCGTCATCACATGCCGGATCTCAACATCCGCGAGTGGTGCTGCATCGTTCCCCTTATCGCGCTGATGGTCTGGATGGGCGTCTACACGAACACCTTCCTTCCACCCGTCACCGCGACCGATGCCAACGTTCTCCAGCAAAGCAACATGAACACGCCCCTTCGCGGCGCCGTGACCCTCTCCGGAGGTGGTTCGCATGCCCGCTAACTTCATGCCTAGCGCGGACGACCTGCTTCGCTTCTCTCCCGAACTCATCCTCACCATCGCGGGAACGCTCCTCATGGTGTTGGATCCGCTCTTCGGGAAGCGCGCGCCGCGGCTGTTCGGACACATCTCCATCCTTGCTTTCCTCGCGGGGATTGTTGGCGCTCTTGGCGCTCAGTCCGTCACGGGATTCTCTTTTTCAAATCTGCTGATCGTCGACGGATACGCCACTTTCTTCCGGATTCTCGTCCTTTCCATCGGCATCCTCGCAGTCTTGCTCTCCTACAAATATCTGGACCGCGAACTCGCCGAAACCGGTGAATACCACGCCCTGCTGCTCTTCTGCGTCGCCGGGCAATGCCTCATGGTCGCGTCGAACGATCTGATCATGATCTTCATCGGTCTCGAAATTTCATCGATCGCGACCTACATCCTCGCCGGCTACCTCCGCAACGACAAACGCAACAACGAATCGGCTCTCAAGTACTTCCTGCTCGGCTCCTTCGCCACGGCGTTCCTGCTGTACGGCATCGCCGTGATCTACGGCATCGCGGGCTCCACGAAACTCGATGAAATCCGCACGGCCCTTTCACAGCCCGGCGTCTCAACCGCAGCCGTCGCGGTCGCCGCCGCCCTGATGATCGTCGGCCTCGGCTTCAAAGTCTCCGGCGCGCCGTTCCAGATGTGGGCGCCCGACGTTTATCAGGGCGCGCCTGCTCCCGTCAGCGTCTTCATGGCCACCGGCCCCAAAGCTGCCGCATTCGCCGTGTTCCTCCGGATCTTCATGACCTCGTTCCAGCAGATTTCGAGCGACTGGGAGCCGCTGATCTGGATCTCCGCACTGCTCTCCATGACCATCGGAAATTTCGCCGCGCTCACCCAGAACAACCTGAAGCGCCTGATGGCCTACAGCGCTATCGCGCACGCTGGCTACATCCTGGTCGCCTTCGCCGCCCGATCGGACGGCGGCGCCGCCGCGGTCATGTTCTACCTTGCGGCGTACGCCCTGATGAACATAGGCGCCTTCGCCGTGATCATTCACATCTGCGGAAAAGGCGAGAAGAACCTGCGCGTCGAAGATCTCGCCGGATTAGGCAGGACGCAGCCTTTCGTCGCCGCGCTCCTGACCGTTTTCCTTCTGTCGCTGATCGGAGTCCCGCTCACCGGAGGCTTCTTCGGCAAATTTTACATATTCCGTGCTGCGCTCCAATCCAACCTCGTCTGGCTCACCGTACTCGGACTCCTCAACAGCGCCGTGGCGGCATACTATTACCTGCGCTTCATGGTCGTGATGTACATGTATGAACCTGGAGAAGTAGCGAACTCGCTCGAACCCCTGAGCCCCGGCCTCCGCGCCGCGCTGGTATTACCCGCTATCGGAACTTTTTTCCTGGGAATCTTGCCCGGAGCCGTTCTAAACTTCGCGCGCGCTTCCGCAGTCTTCACACGCTAAGCGTTAGCCGCGATAGCGAGTAGCGATTCCTGCAGGGATCTCCGGTCCACCTTACCGGAGACCCCCTTAGGCAGCTCCGCTCGGAAGTAGATTCTCTCCGGTAACTTATAATCTGCGAGTAGCGGTCGCGTGTGGTCCACAATTTCGCGTTCCGAAGCCTCCACTCCCGGTTTCAGCGCAATGAACGCAACCGGCACTTCCCCATAAATCGAATCCGGACTCCCCACCACCCCGGCCTCAAGCACCGCTGGATGCCGATAAAGGGCCTCTTCCACCTCCACAGGCGAAATATTCGATCCCCCGCGAATGATGATCTGTTTCAGCCGCCCCTCGAACCAGAAGAATCCGTCCGAGTCACGCCGCCCCAGATCGCCTGACCGCATCCACCCGTCTAGAAATAACTTCTCCGTCTCTGCCGGATCATCCCAGTACCCGCTGCAGCACGAATCACTACGCACCAGAATTTCACCGATCTCCCCGTCAGGAACATCATTACCTTCGGCGTCTACAATCCTCATGACCACTCCGGTTGCAGGCACTCCAATCGAACCCGTCCGCACTTCTCGGTCATTGAACGAGATCGGACAGCATTCTGTCATCGCGTACCCTTCCTGCGTGACCACGCCAAAAAGTCTTTTCACATCCTCTTGAAGTGATAGCGGAACGGCGTCGCCGCCTGCCAGCACTCGTCGCACCGAACTTACGTCGCGGGGCTTGCGCTCCTGCTCGTTGACGATGAGCCGAAGGAGCGCGGGAAGGCTGAGAATGGCCGTGCAGCGATATAGTTCCACGGCGTCCAGCGCGGTCGCTGGATCGTAGGCTGGCAGAATTGCTACCTCCCCGCCGACGAAAATCGTGGGAAGGACAACCGCGAACAATCCGGACGCATGTAGCATCGGTGTCATCAGGACGGAACGCTCGTGCGCATCGTACCCGGCCGCAGCAATACTTCGGATCATCGAAAGCAACGATCGGTGGGTGTGAATTACGCCTTTCGGTCTTGCAGTGGTCCCTGAGGTGTAGAGCAACACACAGGTATCCGCCTCCGAAGGTGTCGGTAATCCGGTCGAAGCGTCCGGGCAATCGCTCGGCAGCGCCGTCCTGATCCACCGCAAGTCCGGGCAGTTCGCCCGCGCAGCCTCCGCGATTTCGGCTAGAGCAGGCGCGCTGAAGCACGCCCTAACCCCCGATTGCCGCAGCACGTAAGCAGTCTCTTCCTGCTTCATCCGCGAGTTCACCGGCACAGCGATCATACCGGCTTTGAAAATTCCGAAATAGAGCCGCGCCGTATCGATGGAATTCGGCCAGTGGATCGCGATCCGGTCCCCCGTCGCGAAGCCCTGCGCAATCAGCCAGCGCGCTAATCGGTCCGTCTCCTCATCGAACTGCGAATAGGTGAGCCGAACCTCGCCCTCTCGAAACGCCGGCGCATCCGGCGTTAGCGCCGCTTGTCCACGCAGCAAATCTCCTATATTCCTTATCGTTGAGTGCACCATGCCCTTATAACAATTTTTGGGTTCGGAATCGATCGGTACCGGACCACACATTGGCATTCGGCTCGCTCTCATTGCCACGAAAGGATTTTGTGGATGCGGACTACACTCACAACTGTTTTTGCGATCGCCTGCTCGTTATCGACCGTGGCATTCGCGGCTGACAAAGAAGCCAAGGCTATCGACAGAATCGATGCCTCCGCTGACACCGTAACCGATCTTATGAAGGCCTCCGACAAAGGCGTTCCGAGAGATCTGCTCGACAAAGCGAAATGCGTGGTCGTAATCCCCGGCATGAAAAAGGCCGGCTTCATCGTCGGCGCGAAATACGGGCGCGGCTTTGCGGTATGTCGGCGCGCGGGCGGAACCGGATGGTCCGCACCGGCGGCCGTTCGGATGGAAGGCGGAAGCGTTGGCTTCCAGATCGGCGGTTCGGAACAGGACGTCCTTCTGCTCGTCATGAACGACGGCGGAATGAAGCACCTGCTCGCCGATAAATTCACCATAGGCGGCGAAGCGACGGCGTCTGCGGGCCCTGTGGGGCGCGACGCAGAAGCCCAAACCGATGCTGCCATGCATGCGGAGATGCTCTCGTACTCTCGTTCGCGCGGCCTCTTCGCCGGGATCTCGCTACAGGGCGCTACGCTGCGTCCGGACGCCGAGACCGACCACGAGCTCTATGGTCACGACATCTCGAATCGCGAGATTCTGACCGGATCGGTAGCGGCTCCGGAGGGCGCTCACAAGCTCGACATGGTTTTGAACGGAGCGTCGCACACTCGCGCGGCTAAATAACCGTTCGTGCGCGCTTCACGTTCCGCTAAATTAAAAAAATACGAATGAACTTCAAACAAATCGTACCCCTTCTTGTGGCCTCGACCCTCGGGTCGGGGCTTTCTTTTGCGAAAAACGCTGCGAATGACAGGCTGGACGCCGCAGCGGACCTGGTCTCCGACATGATGAAGGCTTCCGATAAGGGCGTTCCCCAGGACCTTCTCAACAAAGCGCACTGCGTGATCCTGATTCCTGGCCTCAAGAAGGCTGCGTTCGTCGTCGGCGCTAAGTATGGCCGCGGCTTCGCCATGTGCCGTAAGCCCAGCGGATTTGGATGGACTGCGCCCGCCGCCGTACGCATCGAAGGCGGAAGTTTTGGTCTGCAGGTTGGCGGATCCGAGCAGGATGTCATGCTCCTCGTCATGAATGACACGGGCATGAAGCATCTGCTGACGAACAAGTTCACCCTCGGCGGCGAAGCGACCGCGGCGGCCGGTCCCGTAGGCCGTGATCTTTCCGCTCAGACCGATGCGGTGATGCGCGCGGAAATGCTTTCTTACTCGCGCTCCCGCGGTCTCTTCGCCGGAGTTTCTCTTCAAGGCGCGACGCTGCGACCCGACGATGACGCCAACCGCGAACTCTACGCGAAAGACATGAAGAACCGCGAAATCCTCACCGGTTCCGTCACCACTCCCGCCGCTGCTGGCCGCGTGGAGAGTCTTTTGAACAAAAACTCATCCCGCGAAACCCACTAATCGCGCTTTTAAGTGTGGCTGACTTGTGGGGCGGGCTATCCAGCCCGCAGCCGCCTTTTAGGCGGCCCGTATCTGCGAGCTCGTGATACTGCCGGGCTTAACCAGCCAGCCTCAGAGTCTCCGCCGCGATCAGCTTTTCTTCCTGGGTCGGGATCACCCAGATCCCGACCTGCAAACCCCCGATCCGCCGCTCTTTCTTCTCTCCAGCGCCATTCGCGCCGGCATCAATGTCAATCCCCAGCGCGCCCAGTCCCTCGCAGATTCGCGCCCGAATCTCAACCGAATTCTCTCCGATCCCCCCGGTAAAAATGAGCGCGTCGGCGCCACCCATCGCGGCAAGATACGACCCGATGTACTTTTTTACGCGGTAGCAAAAGGCTTCAATGGCTAGTTCTGCACGCTCATTCCCAGCGCGAGCCGCCGCAAGCACATCCCGCATATCGTTTGAAATACCCGATAGCCCCTTGATCCCGCTCGTCTCATTGAGCATGCGCAGCACGTCTCTGGCGTCGCGCTTCTCGGTGGCAACCAGATGCAGGATCGCCCCCGCGTCCACGTCCCCACTGCGCGTCCCCATCAGTAGCCCTTCCAGCGGCGTGAATCCCATCGACGTATCCACCGACCGTCCCCGATCCACTGCGCACACCGAACAACCGTTCCCCAGATGACACGTAATCAACCGGAATTCGGCTGGACTCTTTCCATGAATTTCAGCGAACCGCAGCGACACATACCGATGCGAAATGCCGTGAAACCCGTACCGCCGGACCTTCTTCTCCGCCAGATACTCATAGGGAAGCCCATATACATACGCCCGCGGCGGCAGAGTGCCGTGAAACGCCGTGTCGAACACCGCGACATGTTTGACAGTCGGCAGTTTTTCGCGCGCGGCTCGAATACCCTCGAGACTGTGTGGGTTATGCAGCGGCGCGAGCGCCGAAAGTTCATCAATGCCTCGCTCTACCTCCGCATCGATGATCACCGGTTCGCGAAACCGTTCGCCGCCATGCACTACCCGATGCCCGACGGCGTGAACCGGCGCATCGCCCAGCTTGCCGAACGCTTCTTCAATCGCGGCGCGCATGCTTTCTACCCGCTCGACCGTATCCTGAACGAGCAGTCGCTCTGCGTCCTCCCAGAGATCGAATTTCAGCGAGGAACTGCCGGCATTAAGCACGAGCACGTTCATTCAAAATGCCGCCGAGCCGCGCTTATGGATCATGTTGATGCCGATTCTGGCACGGCTGGATCACGTTTGCATGACAATCCGAACGCGTCTTGGTCTATTGCGGTACACTCCCCTGGTCCTCAAAGCTTTCGATGCAGAAAGTCTGCCGAAGCCTTGTACGCTCTCAGCCAGGATTGGTGGCGCAGGAAGCCGTGAATCTCATCGGGCAGAATCAGTTGCTCGAAATACACGCCCTGCGCGCGCAGTGCGCCCACCAGGGTAACGGTTTCTGAAAACGCGACGTTCCGGTCGTCATCGCCATGAATGAGCAGTACCGGCGAACGCCATGTTTTCACGGAAGCCATCGGCGAAGATTCAAATGCGAGATGCGCGGCATCCTCCCGCTCGGCCTCCGCCGCAAGCGTTCCTGCCGGAGCCGCCGCGAACCCGCGCAGCGCATTCCAGTCATGCACACCGTGAAAATCCACGCCCGCCTTGAAAAGATCCGACGCGCGCGCCAGCCCCATCGCGGTCAGATAACCGCCGTAGCTTCCGCCCCACAATCCAATGCGCGCGCTATCCACATCGGGGCGATTGCGCAGATACAACCCCGCGCCCTCCACATCATTGAACTCGCTCGCGCCGGCAACTCCGTAATTGAGCGCCTCGCGGAAGTTCAGTCCGTATCCGATCCCGCTGCGGTAGTTGATCGAAAGGACCACATAACCCTGATTCGCGAGGTATTGGTTCATCGCGTACGCGTTGTTGTAGTAGTCCATGTAGTGCCATCCGAGCAGCATCTGCCGTCGCGAGCCGCCGTGCATGAAGACCATTGCCGGACGTTTCTCGCCCGGCTTCAGGTCCGGCGGGAGAAACAACTGCCCGTGAATACTCATTCCATCCGGCGAACTATAAATCACCTGTTCCGGTATTACGAGAGAACTTACCGGAAACTCCGCTGGAATCGAATCGGGCGCGAGATCATGCTCCGCGCTCCCGGCGCGTACCGCCGCGCGCGCAGGCTGTTTCGCGTCCGAATGCAGATAAGCCACGCCGTTGGCCACGTTCACGGGACTCCACTCGAGCCCCTGACCGCTCGTCACCGCGCGGGGTGTTCCTCCTGACAGCGCCACGCGCCAGATATGCCGCCGGTCGATGTCGCCCTGGTTAGACGAAAACACTGCCTCCTTGCCGTCATCCGTAAACGAAACGTGCTCGACTTCGAACGCGCCCGGCGTCAGCGCCGTTGCCGTACCGCCTTCCGCGCTTACCGTGTAAAGATGTTCCCAGCCGTCTTTCTCCCACGGAAAAACAATTCGCCCACCGTCCGCCCAGAACAACTGATGTTCCGATACGTCCGCATGAAACACGCTCCCCGGTCCTTGATCCGCCTGCCAAACCTGCCGCCCCGTCCCGTCCGCCGCATTCGCTACGCGAATCGACCAGGGCGCGCTCGAACTGCGGTTGGGCCCTCCGCGTCCGACTCTGCTCGTCTGCATCACGCGAATAAACGCCACATGGCTGCTGTCCCGCGACCATGTCGCATTGCCGTCCCGGTCTACACTCGGGTCCATGTACGTCACAGACTTACCGCCGAAGTCGTAAACCGCAATAAAGCTGTGATTGCCCCGCTGGCTCGTAAACGCAAGCTTCGATCCATCGGGAGACCAAGCCAACTCATCCGCGCTGGCGCCGGATCTCGCATGAACCAGTTGAGCCGGTTGCGCCGTGCCGTCGAGCGACGCGGTCCAGATCTGACCCGCTCTCAAAAACGCAATCCGCCCGCCCTTCGGATCAATTGCGGGCGAGTGCCCCTGCGCAATCCTGCGCGCCTTTTCGGTCGGCGAAACGATCCAGATATCCTGCTCCACGCCCGCCGGATTCGAAGCCGGATTCGGATCCGCCCTCCCCAAAAATTCCAGATCGCCGCCCCGCACAAAAATCAGCGACTTTCCGTCGGCTGTGAAATGAAGTTGTCCGATATCCTGGCCGTCATCATCCGCCCACGAAGTCAGCCGTACGCCTTTGAAGTCCGGAGCCGCCGCATACCACACATTGCGCGCGCCCCGTTCATTCAGCAGCCACGCCACCGCGCCGCCGCCCGGCGCAGCCGTCATCTCCGACGGAAATGGCGCCGAAAGAGCTTGTTCGAGAGTGAATGGCTTGGCGGAAATGATGCCGCAAAATGCAAGAAACGCGGAAATCGGCCGGCGCATTCGATTAGTCTAGCGCCGCCCGAACGGTCTTACGAACCTGATACCTTGCGTCCCAGCGCGATCACAAGCACCAGCGCGAACACCGCGCAGCTACCCGCCATGGCAGCGATGGGAACGACCCGTAGTCCCCACGCCGCCGCGGCGTGTCCCAACGCGAATGGCGCGAGAATCCCCCCCATCATCGCGAAGGTAAAAATCCCGTTGAAGTATCCCGCGTGATAGTAGCTGAATCGAGTCGCTATCTTCTCTGCGGCAAGCGGATAGATCGCCGAAAACCCAGCTCCGGTGAGCAGAATTCCGGTGATCACCCCGAAGCTCGTGTCCGTGTCCAGGGCTATGCATCCGAACAACGCGCAGAACGCGCTTGCCGCGAGCAGCCGCCAATGCCGCACCACCGAGAGCAGCCGCGCCGTCACGATTCGCCCCGTCGTCAGCGCCAGCCAGTAAACGCAAAGCAGCATCACTGCGCTCGAAGGATTCATCCCGAGCCGGTCCACCAGAAACACTGGCAGCCAACCCGCAATCGACCATTCGTTCGCGAATTGAAAAAACAACAGAAGCGCGAAAAAAATCGCCAGCACCGTGCGCAGATCCTTCGCCGCGTCTTCGATCGCCAGCTCCTCCACCTGTGCGCGCGGCAGTCGCAGGCGCAACGCCATCCAGCCCGCCAGCGCGGGCGCGATGGACGCCAGTCCGAAAATCCATCCGGGGCTCCGCGCGTCGAGACATTCCGAAAGTAAGTAAGCTGCCACGGCGCTGCCGGCGCCGAAGTAAACCCCACCCGTCAGCGTGACGCGAGCGCGCGCCGCCTCGTACGCCTCCGCGATCGATTCGAACACGATCGTGTTGATCAGGCCTGCAACGGCCCCCGCGAGCAGCAGTGTAAGCGCCTGATACCAGAAGCGCGCGGGCGGCCGCGCGAACGCCAGCATAATCAGCACCAGAGCCGCGCCGAAATTCCCCGCCGCCAGCAAATGCTGCAGCGCATATTTCTTCCGCAACCGAAGCGCGAGCATAGCGCCTCCCGCCAGCCCGCCGCCGACCGCCAAAAAATAGTTGGCCGCGGTTTCATAATCCGTGTTGACGTGGTAGCCCCAAAGCGGCAGCAGACCGCCGGGCAGCGCGACAAGAAATCCCGAAATGGCGAGAGCGCTGACGATTCGCCACGGGCGAACCGCCTCAATTGTTGCCGTTCCCGCCACTGTCAACACGTCATCATAACCGCAAGCCGGTGGGAATGCCTATGTAAAATGCCTATGGTTTGCCTCAGGAGGCAAGATGAAGATTCCGCTGACGCCGATACGTTTTCTTCACCGCGCAATGGATTTGTATGGCTCCAAAGAAGGCGTGATCTGCGGACAGAATCGCTTTACCTACGCCCGGTTCGGAGAGCGTTGTCAGAAACTCGCGTCGGCGCTTTCCGCCGCTGGGGTTCGCCCCGGCAACCCCGTTGGATTCCTCAGCTTCAACACCCATCGGCTTCTCGAGGGTTATTACGGCGCGCAACAGGCCCACGGAGCTGTGATGCCGCTCAATGTCCGCCTGACCCCCGCGGAACTCGTTGGTATTCTTCATCACTCCGAGTGCCGCCTTCTCTTCTTCGAAAACGACTTTGCTCCCCTCGTCGACCACCTCCGCGGCGCTCTCCCGGCGATGCGCGTCGTCAATCTCGACACCGAATACGAATCCTTCCTCGACACCGGAACGTCGGAGCGCGCCGACATCATGGCCTACGACGAAGATTCCATCGCCGAACTCTTCTACACCTCAGGCAGTACTGGGGTACCGAAAGGTGTCGCGCTTTCCCACCGCACCATCTACCTCCACGCGCTGGCTGTCGCCGGAACCTTCAATCACGACGACAACGCAGTCGAACTTCACACAATCCCCCTCTTCCACGCGAACGGATGGGGACGCCCTCAGACCGCCACGATGATGGGCATTAAGCAGGTGATGGTGCGACGCTTCGATCCCGCGGGCGTCTGCCGCCTCATTCAGGACGAGGGCGCCACGGCGATGTCTCTCGTCCCCACCATGGCCGCCGCCCTGCTGAATTGTCCCGATCGCGCCCGCTTCGACCTTTCTTCGATCGATCAGATCCACATCGGAGGCGCCGCCGCATCTCCCGAATTAATCGCCAAAATGGAGCAGGCGTTCTCCTGCTCGGTTATGGCCGGATACGGTCTCACTGAAACGTCTCCGGTCGCGACCAGCAGCCGCAAGAAGGGCACCGTCGTCTATGCTGACGATGCCGACCGGTACCGCCGCCAGTCCATGGCTGGTTGGCCGCTCCCCGGAACCGAAATCCGTGTAGTCGATGGCCAAATGAATAATGTGCCCCGCGATATGACCACCGTTGGTGAAGTTCTCATCGCCGGCGACAACGTGATGGACTGTTATTACCGCGAGCCCGAAGCCACGGCCGCCGCGATGTCCGGCATCTGGTTCCACTCCGGCGATATGGCGGTTTGGGACGACGAGGGCTACATCCATATCGTCGACCGCAAGAAGGACATCATCATCAGCGGCGGCGAAAACATCTCCTCCATCGAGGTCGAAAAAGCCATCTCCGCGCACCCGGGCGTCCTCGAAGTCGCCGTGGTCGGAGCGCCCGACCCGGCTTGGGGCGAGATTCCCGTCGCTATCGTCGTCCGTCAGCCCGATTCGCAAGTCACCGAAGATGAACTGCGAGAATTCCTTGCGCCGCGCCTCGCGAAATTCAAAACCCCGCGCCGCTACGAATTTGTGCCCGGGCCACTACCGAAGGGCGGCACTGGCAAAATCCTCAAGCGCGAACTGCGCGAACAGTTCTGGCAAGGCAAAGAGCGCCGCGTCCAGGGATGAACTGGCTCTTGCGCGGCATCACACTCGCGCGGAAACGTTAACCCATTGCCCGTCACGCTTCGCCCAGGAATTCGGCGGCGCCGGTGAGTCTCCGCACACCGCTTTCTGATTCACCGTGTACATCAGCCTCGCCGAATCATCCGAAACCCTTCGGCGATGTTCTTTACCGCCTCAGTATTCGTTCCGCCCCGAACTCTGCGCGCACGCGGGCCGAGCTATCGGCGCCGCGAGCATCGCGGTGATCACTACTCTTCCCCGTCGTCCGCGAACGCTGCCGCGGTCCGCGCCGCTTCCTCTTCGTCCAGCTTTTTCTGAACGTCTACAGACGTCATCCAGCGCGCCACTAGGCCGCCGGGATCCTCTTTGAGATCCACTGGCTCGCGCTGCGATTCTTCCTGCCCGTTCAGATACACAGCCATAATTCCATCCGTCTCTGGTCGCAACTCCAGCCTCAATCGCCGCGCCTCCATTCGCAGCGTGTTGCCCATCCAGAGAAGATTGACCTTCGTGCGCCTATGAAATCCGGCGCGCGTAACGTCCTGCATCAGTTTCTGCGTCCACTGGTCGGTACGCAAGCGTTCCGCCCACGGCGCCTCCGCTTTGGCTTTCGATCGCTCAAGGTCACGAGACTTGGCGGACGCCATGCCTCCTTCCTCGCGCGACTCGAGCGCCTTCAGATTGTTTTCCAGACTATCGAGAAAGCTCATTGCTCTTCTGTTCAGAATAGCCGAGCCTTTTTCGGCTGGAGCTAGTAGCCCGTTGTCGCCTTCTCGTGCTTCGTCTGGAGTTCGTTGATCACCTGCTGCGTGTTCGGAACGCCCTGCGCGATCTTTGCTGCCTGCGCGCGCTGGTCTTCGTTCTCCACAGTGCCCGTCAGCGTGATGACACCGTTCTTCACGTCGTGCCGGATTCCACTCTTGAATCCCGCAGAAACCAGTGCGGCCTTCAGATTGTTGTCGATCCCCTTATCCAGATCCGAGTACACCGTCTTTGTGGGGCCGTTGTCCTTCGGCGGAAGCACCGCCACTTCATTCGCGACTACTTGCGAACCAGCAGCCGATTGCGCGATCTGCGCGGCCTTCGCCTTATCGGCGTCCGCGTTAACGTGCCCGCCCAGCGTCACTACGCCTTGTCGCGATCCTGCGAAACCGTGACATCGTTCAGCCCGGCCTGCTTCAGTCCCTTGCGGACGTTGTCCGCCACCGCCGGCGATTGCGTCGTTCGGGCGCAGCCCGTGGTTAACCCAATCGTGGTTAACCCGATCGTCGTTAACCCGATCGCCAGCAACATCATAGGAATCGCACTCTTCATGGCTCCACCTCGTCCATCAATAACGCAGGTTTGCGTCCGAAGTGATTCCGTAAACATTTTCAGGCCCGGCGTACAATGCTGTTGATGGCAATCACCAGAAGTTGCTGTATAGCTTTCGCCGCGGCAGCGCTGTGCCTCGCCGCCGATTCCTCGTTCACCGGCGTCATCGGTGACGACATGTGCAAGGGTGATCACAAATCGATGGGCGGAACTGACGCCGCCAAATGCACGCAGGAATGCGTCAGCGGCATGCACGCCAAGTATGCTCTCTGGGTCGGTAAGGACGCTTACGTTCTCAGCGATCAGAAAAAGCCCGCGCAGTACGCGGGCAAAAAGGTTACCGTCACCGGTAGCCTGAATGGCAACGAACTGCAGGTCAAAACAATCAAACCGGCCAATTAATGGAGCCCGCCGGTCAGACGCAAGCGCCTCTGAAGCGTACGCCGCTCTACGACACCCACCGCGCGGCAGGCGCGAAGATGGTCGATTTCGGCGGCTGGGAGATGCCCGTGCAGTATTCGGGCCTGGTCGACGAGCACCATGCTGTCCGAAAGTCCGTCGGAATCTTTGATGTTAGCCATATGGGTGAAATCGAAGTCCGGGGGCCGGAGGCCTTCCGGCTCGTTGACTT
Organism: Bryobacteraceae bacterium; assembly: GCA_035262625.1. Lineage (GTDB taxonomy): Bacteria > Acidobacteriota > Terriglobia > Bryobacterales > Bryobacteraceae > BOG-234. The sequence goes on from DATFSM010000159.1 coordinate 81,319, forward strand.
CGCTACCACCAACGCCGTCGGCAGAATGAAATCCGGCCAGGCGCAGTATTCCGGTCTGCTCTACGAACACGGCGGATTTGTGGACGACATTCTCGTTCACAAAGTGGCGGACGACTCGTATTTCCTCTGCGTAAACGCCTCTAATCAGGACAAGGATTTCGAACACATCCAAAGTCTCAACACCTTCGACTGCGAAGTGGAATTCGCCGGCCCAAAATACGCGCAACTCGCCATCCAGGGCCCCAAAGCGCTGCAAGTCGCTCAGCGTCTCACTTCCGCGGATCTCGCCGCCATCCGTTACTACTGGTTCGTCGATGGCGAGTTCGCCGGAGTTCCGGCGCGCATCGCCCGCACCGGTTACACCGCCGAAGACGGCTTCGAGGTCTACGTGGCCCCTAAGCACGCCGCGAACGTCTGGAACGCGATCATCGACGCCGGCGCGCCCGAGGGAATCAAACCCTGTGGTCTCGGCGCCCGCAACACGCTGCGCCTCGAAGGCAAGATGGCGCTCTACGGCCACGAAATCGGCCCCAGCATCACGCCTTACGAAGCCGACCTCGCCTGGATCGTCAAGCTCGATAAAGGCAACTTCAACGGGCGCGACGCCCTCGTCAAACAGAAAGAAAAAGGCATCACCCGCAAACTGATTGGCTTCGAAATGCGCGGCCGCGGCATCGGGCGCGATGGCTACGACGTCACCATCAGCGGCGTGCCCGCCGGATGGGTCACCAGCGGATCGCCCTCGCCGACCCTCAGCAAAAACATCGGGCTGTGCTATCTTCCGATCGATCGTTCTCGTCCGGGTGAGAAGATCGAAATCGTAATCCGTAATCAGGCGGCCGAGGCGGAAACCGTGCCCACGCCTTTCTACAAGAGGGCCCAATGAACTATCCAGAAAAATACCGCTACACCAAAGAGCACGAGTGGGTTGGGCTGGAAGGCGATACCGCGACCATCGGAATCACCTTTCACGCGCAGAAGGAACTGGGCGATATCGTCTTCGTCGACCTTCCGAAGGTCGGAGCAACTGTCGAAAAAGGTAAAGCGCTCGGCTCCGTCGAATCCGTCAAAGCGGTTTCCGATATCTACGCGCCCGTGTCAGGCGAAGTGATCGCGGTAAACGAAGATCTTTCCTCCGCGCCTGAAAAACTGAATGAAGATCCCCACGGCGCCGCATGGCTGGTCAAAGTCAAAGTCGCTGGCGCCGCCGAATTTAACAATCTTTTGCCGGTGGCGGATTATCAAAATTATGTGGGGGCTGAAAGCTAGAGTTGCGTTACCTTCCGAAATCCGATTCCGAGCGTCGGGAGATGCTTGCGGCGTGCGGCGTGTCGAGCGTCGAGGAATTCTTCTCGCAGATTCCTGCCGATGAGCGCCTGAATCGCCCGCTGGATCTGCCGCCCGGTCTTTCCGAATACGAGATCGTTGATTTCTTCAAATCGCTTTCGGACAAGACCGCCGTCGGCTACGCCAGTTTCCTTGGAGCGGGCGTTTACAACCATTACCGGCCGACCGTCGTCGATACCGTCGTTTCCCGCGGCGAGTTTCTGACGTCCTATACGCCCTATCAGTCCGAAATCTCGCAGGGCACCCTGGTCTCGATCTTCGAATTTCAGACCATGCTTTGCCAGTTGACTGGCATGGACGTCGCGAACGCATCGATGTATGACGCCTCCACCGCCGTGCCAGAGGCGGCGATGATGTCCGTACGAGTCACTCACCGCGAAAAGATCCTCGTCGCTCGGTCCGTGCATCCCGAATTTCGCGCGGTCCAGCGAACCTACGCGCGAAACCTCGGCCTCCCGATTGAAGAATTCGGCTACGATGCCGAAACCGGCGAAATCGACTTCGCCGACCTAGAGTCGAAAATCGATAAACAGACCGCCTGTGTCATGATCCAGTCGCCGAATTTTTTCGGCGTCATTGAGAATGTGCGCAAAGCTGCGGAAATCGCCCACGCCCACGGCGCCCTGCTCGTTTTCGTGTTCACCGAAGCGGTGTCGCTCGGCATCCTCGAACCTCCCCGCGACGCCGATATCGTGGTTGGTGAGCTTCAGTCCTTCGCCATCTCGCCGAGCTACGGCGGACCCTTCGCCGGGGTCATCGCCTCTAAAGAGAAGTTCATCCGCCAATTACCTGGGCGTCTCGTCGGCCAAACGCTCGATACTCACGGCAACCGGGCCTTCTGCCTCACGCTCGCCGCCCGCGAACAGCACATCCGCCGCGAAAAGGCCACCTCCAACATCTGCACCAATCAGGCTCTGATCGCCCTGATGGCCACAGTGTTCATGGAACTCTACGGCAAACAGGGACTGCGTGAACTGGCGCTCCAGAATCTCGCCAAAGCGCATTACCTGGCCTCCAGACTGAAGCGCCGTTTCACCGGCCCGTACTTCAACGAGTTCACCGCGGTCGCAGGGACCGCCTCGCCCGAAGCCATCAACAACCGGCTCCTCGACAAGAAAATTATCGGTGGCTTGCCCCTCGACCGTTACTACCCGGAACTCGCTGGTTCCGTACTCCTCTGCGCGACCGAAATGACCAAAAAAGCCGATTCCGATACTCTCGCGGAGGCGTTCCGCGCTTGATTACCAAGGTCCGCCCTCATCTCACTCAGAACGAAGGTCTGATCTTCGAGAAGAGTTCGCCCGGCAAGGTCGGCTACCAATTGCCCCCGCTCGACGTCCCCGAAGTCGATCCCTCCGAGGCCCTCGGCGCGCAGAACGTCCGATCGGAAATCGAAGGTTTTCCTGAAGTCAGCGAAGTCGAAGTCGTGCGCCACTTCACGCGCCTCTCCACCTGGAACTACGCGATTGATCTCGGCATGTACCCGCTCGGTTCCTGCACCATGAAGTACAACCCAAGGATCAACGAAGCGGTCGCGCGCCTCGAAGGCCTTGCCTGGTCTCACCCGTATCAGCCCGAATCGCTTTCGCAGGGAGCCATGGAAGTTTTCGCCCGACTTGAAAGCGCTCTCTGCGAAATCACCGGCCTTGACGCGGTATCGTTGCAGCCGGCCGCTGGCGCTCACGGCGAACTCACAGGCATTCTGCTGATCCACGCGCTGCTCGAGTCACAGGGCAATCCCCGCAAAAAGATCCTCGTGCCCGATTCCGCCCACGGCACGAATCCCGCCACCGCCGGAATCGCGGGCTACGCCGTTCAGAACATCAAATCCAACGCCCAGGGGATGATCGACCTCGAAGAACTCGCCCGCCAGGTCGATTCCGACGTCGCCGCCCTGATGGTGACCAACCCCAATACCCTCGGTGTATTCGAGGAGAATATTGCTTGCGCCGCGAAGATCCTCCATGAGAAGGGCGCGCTGATCTACATGGACGGGGCCAACATGAACGCCCTTGTAGGAATCGCGCGCCCGGGCGACTTCGGCGTGGACGTCATGCACCTCAACCTCCACAAGACCTTCTCGACGCCCCACGGTGGCGGTGGTCCCGGAGGCGGTCCTGTAGCGGTAAAAAAATCCCTCGAACCATTCCTCCCGGTACCGCGACTCGTCAAACGCGACGGCGCCTGGTCCTGGAATCACGACGCCCCCGAATCCATCGGCAGGGTGCGCGCATTCTACGGAAACTTCGGCGTGCTCGTGCGCGCGCTTGCCTACATCCTCGCCCACGGAGGTCCGGGCCTTCGCAACGCCACAGTTGACGCAGTGCTCAACGCGAACTACATCCGCCGCCGGCTAAGCCCCTACTTCGATCTTCCCTACGACCGCCCCAACATGCACGAGGTGGTCTTCAGCGACGACCGTCAGTCCCCCAAAGGCGTCCGGACCGGAGATATCGCAAAGCGCCTGATCGACTACGGTTTCCACCCGTATACCGTCAGTTTCCCGCTGATCGTCCACGGAGCCCTGATGATCGAACCGACTGAAACCGAGTCGAAACAGGAACTCGACCTCTTCATCGATGCCATGATCTCCATCGCGAAAGAAGTCGACGAACAGCCCGAAAAAGTCCAGAACGCCCCCCATTCGACCCGAACCACTCGAGTCGACGAAGTTACTGCCGCCCGCAAACCAATCGTCCGCTGGAAGCCCTGAACTCTTTCACAGCGACAATTACGAGCATCAAACTGCGCAGACGGGAGTCTGCGCAGTTGTGGAAATACCGACGCGGTAAGGCCCAACCCCGCCCGCAGACCCCGACCCGCTAAACTGGATATATACGGAAGCGGTCCGGCTATGACGAAACCCTATCATTTAATGACCCCAGCGGAACGCCTTGCGGACCGCATCGCGAAGAATCGCGAAATCGATCGGCGCGTGTCGGACAGGAAAGAAGAACCCCGTCCTGTCGCGAAGCGCCGCAGCAGCGAATCCGTTTCCCGTCCTTCTAACAACGCCTTCGACCGCTTTCAGGAAATCAAGCGCAAGCAGGGAATTGACGCCGCCTCTGAGTTCCTTCAGGAACGCATCAAGACGGCTAACGAATAATAGTACGGATGTTCAACTGGTTTGGAAAACGCAGCGAAGCCGCGCCCGCGGATGCGCTACCGGAAATAAATAGAAATACAGATCTGGAATCGCTCTTCGGGCAGCACTCTTTCCTCGTTTTCAAGCACAGCGCGGCCTGTCCCGTAAGCTGGGCTGCCCACGCGCAGGTCACCCGCGTTCGCAGCAACAACCCCGAAGCGCCCATTTACCTCCTTCCCGTTTTGAAGGAACGCGCCGTTTCCAATGCAATTGCGGCGCGCACCGGCGTCCGCCATGAGTCGCCTCAGGTGATTCTGATCCGCGGCGGTGTCGTTGCGGAATCAGCCTCTCATGGCGCGATTACGCAGGATCGCCTTGCGAGCATGCTCGCGCAATGCCGCTGACGGCGCGCCTTCCGCCTAACTCGCGAATCCTGTTACTCGCTGGCTTCGGAGGCCTCCTGCTTCTGATGCTCCTCGCCGCGCTCGACGACATCCGCAACATCCGCTCCATTGAGACCCGCAGTGATGCCGTGCGCAACAGTTTCCTGGAGCGCGACCGCCTCCTGAACCGCATCCGCTCCGATCTCTACCTCTCCGGAACCTTCGTTCGCGACTACATCCTCGAACCTGACCGCGCCAAAGCCGAACCCCAGCGCCTCAACTTCGAACGCACGCGCAGTTCCCTCACCGCAGCCCTGAATCAATTCCGCGCCGCAATGCGCCGTTCCGACCAGGCGGCGTTCGCCGATCTGACCCACGAACTAAACGAATATTGGATGGCTATCGCCGTCGGAATGGCCCGTCAACCCGGCGCCAACGGATACGCCTTTCTTCGCGACGAAATCTATCCCCGCCGCACCCAAGCCATCTCTATCGTTGATCGCCTCTCCACCATTGGCGAGCACGACCTGAACACGCGCATCCTTCAGGTCACGGAACTCTTCAGCGGCTTTCGTGAACGCGTGGCCATCACTATGCTTTTCGCCCTCGGAATCGGCGCTGCTCTTGCCTTCTTCACGGGCCGCCGGATCCTTCAATACGCGCGAGACGCCGCCGCGCACCTCCGCGATATCGAACAGGCTCGTTCCGAACTCAAAGAGCTTTCCACCCGCCTCGTGGACGCCCAGGAATCCGAACGCCGCGCCATTTCGCGCGAGCTTCACGACGAAGTCGGTCAATCCCTCTCCGCCCTGCTCGTGAGCCTCGGAAACGCTGTCGCCGAAAGCGGCGCCTCGCCTTCCCCCCGACTCGCTGAATCTCGCCAGCTTGCCGAAGCCTCACTCCGCTGCGTGCGCACCATCGCGCTCCTGCTGCGCCCTTCCATGCTCGACGACCTCGGCCTTCTGCCTGCGCTCCAATGGCAGGCCCGCGAGGTATCGAAGCGCTCCGGGATGTCCGTCACCGTCGATGCTGAAGGCGTTCCCGAAGAACTCCCCGACGATTACCGCACCGCCATCTATCGCGTCGTTCAGGAAGCCCTCCACAACTCCGAACAGCACGCGCGCGCCTCCATGGCCCGCGTCACCATGCGCGTTCACGCCGGCATCCTGGCCCTTTCCGTTCAGGACGATGGCTGCGGCTTCGATCCCGAATCCGCGCGCGGCATGGGTATCCTGGGAATGCAGGAGCGCATCGCGAATCTCGGTGGCGCCTTCCATATTGAGTCGGAAACTCAAGGGACGCTCGTAACGGTCCGCCTCCCGCTGCCGTCATGAAACCGGTTCGCATACTTCTCGCCGACGATCACACCGTCATGCGGTCGGGTCTCCGGCTCCTCCTCGAACGGCAGCCCGACTTTCAGGTCGTAGGCGAAGCCGCCGACGGTCGGGAAGCGGCCGAACGCGCCGAACAGCTCTCTCCCGATGTCGTCGTCATCGATATCGCGATGCCCCGACTCAACGGCCTCGACGCCACCCGCCAGATCATCGCCAGAAATCCTGCGACATCAGTCGTCGTCCTCAGCATGCATTCGGACGAGTCGTACATCGTCCGCGCTCTCAAAGCCGGCGCCCGCGGATATCTTTTGAAAGATTCAGCGGAAACGGACCTCATTAACGCGATTCGCGCCGTCAATGAAGGAAAAGCTTTCTTCAGCCCCGTCATAAGCCGCATGCTCGCCGAAGACTTTCTTCGTCAGATTCACGAGCGAGGCGTCGAAGACAGCTACGAACTTCTTACGATGCGCGAGCGTGAGGTTCTGCATCTCCTCGCGGAGGGCAAGTCGAACAAGGAAACCGCGACCGTTCTGAACCTCAGTCTGTATACAGTAGAAACACATCGCGCCAACATCCTCGAAAAACTTCATTTGCGCGGAACCCCCGAACTGATCCTGTATGCCGTGCGCAAAGGTGTCATTTCGTAACAACCCGGATGCTACTCTAATGAGGTAGCGTCTTGGGTCTTTATCCGGAATGTAAATCCACGTAAATCCAAGCGCGCTTTACACTTACTGACGCGCAGGATCACTATTCGACGCGACAATCCGAATAGGTCCCCGTCAAACCAATAAGTCGAAAAAACTTTCATGAGAAAAGCATTAAAGCACTTCGCTGCACTTGCGCCGCCCGTTATTGTTTACGGGTTGCTCACCCTGTCAGCGTTCGCTCAGACGGTCGGCACGGTCCACGGATCTGTCACCGATCCTTCTGCAGCGGTAGTACCCGGAGCGACCGTTCAAATCACGGGCAACGGCGTAACTCGGAGCGCCAAGTCTGACGGCCAGGGCCACTTTACCCTCTCCGCCCCCGCCGGCAAGTATGCGGTTCGCGCTGATGCCAAAGGTTTTGTTACCTTCACGCAGCCGGAAATCACCGTAAACGGAGGGCAGAACATCGCCCTCGATATCGCGCTTCAGATCGCCAGCGAAGCACAGCAGGTTTCGGTCAGCGATGAAGCCGCGGGCCAGGTGAACGTCGACCCCTCTTCGAACACCGCCGCATTGGTTCTGAAGAACGAAGACCTCGAATCCCTTCCCGATGATCCCGACGATCTCCAGGCCGATCTTCAGGCTCTCGCCGGACCCGCCGCGGGACCCAACGGCGCCCAGTTCTTTGTCGATGGCTTCAGCGGCGGTCAGTTGCCGCCCAAGAGTTCCATCCGTGAAATCCGCGTGAACTCCAACCCGTTCTCGTCCGAGTTCGATCGTCCCGGCTTCGGCCGCATCGAGATCCTGACCAAACCGGGAACCGACAACTATCACGGCGGCATCTTCGCCAACTACGGCGATCGAATCTTCGATACCCGCAATCCCTTCCTCGCGGAAACGCCCGGTTATTCAACGAAGATGCTTGGCGCCAACTTCGGCGGCCCCCTGAACAAGAAGACGTCCTTCTTCCTCGACTTCAACCGCCGCGCCATCGATGAGAACACGCTGATCAACGCGGTGACGCTCGACAACAATCTCAACCAGGTCAACTACGTCAGCGCCTATCCCACGCCGAACCGCTTCTGGGTAATCTCTCCGCGCGTCGACTATCAGATCAACGCGACCAACACCCTCGTGATGCGTTACAACCACGTGGATTCGTCCACCGTGGGTGGCGTCGGCGGCTTCAGCCTTCCCACTCAGGCGACTCAGGGAACCAACAAGAACAATCAGGCTCAGATCACGGAGACCATGATTATCGGTACGAAGGCGATCGATGAGACGCGCTTCCAGTTCAGTGACAGCCACAACGCGCAGAACGCCCTCGGCCAGGACGGTATTCCCACCGTCAATGTTTCCAACTCGTTCACGTCCGGTGGCTCGCCGTTCCTCGCAAATTACAACTTCAACAAGAGCTACGAACTGCAGAACATCGTCACGCTCACTGAAGGGACCCACACCATCAAGGCCGGCGGACGTCTGCGCCAGAATTGGCTCGACAGCCAGTCCACCTCAAACTTCAACGGCACTTATCTGTTCAGCCTTAACACGCTGAACGGCGGAGCGCCGCAGTGCCTCGCCGGTATCAGCAACCCCACTTCGCTCGATCTCTACGACCAGACGCAAACCCTCTTGTCGCAGGGCGTACCGATGTCGGCCATCGTCGCCCAGGGGTGCGGCCCCACGCAGTTCACTCAGAATGCCGGACAGCCACTCGAGAGCATAAGCCAGGTCGATCTCGGCCTCTTCGCGCAGGATGACTGGCGCTTCCGGCAGAACCTTACGATCAGCCTCGGCCTCCGCTATGAGACCCAGACCAACATCCATGACCACATGGACTGGGCGCCGCGCGTCGCAGTAGCATGGGCTCCCGGCGCGAAGAAGGGCATGAACTCCAAGACCGTCATCCGTGCCGGATGGGGCATGTTCTACGACCGGTTCGACGATTCTAACGTCCTCCAGGCTGAGCGGTACAACGGAACCACGCAGCAGAGCTATATGCTGACCGCTTCTCCGGTCACGCCGCTGCTCTTCTATCCGGGTGCCCCGCCGGTCACGTCCCTCTCCGGCGCATTGCAGCTGCAGAACATCTATCACATTGATCCTGCGCTGGAAGCGCCTTACATGATGCAGGCTGCGTTCAGTGTGGAGCGCTCACTCCCGGGCCGCACCTCGCTGACATTCAACTACATCAACTCGCGAGGAGTCCACACCCTGCGGACGCGCGACATCAACGCGCCTCTGCCTGGAACTTACACCGGTCCTGGCACGGGTGTTCTGCCATATTCCGGCCTCGGCCCGATTTACCAATACGAAACCACCGGCGTTTATAACCAGAACCAGGCGATGGTGAACGTGAGCACTCGGTTTAACTCCCGCTTCACTCTCCAGGGCTACTACGCTTACGGCAACGCGAAGGGCAACGCTAACGGCATGCCGATGGATCAGTACAACACTGCCCTCGACTACGGCCGCACGAACTTCGACATCCACCACCGCGGATTTATCGCCGGCAACTTGCTGCTCCGTTGGGGCATCAACATGTCTCCGTTCGTCACAATGAGTTCCGGTCCTCCGTTTAACATCACGACCGGAAATCAATACAACGGCGATGGCATCTTCAATGCGCGGCCGTCGTTTGCTACCAGCGCTTCGAATCCGGCCAACGTGGTCGTTACTCCCTACGGAACCTTCAACACGTCTCCTCTGCCCGGCGAAACGATCATACCGATCAACTACGGCGACGGGTTCTCCAACTTCTCCGCCAACGTCCGCGTCAGCCGCACCTGGGGCTGGGGTGAAAAGGGCGGCGGAGCGCCCGATGGAATGGGCGGAATGGGTCGCGGCATGGGCGGTCCGCCGCCGGGCGGCGGTGGTCCCCGCGGTGGCGGCGGATTCGGCGGCGGTATGGGCCCGATGATGGGTGGATTCGGCGGCGGCGGAGGCGGCAAGAAGTACACCCTCACGGCTAGCGTCAACGCCAGGAACGTGTTCAACATCGTGAACCTCGCGCCTCCCAACGGCAACCTGACCTCGCCGTTCTTCGGTCAGTCCACCAGCCTCGCGGGCGGTGGCGGTCCGTTCGGCGGTGGCAGCAACGCGGCCGGCAACCGCAGGATCGAATTCCAGCTGCGCTTCGCGTTCTAACCAGCAACAACCAGGGCAGTCCGCGCTCCCGGCCGGGATATCATATTCCGTCCGGGAGATCGCATTTTGAAACAGTGGCAATTTGAAACCTTGGATCCCGCTTACGGCCACGTAAGCGAAGGACCCGCCTGGGATGGAACCGGCCTCTTCTTCACCCGCATCCAGCACTGCCGCATCATGCGTTACGACCCCGCGGCGAACCGCGTCTCCGTTTGGCGCGAAAACACCAACTGCGCGAACGGCCTTACGTTCGATGCCCAGGGCCGCCTCTACGGATGCGAAGGCGGGGCCACCGAAAACACGCGTCGCGTGGTCCGTTACGAGCCCGACGGAGGATACACTGTCCTCGCCGACTCATTCGAAGGCAAGCGCCTCAACATCCCCAACGACATCGTGGTCGACCCTCAGGGCCACATCTGGTTCACCGACCCGTTCTACGAAAACGCCGCCGGTCCCTGGAGCGCCGATCGCACCCATAAAGATCTCGATCACGACTCCATCTACCGCCTCGACCCCAAGTCCGACGGAACCTACAGCATCCACCGAGTAACCTTCGACACCACGCGGCCCAACGGTCTGCTCTTTTCGCTCGACTACAAAACCCTCTACGTAGCCCAAAGCGGACGCGAAAAAACCGAATTCCGCCAGCTACGCGCTTATCCCGTCAAACCGGATCTAAGCCTCGGCCCATGCGAAATTCTCCATGACTTCGGAGAAAATCGCGGAATTGACGGCATGCGCCTCGATACCGAAGGCAACATCATCGCCACCGCCGGATGGGAACTCGGTGGACCCGGACCGCTCATCTACGTCTTCTCCCGCTCCGGCGAAGTTCTGGAAAAGCATCCGGTCCCGTGCACCCGGCCCACGAACTGCGCCTTCGGAGGCGACGACCTGACCACCCTCTACGTCACCTCTATTGAAGGCTTCCTTTTCCGCGCAAAGACGGAGCGCCAGGGCTGCCCCCTCTACCGCGGCCCGTCGTAAAACCCGTTCCTGTTACCCTGAAAGTTTCCCGCTACTTATGTCCAGCATTCACGTAACGCTGCCGGATGGCAGTGTCCAGCAGGTGCCTCAGGGAGCAACTCCGCTGGATGTCGCCAAAAACATCAGCCCTCGTCTCGCTGATGCTGCCGTCGTCGCCAAAGTCGACGGCCAGTTGTACGACCTGAATCGCCCGCTCGAAACCGACGCCTCCCTCCAGATCCTCACGCCGAAAGATCCAGACGCCCTTTACGTCTACCGCCATTCCACCGCCCACCTGCTGGCGGCAGCCGTCCTCGAACTCTTCCCCGAGACCAAACTCGGTATCGGCCCGCCCGTAGAAAACGGCTTCTATTACGATTTCGACCGCCCCCAGCCATTCACTCCCGAAGACCTCGAAAAAATCGAGAAAAAGATGTGGGAGCTTCAGGCGAAGGGTCTGAACTACGACCGTAAGCTGACGCCGAAGCCGGAAGGCATAGCCAAATACGTCGCGATGAATGAGCCGATGAAGGTCGAGCTCATCGAAGAGCGCGCCGATAGTGTCTTCTCCGAATACACGCTCGGTTCGCACTTCATCGACTTCTGCCGCGGCCCGCATCTCACGGACACCTCGAAAATCAAAGCCTTCAAGCTCCTCTCAATCGCTGGCGCTTACTGGAAGGGCGACGAGAAAAACAAACAGCTTCAGCGCATCTATGGCACCGCCTGGTTCACCAAGAAGGAACTCGACGACTATCTGGCCAAACTCGAGGAAGCGAAGAAGCGCGACCACCGCAAACTCGGACAGGAACTCGATCTCTTCAGCATTCAGGAACTCGCCGGCCCGGGGCTGATCTTCTTCCACCCCAAAGGTGGTATTGTTCGCAAACAGCTTGAGGACTGGATGCGCGATGCATATCTCGAGCGCGGCTACTCGCTCGTCTACACGCCCCACGTGATGCGCCGTGAACTCTGGAAGACCTCGGGCCACGCCAACTACTATTCCGAGAACATGTTCACGCCCATGGAGCTGGACGACGCCGAATACCAGCTCAAGCCGATGAACTGTCCCGGCCACATCCTTATCTACCGCGACCGCCAGCACAGCTATCGCGATCTGCCCGTCCGCCTCGGCGAACTCGGCACGGTCTACCGTTACGAGCGCTCCGGAACCATGCACGGCCTTCTGCGGGTCCGCGGCTTCACGCAGGACGACGCGCACATATTCTGCATGCCCGAGCAGGTCGAAGACGAAATCGTCAACTGTCTGGACTTCGCGTCCGACACGCTCCGCACCTTCGGCTTCACCGACTACAAAGCGGAAATCTCCACCTGGGACGGCGGCGTAGGCGGCAAATACGACGGCGCGCCCGAAATGTGGGCCCTCGCCGAAGGCGCTCTTCGCAAAGCCTGCGACCGGCTCTCGATCAAAGCCACCGTCATTCCCGACGAAGCCGCCTTCTACGGCCCCAAAATCGACGTCAAACTCGTGGACGCGATCGGGCGCCTCTGGCAGCTGTCAACCGTCCAGTTCGACTTCACTCTTCCCCAGCGCTTTGAACTGGAATTCATCGGCGAAGACGGTAAGAAGCATCGCCCCTACATGGTGCACCGCGCCCTCTTCGGCTCCGTCGAGCGCTTCTTCGGCATCCTGGTCGAACACTATGCCGGAGCCTTCCCGGTCTGGCTCGCGCCCGTCCAAGCCGCCGTCCTGCCGATTACCGACAAACAACTCGCCTACGCCAACGAAGTTGCGGAAAAGCTGAAAGCCGCTGGCGTCCGCGTCACGGTTGACGACCGCAGCGAAAAGATCAACCTAAAGATCCGGGACGCCCAGCTTCAGAAGATCCCCTACATGCTGGTGACCGGCGGTCGCGAAGCCGAAGCGGGTAAAGTGGCCGTGCGTCACCGCAAACGCGGCGATTTGGGCCCCGTCGCTTTGCCCGACTTCCTCCAGACGGTTACAGAAGAGATCCGCTCAAAAACCGCGGATTAACTCTTGCAATTGTCGTTGTATTTATCGTACTGATAGATACATAGGTCTACCAGTACTGGTGAAACGAGAAAATTCGCACTATAACTTTAATTACATGTTTCCACGCCTTCGGATGGCTGCGCTCGCGCTGCTCATTTGCCTCACCTCCTGTTTTTCACTGTGCCAGGCGCAAACCGGCCCCTCCACCACAATCTGCCCCACCACTGTTAGTACCAACACCGATTGCGGCTTCATCATCACGATCGGCCCCGGCGGTACTATTACGGGCGCGGCAGTACCAAATGCGCAGCCCTACGATGGTAGCGACGACACCTTAGTCGGCGTCGTAAACAACTCAGGCAAGACGTACACGGGTTCAATCATCATCAGCGCCTCGGCCTTCGGCACAGGAATCTTCGCCCTCGAAGGTGATGGTATCTGCTTTTACATTGGCCCCGGTGGCTTTCAGCCGAGTCCCATGGGCGCGTACTGTTCGGCAAACGATGTAAGCGGGATCGACCCCGGCGATTACGAGGGTCCGATCGCTAAATTCTCGAACATCACCAGCAAATCTGCCTTTGACGACACCGGAACGGTAACCATCACCGGCCTTGCCAGTGGCGCCAGCACGTTCTTCTCGCTCGAAGGTCCCCCAGCCGCGATTCAGGCCAGCGGCGGTATAACCCTGCCTCTACAGGCCACTCCCGCCAATTTGGGCCAGGTCACTCTGGGTTCGTCGATCTCAGGCAGCATTACCGTTAACGGCGGCACGCCTCCTTACACATACGCAACCGTCGGTACGCCGCCTCAGGGCATAACGGTCAGCGGCGCGACGGTAAGTGGTACTCCGACCCAGACCGGAACCTTCAGCGTAAACATTACCGTCACGGACGCAACGCACGCCACGGCAACCGCTGCCGTCACCTACACCGTCGTGCCGCAGTCGCTCATGGTGACCGGCGCGAACCTCGGGACGTTTAATCTCGGCGCATCGATATCAGGCGGCATCACCGTCACCGGAGGCACGCCCCCTTACACCTACGCGACCAGCGGAACGATTCCGCAGGGAGTCACAGTTACGGGCGGAATGATCAGCGGCGCGCCTACCCAGGCCGGAACCTTCGACATTGCCTTCACAGTCACCGATTCCGCCCATGCTACCGGAACCGCCTCGCTGACATTCACGGTTGTCCAGCCAGCCCCTGCCCTCATGGTGACCGGCATGAACCTGGGCACGATTAACCTCGGCGCTTCGGTGTCGGGCAGCGTCTCCGCCACAGGCGGTACGCCTCCTTATGCCTTCACGACCAATGGAACGGTTCCCCAGGGCATCACAGTTAACGGTGGAATGGTCGCCGGCACGCCCACGCAGGCCGGGACGTTCAGTGTGAGCATCACAGCCACCGATCATGCCGGGGCTTCCGGAACCGCGTCGGTCACATATACAGTCGTCAAGCCGGCGCCGCCTCCCTTGGTCGTGAGCGGCGTAAACCTGGGCACAGTCGGTTTGGGCTCTTCGATCTCCGGCAGCGTCACTGTAACCGGTGGCACGCCTCCGTACACCTACGCCGCCGCCGGTCCTCTGCCCCAGGGAATCAACGTCAACGGCAACACCGTCAGCGGCGCCGCAACGCAATCCGGAACCTTCAGTGTCGCCGTATCTGTAACCGATTCAGCTGGAGTCTCCGGCACCGCCTCGGTAACGTTCTCAGTCTTTGGCCTGACAGCCACCAGCCTTCCCTCAGGGGTCACCTACTCGCCTTACTCGACACAGATTCCGATCGGCGGTGGCACGCCTCCCTACACTTACTCGGTTTCCGGTCTCCCGCAAGGCCTGACCGCATCTTCCTCCGGGCTGATTCAGGGGACGGTGACTTCAACCGTTACCGCCAACTTATCGGTTACCGTAACTGACGCATCCGGCGCCGCCGCTTCGGGTACGCTTAGCCTCGCCTTCAACGCGCCGGCGCCCCTATCGGTACCCACGCAGACCCTTCCTGCCGGTCAGATCTCCGTCGCCTACTCGCAGGCGGTTTCCGTTAACGGTGGCGCGCAGCCTTACACCTTCGCCCTCGCATCGGGCTCCGTCCCCGGCGGCCTGCTTTTCCGTCCCACCGGCGTCGTGTCGGGTGTTCCGTCTCAGATTGGAACCGTGACCTTCGGCGTCAGAGTGACCGACGTCACGGGCGCCTCGGCCGTCGGATCCGTAACACTAGCCATTTCGCCTGCTCCGATCACCGTGACCGTCGGACCCACAAACCCGGGTCCTGCTCCGTCCGGTCCCTCGTCGCCGTCCGGCCCATCCGTCACTGGATCCCTCGCCGGCGGGATGGCCGACGTCGAGTATCCGTCTCAGACCATTTCCGCCGCCGGCGGCATTCCACCCTATACCTTTACCGTCACCAGCGGCAATCTGCCTCCGGGAGTAACTCTTGATTCGAGCGGCACGCTCAGCGGCACGCCGACCTCTTCTGGTAGCTACACCTTCACCATCACCGCGACGGACTCTTCCGGCGCCGCTATCGGCTCGGACCTTCCCGGCGCGCTCCAGCCCCGCGCTCAAACCGCCGCTAACACCGGCACTGCCACATTCACAGTTCAGGTGCGCCCGTTCGGTACCGACATCCTGCTCAACACCGGCGATCTCAGCTTCAGCCTCATTGCAGGGACCACAGTCGTTCCACCTTCACAGGTCATCGGCATTCAGTCGACTGTGACTACAAGCCCGATCAATTACTCCGTAACAACAAGCGGAGGCAATTGGTTCGGTGTCACCCCCGCGAGCGGCACGACGCCCGGCGCCCTTACGGTTTCCCTCAATTCCCAAGCCCTCGCTTTGGCCGCTTCTCAGACTCCCTATCAGGGCACAATCACGGTGAACTGCACGTCGTGCGCCAGCGGTTCGCAGTCGCTTCACGTCACCCTGATGGTTACGAATCCGCCGCCTGCGCTCTCGGTCTCGAACGCGATAGTCGCCTTCACAACCCTTGCGGGCGCAGCGGCCCCGACGTCCCAGTCTCTCGGTCTTCAGGATTCAGGCGGTGGATCCATCGGCATCGCCTCCATCACCTGCGCGGCGAGTTGGTGCTCTGCGACCTCTGTCCCCGGTGTCATCACTCCAGGCCCCGGAGCCAACGTTAATGTCAATGTCGATCCCACCGGTCTTGTATCCGGCTTCTATCGCACGACACTGACCATCAAGGCATCGACGGGCGTCACGATCGTTCCCGTCACGCTTTTCATCGCCAACGCCGCCAGCATGTCATTGAGTCCTTCGGGAAGCCTCTTCCAGTCCATCACCGGCGGTGTTCCGAACGGCGGTGATACGGATTTCCTCGTCGACGTCAACAACTCGACGCCGCAGAATTGGACCGCCACAGTTATCTCAGGAGCAAACTGGCTGACGCTCACGAAATCCAGCGGTTCGGCCAGCGCCTCTCAGCCCGGCACATGCGCTTTCGCAATTGACCCCGTGGTCGCCGCCGGCCTTGCGCCGCAGGCTTACTACGGAACCATTCGCGTCACCATACCCGGTCTGGTGAATTCGCCGCAGGACTTCCAGGTTGTTCTCAATGTGGCTCCGGCCAACACGCCGCAGCGGCCGAATCCTTCGCCTGCGGGAATGCTCTTTATCAGTAATGCAGGATCCACTCCTCCGCCTCAAACCGTCACTGTCACGACCAACGCCTCGGCTTCGGCGGGCTTCCAGGTTGCGACCGCCACTAATGACGGCGCCGCGTGGCTCTCTGCGACTCCGAACACCGGTACTGCGGGTCCGAACGCCCCTGCCACAACGCAGGTTTCAGTCGATCCGTCGAAACTTTCGCCCGGCGTTTACTACGGCGGCGTGAGCTACGCCTTCAGCGGAGCCGCCATTCGGACCGTGAACGTGACCCTCATAGTTACGTCCGCAGTCGCTCAGGCGCGCCAGGTCTCTCATGCCGCATCCTGCTCGCCCACCCAGCTGGTTCCAGCGCAGACAGGACTTCTGTCGAACTTCGCTGCCCCCATCGCATGGCCAACTCCCATCCAGATTCAACTGCTGGATGACTGCGCCAACGCCGTTACCAACGGCCAAGTCGTAGCCACCTTCTCGAACGGCGATCCCGCACTGTCGCTTTCTCTCGCGGACCGCTCGTCCGGTCTGTATTCGGGGACGTGGACGCCGCGCCATGCCTCCTCGCAGGTATCCGTAACCGCCAAGGTTTCGGCGCCCGGACTTCCGGCCGTCACCGCGCTGCTCGCCGGATCGGTGACGCCTAACGCGGCGCCGCTCCTCACGCCGGACGGAACGCTCAACATTTATAACCCGCTGTCCGGCGGAGCGCTCGCCCCCGGAACGCTCGTTCACATCGCCGGATCGGGACTGGCGGGCGTCTCGCAATCCTCGTCCGCCACGACTCTGCCCACCAATCTCAATGGAACTCAAGCTGTAGTTGGCGGGATGCTGGTTCCGCTTTCGCAGGTCAGTCCGACGCAGCTCACCGCTCAGTTGCCGTTTGAGCTGCAGCCCGCGATGCAGTACCAACTGGTCGTCAGCGCGAACGGAGCCCTCACGACGCCGATCACTCTGCAGCTTGCGCCGACCTCGCCCGGTGTCGCGGCCGATTCAGCGGGCCGGGTGATTGCCACCCACGTCGATGGCTCGGCTGTCTCTGAAACTTCCCCTGCCAAACCCGGCGAGTTCATCGTCCTCACCGGCGCTGGCTTGGGCGCAACGGACGCCACGGTAAGCGACGGTGCGCCCGGACCGTCCTCGCCGCTGGCCAACGCGCTCTCCCAGCCATCGGTGACGATCAACGGCGAGAACGCGATGGTTAACTTCGCCGGTCTTCAGCCGGGCGTCATCGGCATGTATCAGGTCAACGTTCAGGTACCGGCCGACGCGCCCGACGGCGATCTCACGCTCGTCCTTTCACAGGACGGCAATCCTGCGAACTCAACGGTGCTGCCCGTTAAGAAAGGCTCCTAAGCACAACCGGGCTGCTTCCAGTCCGCTCGCGATGGCGCCGTGCACGGTCCCCATATGGCCTGCCGGCGCTGTCGCTTCTCCAGCGAAATACAAAGTATCTTCCACCGGCGCGCCGAGCGCTCGCTGCGCGGCCATTCCGTTCACCTGTACATAGCTGTACGCCGCTTGCGACCACGGATCTTCACGCCAGTCGTGGACCCACGCCTGCTTCGGCGCCGGAACGCCGCGCAGGCTCCGAAGCGCCGCCTCCTTCAATTCTTCTTCGCCGCGGCCCCGCAGAGCATCCGCCTTGGGTCCTCCCGCCCAGGCTGTGATCAGCGGACCGTTGCCCCACCACACCGGGAACGCGCCGCCTCCGAAGTGAAATCCGTCAGGCGCCGAGTAGTCGGAGAACAGAAACGTCACTCGAATCGCCTGACCAACGCCGATAGCCGCCCGCGCCGCCCTGAGGGTTTCCGGCTCTGGTTCGATCTTCAGGCCGCCCGCCATCAGGACAGCGATCGGCGCCGTCACGATCACGGCCTCGGCGGGTAACTCGGCGTCGTCAGTCTCCACCACCGCTTCATTCCGTCTCCACCGCACGCGCCGCGCGGCGCAATGCAGCCTGACATTCAAGTCCTTCGCCAGGAAAGTCGGAACCGCATCGTACCCCGCTGGCAGCCGAAATGAGCGGTCGCCCTCAACCTCATCTGACGCCGCATCCTCCGCGTTCAGCCACTCCACGCTTACAAGTTCCTTGTGAGCCGCGTTGAAGCCTTCCACAAAGCCGATTGCGGAGCGTTTCGCATCTTCCCTGGCATCTACCTTCGCCACGAATTCCGCGAAACTCTGTTCTCTCGCGCCCTTCATCTGCTCGAAAATCGTGTCGGTTTCGTCCGGCTCCCCGCCCCCCGGAAGTTCGCGAACCGGCGTGTCGACCTGCCCGAGCACGTCCCAGAGCGCGCGATGCTTCCCGTGCACGAACTCCGCGCCCAGCTCAATCGCCACAGGCGACCGTTCATCATGCATGGTTAGAATCCGCCCGCCAACGCGGTCCCGCGCTTCCAGAACCACCGCCCGAATGCCGTTCCGCGTAAGCTCCCGCGCTGCGCTCAGACCGCTGACTCCGGCCCCGATGACTATTACCCGCTTAGACGTGTATTCCACAGTTTAAGTTTCTGATTTCACGATCTTTGCGCCTCGGCCAACCCGCAACTCACTGACCCCGCGCCGCATCAAACTTAACGGGTGATTATATGAGAGCGCAATGGTGGTTGGCCCTCGCACTAGTGATAATTCCCAGTGCTCAGGCCGCCCGGACTGCCGTCCCGGGTACGGTCAATTACATAGAAGGACAAGTTTCAATCGACGGCAACAAGCTTGCGACACAGCAGGACGGTTCCTCGCTTCTTCGCGCGGACCAGATTCTCGATGTTGGCTCCGGCAAGGCCGAAGTCCTGCTATCGCCGGGCGCGTTTCTCCGCGTCGGCAATAACAGTCAGGTGCGGATGATTTCGCCTTCTCTTGCTGATGCCCGCGTCGAAGTCGTGCGCGGGGAGGCGATGGTTGAAGTCGACTATCAGCCCAAACAGGCCAGACTCGAAGTCATGGAACGTGGCGCCGACGCGGCCATTTTGAAGGAAGGTCTCTATAAATTCGACGCTGACGAAGGCAAGGTGGCTGTCATCGACGGTAAAGCATCGGTCCAGGACAACGGGCAGACCAAAGAAATCGGCAAAGGCAAGGAACTCGTTGTAACCAGTGGCCCGCTGAAGCCGGTCAGCTTCGACCGTAAAGCCGAAGACGATCTCTATCGCTGGAGCGATGTTCGCGCTTCGTACCTCGCGCAGGCCAACGAGTCCAGCGCCCGCACTGTTTATGTCAACGGCGGATGGGGTTACGGTTGGGGCCCGGGCTGGTTCTGGAACCCCTACTTCGCCACATACTCCTGGCTGCCGGGCGATGGCTTCTTCTACAGCCCTTTCGGGTACCCATTCTTCTCGCCAGGCTATGTAATCTACGCTAGCCCGCGGTTTTATGTACACGGAGCGCATCCCGTCGTTCCCGCCGGACGCGCCTTCGTACCGCACGCGGCTGTTGGCCCCCGCGTCGGTGGCGTACCCTCGGGTGGCTTCCGGGCTATGGGCGGCGCGCCGCACATTTCGCATCGCTAACCCGCTGCGCCTTCTCCTCCCTCAAGGGCAGGCTTCGCGCCTGCCCTTTTCGTTATGCTGGATCTTCCGCCCGACCCCTTGTGCTTACCTCACGATCCACTCCGAGCGGTGTTCTCTCCGCGGTTCTCGATGGAATTCACCGCCGTCTGCAATTGAGTGATTTCCTGCGCCGGCTCGCGGCAGCGAAGCAGCCTCTTTCGGACCTTATCGCCGAAGCCGTTGGTTCTCCCGCCGAAGCCCTTGCCATATCCGTCAAAATCCTGAACCTCTGCCTGGCCCGCTATCACTTCGTTTCACGAAGCCCGCAGGTTCTCTCGCGTCCCCTCGGTCTGGTCGTCGACCCCATCAACAATTGCAATCTCGCCTGCCCCGGCTGTGTCCACTCTGCGCGCTCGGTGACAGAGAAACTCTTCCAATGGAACTCGGGTATGCTTTCCGAAGCGCGCTTCGAAGCCTTGCTCGCGCGCTGCGGTCCATGGGCGCTCGAGATCATGCTCTGCAATTACGGCGAGCCGCTCATGAATCCGCTGACGCCGCGCTTCGTCCACCTCGCCAAGTCCTACCTGATGCGCACCGGCCTTTCGACGAACATGACCGTTCGGCGCTTCGACGCCCATGCCTACGTCGACTCCGGGCTCGATTTCATGACCGTCTCTCTCGACGGCGCAACACAAGAGGTCTATGCCAAATACCGCCGGAAAGGCGATCTCGAAGCGGCGTTCGCCAACATCCGCGCGCTGATTTCCGCGCGCGCCGCGGCGGGACGCCCAACGCCCATCGTGTCCTGGCAATTCCTCGCATTCGAGCACAACGCGCACGAGATCGATCTCGCGATGCGCATCGCGCGCGAGCTCGGCATCGATCAGTTTGTTGTCGCGACGCCATTCGATGTCAGTTGGGATGACCCGAACATTCATCCTGCTGCCGGCGTCGAACCACGAGTCATTCAGTTCGCCGGAAAATCCGACGAACGCCTCGTCGCCAACTGGATGCCGCACCCGGGCGACTTTCGCGCGGCGGAACTCGATCGAGCACTCAACGAACCCCTCCGCGCGACGTGGCCTGAAGAGCGTTCCACTGCCGCCCACGCGTGCCACTGGCTATACAAAAACATGGTGATGGACGCGAACGGCCGCATCATCCCCTGCTGCGCCGCCCCCAAAGCGGAAGCGGATCTGGTGTTTGACAGCTTCACCGAAACCGAGCCCGCCGATCCATTCAACTCCGTGAAGTACCGGCTGGCCCGCGCGGCATTCTCAAACCCCGCGACCTACTCGCACAAGAAATCTCAAGCCGCAATTGACGGCGACCCTCACTGTGTCAACTGCGAATGGAACCAGGAAATCGCCCACACGGACAGCGCACAGGTCGCCCAATACCTGAGAACCATTCCAGGAGCGCCGTTCGATGCCGAATCAATCCAGCTTCTCGCGGACTGGTAAATCAACCCGTTACCCTGAAATTTGCCCCGTCAGATCACCTTCGAACTCCAGGCCGAATGCCCGGTAACCCGCGCCCGCGCCGGCATCCTCCGCACCGAACACGGTGACATCCCCACTCCCGTCTTCATGCCCGTAGGCACCCAGGCCACAGTCAAAGGCCTCACGCA
Source organism: Bryobacteraceae bacterium (assembly GCA_035262625.1). GTDB lineage: Bacteria > Acidobacteriota > Terriglobia > Bryobacterales > Bryobacteraceae > BOG-234. The sequence continues at coordinate 102,940 of DATFSM010000159.1, forward strand.
GCGTGATCTCGCCGAAGACCTCCGGGCCCCCATCATCCTCGGCAACACCTATCACCTCTTCCTCCGTCCCGGCCACCATCTGATTCGCGAACTCGGCGGACTCCACCGCTTCATGTCATGGCCCAACGCCATCCTCACCGACTCCGGCGGCTTCCAGGTCTTCTCTCTCTCCGACCTTCGCAAAATCGACGAGGACGGCGTCACCTTCCAGTCCCACCTTAACGGCGATACCCACAAATTCACGCCCGCCTCCACCGTCGATGTCCAGCTCGCGCTCGGCAGCGACATCATGATGGTTCTCGATGAGTGCCCGTCCTATCCGGTAAGCCGCGAATACGCGCGTTCCTCAATGGACCGCACAATCCGCTGGGCCGAGCGAGCATTCACGCACTACCGCGCCCGCATCCCGGCAATCCCCACGCGCCATGCCCTCTTCCCGATAGTTCAGGGCTCCATGTTCCCCGAACTTCGTCGCGAATGCGCCGAACGCCTCCTTCCGCTCGACGCCGATGGCTACGCCGTCGGCGGACTATCGGTAGGCGAGCCCCGCCCCCTCAGCATGGAAATGGTCGAAGCCACCGAACCAATCCTTCCTCGCGACCGCCCGCGCTACGCGATGGGAGTCGGCATGCCCCATGAACTCCCCGAATACGTCGCCCGCGGCATTGACATGATGGACTGCGTTCTCCCCAGCCGCAACGCGCGCAACGGCTGGCTCTTCACCTCCGAGGGCCGCGTAATCATCAAGCACAATCGCTATCGCGGCGATCCCGGTCCGCTCGATCCGGCGTGCTCCTGCTACACCTGCCGGAACTATTCGCGCGCTTACCTTCGCCACCTCTTCCAGGCTGGAGAGATTCTCTTCGCCTCCCTCGCCACCCGCCACAATATCCGCCGTTACCTTGACATCATGGGGGAGATCAGGCAGTCTATCCTATTGGGTCAATTTCCGGACTATTTGAAAGCCATACGGGATCGGTATGCCCGCGCGGATTCACCCGCGGACGCTGCTGAGGGCGCAGAGGGCGTCCCGACCCGGTAATTCCTGTGTTTTTCTCTTTACTCCTTCAACAACAACAGCCCTCGAATTCGATCGCTCTCTTCGCGCCTTACATCCTCATAGCGATCGTCTTTTATTTTCTTCTTTTTATGCCGATGCAACGGCAGAAGAAGCGGCAGCAGAAGATGCTTGCGGAACTGAAGTCCGGCGATCAGGTCATTACTTCCGGCGGCATCGTCGGTACTATTACCGCCGTCGAAAATGACACTATAATAGTAAGAGTTAAACCCGATAACCTGAAGCTCCAGTTCTCCCGCTCCGCTGTCAGCTCGCTGGTTCCAACAGAAAGTTCGAAGTAATTTCCGCTCGATAAGGCAAAAATCAATGCAACGAAACTTGATGATGAAAACGGTTGTAATCGTCGCGACCGTTCTCATCTGTATTTTCGGCATCATCGGCGCGCCTCGCTCCGTCGATCAGCTTAAGGCGAACCTCGGTCGCAACATCCATCTGGGGCTCGACCTTCGTGGCGGCAGCCATCTCGTTCTTCAGGTCCAGGTTCAGGACGCTGCCAAGACGCAGGCCGACCAGACCATCGAGGCCCTTCGCGAGGACACCCGCTCCCGCAACATCATCGTGGGCGGCTACGATCGCAACGATCCTCAGACTCTTGAAGCTACCGACTCCATCCAGGTCAACGTTCACGGAGTCGATCAGGCCAAATCCGCGGACTTCCGCAACCTCGTCGCTGAAAAGTATCCCGAATGGAATCTGACGCCGGTAAACGCCACCGACTACCGGCTCAACATGAAGCCGACATCTCTCATCGAACTCAAGCGCAACACCGTCGAGCAGTCGGTCGAAACCATCAAGAAGCGCGTCGATGCCCTCGGTCTCGTTGAACCCACCGTGCAGCCTTACGGCGATCTGGTCAGCCGCTCCGAGATCCTGGTCGAACTTCCCGGCGAAGACGATCCGCAGCACGTGAAGAGCGTGATCGGCGCGACAGCCCAGCTCAAAATCGTTTCAGTGATGAAGGAAGGCCCCTGGAAATCCAAGGAAGAAGCCCTCTCCGCAAAGGGCGGAATCCTTCCGCTGGATAGCGAGATTCTCGAATACGTCTCGTCCGGTAATGGCGGTTGGTATCTCGTGAAGCGCAGCCCCGTAATTACGGGCCAGGACATGCGCAATGCGCGCATGAGCACGGATCCCGATCATCCCGGTCGTTGGGAAACCAACTTCAGCCTGTCGCAGGACGGAGCGCGCCGCTTCGAGCGCTTCACTCAGGCCAACATCGGCAATCAGCTCGCTGTCGTTCTCGATAATCAGATCCGCAGCGTTGCTACGATCGAGAGCGCGATTTCCGACCAGGGCCGCATCAACGGCCTCTCGTCCCAGGAGGAGGCCTCAGACCTGGCTCTCGTCCTTCGCACGGGCGCGCTTCCCGCGGGCATCAAATACGAGCACGAGCGCACGATCGGCCCGTCTCTGGGTGTCGACTCGATTCGCGAAGGCATCTTCGCCGGTCTCGCCGGTCTCGCCGCCGTGATCCTGATCATGCTCATCTACTACAAGAGATCGGGCATCAACGCGGTCCTCGCGCTCTTGTTGAACACCATTCTTCTGATCGCCGCGCTCGCTTACTTCGGCGCGACGCTTACGCTTCCCGGCATCGCCGGTATCATCCTCACCGTGGGTATGGCCGTCGACTCTAATGTGCTCATCTTTGAGCGCATCCGCGAAGAGCTTCGTAGCGGCAAGACTATTCCCGCCGCGGTTGACGCAGGTTTCGGCAAGGCGTGGTGGACGATCGTCGACACTCACGTCACCACGATCGTCTCGTGTCTCTTCCTCTTCCTCTTTGGAACAGGTCCGGTGCGCGGCTTTGCCGTCACTCTTGTAATTGGTCTCTTCGCCAACGTATTCACGGCTGTGTGGGTGTCCAGGGTCATCTTTGATTGGGAGCTTTCCGGCAAACGGCAGCTCACCGAACTCAGCATCTGACAGGTCGCCCCATGTGGCGCGAAGCGCCACTGGCAACTTCGAAGATCGTCGCGCATTTGATATGTTGATACGCGGAAATCGGGGAACAAATTAGAATTCGCCGGTGTCACTAACAGTTGGCACGGGTCGGCCCGGCTTGCCGGGCGGGCAGTGATCGATGGAATTATTCAAACAGACAAATTTCGATTTTCTTCGCTACAAATGGCCGTTCATCATCGCGTCGCTGATTCTCAGCGCCGCCGGATTGGTTAGCCTTGCGGTAAAAGGCGGCCCGAAACTCGGTATCGAGTTCAAAGGCGGCATGCTGATGACCGCGCGGTTCGCGAGTGATCGTCCACTCGAGCCGACCGTGGAGCAGGTGCGTTCGGCGCTCGACAAAGCCCTCCCGGTTCCTCCAACCGTCCAGACTTTCGAGAATGGTTCGAACGAAATTGAGATCGGAACCGGTGGCTCCGATGACGCCACGCTCGCAAAGAATCGGCAGATTGTAGTCGATACGTTAGCCAAAACATTCGGACAGCCGAACAACGGCAAGCTCGATCTCAACAATGCGAGCGCGGGACAGCTGGCCGATCGTCTGCGTGATCCTCTTCAGCGCGCCGGAGCGCAGTTATCCGATCAGCAGGTGAATCAGCTCGCCGCCGCGATAGTCGCATACCGCGATCAACACGGCGGGTTGCTTACAAAGATTGACGATCTGCGGGCCGTGCCGAACTTGACCCCGCAGGTGTTGAGCGTGTTGAATCAGGAGAGTTACCTTGCGCCCTACACGGCGAATCGTGACATTCAGATCGTCGGTCCCAAAGTTGGGGCCGATCTGAGCCATCAGGCGGTTCAGGCCACGCTGCTTGCTCTTGCCGGAATGCTGGTTTACATCTGGTTCCGGTTTGAGTGGATCTACGGCGTCGGCGCGGTGCTGGCGGTCTTTCACGACACCATCATCACGATTGGAGTCTTCTCCATACTGAACAAGGAGATCACCCTGACCGTGATCGCCGCGCTGCTGACGCTTGTCGGTTACTCGATGAACGATACGATCGTGATCTTCGATCGGATTCGCGAGAACCTCAGCATGAACCGGCGCGAAAAGCTGGTCGATGTAATCAATCGCAGCGTCAACCAGACGCTGAGCCGGACGGTCATGACTTCGGGCCTCACCTTTATCGCGGTGCTGGCGCTGTTCCTGTTCGGCGGTCCCGTGCTGCACGGCTTCTCGCTGGCGCTCGTGATCGGTATTCTGATCGGCACTTACTCTTCGGTATTCGTGGCAAGTCCGATTGTGTTGTTCTGGCATGACTGGGCCGACAAACGCCGGAAGGCCGCGCCAGTCGCGCCTGCCGCGCCGGTCGCTGCTGCGCGGCCTCAGGCAGGTAAGGGTTCGGTAAAGGTTTCGAGATAGGTTATAGGACGCCTTTGCAGCGTTCTCATTGAGTGATAGACTGGCTTGCGCTGCGGGCCAGTGAAGGGTTGAAAGTTATGTCCGGAGCGTCGGCGCGCGGATCGCGCGCTTGTAGCGAGAGTGCGCCGCGCTTCCGTTATTCACTTGGGTAAGCAGGAGAGGGCAACATGTTTGAACAGACTTTTGTGGACGGCGTCGGCAAGACAAAAAAGCCTTATACGATATTCCTGTCGTTCGCGATCCAGGCCGCGATCGTCGTCGTTTTCATTCTCATTCCCCTGATTTATTTCGAGCAGATGCCTTCCGCGCAGCTCTCGACGTTTTTGACGGCTCCGCCGCCGCCTCCGCCGCCTCCCCCGCCGCCGCCTCCCGCGGCTGTGAAGGTAGTGAAGGTTCAGAAGGTCATGAACCTCAACCAGATCGTCGCTCCCAAAACCGTTCCTAAGGAAGTGAAGATGATCGTCGAAGACGAAGCGCCCGCGGCGGGTGTGGTCGGCGGCGTTCCCGGCGGCGTTCCCGGCGGTTCGGCCGGCGGCATCATGGGCGGCATCATCGGCGGACTTCCCGCCGCGCCTCCTCCGCCTCCCCCTCCGCCCAAGAAGGTGGAAACACCGAAGAGCATTCGCGTCGGCGGTCAGGTTCAGGCTGCCAACATCCTTCGCCAGGTCCGGCCGGTTTATCCGCCGCTGGCCAAGGCCGCCCGTGTTCAGGGCACTGTCAAGTTTGAAGCGACCATCGCAAAAGACGGTACGATTCAGAACCTGAAACTCCTCGGCGGTCCGCCGCTGCTGGTTCAGGCCGCCATGTCCGCAGTGCAGCAGTGGCAGTATAAGCCGACCCTGCTGAACGGCGAGCCGGTGGAAGTTTTGACGACGATTGATGTCAATTTCACGCTCAGCCAATAACCGCGCCTCAATTTCCGGCGTCAGAGCTGAGAGCGTCTGAAAAAGACAGAAGCGTCTCAAAAGCTGCGTTAAAGAAACGAAGCTCGTAGTTTTATAAATCAACTCGCAGGAGAACAACAAAAATGCTTTTACAGTTGCAGGTACAGGCGCTGATGCTGTTGCAGGAAGGCGCCCCGCAGTTTGACCTCGTCCACCTATGGACGAATATGGGAAAACCCGCGAAAGCTGTCGTCATCATCCTGTTCTTCATGTCCGCCTGGTCCATCGGCGTCATGATCGATCGGTACATGGCGTTCTCGGCGGCCCGTAAGCAGAGCCGGGCTTTTGCTCCGGCTGTGGCTGGCGCGCTGCGCGAAGGTAAGCTCGATGAAGCGATCAAAATCGCCGACCGCTTCAAGAAGAGCCACCTCGCCAAGGTCGTTGTCGGCGGTCTGCAGGAATTCCAGGCGCACCAGGGCAGCAATGAGATTTCGGGTGAAGAGATCGAAGCTTCCCGCCGCGCTCTCGAGCGCAGCGAAGCTATCGTTCACGCCGAACTGAAACGCGGCGTCAGCGCGCTGGCGACCATCGGTTCCACGGCGCCCTTCGTGGGTCTGTTCGGTACCGTCGTCGGCATCATCGACGCGTTCCAGACGATGGCCACACAGAAAACGCCTGGTATCGGTGCCATCGCGGGCGGTATCTCCGAAGCTCTCGTTACCACCGCTCTCGGCCTTCTGGTCGCGGTGCCTGCCGTGTGGGCGTTCAACTACTTCACAGGTCGTGTCGATGCGTTCGACGTCGAGATGGGCAACTCCAGCTCCGAACTCATCGACTACTTCCTGAAGCGGTCCCAGTCCCGCGCCGGCGCTCGGCGTGCGTAAGTAACGGAACAAAGTCCAGCGAGTTGATTCTGAGGCGCGCGGACGGGGACCGTCTCCGCCGCGCGCGCTTCAAGGAGAATGCGAAATGGAATTAAAGAAAGCTCCGCCGCCGGTTTCGGAAATCAATGTCACGCCCATGGTGGACGTGATGCTCGTCGTGCTGATCATCTTCATGGTCATCACGCCCTTGCTCTCGAAGAGTATCCCGGTCGATAAGGCGTTAACCCGCAATCCCGTCGTCATGGCAGACGCCGATAAGGAAGATGCTGTGATCGTCGCCATCACCCGCGACGGGCAGACCTTCCTGAGCCCCGGCCTTCAGAAGATCGACGCGTCGAATCTCGCGCCGGCCGTGAAGGACCTGCTTCAGAACCGCGCCAGCAAGATGGTGTACATTAACGCCGATGCGCGCGCGAAGTATCAGGTCGTTGAGGATGTTGTTGATAATCTCCGCGCCGGAAGCGTCGACGAAGTCGGTCTGCTCACCGAACAGACTCTCGACAACGCGCGCCTCGATCGCGTGATGAAAAAAGGTGGCGGCGGACTCTGAGCAGCGCACGCGCTCGGGTCCCTGTATATTCGTTTAGCTAAGAAATTTTAAGGAGCGACTTCTTATGGCAATGGCAGTCGGCGGCGGCGGTGGTGGCGCCCAAGCCAATATCAACGTAACGCCGATGATCGATATTCTGCTCGTCCTGCTCATCATCTTTATGGCGATCTCCCCGGTCGCCCCGCACGGACTCGACGCGCTGGCGCCGCAGCCGCCGCCGCCGAATCAGCAGCAGAATCAGGATAATGACCGCACCGTGGTCATCGTCATCGACAAGAACCGCGGATTGAAGATCAACCAGGACGACACGACTTGGGATAAGCTCGAAGATCGCCTCGTCGACATCTTCAAGAGCCGGGCCGATAAGGTGGTATTCGTGAAAGGCGATCCGGACCTTGAGTTCCAGACCGTCGCGACCGCCATCGATATCGCCCACTCCGCTGGTATCGACAAAGTCGGACTGATGACTCCAAAGGTGGAGGAAGGTAAGTAATGCGGTTTCACCGCTTCAACTACGCTTCGCTTTTCGCGATCGCCGGCCTCGGCGCGAGCGTGCTTCTCGGCTCCGGCTGTAACAAGCTGAAGGCGCGCGATCACCTGAATCAAGGCGTTAACGCCTTTAAGTCAGGCAACTATTCCGAAGCGTCCGATCATTTTAAGACGGCGATTTCGCTCGATCCCACCTTCGATACCGCGCGGCTGTACCTGGCCACCTCGTATGTCCAGCAGTACATTCCCGGTACCGAAACGCCCGAGAACAAGAAGTTCGCAACGGCTGCAATGTCTGAGTTCCAGACCGTTCTCGGAGCCAACCCGGATCCGTCCGCCAAGCTCCTCGCGACCGAGTCCATGGCAAGCCTTTACTACAACATGAAGGACTTTCCGAAGGCCCAGGATTGGAACAAGAAGGTCATCGAACTCGACCCGAAGAACAAGGAGGCGTACTACACGCTCGGAGTCATCCCGTGGACCGAGTTCATCGGGCCTGATCGTGAAGCTCGCCTGAACGAGAAGATGCGGCCTGAGGATCCCGCGCCTTTAAAAGATGCCAAGGAACGCGCTGCCCTGAAGGATAAGTATTGGGCTTCGCTGACTCAAGGTATCGAGAACGAAAAAAAGGCGCTCGCAGTCGATCCCGAATACGAGAACGCCATGGCGTATATGAACCTTCTGATCCGTTATCGCGCTGACCTGCAGGACACTAAGGAACAGGCGGCGGCTGATGTGAAGGAAGCGGACAGTTGGGTCGAGAAAGCCCTCGAAACCCAGAAGATCAAGGCGAAGCGTAAGGCCGAAAATCCCAACGCCGCGCCAGCGAAATAGATACCCCGATTGGGGCAGGCCCCCTGTGCCTGCCCCCCTCTCTCCTCCCTTGAATCGACTTCAGACTGCGCTTCAGAAATCCGGCGGCCGTACCATTCTCGGCGCCGCCTGCTACACCTACACGCCCGAGTTCCTCGAGATGGCCCATCACATGGGCTATACCGCCGCGTGGATCGAGATGGAGCACACCTTCCTCACCTTCGCTCAGGCGGCGGATCTTTGCCGCATGGCGTCCGCCTGGGGCATGCTGACCATGATCCGAATTCCCGATCTCGGACGCGAAACAATCCTCAAAGCGGCGGAGTGCGGCCCCGATATTCTCGACCTCCCCATGGCCAATACGCCCGAGATGCTGGAGGCCTTGGTCTCGAACGCCCGCTTTCCTCCGAAGGGAGTGCGCGGCTTCTTCGGCGTCTCCCGCGCGGTTGATTTCGGTATTCCCGAACCACCCGCGAAACGCCAGCAAAAGCTTAATGACGAGCTTTGCCTGATGATTCAGATCGAAACTGCCGAAGCCGTCGAGCGCGTCGAGGAACTTTGCCGCGTGCCCGGCATCGACGCCATCTTCATGGGCCCGGCCGACCTTTCCGCCAGCCTCGGAGTTCCCGGTCAGACCGGGCACGCCAAGGTCTACGCCGCCGCGGAACATTGCATCTCGGTCGCCCGAGCGCATGGAAAACAAGTAGCGGTCGCCTGCGCTCCGCCCGACTTCCCCTTCTGGGCCGCGCAGGGCGTCGATCTGCTCTACGCCGCCAATGACCTCACCGCGATGAAGACCGGAGCCCTTCAGGCCCTCGACGCTGCCCGCGTTGCCTGCGCTCACTCTTCCACCGCGTCTGCTCATAAATAAAAAGAATCGGCTGTTTGCTCAGCGCATCATCAACCCCCGCCAAGGCGAAAGCGTGATGGGGGCCCTGAGCGTCGTCGGTATCGCGCAATCTGTATCCGCGCTCGCCAGGTGATCCCTCACTTTCCGAAGTTTAGAGAAAGGAGATAAAGGCCATGATGAATGAACTGGTCGATACAGTCGCGCAAAAAACCGGGTTGAGCCCCGAACAGGCGAGAGGGGCGATAGATACCGTCCTGGGATTTATCAAAGAAAAGCTTCCGGCGTCCGTCAGTGAATGCCTGGAGCCCCTGCTGGCTGGGACCGAAGGCGCTCCGCAGGCCGAAGGCGAAAGCCTGGTGAGCAGGGCAACCGCGGCGGTGGGAAGTCTCTTCGGGAAAGGATAAGCGATGCGAGTGAAACTGTATCGATTGTTCGCCGCCTCCGTTCTCGCGGCGATGTTCGTGTGGGCCGGGAGCGCGCTTGCCTGGCAAGCCTCAGCCGCAAAGGACAAAGGGAGCGCGACCACGTCGAAAACCGCCTCCGCCGCGAGTCCTGCTGAGATCGCGGATGCCAAAGCCAAAGGCCTTGTCTGGGCAAATACCAGCACAAAGGTCTATCACAAGAGCAGCGACCGCTATTACGGCAACACCAAGCAAGGCAAGTTCATGACCGAGGACGAAGCTCAGAAAGCCGGATATCACCTGGCCGGGGAATCAAGCGCCAAGAAGAAGTCGGCCGATACCGCCGCCAAGAGCGATACCGCAGCGAAGAAGAAATAAGCAGGAGACGCCGCTTAGTCTCAGTCAGACGCTGCCAGCCGGGCTGTCCACGCCCGTACACGTACTCCGGTAACACCCGCACGCCCGGCAGTGTTCCCCGGCATTGAGCGGAAACGAAAACGTCTCCTGCGCCGCCCGCAGTTCACCGATGATCGCGCGCGCCCGCGTCGTCGCCTCGTCGTCGATCGCCACCCGCTCCACCCGGTCCGCTCTCAGGTAATGCAGCGATGCGCTCGCCGGTTTCTTCCCCAGTGCCTTCTCGAGCGCCACGGCATACAGAGCAAGTTGAGGAGCATGCTCCGAAGCCCGCACTGTCGTGTCCGTCTTGTAATCCACGATGTGAACGCCATCCGCGTCTTCAAACCACAGATCGATCGTTCCGCGCACCAGCACTCCGTCGATCTCCGAAATGAAATCCCACTCGCGCTCCCGTCGCGAAGCCGTCGCTGCGCGCCGCGCTAACTCGCTTCGCTCGAACACCGCCGCAAGATCCCGCGCCGCTTCCGCGTACTCTCCGGGTTTTCCCGCCAGAATCTCATGAACGAGCGTCCCCATCTCCGCCGCGGGAATCTCATCCGGATCCGCCTGAGACGCCGCGCCCCGTTTTCCCCCTCCGGACCACCCTACATACCGCTCGATGTAATACCGCCGCGGACACTGCGCGAACGCCGAAAGCGACGTCACATTTACCGCGGTATCGTACTGCTCATTCACGGCCGGGCGGGGAACAATCGCAACCGCCTCGGCCCCCGCATGTTTGTGCGGCGCGTCAGTCAACGGAGGAGGATCGGCCTCCGCCCCCCAAACCTGCACCGCAACTGAGGGAGTGTCCTTGACGAACGCCTCGTCCACTTTTCGCGCCCAGGCCGCCCGGTTCTTCACTCGCGAATAAGAAAGGATCAGCCGCTCTTCCGCCCGCGTCATCGCCACGTACAGCAGCCGGTTCTCTTCTTCCAGTTCACGCTGCCGAAATCGCTCTGCATTCTTTTGCGCCCAGCTATCCGCCAGCCCCTCGCCGTCAGGCCCTTTCCAGCGAATCCCCAGCCCATATTCCGGAGTGAACGCAACAGCCGCCATATTCTGCCGTGCTCCGCGATCCATCCCCGCAATGATCGTAATCGGGAACTCCAGCCCTTTCGCTGCATGCGCCGTCATCACCTGCACACGATTCCCCTGGTCCTTGTCCGACAATTCGGATTCCGCATCCACTGCCGATTCGATACTCTTCAGCTCGCGCAGAAACTCCTTTAGCGAACGCCGCGTCCCGCGCGTCCGCGCGAGATGCAGGTACGCCTCTACGTTGTCGCCGGACGTATCTCCCGGCTCCCACACATATCCGCAATCGGAAAGCATCCGCCCAATCAGAACATCCAGCGGAACCACGCCCGCATCCGCGCGCCATCGCCTCAGCGATGTCGCGAAGCTCCTGATCCTCCGCGCATCGGCCTCATCGAATTCCGCCAGCAGTTCGCCATCGAATGCCGCTGTGTTCACGCCGCCAACCACGGAGCCCCGCAGCAATCGCAATCGCAGCAGCGCCTCATCGCTCACTCCCGCCAGAGGCGAGCGCAGCGCCGTCGCCAGCGCGATTCCATCCCGCGGATTCTCCACCACGCGCAGCAGCGCCGAGATATCGCGGCCTTCGCGCGACGCCAGAAACGACTCGCGCCGCCCGCACACATACGGAATGCCCACACTCTGAAACTCCGCGAGAACAGGCTTCATCGCCTCCCCGGTCCGGCATAGCACCGCAAAATCGCGGAACTCGTTCCCCAGACTCAGAATCCGATGGGCAATCCACCGGGCCTCTCTCTCGCGGGCTTCGTCGTCGTCTTCGCCCGATGCGCGGATCACCTCGACGAACGGCCCCTCCGCCCGCACGAACTCCCGTCCCGCCACGAGCGCGCGCGGTTCGATCCCCTCGCTTCCGTTCAGCGCCGCTTCCACCGCCCGCAGAATCGCTTCCCGGCTTCGGAAATTGCGCAACAACTCGGCCGCGTGCTTCCCGGCCTCCGCAACCTCCGCCCGATATCGGTGAAAAATCTCCGGCCGCGCATGGCGGAACCCGTAGATCGATTGGTTCACATCGCCTACCGCGAAGAACACGTCTTCAGCGCGAATGAGCCGCACCAGTTCCGCCTGCCGCTCGTTCACGTCCTGATACTCGTCGAGCATGATCTGCCGGAACATGCCTCTGACGCGATCCCGCGTTTCGGGTTTCCTTAGCATCTCGATCGTCCGCTCTTCGAGATTCGTGAAATCGAGCGCGGCGATCCCTGCCTTCCGCTCTTTGTAAATTTCGTCGAATCTTGTGAGCGCGTCGAATATCAGACCGCGCAGCGCTTCCATATTCCGGTCCGCTGTCTTCGCCCGCATCAAACTAAGCAACGGGTCAACGGCGCGCAGCGCATCTCGCGCATCCTGCGGTGCCCGTCCCAGGTTGATCGGCTTTACCGGTATTCGGGCCGCATCCCCTTCGACCGCGAGATTCTTCGCCAGTTCGTACAACTCTGTTCGCTGCGTCCGTTGAAGCGCCGTCAGCTTCTGCGGCCACGTATCGAGCGCCGATGTCAGTTCCGCCGCCACCGCCAGCGGCGAAAGATCGCCCACCGGATTCGGCATCGCCCGCACCTCCGCGATACTCCGGCCCGCCGACCGAATTGCTTCGTACGCCTCCGTCAGATCCCTCGCCAGATTAAACGGTGTTTGCAGCGCCTCGATCAGCGCCAGCGTCTCTTCCCGGCGCGTCGCCACCATTTCATCCAGCGCTTCGCGCATGCACTCAAACTGCAGATCCTCGGCTTCGCGCGCATCCAGCACGCGGAACTGCGGATCGATTCCAGCCTCGATCGCGTTCTCCCGCAAAAGCCGCGCGCAGAATCCGTGAATCGTCGACACCCACGCCGAATCCAGGTCCCGCAAACGCAAATCGTTATGCTGGAACTTCTCCGCCAGCTTCTCCTTCATGTTTGCGGCGGCCTTCTCGGTAAATGTGATTGCCAGAATCTCCGAGAGCCGGAATCCCAGGTCCTCAACCAGCCGGCAATAGCGTTCCACCAGAACCGTTGTCTTGCCGGACCCCGGCCCCGCAACGACGCACGCGTCCTTCTTCCGGTATTCGATGGCGTTGATCTGTTGCGCCGTGAAATCAGGCACCCGCCGCGCCTCCGATCGTCACCAGCTTCTCCTTCTCCGCCCCTTCATACCGGCACGCATCCTGGAAGTCGCACCAAACGCACTCCTCGCTGATCGCCGGCCTGGCGTGTACCGCCCCGCCGAAAAAGTCCCGGATCCGCTCCACCGTCCTGTCTCGTGCGTCCTCCATCCACCGCGCGGGAATTTCATGCAACCCCAGATCGGCTCCGGGAACCGCGCCCCACCCGAACCGCTGGTCGTCCCGCACCGCGACATACATCATCGCAACCGTCTCCAGATTCAGCCGCTCGCGCGCTGCCAGCGCATAGAGCGGTCCCTGCAGAGCCGTCGGGCTCTCCAGTTTCTTCCGAACGTTCAGCGGCTTCGACGATTTGTAATCCACAATCACGCACTGACGGTCGTTCAGCCGGTCGATCCGGTCCACGCGCCCCGTCACCGTAATGCCGCCCGGAAAATCGAGCGTCAGTTCCACTTCCGCCTGCGACGACTCCGCCGTCCACTTCTCGCTCGCGCTCACCTTTTTCGCGATCTCGCGCGTCTGAATCCGGTCCGCCTCCAGACGGAACCCGTCCGGCAGCCGCAGTTCGCGCCGGACCTTCTCGAATGCCTCCTCGAACAGCGCGACGAAATCTCCCTTCCGGTTCGCCTCGAGCCACGCCTCCAGCGCCTGATGCAGAATCGTTCCGTTCGTCCTCGGTCCCAGCCGCTGTTGCGGAGTTTCCGGCGCGCCTGCCAGCTTCAGCGTTCTTCCCGCGAAAAACTTGAACCGGCACTGCGTCAGTTCTTCCAGCGCTGTCAGGCTGATCGTCCGATGCTGCGCCGCCATCGCCTCATGCAGCGAGGGTGCATATACGCGTCCCGCCGCGCCGGCATCGTGAGGCGCTGCAAGAGGCGCGGCCATGCACGGCGCCGCCGTCACCCATTCGTTCTCCGTTTGCTTCGCGTATCGAGATGAGTGAACGCTCTTCCCCGACGCGTCGTGCGACGGACACGACAGAGTCAGCGCGTCTCTCGCGCGCGTTCGCAGCGCCTCAACCAGGAACTCCTCTTCTGCGTCCGCATCCGAAGCGCGCCTCAGCGCGAATCCCGCTTTACTGAGCGCATCCAGGTCCCGGTCCGACAGCAGCGCATTCCGCGCGTGTCTCTTCGGATAATCGTGGTCCGTGAAACCGCAAACGAACAGCGCCGCGACATCCCACTGCCGCGCTTCGAGCGAGCTCATCACGTGAACTACGTCGCGCCGGTCGTCGCGCACGCGCAGCCATGTCGCCGCAATCGTCTCCCGCGCCGCGTTCCAGAACTTCTCGAGCGAAACAGGCGTATCGTTGCCCGGCAACGCCGCCGCTTCTTCCACCGCATTCACTACCGCCGTGATCGCCGCAGCATAACTGCGCTGCGTCGCCAACGACTGCGTATCGCCCGCGGCTTCCACGAATCCCGGCCGATAGATCCGTTCCGCGAACTCCGCGATTCGTCGCGCCCACTCCTCCGGAAGCTGCGATTCATTCACCCACGGCGCGATCGCCAGGCAATCCGCTACGCGCTCCTTAAGCGTCTCGTCTTCGCCGCATAAGGCCAGAATCTCATCCGCCCCATGCCCCGGCATCGCCTCGCGCAGCGCGAAATCCAGACGGTCCAGCGATGCGCTTGCTCCCCAACGCGCATGCCCCCGCAGCGCCTCAATCGCCGCCCCGAACTCCCATCCCCCGATCGCGCACTCGATCAACCCGCCGACAAAGATCGCCGCCGGATGCTCCCGCAGCGGACCGCCGAAATAAAACCGCGCCGGAATTCCGAAGCGCTCGAAAACTCCCCTCAGCAGCGGCGCATACGAACCCACATCGCGCACCGCGACGCCCATTTCCCGAAACGCCGTCCCACGCGCACGCAGCTCGATAATCCTCCGCGCGATCTCGTCCGCTTCGCGCTCAACCGAAGTCGCCTTCACCAACTCCGTTTGCGGCCGCCGCGCGCGCCCGCTCAGCTCCGTCTGCCGCGCCCCCAACCGCATCGCCATCCTGCGGATCTCGTCGCCCCCGCGCGTGTCGGTGGTAGTCACAGTGGTGTCGCACGACTTCGCCAGCGCCGCGATCAGTTCCGTCTCGAGCGGACTGAATGCCGCGAACCCATCCATCCAGATCCGCAGCCCCGACGCATTTCTCGCCGCCGCCCGCACCGCCTCGGGCCATGTCACGAACCCGCCCGCCGTCACTGCCTCTGACGCCGCATTCCACACTGCGGCGAACGCCTTGGCCGAAGGACTCAATCGCCGCGTCCCCGCAAGCTGCGCCGCCGGCACGCCAGCGTTCTCGCACAACCCGATCGTCTCGAGTACCGTGGCGATCATTCCCTCCGCGCCGCACAATTCCGCGAACTCCCGCGGTCTCACTGTCGCCAGCGCATCGCGCACAAACACGCGCAACGCGCCATCGGGAACCACCTTCAGTTCCGGAGCCATCTCCTGGACGAAGCGCCGCAGGGAAATCACCGCCGAAGGAGGGAATACCACGCCATCCCGCGCTAGCTCATGCTGCAGATGGCGCACCAGCGTCGACGTGGGAACTACAATCCGCGCCGTGCCCCGCCCCTGCCGCAAGGCGTCTTTGAATTCACGCAAAACGAGAGCCGTTTTCCCCGCGCCCGGCGCGCCCCGAACTAGCCGCATCGGGGCACGCTGAAAGGCGAAGAAAAGGAGAAAAGCGGCATGAATCTAAATTTATCACCTGCGCGAATCGCTGATTATCGCTGGTCGTCGCCGATTTACGCTGACGCAGCCGAAGTCGATGTCGGCGCCGCCGTCCCGCAGGGCAACAGCGAGTACCCAACGCCGTCGTCTCCAGTTCCGAGAGCCGCGATCGCTGCATTCACCTTCGAAACATCAACCGAATTCGCGTTTACAGGCCAGATCACGTCAGCCGCGCTCAAGACAGCCATATTGGCGATGAGATCCTTTTCCGAAGCCGCGCCGTCAATTTCACCAAGCCGCCGTGGTCCTTCCATCAGCCCCGAAACAATAGCCCGCGCGGTCCGGTTGTCGAACTTCAGATCTCCCGCCGCTGTCGTCACCGAGTACTTCACGGGCTCAACTCGGCCTGCGAGCAGAAACGCGCTGGCCATCAGTCGCATTCTCCGCTCGACACCGCCGATTCGCCGCCCGTCCCGGACAAACACGTCCTGGCGAAACGACTGATTGACAAAAAAGTCCCGCGCAAATTCCCTCGCGTCCCGGTCGGCAATCGCCGCCAGCGCCTCGCGTGCGCTGCGGCCGAGCACGAACGAGTCGTAATTGTCGACCAGCCTGGCCGATCCGACCGGCTCGAGCCCGATCTCCCTCATCTCCGTGCGCACGTCGGCGACGGAAAGCGGCTGCCAACTCCCGTTCATCAACTCATGCGCGAGATAGGACAGCGGAAAGCGCCCGGGTTCCTTCAGGAAAGCCGATGCCATCGGGCTGACCGCAACGGCGCGCGCCTTCAGGTCGGCGAGCGGACGAATCAGAGCGAGCGCGTCGCGCACACGGTCATAGCTGTTTCCAGTCAGACTCATGCCCAAAGTGCGAACGAGCCGCTGGAACGGCAGGTCGGCAGCGCGGCCCGGCAACGCGTTGTAGCTGACATATACCAGCCCGCCCGGCTTCAGACGCCGGTCCACGAATTTCCGCCAGGAGCGCCTCACTCCCTCGTCGACCCACGAATATACGCCGTGCGAGACGATGTAATCGAACCGGGGAAACTCCCGTTCAACCGCTTCCTCGAACGTCGCCCTGTGGACCGCTGCGTTCTGAACGGAACACGTCGCCGCCAAACTGCGCGCGGACTCTACATGTTCCGTCATAGCGTCCACGCCATGGAAGCGCCCGTTGGGATGCGTGGCGGCAAGCAGGACCATCGTCGCGCCGAGACCGCAGCCCAAGTCGCACCACGTGAACGCATCCCTGCTGTCAGGCGGCGCAAATCCTGCGACGATCGCCACATGATCCAGCCAGGCCGGTGCAAGTTCTCTTGTGAACGTCCGCTTGTAGACCGTGTCAGTAACGTAGCCTGCTAAGTCCGGCGGCTTCATGCGGAAAGATTAGTGGCCTGCTTCGATCATCCCGAGACCACTTGCTTGCGCGCGCGGCTCAGAGCATCCGAGCCACGACCGCGAGGGAGTGGTGACGAAATCGGCGGGACAGACCAATATGAAGTCGCCGGAGCAGACCGGCGTCGGTCCTCGATCGACGCCGGCGGTGAGGAAAGCGGCCAAGTGCCGAGGCTGCTACTTATGCTCGAAAATTGGGATGCCGGCGGCCGAAATTTCGTCCGCTTCTTTTTCGTCTAGCTGGATGGACTCGGGTTCCGCCGTCTGCGTCAGATCGTCGGGTTTCGGTTCAGGCTTCAATGGATCGTTCATATTCAGACCTTTCTCTGCAATTTAAGACCGCGGGCTCTGGAGGGACGTCGGTTCTCGCGAGCGCCGCTAACCGTTGCCGCCACTTAATTTGAGGAAACTGTTGACGCTGCCGGCCGAGATCTCGTCCGCTTCTTTTTCGTCCAGTTGAATGGACTCGGCTTCCGTCGTCTGTGTCAGATCGTCGGGCTTTGGTTCAGGCTTCAATGGATCGTTCATGTTCAGACCTTTTTCGATAAGTTTCAGCGGCCGAAAGCCGCTAGGCATTCAGTGTTCCCTCGAAACAAGAAGTTTCCACATTAAACCAGAACCGCCAGCCGAGCATCATCGGCGAGTATTAAAGCACACTTCCGCTGAAGGGAGCAATCTCTTCAAGCGGCAACCGATGCAGCGTGGGCGCCGGGAACGACGCGGCGACGATCTGCTCGAAGTCCCGGTTGCGAGACTCGACGACGCCATCAACATACGCCTGCGCCATCCTGCGCCGGTTGCCGCGTCCGTATCAGCACCTGAGCGTCTCCGGGCGATATATTAAGTCGGTATCGATCGCGCCGCGCGTACCCTTCGCCGGTATCTGCGGCCAACAAGAACAGAGGATAAGGAGGATCAGAATGATCAAACGAATGGGATTGATTGCGCTTTCGTGCGCATTGTGCGGGCTGTCGGCATTCGGAGACGACAACGGCTGCGGGGCTTTGCCGAGCCAGTCGCAGTTAAAAGCGGCCCTGGCGGCGGCGACCACCGCGGAAGGCAGCGGCCTGAACGAGAACATGTGGGGAACGATCGTCGACCGCGACGGGATTGTCTGCGCGGTGGCATTTACGGGGACGAACCGTGGCTCGCAATGGCCGGGAAGCCGCGTGATCTCGGCCCAGAAAGCCAACACGGCGAACTCCTTCAGCCTGGACCCGAGCGCCGTGTCGGGTGGAAACGGGTTTGTCCTGGCGCTTTCGACCGCCAACCTCTATTCGGCGGTGCAGCCCGGAGGAAGCCTCTTCGGATTGCAGGAGAGCAACCCGGTAGACACGGGTGTCGCCTATCAGGGGCCGTCCTCACGCTTCGGCCAGTCCAACGATCCGATGGTGGGCTCGAAGATCGGAGGCGTGAATGTTTTCGGCGGCGGCCTGGCGCTATATAACGACAGCCACCAGATTGTCGGCGCGATCGGCGTCAGCGGTGATACGTCCTGCGCGGACCACAATATCGCCTGGCGCACGAGGAACAACCTTGCGCTCGACCATATGGGCTCGCCAGCCGTGGTGATTCCGGGACCGGCCAGTCTGTTTAACAATGACGCGGCCCACCCGGACAACATCATTTACGACATCGCAGCGAATCCCGCCGGCGGGACGGGAATCAGCCCAAGCGGATTCGGCCATCCGAGTTGCTTCAACCAGACGACGGATCCGAAAAGCCTGCCGCCCGTAAGGAAATAAGCGCATATTGGGGCGGGTGAAAGCCCGCCCCGAACCTAAGGAAGCCACATAGGCGCGCCCGCCGTCTACTCAACGCAATGAGGAGTCTTCCCAAAGGGCAACTCCTGACTTTCGCGGCCGTGAGTACTCTTGCCGCGCAACTGCCCTATCAGCAGTTATTCGAGCGGGCAAGCGCGGATCTGTCAGCCAACCTGAAGCGCCTCCCGGAATACACGTGTATCGAAACGCAGGACCGAACGCATTCCCAACTCCCTCACCCCACATCCGGTTGTAATCCCTCTGCTGAAGCTGCGGCCCGATCCGCTAAGTCGCGGCTTCCGGTCTGGCGCGATCGGGTACGCGTCGAAGTCGCCGAAGGATCGGCCTCCGAGATGTTCTCCTGGGTTGGCGAACGAGCATTCCATGCTGTGGACGTCCACCAATTGATGGAACTGGGAACAACGGGAACTGGCGACTTCAGCGCGTTTCTGAAGACCATCTTCAGCGGAGGCGCCGACCATTTTCAATACAAGGGAGAGCAGAAGACGGCTGCCGGACACTGGTCAATCTTCGACTACTCGGTTCCTCTGAGCAAGAGTAGCTATGTCTATAGCGATGGCGCAGCGGTTGAAAAGACGATCGGCTACCATGGCTCGCTTTTTATCGATTCTGACGCTGCCCAACTACAGCGGCTCACCGTAACCGCGGAGGGATTCGTCGGCCACGCCTGCAGAATCGAGCACGAGATCGACTACGGAACCGTCAAGGTTGGTGACACAGACATCCGTCTCCCGAAAGAGTCGACCATGGCTGTTCTGTACGACGACGGGGAAGAGGCGGTGAACCGAACCCAGTACTCCGGATGCCGCCGCTACGAGGTTCAATCCAGTCTGAGCTTCGGAGACTCGGACGCCCTTGCAACCAGTAACAGCAAATCCCCGGCGGCCTCAGTGCCGGAGATTCCAGGCGATACAACGCTCGACGTGGCGCTCCACTCTCCCATCGATTCCTTGACCGCAGCAGCCGGCGATCCGGTCACAGCCGTTGTAAAGCGCGATGCAGCCACGCTATTGGGCAATGTCGTGGCGCATAAAGGGGACCTCCTTCATGGCCGCCTGCTTCGTGTCGCGGAAATGATTGGTTTGGCAACCTGGATCGTCGCCATCCGGTTCGACGAAATAGAACACGCCGGAATACGGCAACCGATCAGGCTGCGCCCGCTCGACGACGGCGAGCGCCTTCTCATCCCGAAGATTGCGTTAAGACGGATACAAGGGGACTACAGACCCGCGATCCCGCCCCGCCCGCCAAATTCGGGAGTGTTCGCTTTTGAAGGCAATAACCGTTTATTACTGGATAGCTCCTTTCAGTCGCGCTGGATTACTCAATAGCCCTGCCCGCGCAACCTGACGCGCCGTCGAATACCCTATTCTGAATAAGGATTCGACCGATGGAAGTGCATTTCAAGCCCGAGGTCCTGGCAAAGCTGAACCAACTCACGCGGGAAACAGGAAGGCCGAGCGATGACCTCCTGGCTGACGCAGTGATCGGACTCTTTGATGAACTTACCCACGCGCGCCAAACGCTCGAACACCGCTACGATGACCTGGAAACCGGCCGCGTTCATCCGATCGACGGGGAAGAAGCCTATCGGCGGTTGATGGCGAAAACAGAGGAAGAGCGCCGAAAGCGGCCTGTCTGAGAGGATACGCGCTTCACCCGGAGGCGTATAGTGACATCGACGAAATCCGATCGTATATAGCCGACGATAACCCGGACGCTGCCGACCCGGGTGGTAACTGAGATTTTCGACGCAATTCGCCTCTCAGCGCAGTTCCCGCATCAGGGGCGCCGACGACCCGACCTGACGTCACGGCCTCTTCGGTTCAGGGTTGTAGGCCAATACCTGATCGCCTACGCGCCGGATCCAAAGCCTCTCTGGGTTGTGGCCGTCTTGCACGGCTGGCGCAGTCCGCGCGTCATGGCAGCCATTCTTCGGGCCGTGAGCAATAGATGCCGCCCATCCGTTTGCGAATAGCCTCGTCGTCTTGTCAAAAATATGCGCGGCTTTGTTCGCGCCAAATCAATCACTTAACTCTCGGCGGCGGCCGGCTCCGCCAACCCGCCCGATAGACTGCTCCCGGGAGCAGCCTTCACCCGCCCCCGAGAAAGGGAATCCAAAGCCATGACCAGCGAACCGTCCATCCCGGAGTCGTCCGTCAACGACGAAATCACCACCCAAACCGAAGGCTCCACAGCCACCGGTCCTCGCACCGAAGCCGGCAAATCCCGTTCCTCCCAAAACGCCCTGAAAACCGGCCTCTTCTCCGCCCACGACTTCATCCGCCCCGGCGAAGAAGACGAATACCAAACCACCTATCTCGCCCTAATGCACGAACTCGGCCCGCACGGCATCCTCGAACAGGTCTTCGCCGACGAAATCATGTCCGCGAACTGGCGCCTCCGCCGCTGCGGCATCATCGAAGCCAGCCTCGCGCTCAAACTGGAAACGCCCGAAGCCACCGCCTCCCAAAGCGAAACGACCGACAAAGCCCAGCGATCCGTCGACCGCGCCCGCGCCCATTCCCACTCCATCCTCCGCCGCTCCATCGCCGAACTGCGCAAACTTCAGACCGAACGAGCCATCCGCGCCAACATCGACAGCCTCAGCGACCTCACCGGCCTGGTCGATTCCCAAAAACTCCTTCAGGCCATCAACGCCGACCCATACGATGACGATCAACCGGACGACAAAGCCGCCGCGCCCGCGCCAAAACGCAGCAAACCCATCACTCTCGCCGACCTCGAAGCGCTGATGACGCAGGCTGATAAGGAACTCTGCGAGCAGGTCCGACGGGACGGAGCAAGTTCGTTTTGTAAACCGTCCGTAGCGCCCAGGCCGCAAGCCGCGAAAACGCCTCGCAACGCGCCGTGCCCCTGCGGTTCGGGCAGGAAATTCAAAAAGTGCTGCGGAAATCCCGCCGCGGTGCCCCAAAAACTCGCCGCTTAAGTTCTCGAAAGCGAATTTTCAAGGTCGAATCTGAATCGCCCGACAAACGGGACGCCGTAACTACGCCTGGCGAATCGTAATACGCCGGGAACCAACTGTGTTGACATCAATATAGTGAAATCACTATATTGATTACTGCGGATGACCGGGCTGAAGCCGGTGATCTGGATCGGTTCGAGCCTCAAGGACTTGTGGACATTTCCCGAGCCGGTTCAGGATCATATGGGTTATGCCCTGTATGTTGCGCAGCGCGGTGGCAAACATCGTGACGCCAAGCCTCTAAACGGGTTCGGAGGCGCGGGTGTCGTGGAGGTAGTTACGGATTTCCGCGGAGACACGTTTCGCGCAGTGTACGTAGCGCGATACGCAGACGCGATCTACGTTTTGCACGCCTTCCAGAAGAAATCGAAAGCAGGTCGGGAGACGCCGCGACGCGATTTGGAGCTGATCCAACGGCGCCTGCGCGAGGCTGAAAGCATTGCAGCGAGTAGATCCCATGAGTAAAAAGAAAATCTATGTTGAGAGCCGAAACGTCTTCCGCGACCTCGGGCTGCCGAACGCCGAGGAGCACCTCGTCAAAGCGCAACTCGTCTACAAAATCGACGCCATCATCAAGGATCGCGGCCTAAAACAGATCGAGGCTGGGAAATTGTTCGGCATACCGCAGCCGGACGTTTCGAGGATGCTGCGCGGCGAATTTCGTCAGTTTTCGGTGGAACGGCTCATGCGTTTTCTGGTCGCTCTGAATCAGGATGTCAGGATTGTGATCCGGCCGCACCGGGGTCACGCCGACGGCGCCGCAGTGCACGTCTCCTGACTACTTCCCCGCCTCATTCAAAATCCGGTAAATCTGCGCCCCGTACTTCTCCACTGAATTAATCCCGATCCCTGGAATCGCCAGCAACTCCGCCGCCGTCTTCGGCCGCCGTTTCGCAATCGCCTCCAGCACCTTATCCGTCATGATCCGAAACGCCGGAACACCCAATCGCTTCGCCGTCGCCAGACGCCAGGCCCGCAGCAACTCCTCGGCCTTCAACTCCAGCGGCGCAGCGTTAACCGTCGGCGCAGCCGCAACCTTCCCCTTAACCTGCCCCGCCGGACGCGAAAGCGGAATCCGCTCCCGCTTCTTCTTCGCCCCCTTCTTCCGCGCCCCGCTCTTACGCGACGGCCTCTCCACCACCGTCCCCATCCGCCGCACGGTAAACTCCAACGGCGCCTCCCGGCCAACGAAATTCGCCTCCCGCGCCAGCCACGCCTTCCGGTACGGAATACTCTTCCCGTCCTTCTCGAACGTCTCCTCCGTCAGCCGCACCAGCCCCGCCCGCGCCAGCGACCCCACTAGTTCCTCGAAATCATCACGGCTCGCCTCGCCCTTCGCGCACAACTGCGCATGGAGCTTGCCCACCGACCGCGGCGCCTCCTCCAGCTCATCCAGAATGTCGAACGCCATCCGAATCTCCGCCTCGGTCGGCTGCCGGTACCGCTGCGCGATGCAAGCCGCCGGAGCGCAGAAATCACAAATCCCGCAATTCTTCCGCCCGTCCGCGACATCGCCGAAATGCCGCACCAGACTCGCCATCCGGCATTCATTACTCTGCGCATACCGGATCATCCGCTCGATCTGCGCCCGCTTCTGCTCCCCCTGCGCGATATACGAATCGCGCCACTCGCCCGACCCCGCCGTTACGTTATCGCCCGAATCCACCACCGCCCCGCCGTGCGTCCACAGCTTCTCGAGCGCCTTCTCGAACACCTCCTGAAGAATCCGGCTCCGCTTCCAAAGCGCCCCGCGCTCCATCGGAGCCGCGCTCAGCAGCCCGCAAATCCGGTCCAGCATCGCCACATCCGGATAATCCCGCCCGAAGAAAAAATCGTGCATATGCCGGTCCGCATACGAATGCATCAGGATCGCCCGGCTCGCCGCCCCATCGCGCCCCGCGCGCCCCACTTCCTGGTAATACGCCTCCAGACTCCCCGGCAAAGCCGTATGAATCACAGTCCGCACGTTCGGCTTGTCGATGCCCATCCCGAACGCGATCGTCGCCACCACCACCTCGGTCTTGCCCGAGAGGAAATCCTCCTGCACGCGCTTCCGCCGCTCCGCGTCCAGGCCGGCATGATACGCCGCCGCCGGAAAGCGCCCGGCCAGCATCGCCGCCACGCTCTCGGCCTGCTTGCGGCTCGGCGTATAGACGATCGCTGGGCGCCGCTCGCTCTCGAGCAAAAGACTCAAGGCCAGATCCGCCCGCTGCCCCGGCGAGATCTCCACCGCTTCGATCGCGATATTCTCCCGCCGGAATCCGTGAATGAAACTCGCCGGCTCATCCAGCCCGAGCTGAGTCCGGATATCGTGCTGCACCGTCACCGTCGCCGTCGCGGTCAGAGCGATCACCGGAGCCGGACGCAGCGTCGGAACATACTGCCCCAGCAACCGGTAATCCGGACGGAAATCATGCCCCCACTGCGAAATGCAGTGCGCCTCGTCGATCGCGACCAGCGAAGGCTTCCGCCGCGCCAGCATCTCCGGAAATCCCGGCACGCGCAAACGCTCCGGAGCGACAAACAGAAACTGCAACCGCCCGTTCAGATAATCGACGCAAACCTTCCGCGACGCCTCGCGAGTCCGCCCCGAATGAATGCAATCAACCGCGAATCCAAGGGCACGCAGCTTCGCGTACTGATCTTCCATCAAAGCGATCAAAGGACTGATCACCAAAGTCGTCCCCCCTCGCGCAATCCCCGGCAACTGATAGCAGAGCGATTTCCCCGCGCCGGTAGGCATCACCAAAAGAACGTCCCGACCTTCGATAACTGTCCGGCAAACTTCCTCCTGATTCGACCGGAAAGCCGCAAACCCGAACGCACGATGCAAAAGCGCCGGCAAAGTCTCGCCTTCGCGCCCAGTGACCAACCCACCACCCACCGAATCGTCCGCTACCGAATCGCTCGCTACCGAATCGCTCGTTAACGCACCGCGACTTACCGAGCCGCGACCGCGAGGGAGCGGTCCCTCCCCCCCAACCTTCCCCACAACCCCCCCAACCTTCCCCACAACCTCCCGAACATAATCCTCAATCCCCCGCAAAAACGGCTCCAGCCGAGCCTGACCCCGTTCGATCTTTTTTAAGAACGCCTCCCACTGCCCCGTCATCGCTGGACTCTTCACCTCGGGATGCACCACCTCAATAAGATGGATCCCCTTATCCGTCGCCGCCAGGTTCTTCCCCTGCCGCTCCACATACTCCCGCTTCAGCAACGTCTCGATAATCGCGGCGCGAGTCGCAGGCGTGCCCAGCCCGTTCTCCTTCATCGCATCCGAAAGCTCTTTCTCATCGAGCGTCTTGCCCGCCGTCTCCATCGCCGTCAGCAAGGTCGCCTCCGTGAATCGCTTAGGAGCCCGTGTCTTCTTCCGGACCGCCTCCGCATCGAGCACATCCTGCGCCTGACCCCGAGCCAGATTCGAGGGCAAAGACTGCGCCTCATCTTCCTGCGAGCGACGTCGTTCGGGACGAACATCCAGAATCTTCCAACCGACCTGCTGCACCGCCGTGCCCGACGAATGATACCGATCCGTCACCAGCCCATTCACGATCGCCGTGATCACCGTCGTAACCGACCAGATGTAATCCTCATGCCAGCAACTCAACAAACGCCGGCAGACCAGGTCATAAATCTTCCGCTCTTCGCCCGAAAGATCCGCACCCGCCCCAGAAACCGTCGTCGGAATAATCGCATGATGATCGCTGACCTTCGAATCGTCCACGAACCGCCGCCCCAAAGCCCGTTCCCCGGTCCCCGCCGCCAACATTTCCCGATATGGCCCCACAATCGCCCGAACAATCGCCGGCAAAGTCGCCGCAACGTCTTTCGAAAGATGCCGACTGTCCGTACGCGGATAACTAATCAGCTTGTGCCGCTCATAAAGCGCCTGCGCAAGGTCCAAAGTCTTCTGCGCGCTATATCCGAACAGCCGATTCGCATGCCGCTGCAGTTCCGTCAAATCGTAAAGAAGCGGAGGCCCCATCCGCTGCGTCTCCGCGGTCACCGATTCGACGGCGGCCCTCCCCGTCTTCGCGCGCTCCACAATCTGCGCCGCTTCCACGCCGCCCTCCGGCCCAGTAGCCGGAAGCCGCATCGATTTTTGCGGATCGTTCACGTCGCGGAACCACGTCCCCTGATACGACTCCGCCTCCGGCTGCCCCGAAGGCCGGAACGTCGCGACGACTTCGAGATAATCCTCCGGCACGAAAGCCCGGATCGCCAGTTCTCGCTCCACGAGCATCGCGAGCGTCGGAGTCTGCACCCGTCCCACTGACAAATCGCCGCCATACGCCAGCGCATACGCGCGCGAAAGATTCATCCCGACCAGCCAGTCCGCGCGGCTCCGCCCCTTCGCCGCATCCGCCAGCGGATCGTATTCTTCCGAAGGCTTCAGCGCATCGAAGCCCTTCCGAATCGCCTCAGGCGTAAGCGATGAAATCCACAACCGATTCGCTGGCTTCGAGCATCCCGCCGCTTCGTATATATAACGAAAGATCAATTCCCCTTCTCGCCCGGCATCCGTCGCGCACACGACGCGCGACACTTTCGGCGAAGAGAGAATCTTTCGGACCGTCTCGAACTGATCTTTCGTTTTGTCGTAGACCACGAGCGGCCACGACTCGGGAAGCATCGGCAGCAAATCCCGCCGCCACGCCTTCCACTCCGGCCGGATTTCGTGTGGTTGCGCCAGCGCCGCCAGGTGCCCGATGGCCCAGGTAACCACGTACCCGTTGCCGTGCAGATACCCTTCGCCCCTCGTAGTAGCCCCCAGAACGCGGGCGATATCGCGCGCAACCGATGGCTTCTCCGCCAGCACCGCTACAGTCGAATCCGCCAAGCAACCAGTTTAAGGAAACTGCAATCGAGCATTCACAGCATTGCAGCGGACCGCCGCTATTTTGGGCTTGTGGAACGCCTGCCCCAGACGCTGGAACGAGCCGCTCACCGCCTGTTACAAATGGATAAACTTGAGGCGCTCTATCACCATGTCCGCACTGGCCCCTCCCTTGCCAGCCAGTTGATGCGCGAACTCAATATCCGCATCGAGATCACACCGGAAGACACCAAAAAGATCCCGACCTCAGGTCCGGTCCTCGCGGTATCGAATCATCCCTTCGGTCTTCTCGATGGAGCGCTCCTCACGTCGTTCCTCACGGGCGTCCGCTCTGACGTTCGCGTTCTCACCAATCGCGTTCTCCGTGATCTGCCCGAACTCGGCGAGACCTCGATCTTTATCGATCCGTTCGAGCGCCCGGAAACGCGCATCGCCAACGGCCGTGCCCTCCGTCAGGCTCTCGAACACTTAAAGAATGGCGGCATGCTCCTCATCTTCCCGGCGGGCGAAGTCGCGCACTTCGATTTCAAAGCCGCCGCCATCCGCGATCCCGAATGGCGTTGCACCGCCGCGCGTCTCGCCCGCATCGCTCGCGCGAAAGTTCTCCCAATTCACGTTTCGGGCTCGAACGGGATCCCGTTTCAGATGCTCGGCATGGTCCATCCGCGTCTCCGCACCGCCGCGCTCCCGGCTGAATTGCTGAACAAGCGAAATAAAACGGTCGAAGTGCGCATCGGCGGGATTATCGATCAATCCGAACTGAAATCGATCCCGGACGACGCGGCAGCAATCCGTTATATGCGCCTGCGCACCGATCTTCTGGCGCGCAGATTCTCGCATCGCGTGGCCGCGCCAACGGTCGACGTCCCGATCTCCGATGCAGTTCCGACCGAAGAACTTCGGCGCGAAATTGAAACCCTGTCGGACGGCCTGCTCGAAAGCGCAGGTCCGATGGAGGTTTACATCGCTTCCGCCGATCGGATCCCCCGCGCGCTCCAGGAAATTGGTCGTCTTCGCGAAGTCACGTTCCGCACCGCGGGCGAAGGTACCGGTCACTCACGAGACCTTGACCGATTCGACCCGCATTATCTTCACCTGTTTATCTGGAATCGCGAAGCCGGAGAAATCGTCGGCGCTTATCGCATGGGCGATGTCCCGCGTCTCCTCCGTCAGTTCGGACGGAAAGGCCTTTACACCGAGTCGTTGTTTAAGTTCTCCCCCGGATATATCGAGCGGCTCGGACCAACCCTGGAACTCGGGCGCTCTTTTATTCGCCCCGAATATCAGCGTCAGTTTGCGCCTTTGTTGCTTCTTTGGAAAGGTATCGCCGCCTACGTCTGGTCACGGCCCGAATATGCGACTCTCATTGGAGCCGTCAGCGTAAGCAACCAATATTCGAAGGCTTCACGCGAATTGATCGGGTGTTTCTTCGAAAAGCGCCGCCCCGGCGGGACATATTGCCCTGTCAAGCCGCGCCGCCCTCTTCGTCAGCCGCTGCTTCACCGCTGGGAAATCGCCGCCCTCTGTTCTCTGTTGCCCGCTGTTGACGATCTTTCGGCCCCGATCGCCGATCTCGAGCCCGACGGCAAGGGTATCCCGATTCTGATTAAGCAATATGTAAAGCTCGGCGGCAATTTGCTCGCTTTCAGCGTCGATCCCCGCTTCGGCAACACTCTGGATGGGTTCGTTGTCCTCGATCTGCGCAGTTCTCCGCCGGAAATTCTGACCCGATACATGGGAAAAGAACGAACGGCGCGTTTTCGCGCCTGGCACGCGTCGCAAAATCCACGCGTAGCCTGAAAAGTCTGTTGACCTTTCAGTAAAATGGATCGTAAAATTCGGTTATTGCGCCAAACAGGAGCGCGCCGAAGAATGCGATTCCGCTATTCTTACCTCTATCGCCTGATTGACGACAACGAATTGCGCGGGCTGTCTCCGGCGATTCGCGTCGAGATACGTAAGGTCCACAAAGAGGCTTACTGGAAAAATATCGCTCTGCTGCGGCGGGATGCGGCTCATGTCCTGAAGCTGCGCCGCCACATGATGGCCGCCCGTAAAGACTGGGATTTCAGCGCATTGGTGAACGACTATGCCCGCGTTCAATATCTTCTGGCTACTCTGACTTTGGCCGGGCTGACCCACGCGACCCGTATTCCCTCTGGAATTACAGCTGTTCGCACGGCGTGCGACGAATTCGAGTCGCTGTTCAGCGACGCGTCACCCCGCGCCGTTGCCGCCCTTGTTTAACGGACTCGGCGAATTCCATTAGCTGCCGATTCATCTCTTCGGCTGACGCCCAGGCTTCTTCGTCGCTTTCAGTAACCGGAACTTCTTCGCCGGCGCGCCGCATCGCGTAAATCCAGTACGCGAGAATCACCAGCACCACGCCCTGGAGCAGCGTATTCCCCAGGGTGTAATAGCGCGTGGTAATTAAGAAGTAACTAATTGCATTCGCAGTTAGAAATCCGGTCATCGCCCAGGTATGTCTCCACAAGTTGGCCGCCACGGGTCCACCGAATTTCACAAAAAATCCAAGGGTTAACGCAAGAAACGCCGCGAGGCCCGCGTTCACAGCGCGATTCGCCAGCAGAATCAGATAAGGCGCGAGCCGCCATCCCTTGGCCGACCAGGCGACGGGAAACGTCGAAAGCGACAATGCCGCCGCCAGAAGGCAAAGGATAACCAATAGCCGCTGGCCGAAGCGCCCGATTCCCGGGAATGTGCCCGACCAGCGGCGAAATATCTCCAGTACGGCTAACAACTCCAGGCCCAAAACCGCAAGCCGGGTGAAAGTCCAGATCTTGGTGTAGGTGAGTGGCTTCGATACGAATGCGCTCAGCAAAAGCGATTCCGCCGTCAACGCGGCGAAACACGCAAGCAACCTAGGGTAGGTCTTGGCAAGACCTTCAGAAATCAGGCGGACGCAAAACAAAACCTGAAGCGCGAGCGACGTCCACCAGAGCGCGAGAATCACTTGCCCACCATGCTAGCAAGGAAGCGAAATCCCCTCTGCCATTCCCGCTAGAGCTGATTCAGGACGCCGTCGGAAGATTCGCCTGACCGGGTCCGCAGATCGGCGGGCACACCGGAGCCGGCGGATCCGCCTGCACGGCGACGGAGGAAGCGACAGAAAGGGCCAGGATGGCTAACAACAGGAGTTTTTTCATGCCACCGATTGTCTGCCATCCCGCCGCGCGCCGGAATACAGGCTCCAAGGTTTTCTGTTTTCAGAAAAATGGAGACGCTAAAATCGCGCTTTTAGTACGGAAGAATCCTACGAAAATCCCCTATTACTCAGCAAAAATCCGAAGGATTTCCGAAGTCCCAAGGTTCTTGTTCCGGATTCGGATCACCGCGCTACGATTTTCAGATCACGCAGAAAAAAACGCCCGGCTGACTGGCCGGGCGTTTCGAAGGGGGAGAGGTTGGGAGAGATCTTAGTCGCCGAAGCTTCCGACTTCCTCACGCGTTTCGACGTTCTTTTTCGGAGCGGCTGGCGCGATTCCGCCAAGGGAGGACACCGGCACAAATCCGGGCTCGAGCGGCTTTTCCTTCAGGATAACTTCGCGATAGAGCTTTGCCATCCGGGCGTCTTCACCCGCCTTCTTCGCAAGTTCCGCGTTGCGCTTCCGGATCTTCTCTTCGCGCGCGGTCTTGGCAATACCCTTGTCATCAAGGTCGTGCTGCAGGCCGTGGTTGACGTCGTCGATATTGAGAACCAGCGAGTGGTCGTTCGAGGGAAGGTTGACCTTCTTGCCGCCCGCGAAGATCTCATGCCGCCCGCGCTCTTCATACCATTTCGTCAACGTAGCGGTCATGTGCATCTTCTCGACGATATTGCGCCAGCCGACGCCGGTATTGTAAGCGCAGAAGCTGATTTCGCCTTCCTGCGTGGCGTAGGGGATAATGCACTGCTCGGTCCGGCGGAAGTCGTAGTTGAAGAGATCCTGGAACCACATGCCGGCGATGAACAGGAAGTTCCACCGGTCCTTGCGGCGCTTCTCAATATCCGCCATGGTCCGGTCGCCCGAAACCTTGCCGTAGCTCCGGCCGGTGGCGTTGAAGCATTTGTCGAACTTCTGCAGCATGTCCGTCAGCTTGAATTCGCTGGGAGCCTCGAAAGGCCGGTAGTTCCGCAGCAAGGCGAGCGAAACGCCAAGGACCGAAAGGAACTTGCCGCGCGCGGCGTCGTTGATGCTGGCGATATCCTTCGAAAGCTGCTCCGCGTCCAGGAACGCCGTGACCGGGCGGAATTCCTTGGTTTCCTTATCGATCATGACGGCCATGCCGGTTCCGCAGTTCGGATGGCAGCCACAACTCAACTGACCCCATTCCGCGGTTGGTCCGTGAATCAGATCGGCCCAATCGGAGAAGGTGCTCATGAAGGAAATCGGGAACCAGTCGCGCGTCGGTTCGCCCATCCCGACCTGGTCCTTTACGTCGTGAGCCAGATGCGACAGCGTATAGCGCTGGGCGGCGCGGCGTTCGTCGGTGATTTCTTCGTCGCGGCCCGTGAAAGAAACAGGCTGGAAGGAAAGGAAGGAAATCTTCTTCGGATTATCGAGCGCGAAGCGAACAACCGCGCCGACCTGCTCATTGTTGACGCCGTTGACGATCGTGATGACCGGAACAATTTCGACGCCGGCCGAGTGCAGGTTTTCAATTGCGCGCAGTTTCACGTCGAACAGGTTGCCGATCGCGCGGTGCGAATTGGCGGCGTTGCCGATTCCGTCAAACTGCAGATATGCGTAACGAAGACCCGCTTCGGCCGCCTTGCGGCTGAATTCCGGGCTCTTCGCGAACTCGATGCCATTGGTCGCCGCCTGCACGCTGTTGTAGCCGACCTTGCGGCTGTAACGAACCGCGTCGAGGAAGTAAGGAGAAAGCGTCGGCTCGCCGCCCGAGAACTGCACCGACATCTGCCGGCGCGGCTTGATCGAGATAGCATTATCCAGCATCGTCTGGATTTCTTCCCAGGTCAGCTCATGAACGAAGCCCACCTGGTTGGCATCCATGAAGCACGGGTCGCACATCATGTTGCAGCGGTTGGTCAAGTCGATCGTGAGAACCGAGCCGCGCCCGTGAGTCACCGTGCTGGACCCGTGATTGTGGAGACTTGCGTCGTTATGCGCGCGGATGTCGCGCCCGGGGAATACCTTTTCGATGTGCGCCAGGAACGCCGGATCGATGGCCATCACGTCTTCGAAGTGACCATGGATGGGGCAGTCCTTTACCATCATGATCTTGCCATCGCGCTCGACGATCTGCGCTTTGATTTCGCCGACCTTCTCGTTGCGCAGGATCTCGACCGGAACCTCACCGTCGACGATCTTGTTACGAATTTCCGGGACACACTTCGGACAAAGTGAATCGGTCGTGCGCGGCCAGCCGAGGGTCGGTTTTTGCTTTTCCCATGATTTCAGCAGCGGTTTGTCGGACCATTTCGGCGTAAACGACGGGTTGGGCTTGATCGAGTTAAACGTATTGAAAACGTGCCAAGCGGCTCCCGCGGCCATAGTCGCGGCCTTTTCGACATACTTAATGGGCTTCTGCATTCCTGCGCTATTCTCCTTATCCGATACCATCTAGGTTAGCCACCCTCTAAGGGGCGTTTCGACGGAAAACCATTGAACTGCGCCGGAGCGGGGTTCGACGGGGCTCTCCGGGATTTAATGGCGCAACGAATAACTAGCCGTATTGTCCGTAACTTAGCTGCGGAAATCGGGTTCCCGCTGGCAGGGTCGGTCACTGCTGCTTCGTTGTCTGACTTCGAAAGGTACCGACGCTGGGTAAACCGCGGCCTGGCGGGTGAGATGCGATACCTTTCCGGCCAGCGCGCCGACCTTCGCTCCCATCCGGCGACCTTGCTTCCGGAGGTCCGGTCAGTGATCTGCGTCGGGATGCCGTACGGTGGCCCGGAACCATATTCCACGGAGTTCTCGGATTCGGAGCGTGGTTGGATTGCCCGATACGCATGGGGCGACGACTATCACGAGACTCTCCGTCAAAAGCTCGAACGACTTGCCGCCAGGCTCCTCGAAATAGAGCATTTCACGTGGCGCGCCTGCGTGGACACTGCGCCCCTGCTCGAACGGTCCCTGGCGCGCGACGCCGGGCTGGGATGGATCGGCAAAAACACCTGCCTGATCAATCAGGAGCGAGGTTCCTGGTTTCTTCTCGGCGAACTACTGACGAGTCTGGACATCGAACCGGGCGCGTCGCCGCCAGACCGGTGCGGGACCTGCACGCGCTGCATCAAGGCCTGCCCAACCAATGCAATAGTGCCCTCACCCGACGGTCGCTTCGAACTCGATTCCCGGCTTTGCATCTCGTACTTCACGATCGAATTGCGAGGGACGATCCCTGCCGAGCAGCGGGATCTAATCGGAAGCAACGTCTTCGGGTGCGACATCTGCCAGGATGTGTGCCCCTGGAACCGGAGGCGGGAGAAGGCCGGCGAGACGCATGAAGCCGGCGTTCCGCTCGAAAAGATGGCCGCATTATCGGAGTCGGAATTTCGAGCTATTTTCCGTGGCACGGCTGTGAGCAGGGCAAAATACTCGGGCTTTCTGCGGAATGTCGCGCTGGCGATGGGCAATTCGGGGCTCTCGAAATTCGCCGACCCGCTGGAGAAGCTTGCGGCGTCTTCCGACCTCCAGGTTGCGGAACATGCCCGCTGGGCATTGGAACGCCTGCGCGGTCAGAGCGACCGCATGTGAAATCCGCCGTCGGCGTGGATCACCTGGCCCGCGCAATAATCGAGGTGGCCATCGGCGATTGCCCGCACGACTTGGGCGACGTCGCGCCCTTCGCCCATGCGTCGCTGCGGCAGGAGCCCTCCGGCGATTTTCTCGTCATAAACGCTCTCTACTTTCGCGATCATGTCGGTGCGGATGATGCCGGGCTGAATCTCGAAGACCCCAATGCCGTTCGGCGCGAGCCGCTGCGCGTAGATCAGACGTGTCATGCTGACTCCGGCCTTCGACACGCAGTATTCCGCGCGATTGACCGAGGCAGTGAAAGCCGAAATCGACGACACGAACACGATCCGTCCGCGTCCGTTTTCGAGCATCCATCGAGCGGCGAGTTGGGTGAGAAAATGGGGTCCTTTAAGATTGGTCGCGATCAGTTCGTCGAAGCTTTGCTCGGTGGAGTCGATCACGTCGAGCCGTTCACGGGGCGCGATGCCCGCGTTATTCACCAAAAGGTCGAGCCCGTCGGGAAAGATCGCGCGGGCGAAATCGATGAGGTCGCGCCGGTCCTCGGCTTTTGAAACATCGGAACGGCGAATCTCGCAGCCCGTTTCGGAGCGGAGCGATTCCGCCTTTTCCCGATTGCCGGCGTAGGTCGCGAGAACCTTGTGGGTGCGGGCGAGCTCGATGGCGATGGCGCGACCAATTCCGCGGCTCGCGCCGGTGATGACAGCTGTCGGCATCAATTAGTGGCCAAGTTCGATATCGAGGGCTCGCGCCACGTCCTCGTAGAGGATAGTCTCGACGAATTTCTGGCCCCCAACGATGATCGTCGGCGTGCGCTCGATTCCCCGCGCGACGCCGCCCTGGTAATCCTGATCGACCAGCGCTCCCAGGCGCTTGTCGCTGAGAGCAGCAACAATTCCGTTGGCGTCAAGCTTATTGCGCTCCGCGAACTCGCGGAGCCACGGAGTCAGGGAGGCGGGCGTGATGTGATCCTGTTCGGACAGCAGTTCGCGGCGGAATACGAGCGCCAGGTCGGGATCCTGCTCATAGATCCAGCGCGCGGCAATCGCCGCCGACCGCGCCCAATCGTGTTTGCCCAGAGGGAAGTCGCGATGCACGAAGGCGACGCGCTTTCCATATTTCGGCAGCAGCTTCTGATCGAGCAGGGCGCGCAGTTTCTGGCAATCGGAGCACTGAAGATCGTCATAGATGACGACCTTCACGGGACTAGCGGGATTTCCTTCCACAACATCGCGGCGAATAGCCGCTAAATTGACGCAGGCGACAGCAGTCAGTATCCCGATCAGGATACCGCGTTTGCTCATAGCTGAATCGACGACTGAAGCCGGAAGGTCAGCCGGGTTTCCGAGGGGATTTTGACGGTTTGCCCTTTGGTGAGCACTTCGGCTCCTGTTCCGACCGCAGCGCCCGAGGCCGCGCCAATCGCCGCGCCTTTGCCGCCACCGGCGAGGGCGCCAACAATCGCGCCGAGCGCTGTACCGCCGCCGATCACACCGGCGGAACGCGCGCCGCGCGAACTGCTCTCGGTTCGAACATCCGTGCTGGTGACCGGAACGGACTGGCCGTTAACGTTGATTGAGACAAGCGCCAGGGTCAGCGCCGCTCGCCCCTGAATTTTTCCGGACTTCTCATCCGCCACAAGCTTCGTCATCACATCGGCGCCGCGCGGAACGACCTGCTGGCCGTTTATGAAGAGAGGCTCATCAAGACTCGCGCGGTAGGTCTGCCCCAAGCGGGCGGTATCGGAATTGACCGAATCGATCATCCGGACGGTGATCGCCGTGTCCGTGGGGATGGTTACACCCAAACCGCCAGGCGGTGGCGGCTGAGGCGCGGGCGGCGCCTGTGCATACCCAACGCCGCGATCACCGTGATAGGACTCCGCGGGCGGGGCAGGGGCAGGCGGCGCTGAAGCATAGCCGTTATCCATGAAAGAGACCGACTGCACCTGTCCGACATCGAACGTCTGAATCGAACCGTTTACATCGACTCGGATCTGCCTTGCGGTTCCTCCCAGATACGTGCCCTGCACAATCTGGCCGTTGCGCAGGGTGACAGTGTCGGCGCTGCACACGGCGGCGAAAACCGCAAAAACCGTTACGATTCGATGCATAAGTCCTCTCTCCGATTCTAACGTTTGGAACGAAAAGAGCGGACGTTGGGTTGCAGAAAATCCGGATTAGGGAAAATCCGAGTGCCGATCAGGCGCTCGTATGGGTAAGGCTTGGCGCGAGTTCGCGAACGGCCTCTTTTCCCTTCGCGAAGGCGTCGGCGTATGCGTCGCGGCGCTCTTTGCGGGTGAGGCCGGAGCCGGTCCGGTTAATCTTATCGAGGCTCAATCCAACGACATATGTACCGGCGAAGGCAACGGCGGCTTTCGGAATCAGTCCGCCGCCGAGCGGAATCTTTCCGACGAGTTCGCGCGCGATAGCCCGCCAACCGAAGGCGCCTCCGATGATTCCCGCAAGCTCGATCTTCTGTTCCTTGTAGCCGACTGGGCGCCCAT
The DNA here is from genome assembly GCA_035262625.1 of Bryobacteraceae bacterium. Taxonomy (GTDB): domain Bacteria; phylum Acidobacteriota; class Terriglobia; order Bryobacterales; family Bryobacteraceae; genus BOG-234. Next base: position 138,663 of record DATFSM010000159.1, read on the forward strand.
AGACCGCGGCAATCATCAGCGCCATCCGGACCTGATTCATCGTGAGAAAAGCCGTGTCCGTAGCGAACTCACCGACCGCCCACGGGAGCTCAAGCATATTAGGGAGCACATTCGGGAGGGCAGTGATGAGAGCGAACAGCGCGTTTTCGCGTGAGACCCTCGCAATAATCCGCGATGCGACGGCGCGGCGGAACACGGGGAACGTGCTGCCCAGAGCCATCTCGAGCTTCGGGTTCTCAGCGAGGATCAGGTTGACGAGCGAGCCGGATTCGTCCGACTCAAAGGCGTAACCGTTGCGCGGGACCGCGATGCCTGGCTCGCATAAAACGATGTTGTGCCGGCCGGGAGAACCAGTGACTACGCGAGCCGCATGCAGAGCCCGCGCCTGATCGCGTTGACTCGCAGCAGGCGGGGCGAGGAAGCGTTCCATGCGCCGGATGGTATCCGGACTCGACGCCATCAGCCCGACTGTGATCTCCTGAGCCGCGGAATCCCGTATTTCATCCGCATTCAGCCCTGCGTAAATCCTCCGGATGTCCTTCAGGACACTGAGCGCCATGGTCTCTCCCGCTTCATATTAGCGCCGGCCGAAAAACGGGCATCCAGCAGCATCAGACCAGTCGTTAATTCTCAGATGGCGGTTCCGCGCTGTCCACGATAAGCGTTTCTACCGGCTTCCTGCGCGAATCCAGCTTGAGTCCCAACTGTTCCTGAATCGCAGTGAAAATCGACGCCTCGACGCGATCCGATGCCGGCGTGGCGCCATCAACGTTATTCGCCGGAGCGTTCTCGCCGGGATCCCATTGCAGGCGGAAATCGTAGTTCCCCTTCAGCCCGGTCTGGTCTTCAACTGGCCGTCCCACGATTGACCGCAAGGCTTCGGCAAGGATCGCGATGGGAATCCGTTGGCCGACCATCACTCCCCGACCGCCCGTCATCTTCATGTCTTGGGGATGTTCCGGTCTACCCAGGTCCTTTAGTTTCGGACCGTCTTTTGCGACTACCAAAGCGAACGCCGGAATCTCGCGGGTGGACCGATGGAAGACCAGTTTGAATCGGTCCGCGAGGAAGGGCTGGAACATCTCTCGAAAGTATGCGCGCTGCGCCGGGTCACCGGTGGGGTTCACGTCATGCGACAGCTTCGCCGTGATATCGAACGAGGTCGAGTCGATCCATTTGGGCCCGCCGGAAACCTGATAATCCTCAACGTCGTAAGCCCACTGGATCAGGTATTTCAGCGTGACGTTTGTGGCCGTCGGGCTGCCGTTGCCGGGAGTGAAACGGACTCCCGATCGGCCACCGGTGTGATTTTGGCGGATTGAGGCGACGTCGATTTCGGGTTTGGGCGAGAAGGGTGGAGTCTGAGCTTGGATGCTGATCGCACAAATCAAGCAAAAGGCGAAAGGCATTCGCCGGGCTAGGCGTAGGACGATTGCCTCTGGCGAGTTCATTTCGGTACTCCTGACATCAAACTGGTTCGAAAATCGGTAGCAGTCTTGCCAACACTTCGTTCACGATCCGCTCAGGAACTTTTTCCACCTTCCTGCCTCCGCGCGCGCCGATATCGAGTGCGCGAGGCTGGTCGCAGCGCACAACGCCCGTTGTGGCCGTTCCCGCCCCATGAAGCGAGACGGCGAATCCCGCTGCGCGCGCAAAACCTCCACCAGTGGTAATTGGGACGACGATGGGTACCTTTGTTATGCGATTGAAGGCGTCCGGCGAGACGACGAGGACTGGCCGGCGACCCTTTTGCTCATGGCCTAGCGCTGGATCGAGTCCGACCAGCCAAATCTCGCCGCGCGTCATCAGATCAGTTCGCCGCCAACAGGTTTGGCGTCAAGCCATTCGCGGTCTTCTTTGCGCATTCGAGCTTTAGGATTGCATTGCGCCAGCAGTTCATCCAGGGTGTAGCGGGGCCGCTGCGCAGGTTCGACGACCAGGCGTCCGCTCTCGACGGTTAAGCCGACTTTCGCGCCTGGCCGAAGATGCAGTATGTCCAGCAGCGCCGGGGGCACCGCAAGCATGACGGAACCGCCGACCTTCCGCAGATTCATCTCGTACATAGTTATACTACAATATAACATTTGTGGGGCTCCTCAACCTGGCGAGGGTTCATAAAGGAGACGGGCCCGCAAATTTTACCCAGCCGCTCTAAAGGTTTCTGAAGCTTCTGCCGATCTACGCCTACGAAGCCGGAGAATTACGGCGCGGAGCCGGTTCCCGGACGCAGGAAAGGGAAAGACAGATCGGCACAATGTCAGGTTTAACATTACGAACCAAGTTTCTGGGCGGTTTCGCCGCCCTTCTGGTGATGATTGCGGCGCTGACGTTCACCTCGCTGCGCGCCATGAGTTCGCTCAACGGGGGACTCGATCGCGTGGTACACCGCGTGTCGGTCCGGGCCGACCGAACGAGCCAACTGGTAGAGAGTCTTAGTGATATCGGCGGCAGACAGCAGGCGTTGCTGCTGCATTCGGTCCTGAATGACGCGGCGGGCGTCGATCAGAATCGCCGGGCTGTGGCTGAAGCCGAGCGGCGTATTGACGCATTATTCGCGGAGTTGCTTCCGCTGATCGATTCTTCGACGGATAAGCGACTGGCCCAGGATCTCCAGGCGCGAATGGTGACGGTACGGCCGATCAGCGATGAGGTAATGCAGTTGGTCCAGAAGCAGCAGATGAACGACGCCCTGAAATTGGTGAGCGAAAAACTGCTGCCCGCTTACGACGACCTTCAGAGGAACGCGCGCGACTTTCTGACGAATCAGCGGGACCGGATGGCGAGCGACACGCTTGACGTTCAGGCGGGAGCGTCTTCCACGCGCATGCTCGCGTTCGTGTTCGTGACGCTGACAATCGTGTGTTCGCTCGTCATCAGTCTGGTGGTGCGGCAGATGAACAGCGCTCTGGGCGGCATGGGTTCACAGGTCTCAGAAGGCGCTCAACAGGTGGCCCGCGCAGCGGCGCAGATGGGGGCGATCAGCCAGTCACTTGCGCAGGGCGCTTCTGAACAGGCGGTCTCGCTCGAACAGACTTCGGCCTCCTCGGAACAGGTGAACCACATGGTTCAGCGCAACGCGAAGAGTTCACGCGAGGCGGCTGAACACACAAATGATGCCAACCGTCTGCTGACCGGCGCAAACCAGAAGCTTGAACAGATGCTCGACTCGATGCGCGACATTTCGTCTTCGAGCGAGCGCATTTCGAAGATCATCCGGGTTATTGACGAAATCGCGTTTCAGACGAACATTCTGTCGCTCAATGCCGCGGTGGAGGCGGCGCGCGCCGGAGAAGCGGGGATGGGCTTCGCGGTTGTTGCGGACGAGGTGCGGAACCTGGCGCAGCGATGCTCGCAGGCGGCGAAAGACACGTCCGCGCTGATCGAGGAGTCGATTCAGCATTCGAAGACCGGCAAAGTTCGGCTCGATGAGGTCGCAACGGCGATGCGGCAGGTAACAGAAAGCGCGGTGCAGGTGCAGCGGCTTTCGAACGAAGTAAACGCGGGAAGCGAGGAGCAGGCGCGCGCGATCGAGCAGATCTCGAAGGCCATTTTACAGATTCAGCAGGTGACGCAGCAGACAGCGGCCAGCGCGGAGGAAGGCGCCAGCGCGGGCTCGCAGATGAGCGCGGAAGCAGAACATCTGCAGTCGGCTGTCAGTCGCATGCGCGCCATGCTTGGCATGGCCGAAGAAGATCGCGGGGGGCGGGCAGATCGCCGCGGCGCTCCGGCGCCCGCGCCGGTTCGCGCCGGCTCCGTCAATTCCGAACAGTTCGCATGGAGGTAAAGCAAATGAGAGGATTCCGTCAGATCGTAATTATTGCTGCCGCGGCGCTATTTATGGGCGGCTCGGCCTTCAGTCAGGACGCTGTCCACGTCAGCCAGTCAGAGGCGATCAAAAACGCCAAAGAGAAAGTGGAACCGGAGTATCCCTCGATGGCGAAGCAGCTGCACCTCGAAGGAGCGGTGCAGCTTGAGGCCCGCATCGGCGAGAACGGCGCCGTTGAGGAAGTGAAGCCGCTTACCGGCAACGCGGTACTGATGAATTCGGCCGTTGCGGCGATGAAGAAATGGAGGTTTTCGCCATTTCTGGCGGAGGGCAAGCCGGTGAAGGCGATCGCCGACCTCAGCTTCAACTTCAAGCTTTAAGGCTTTCATCCCATATCTCCTCTCTTCATATCTCCTCTCTTTGGGGGAGATATGGGATGTCTCCGGCTCCGATGCTACGTTCGGTGAGCATGAAGCTCGCCATGGTGGCACTGCTTGGCTTTTCGTCTCTGGCAGCGGCGAAAAGCAGCGGCACGCGGGTCCTTTACGTAGGCGGGACCGTAGCCGGCATTCCGATGAAGTCGGACGCGATTCTTGAAGTTTCCGGCGGTGACGCGATGCGGCTCACCGTCCGTGCGAACAGCGTTCAGATTTCGTATAAAGACGTGAATACCCTCGAATACGGAATGCGCGTCAGCCGCCGCTATGTGGAGGCGATTTTTGTTTCGCCGGTCTTCCTGATCGCCAAGCGGAAAACGCACTTCCTGACGATCGGCTACTCTGATTCCGAAGGCAAACAGCAGGCGCTTGTGCTGAAGGTCGGCAAGGAAGAGATTCGGGTGCTTCTGGTGACGCTCGAGGCGCGGACGGGCCGCGCGGTCGAGTATCAGGACGAGGAAGCGCGAAAGGCCGGAAAGGGATGAGGCGGCCGGCCCTCATAGCGATTCTCATGGCGCGGCTGCTCGCGGGCGTGGAATCGCGGAATCCCGAAGCGACTCTTGCAGAGGTGAAGCGGATCTACGTGGATCAACTGGGCGGTGGCCCGACTTCCGATCAGATGCGCGACATGCTGATCAGCGCGCTGCAGGGTTCGGGGCTGTTCGCGATTACGGAAAACCCCGACCGCGCCGACGCGATTGTGAAGGGGTCGTCGGACGATAAGGTCTTCACGCAGGACCACATCACCAGCGACTCGATCGGCGTGCACGCCGGGCAAACTTCAGGGACGCACAACGCCGTGAGCATCGGGACGAGCAGTTCGTCGGACCACAGCGTCAGCGCGGGGGTCACCGAGAACGAATCGAGCCACATTCAGGAGCGGCGGCATGAGGCGGTGGCGGCGGTCCGGCTCGTGAATGCCGCGGGGGATGTGTTGTGGTCCACCACGCAGGAAAGCGGCGGGGCGAAGTTTCGGGGCGCCATGGCGGATATCGCGGACAAGATCGTGCGGCGCTTGACGGAAGACATCAAAAAAGCGCGGGCTGGGGAGATCTCACGCGAGCCGGTGTCGGGGCACTGAGCTTTTTTCAGAAGCCGGATATTAAAGTAGAGGGTTGCCGGAAATCCTGCAACCGCAGAATGCGGAAGAGCTGCGTCAGGCTCTGCGCTCCGCTGCGAAAGACAAACTTCCTATCGAACTGTTCGGCGCGAACACCAAGCGCCTGATGGCGGGCGCGCCCGCGCCGGCGCGGCTGCGTATCAGCACCGCTAAGCTGAACCGCATTCTCAAGTACGAACCGCGCGATCTCACCGTGAGCGTCGAGGCGGGCATCCCGCTGGCCGAACTCAATCGGGAACTGGCGCGGCACGGGCAGATGATTCCGCTTGACGGACCGTACTCGGATGAGGGCACGGTCGGGGGCATTCTGGCCGCGAATATCAGCGGTTCGAGACGTCGGCTGTACGGTTCGGCGCGCGATCTGACAATCGGGATGAGCTTTGCGACTCTCGACGATCATCTTGTTCAGGCCGGCGGCATGGTGGTCAAGAACGTCGCCGGGCTGGATATGACGAAGCTGATGATCGGCTCGTTCGGCACGCTCGCCGCGATCGTTACCGTTAATTTCAAGCTGATTCCGAGACCTTCGGCCGCCAGCACGCTGCTGTTCACTTTCGAAAGCGTCAAATCGGCGATGGAAGCGCGCGATGCAGCGATTCAGGGCGTTTTGAATCCGGCTGCGGTGGATGTGCTGAATCCGATTCTCGTCGCGCAACTGAATCCCGGCGGAATGAACCTGAAGGGGTACGTGCTGGCGCTCTCGTTCGTGGGAAACGAGGCGGTGATCGAACGGGCGAATCGGGAGGCAGCGGCGTTCGGCGCTCCCACGGCGCTATCTCCGGAAGAAGAGGGCCGATTCTGGGGCGCTCTCCGCAATGTGACGCCGCGGCATATGGAGAAATTCCGGGAAGGCGTTGTGTGCCGCGTGTCCACAAGCATGGCCGAATGCGGCGACGCGTTGGCGACGGTGGAAGGGCCCGGACTTGCGCATGCGGGATCGGGCATTGTGCGCGCGTGGTTCAGCCGGGCGGACGGAGTGAGCCGGTGGCTGGATGCGGCCGTGAAGCGCGGATGGCGCGCCGTAGCCGAATTTTCGGCGGAATCCGTCAGGCCGGGGCTTACGCTTTGGCCGGCTCCTGGCGGTGACTTTGAGATCATGAAGAGGATCAAGCAAATGTTCGATCCGGAAGGTCTTCTTAACCGTGGACGTCTCTACGGCCGTCTCTGAAACTGAAATCGACAAGCCACAGCGCGCGGATCTCGATCGATGCGTGCATTGTGGGCTTTGTCTGAACGCGTGCCCTACTTATCGGGAGCTGGGCGTCGAAATGGATTCGCCTCGCGGGCGGATTTATCAGATGGTCCAGGTGTCCGAAGGGGCGCCGATCAATGATTCGTATCGCGAGCATCTCGATCTGTGCCTGGCGTGCCGGGGGTGCGAGAGCGCTTGCCCCTCAGGCGTGCAGTACGGGCGGCTGATCGAGGCGGCGCGGGCCGAAATCGAAGCGAACACCGAGCGCGGGGCGTTCGCGTCGGCGGTGCGGGACTTTGTTTTTCGAAAGCTGCTGCCTTCGCCTGCGCTGCTCACGGCGGCGGGCGCCGGATTGTGGATTTATCAGGCCAGCGGGCTACAGAAGCTGATGCGGGCCACGGGCTTGACGGGCCTGATGGGACCGCTTGGGAAGAGAGAAGCGCTTGCGCCCGCGGCTGAGATTCCGTTCTTTTTCCGAGAAATCGGCAAGGTTTTTCCGGCTGAGGGCGAGCAGCGTTATCGGGTGGCGTTCCTGGCGGGATGTATCGCGAACGTCTCGTTCGCGCGGCTGAATGAAGCGACGGTTCGCGTGCTGCAGAAGAACGGCTGCGAGGTAACGATTCCGAAGGATCAGACGTGCTGCGGCGCATTGCACGTACATGCGGGCATTCGCGATGTGGCGCGCGACCTGGCGCGTAGGAATATCGACGCGGTTCTCGACGGCGGTTACGATGCGATCATCACCAACGCTGCCGGGTGCGGCTCGACGCTCAAGGAATACGACGAATTGCTGGAGCACGATGCTGCTTACGCGGATCGCGCGCGGCGATTTAAGGCGCTGATGAAGGACGTGACGGAGTTTCTCGCATCTATCGAACTGAACCAGGAGATGGGCGAAGTCAACGCGACGGTCACTTATCAGGATTCGTGCCACTTATCGCATGGGCAGAAGATTCGCAAGGCTCCGCGGCAGTTGCTGAGCGCAGTGCCGGGGCTGAAGTTTCGCGAGATGCCGCTTTCCGACGTGTGCTGCGGCAGCGCGGGAATTTACAACGTGATGCACACGGACCTCTCGATGTCGATTCTCGAGAGCAAGATGCGGAACGTGAATTTGGCGAAGGCCGAAATCATCTCGACAGCGAACCCGGGCTGCATGATTCAGTTGCAGGCCGGCGTGCGCAAGTGGGGAAACGGCGAACGCGTGATGCACGTCGTCGAGATTCTCGACGAGGCGTATCGCAACGCGCAGGGCGCTCAAAAAGCCTAGGGTAGTTCTTTCACCCGGATATTCCGGAATTCGACATGCGATCCGTGGCCTAAGAAGCCGATGTGTCCGCTGGTGCGCGCGAGGCCCGGATGCTTTTCGAGCACTTTCGGTTCACGCACGATGTCGAGATTCGCGTCGAGGATAATCACGCCGTTCAGGGTGACTGTGATGCGGCGGCCGTTGGCGACGATCTCCTCCTCGTTCCATTCGCCGACGGGGCGACGGAAGCCGGTGCGCGCCGGGATCGTGTCGTAAACCGATCCGTGATATTGCTCGGGCCGGATCACGCCTTTGTACTGCGGGTCGGAATCGTCGAGAATCTGGATTTCCATTCCTTTGTAGGCGGCGTCGCCTTCGTAGGGAGCGCGGATGCCGATTCCGTTGTTCGCGCCGGGCGTGAGGAGGAATTCGAAACGGAAGGCGAAGTTCGAGTATTCCTTCTCGGTGAAGAGATTGCCGCCGCCTTCCTTCGGGCAGACGATCCGGCCATTTTCGACGACATAGCCGGGGCCGTGGCCGCCGACGAGTTTCCATCCCGTCAAGGTCTTTCCATCGAAGAGGGAGTGGAAGCCGGTTTCGTCCGGCGCAGGCGCGGCTATGAGGGCTGCCGCGCACAACCCGAAAATCGCAAGGCGCATATGAGGACTCTATCGCATGAGAGGATGTGTGTGATGGAGCAGCAGGCGTGAGCGACCGGTATCACTTCATCACGCGATGGCGTTTCCGCGCCGCGCCGGCGGACGTCTTCGCCATCATTTCCGACGCGCTCGATTATCCCCGCTGGTGGCCGTCGGTCTACCTGTCGGTGCGCGAACTGGGGCCGAAGCGCGTGCGGATGCTGACGCGCGGCTGGTTGCCTTACAAGCTGCGGTGGGATGCCGAGACGATTGAGGCAAAGACGCCGGAACGCCTTGTGATTCGGGCGAAGGGAGATTTCGAGGGGACGGGAGTGTGGTCGCTGGCCGGGGATGGCGATTACACGGACGTTACGTTCGATTGGAAGATTCGGGCCGCTAAGCCACTGATCCGGCGGCTGACGTTTCTACTGCGGCCGATCTTAGAAGCGAATCACCGCTGGGCGATGGAGCAGGGGCGCATCAGTCTGAAACTGGAACTGGCGCGGGCGCAGGCGACCACCATAGCCGAAATGAACGCCGTTCCTGCGGCGCCGCGCGGGGTGCGGTGGCGTGGGGAATCGGCGGCGTAAGTATGCAGGATCGATCCATTCGCCCCACGATGAAAACGGTGTGGATGGCGTATATCTTCGCCGCAGCGTTGTGTGGAGTGACGGTGTGGCTTTGGAATCGATTTGCCAGCGACTATCCGATCTGGAGCGTGGCTCCTGTGTTAATCGTTTTCATCGCGCCGATTCGGATGCACCTGAAGCGAATGCTGATCGGGCTGCATCTTCACGACGGTCATCTGACCGTTGAGCGCGGTTTCTTCTCGCGCACGCGGCGCACGCTGGATATCGCTAAGATCCAGGACGTTACGGTGAGCCGGAGCCTGTGGCAGAGGATTCTCGGCACCGGCGATCTGCGGCTGGAGAGCGCGGGGGAGAGCGGCGCGGTGGCGATCGCGAATGTCGACAAACCGCGCGAAATTGCGGACGAGATTCTCGCGGAGAGCAAGCGACTGCTCGACGAACGCCGCCCGCATCAGACGTTTTAACGCCTTCGAAGCACCAGAGTTCCTGCGGAGTCGGTTCGGATGTTCCATCCGGGCGGGACGAGGGTGGTGGAACCGTAGTCGGCGATAAGCGCTGGGCCGCGCGCGGATTGCGTAGTGAGTTGGCGCCATCGGCCTCCCACCCAGACGCGGCGCGCAGCGGATTCGATTTTTCGCTTTGCCCGCAGATCCGGAGCTTTGACGGCGACCGACGCGCGCAACCGTAGCGTGACGATCTGGATCGGGCGTTTGGAATCGGAATATCCGTAGACTCGGTGGTGTTCGCGGTGGAAATCGCCGCCCCAGGGAATTGTCAGTTCGTAGCTTTGCCCTGCGTAACGGACGTCAGCGAAGCGCGAGAGCGTTGCGCCGCGAACATCGGCGCGGGCTTTGCGTTCGAGAGCGCGGAAGCGAGTCTGGTAATCCGAAACGCCGAGGACGCCGATGGAGTAGTCGCGCATGCGATCGGCCAGAAGCATTCCGAGGGCGGATAAGGCTCCGGCCATTGCGGGCACGAGAACGACGCGAATGCCGAGTTGCTCGGCGATCTCGCAGGCATGCAGACCGCCGCATCCGCCGAAGGCGACGAGGGGGAAGTCGCGCGGATCCTCCCCTCGCTCGACTGAGACAGCGCGAATGGCATGCTCCATATTCGAGTTGGCGATGCGGATGATTGCGGCGGCGGCGCTCACAGTATCGATGCCGAGAGCTTCTCCCACGCGGGCAACGGCGCGCTGGGCCGCTTCAATATCGATATGAACCTGGCCGCCGGCTAACTGATCGGCGGCAATGCGGCCGAGAGCTACGTGAGCGTCCGTGACAGTAGCGGCGTCTCCGACGCCGTAGCAGGCTGGGCCTGGCGAAGCGCCGGCGCTTTCGGGGCCCACGCGCAGACTTCCACCCGAATCGACGCGAGCGATGGAGCCGCCGCCCGCGCCGACGGTGTGGATGTCGAGCATCGGAACGCGCACCGGGAAAGTATCAACGCGCCCTTCTGTGGTGAGGCGCGGGTTGCGCGAGGCGAGCGCGACATCGGTGGAGGTGCCTCCCATGTCGAAGGTGAGGGCTTTCTCAAATTTGGCGAGCGACGCGATGCGCACGGCGCCAACGATGCCGCCCGCCGGTCCGGAGAGGATGGTCCGCACCGCGTTGCGGCGCGCCTCATGGGCCGTGAGTAGTCCGCCGTTCGACTGCATGACGGCGATAGGCCAGGGACATTCGGCCTCCAGCGTTCCGAGATAGCGGTCCATCAGCGGTCCGACATAGGCGTTGATTACGGTGGCGCTGGCGCGTTCGAACTCGCGGAATTCGGGAGAGACGTCGCAGGACGCGGAGATATAACCGCAACCTTCGAGCGAGTTGAGAAGAGCTCGCTCGTGCGCGTCGTTGCGATAGGAGTGCAGAAGGCAAATCGCGATCGATTCGGCGCCGGAGCGCTCGATTTTTTCGCGCAGACCATTGAGCCGCAAAGGTCGCTCGACGGAGCCATCGAAGAGGATTCGTTCGTCCGCGCCGAAACATAGCTCGGGTTCGACTAAAAGCCGTGGAAGCGGCGGCGTGAGGTTATAGAGTTCGGGGCGATTCTGGCGTCCGATGGCGAGGATATCCTCGAAGCCCTTCGTTGTGACGAAGGCGGTGCGCGCGCCTTTGCGCTCCAGCAGCGCGTTTGTGGCGACTGTGGAGCCGTGGACGATTTCGGCCTTGCGCTTTGTCGCTCTTCTGATGCCTTCGAGAATTACGCTTGCGGGGGACTGCGGGTTGGAGCGTAGCTTAAACGATTCCAGGCTTCCGTCGTCGCGCAATACGACGAAATCCGTGAATGTTCCGCCCGAATCGATCCCGATACGCATCGGAAATATAATGGCATTTCAACTGTGAGGCTTCTCTTTATCGGGGATATCTTCGGCCATGCCGGGCGGGGGATTGTAGGGGATCATCTGGCGGATATCAAGGCGACGCAGGAAATCGATGTCGTAATCGCCAATGTAGAAAATTCGGCAGCGGGCTTTGGGATTACGCCGAACGTGGCGGAAGAATTATTCCGCTACGGCATCGATGTCATGACGTCCGGGAATCACATCTGGGATAAGAAGGATATCTACGATTACCTGCCGCGGCAGCCGCGCCTGCTGCGTCCCGCGAATTTTCCCGAGCCCGCGCCCGGTTGCGGCGTGTTTATCCACGAGACTAAGGGCGGGCAGAAGTGCGCCGTGATCAATCTGCAGGGACGCGTGTACATGGCGAACACGGATTGTCCGTTTCGCAAAGCGGACGCGATACTGGCGTCGCTGCCGCCGGATGTGAAGGTAAAATTCGTCGATTTTCATGCCGAGGTTACGAGCGAGAAGATCGCGATGGGCTGGTATCTGGACGGCCGCGTCTCGGCAGTGGTGGGAACGCACACGCATATTCCGACAGCGGATACGAAGATCCTTCCTGGCGGAACGGGTTATCAGACCGATTGCGGGATGACGGGACCGTATGACTCAGTGATCGGCGTGGAAAAAGAGCCGATCCTGCGAAAGTTTTTGACTGCGATGCCGGTGAAGATGGAACCGGCGAAAGGGTCCGTAGAACTGCATTCGGTGATCGTGGATGTGGACTGCGAATCCGGTAAGGCGCGGGCCATCCGGAGACACACGATTCAGGGCGGATAGCCGCGGGCGGTCGCGTCCTTTTCACAAACATTTGCACAAAGAATAGGTAAGTAATGGAGCGCGCCCCCGCGCGCAGCATCCAGAGAGCGGGGAGGGCCTTAATGCAGTTTCGGTCTGTCTTTATCGCCGTAGTCATTGGTTTCGCTCTGGTGATCGGCGCATTTCTGATCAATCGGGCGCGTCCCAGCGCGGAACTCGAAAAGCCGAGCGCGGCTTTGGTACGGGCAAGCGGAAAGTGCGCGGAATGCCATGCCAGAACGCAATATTCGGTGGTCCATGAATACGAGATGAGCCTCCACGCCGCCAAGGCTGTCAATTGTCTCGATTGCCATCAGCCGGCGACAGGGCAGGAGAAGAAGGACCATCACGGTTTTGTTATTTCTACGAAACTGACAGCCGGCAACTGCCGCAGTTGCCACGAAACGATCTACCAGCAGTTTGTTCGCAGCCGACACGCCGCACCCGCCTGGGCCGCCATCTATGGTGAAAAAGGACTGACACCCGAACAGGTGAATTTCTCAGAGACTTATCAGCCGGGCGGCACTCGCCGCGGACCGCATCCTTTTGTGCAGGCTGAAGGCTCCTCCGCCATGAACAGCGGTTGCGATCAATGCCATAGCGTGGGAAAGCCCAATGCGGACGGCACCATCGGAACCTGTACTGCATGCCACACGCGGCACACCAGTTCCGTAGCCATCGCCAGGCTGCCCAGCACATGCGCGCAGTGTCACATGGGCCCGGACCATTCGCAGATTGAAATCTATGAAGAGTCGAAGCATGGCGTCATGTTTCAGGCGCAGGAGCACCTGCTGAATCTTGACGCTCCTCCCAAGACTCTGACCACGCGCGACATGTTTATTCCGACCTGCGCGACGTGCCACATGAGCGGAATCAACGGGCTTGGCGTCACTCACGAACCTTCGGAACGGCTGTCCTATTACCTGGCTAATGCGATCACTGAAAGGCGGCCGAACTATGGCGCCGCACAGGCGAAGATGAAGCAAGTTTGCGAACAGTGCCACGCCGCTTCGTTGATCGACGGGATTTACGCAGCCGGGGAGGAGGTGGTGGAATCGACCAATCAGCGCGTGAAAGCCGCCCAGGAAATCGTAGACAGCTTGCGGAAAGACGGAACATTGAGCGGTCCTCCTTTCAGCCAGCCCATCGACTTTGTCTATTTCGATTTCTGGCATTACGACGGGCGCACGACCAAGCACGGAGCTTTCATGGGCGGCGCCGACTTCGTTCAATGGCACGGCAACTATCCGATGCTCCAGAAGACGGTGCAGCTAAATGCCATGGCTGCCGAACTCAGGAGGGAGCATGGCCGGGGCAAATGACCGTTGGTGGAACGATCCGGAGCTTTGGATCGAGATTTTTGCGCTCCTGAATATCAGCTTTCTCGCACTGGACATCTATCTCGCGCACTCCGCAAATCAGTTTCGGGCGCGCGCCGAGTACATTCCGCTGCTGTATTCACTCATCGCGCCACCTATACTCGTCGTGGCTCTTACTCAGAGGAAGAAGCGCCGATTGGTCTGGAAGTCGCTAGGTCATTTAGTCGGAGTGACCGCGATTCTGGTAGGGCTTGCAGGCATGGTTCTGCACCTCGACAGTCATTTCTTTTATGAACGCACAATCCGGAGCCTGACCTATTCCGCTCCGTTCGCAGCCCCTCTCGCGTATACGGGACTTGGTTGCTTGCTCGTGATGAACCGCATGGTGAATGCGGAATCTGTCGAATGGGCGCACTGGATTCTTTTGTTCACCCTTGGCGGCTTTTTCGGAAATTTCATCTTCAGCCTGGCCGATCATGCGGCGAACGGGTTCTTCTTCGCTGTCGAGTGGACGCCGGTTTTCGCAAGCGCCCTCGCGATCGGTTTCCTCTGCATACCGGTGTTTATGCGTGTTTCCACGTTATTTATCAATGTGTGCTTCGGGGTCCTGCTGTTGGAGGGGGTGGTAGGAGTCTGGGGATTCGCTCTGCACACGATCGGCAATCTGCGTGGGCCTTCGACTCACGCCTACGATAACTTCATCTTCGGAGCGCCGGCGATTGCGCCGCTGCTGTTTCCGAATCTGATGCTGCTGGGCCTAATCGGGCTTTGGCAGTTGAGGAACACCGAATACCGGCAAGGTACGTTACCGGCTTAAGTTAAGCTACTGCGCGGTTTCCGAAAACAGCATCACTTTAAGGGTGTGGAAGATGATGTAGAGGTCGAGTGAAAGCGCGAGATTTTTGATGTAGTAAAGGTCGTACTCGAGTTTCAGGATCGTGTCTTCAAGTGTGCTTCCGTACTTGTAATTGATCTGCGCCCAGCCTGTGATGCCGGGCCTCACGCAGTGGCGATAGCTGTAATAGGGGATCTGCTTGTTGAGGGACTCGACAAATTCGGGACGTTCCGGGCGAGGGCCAACGATCGACATGTCGCCCTTGAGCACGTTGAACAACTGGGGCAATTCATCGAGACGCAGGCGGCGCAGCCACTTGCCGACGGGCGTTACGCGCTTGTCCCCCTTTTGCGCCCAGACCGGGCCGGTTACGGCTTCGGCATTCACGTACATGGAGCGGAATTTGTACACCGTGAATACGGAGTCATTGAGTCCCACGCGCACCTGACGATGGAGGACAGGGCCGGGAGAACTCAGCTTGACCGCTAAGGCGACGATCAGCATGATGGGCGCAAATATGAGGCACAGCGCCGCGCTGACCGGTATCGAGTAGGCGGAATGCCAGAAGAGACTCCCCTTGCTTGGCCCAAGATCGGATGAAAAAACGAGGCGCGACGGCCGGAGTTCGTTTGTCAGCACCCTGCCGAAAAGGTTTTCGAAGGTGACCACGGCTTCTTCGAACGGTATGCCCGAAAAGCGAAGGTGGAGCATCTCATTCATCGGCAGTTCCAGCCCGCGGTCGGTAAGACCTACAACGATCAGATCCGGCTTCTTTTCGGCGGCTGTGCGGCTCAGATCCGAGAGGCTGCCAATCACCTTGCCTGCCGGGAGATCGCCGTTCGCCGCCATGTCGCCGCAATCGATGTAACCCAAAACGCGGAAACCGAGTTCCGGATGTTCCACCACGTGCGTCGCAATCTGGCGCGCGACAGCCGATGCGCCCAAAAACAGAATCGTCTGGGGCCGTATCGCTCGCAGTACGATGCGGCTGTAAAAGACGCGCCACCCGGGGATCAGCAGCAGTGTGAGCCCACTGCCGAGGATCATGCCCCATCGCGGCAAAGTCCAGTCGGATCTGCGGAGATAGGAAAGCAGGGCCTGGAAGAGGAACGCGAATCCCACTACCAGACAGAGTTGCTGGATCAGAACAACAACCGATTTCACCCGGAAATGAGAGTAAAGATCCTGAAAATACAAACCAGCGACGATACATCCGACGACCACGAGAATTTTGACCCAGCCGTCATCATCAATCAGAAAAAAACTGAGGCTGAAATCGGGGCTAAGGAGATTGCCGGCGACCAGCGACCCGAGGACGTAGCAGCCCAGAATCAGAGCGAATTCCGACAGGATCAGGCCGATGACGCTCGCCGGAATAAAGACTCTGAAGATCTGGATCATTGCGCCTTGGACGCAGACTCCAATTATAGGGGGCGGCAGCCAAATGTACGGCCAGACACGCTCGCAGTTAACGCGGTCCCGCTGAGGCGGCGTCTCGGCCTTCTGTCAGAGCGATCTGGCGGTTCGCGGCGATATTGCGCCACGTCTGAGTGGCGCCGGAAGGCCATCGAACCTGGATCGAGTCGACAGTGGCGGCATCCGCGAGTCCGAAATACAGCGTGGGGCTATTCTGCGAAAAGTAGCTGCCGCCACCGACGATTTCCGCGATTTGCCGGCGCCCTCCCGCTTCTATGGCGCAACGAGCTCCGATCGCGGAGCGGTTTGATTTCACGCCAATCAGCGAGATCGAAATCCAGTTGCGTCGCGGCGTGAGGTTCTTCAGCAGCGAAGGCTTGTCGTTCATGTTCACGATCACAACTTCCGGGCGACCGTCGCCGTCGAGGTCGCCGACGGCGAGTCCGCGCGAGGGCCGCAACGGGGTGAACGCCGGGCCGGCCGAAGCGGTGATGTCCGCGAAGCGGCCATTGGCGAGATTGCGGTAGAGCAGTGTCTTCTGGCGATAGGTCTCGCCGATCCGGGAACGGTCGATCTCCGGGTAGACGTGGCCGTTCGCCATGATGAGGTCTGGCCAGCCATCTTCGTCGACATCGAGGAAGGCAATGCCCCAGCCTAGGAGTTGATTCCGTCCCAAGCCCGCGGGTTCGGAGACATCGTCGAAAAATTTGCCGTCCTGGTTCTTGTAGAGCGAGGGGCGGTCGCCCGAAAAGTTCGTTTTGGCGATGTCCAGAAAACCGTTGCCGTCGTAGTCGCCCAAGGCGATGCCCATTCCGGCCTGAAGCTGACCGTCGGCGTTGTACGCTACGCCGGCGGCGTCCCCGCGCTCTTCGAACGTGCCGTCGTGTTTGTTGCGATAGAGGAGGCTCGGGGTCTGGTCGCAAGCGACGTAGATGTCCGGCCAGCCGTCGTTATCGAGATCGGCGGAGACGACGCCAAGCCCGAAACGGCGGCCCGGCGTGAGGATCCCCGCCTTTTCGGAGACATCGGTGAACGTGCCGTCGCCGTTGTTGTGAAAGAGCCAGTTGCGGCCCGGGCGAAGGCCATGCGGACCGCACCATACCGGCATCCCCTTCCAGTCACAGGTCTTGCCGGATGGATTCGCGATTTCGGAGGGATCGAGATCGACATAGTTGGCGACAAAGATGTCGAGGCGCCCGTCGCGGTCGTAATCGACAAAGGCGCAGCCGGAACCCCAGAGTGTGCCCGTTACGGGAAGATGAGCGCGTTCCGTGATGTCTTCGAAATGGCCGTTGCCGAGGTTTCGATAGAGGACGTTGTGGCCGTAATAGGTCACCAGAAGGTCGGGATGGCCGTCGTTGTCGATATCGCCCACGCAAGCCGCCTGAGCCCACCCGACACGTGTAAGACCTGCCTGCGCGGCGATTTCGGTGAAATGGCCCTTTCCATCGTTTCGGTACAGCTCGGAATGGGAAGGCGGCCCATTCGCAATGAAGATGTCGTTCGCGCCGTCGCCGTTGAAGTCGAAGATGGCGACGCCGGTTCCGGTGCTTTCGAGAATGGATTGTTTCTTTTCCTTGCCGCCGAAGGTGTTTGGAACGGTGAGGCCGGATTCGGCGGAGATATCGACAAAGCGGATCGCGGGCGTTTCGAGGGCCAGGGCCGCGATTCCGGCGACCGCGCCCGCAAGCAGGGCGACGGTTCGGGTCATCGGGTACGCCTTGGGCAGCGAAAGTAGCGCATCCCGTCACAGTGGCGGTTGGGGCAAATCTCCGATTTCACGAAATCCACAGCCAGCCTAAGCTGCGATGGAAATATCGGACCGACGGGCGCGAGAAGAGGGGATGGCGCAGCGAGCTTCAATTCAACTCCTGATTTTACGTCGTTTGCGGGCATTTAAGTAAGCGCTTACAGTAACCAATTGCAATTTCTAATTCTGTGGCGTAAGCCTTCCGGAATTCATAGCTTGCGAGTCCCGTATTACGTAGATTTTAGCGTTGAAGGAAAACGTTTAGCTTTCGGCGTAAAACTGTTGAATCCCGCTTGCAGAAGTGATAGCATCCAACACAGTTCCGTCCTGCCAGGGGCAGGAGAGGGGGATAAATGTATCGCTACGTTGCAGGGCTGAGAGTTGCCCTGCTAGCTCTCGTTTGTGCGTGCGCAATGTTTGCGCAACGCGATCTATCAACATTGGCTGGCACCGTCACCGATCCATCGGGCGGAGTGGTTGCGAACGCAAAAGTAACCATTACGGAAGCTGGCACTGGTCAGGTTTATGACGTGACCACAAACACCGAAGGCTCGTTTGTTCGCGCGGCGCTGAAGCCGTCGACGTATTCAGTTTCGGTCGAAGCTCCCGGATTCCGTCGCGCCGAGCAGAAGGACATTGTGCTCACGGCCGGCGAGCGAACCGGTATCACGATCACTCTAACCGTAGGCGATGTGGGACAGACGGTCGAGGTAACCGCGGCGGCTCCGCTGCTGCAGACCGAAAGCACCCAGGTTGGCGCGGCGCTGAACTCCAAGACACTGCAGGACGTTCCTCTTGGCGGCCAACGCAACTTCGCTTATCTGGCTCGTCTTTCTCCGGGCGTTGTCCCGGCCGAAGCTGGCGCGCGCGACGCGAACAACGGCGGATTTTCGGCCAATGGCGTCCGTTCGAACGGGCAGAACAACTTCCTGCTGAACGGCGTCGACAACAACATCAACACGATCGACTTCCTTAACCAGACGGCTTACGCAATCGGACCCTCGGTTGAAGCGATCGGCGAAATGACGGTTATTACGAACGGCTACAACGCGGAATACGGCCGCGCAGCCGGCGGCGTCATCAACGTGAACCTGAAGTCCGGCACGAACCAGTTTCATGGTTCGGCGTTCGAACTGTTCCAAAATCGCGATCTGAACGCCAACTCCTGGAACAACAACCTGGCGGGCGCGCCCCGGGCACAGCTGTCGCAGAATCAGTACGGCGGTACTGCAGGCGGCCCGATCATCAAGAACAAGCTGTTCATCTTCGGTGACTATCAGGGAACCCGCATCGCAACCGCAGGCGGCAGTGTCGCCGGTCTGGGTCGTTCGGGCTTCCTTCAGATTCCGACGGCGGCTATGAAGACGGGCGACTTCTCCAGCTTGCTGGGCCCCACTTACACAATCCCCGATGCTAACGGCAACCCGGTGAGCGTGCAGAAGGGCGCGATCTATGATCCGCAGAGTACGGTTTACGGCCCCATTGGGGGAAGTCTGTCGGGCTGCCCGGTAGGCGGCTGTCCGCTCTCGCGCTCCATGTTCCCCGGGAACCTCATTCCGCAGAGCCGCTGGGATCCCGCTTTCGCGAAGATCCTGCAGATGTATCCGAACACCAATCAGCCAATCCTTCAGGGAAATGCGCCGACCCGCGACTACTATTACGTTGCTCCCGGCAGCCAGTTCACGGATCAAGGTGACGCCCGCGTCGATTACCGCGTATCGGAAAAGGACAGCCTGTTCGGTTCGATCAGTTGGTCGAACACTGCCAAGACGAGCGGTTCGCCCTTCCCCGGTCCTCTTGACGGCGCCGACTTCAATGGCGCTCAGGAAACGGACCTTAGCCGGAACGCGCAGATCTCCTGGACCCGCGTGTGGAATCCGACGATCATTTCGGAAACCCGCGTTGGCTTCACCCGCCTGGTCACGTCTCGTCTCGGCGCCAATCCGAACACCGATCTCTTCGCGGCGTTCGGCATCGGTGGTTACAATCCGACCAGCGCGACCGCGAACAACGGCGGCCTGCCGCAGATTTCGTTCAGCGGCTACCAGCAGACCGGCGCTAACGACTGGATCCCGACCAAAGAATTCAACAACGTTTGGGACTTTATCGAAAACGTGGCTATGAGCCACGGCTCCCATGCGTTCAAGTTCGGCGCCGAGTATCGCCCGATCAAATTCCCGTTCTTCCAGGTTCCCGATCCGCACGGCAACATTGGTTACAGCACCAACGAAACCGCGTTCCCGACGGCCAACAACCAGTCCGGTGACGCCATGGCCTCCGCGTTGCTGGGCCAAATCGACAGCGGCAACATCTCCACAACGAACTTCGGTTCTTCGCAGAAGTCGGCGTGGGCGGGGTATGCGCAGGACGACTGGAAGGTCAACTCCAAGCTGACCCTCAACCTTGGCGTACGCTACGAATTGTGGTCGCCGATCGACGAGCGTTTTGCGCGGCAGGCGAATTTCGACCTGCAAAACCTGACGCTCTTCATTCCCAAGGGACCGAACCAAAACTCGCCGCTGCCTCCGAACTTCGCCACGGCGTTTCCGACCGTGAAAGTTTCGGTTGGACAGGTTCCCAGCACCCTGATTCCCTGGGACAAGCTTGATTTCGGGCCGCGTCTCGGAGCTGCCTATCAGATCAATCAGAAGACCGTGCTCCGCATCGGATACGGCATCTTCTACGGCGGTGAAGAAAACCAGGGAGGAAGCCCCAACCGCGGTGAAGGCGTACCGTTCAACGAGACGGTCAACCTGAATCGCGTCGGCGTAGTTACCGGTGGAAACAACACGTACATCGGTGTCTCCGACCCGCATTGCAACGATCCGTCACTCGGAAGCTGCAATTACTTCCCGGGCGGTCTGACCGGTGGTTACCCGCTCAACGTGTTCACGCTGCCGGCTCCCATTTCGTTCCGCGGCGTTCAGGACGACTTCCGCAATCCGCTGGTTCATAAGTGGAATGTGATCCTGCAGCGCGAACTGCCGGGCAACATGTCATTGGAAGTCGGTTATGAAGGTAATCACCAGGCCCATCAGGTGATCCTGCTGAACACCGATCCGTGCCCCAACTCGCCTCTCAAGAGCTATAGCTGCACCAACAACCGCGTGGTGCCTAACCCGGCTAACGGCCAGGACATCGGCAGTGGCCTTTCAATGACCACGAGCTTCGGCTATGGTAACTACGCCGCTGGCTCGGTGAAACTCGAGAAGCGGTTCTCTGGCGGGCTGCAGTTCCTGACGTCTTATGTCTGGAGCCACGCTCTTGCCAACAGCGGTACCCCGCTCAGCGGCTCGACCAACTTCGGTACGCCCGATCCGACCAACCTCGCCTCGGCTTATTCCACTGCGGCCTGGGACATCCGCCACAACCTGACCACGAGCTTCAACTATGAGATTCCTTTTGGTCGGGGCAAGAAGTATGGCGCCAACATGAACAAGGGGCTGAACATCCTCGCGGGTAACTGGCAGGCGAACGGCATTCTGTCGCTGCGCACCGGTCAGCCCTACACGCTCAACGGAACCAACTGCATCGGAACCTGGGGCAAGTGTATGCCCGATGTTGTTCCGGGCATGAATCCGAATGCCGCTCCGTCCGGCGGTCGTCAGGTCAACACTGACGGCTACTGGTTCAACCCCGCTGCATTCGCGGTGGCCGCCCAGACCGCTACAACCGGAACGGAAGGCAACCTCGGGCTGCAGAGCCAGACCGGTCCGCCGACCCATATCATGGATCTGTCCGTGTTCAAGGATTTCGCGCTGACCGAACGTTTCCGGCTGCAGTTCCGGGCCGAGGCGTTCAACCTTGCGAATTCGGCGGTCTACAGCACTCCGGACGGTTCGCTCGGCGATGCTAAGATTGCCGCTACCGCGACGGCTCCGGCTATTAACGGCAACGGAAACTTCGGTAGGGTGCTCGGCGCCAACGTGGGAACGGAACGTCACGTTCAGTTCTCGCTGCGGCTCCAGTTCTAAGCCAGCATTCCAAAGTAGTAGGTAAGGGAAACGGCCCGCTTCGGCGGGCCGTTTTTCTTTGCAGCCTTAGCTGACCCGAATTACGGCCTTTCCGAAGTTTTCTCCCTTCAACAACCCGATCAGGGCGTTCGGGGCGTTGGCCAAGCCCTCTACGATGTGCTCGCGATGTTTCATGCGCCCTGAAGCAACCCACGCGGGCACGTCCCGCTGAAAGTCGGCGAACTGAGACATGAAGTCCGTCACAATGAACCCGCGAACGAACAGGCGCTTAGTCAGTATGGTTCGCAGCAGGATCGGTGAGCGGTCCGGACCCTGGGGCAGTCTGTCCAGGTTGTACCAGGCGACCAGGCCGCATAACGGGATACGGGCGAAATTATTCAGGAGGGGGATTACCGTCTCCAGGACTTTACCGCCCACGTTCTCGAAATAGACATCGATACCATTGGGGCAGACGTCCTTCAGTTGCGCTGCGAAATCCGCCGCGCGGTGATCGATACAGGCGTCGAAATTCCACTCATCGCGGACCAGGCGGCATTTCTCGGGTCCGCCGGCGATTCCTACCGCGCGGCAGCCTTTGATTTTGGCGATCTGGCCAACTGCGCCGCCCACCGGGCCCGAAGCAGCCGCAACGACTACCGTCTCACCGGGTTTCGGCTGTCCAATGTTCAGCAAACCGCCATAGGCAGTGAGGCCGGGCATACCAAGGACACCAAGCCACGCGGGCGCCGGCGCCAGAGATATATCGATGGGGCGCAACGTTTTCACGGGCGCCACGGCGTATTCCTGCCAGCCTGTAGCAGCGGCGACTAACTGACCGGCGCCCATCACTTCGCATATAGTTGCGCCTGGCATTACTTCGCCGATGCCGGTGGGGGCGGCGTAAGACGGCGCATCGTTCATCCGGCCTCGCATGTAGGGATCGAGCGAAAGCCACAGCGTCTTCAGCAGCGCCTCTCCTTCACGTGGGGCTGGAATCGGCGTTTCTTCCAGCCGAAAGTTTTCGGGCGCCGGTTCTCCCGTTGGGCGCGAGGCAAGCACGATACGGCGGTTGACCTGGGACATGGCAGTATTATGGCGCGGGGTCGCGTCTTACTGCTCGCGGATCAGGAACGTTTTGTCGGCGGTCTGGCTGGTGAGGTTCTGCAGGTGGCCGCCGGGCCAGGTGATTTCGATTTTGTCCACTGCGCGGGCGTTTCCCAGGCCGAAGTGAAGGCGAAGGTCGCTTTGAGAGAGATAGCTGCCGCCGCTGCGTACCTCGGCGGTCTGGACGAGATTTCCCGCGGTGACTTTCACCTTCGCTCCGATGGCGCTGCGATTGGATTTCACGCCTTCGAGCTTCAGGGCTATCCAGTGATTCGGTGGGCGATTGCTCAGATGGAGCAATGATGGCGGTTCGTTCTGATTATTCACAAGCGCTTCGACCAGGCCGTCATTGTCGTAATCAGCGAACGCGAGGCCGCGCGAGGAATGCTTCTCGAGAATCGCCGGGCCGCTGGATTGCGAGATATCAACGAAGCGTCCGTGATCATTGTGGTAGAGGATGGCGCGCTCGCGATATTGGATATCTATTTTGAGCTTGTCTACTTCGGGGAAGGCGTGGCCATTGACCAGCAGCAGGTCGGGCCAGCCGTCGTTGTCGAAGTCGAAGAAACCGCAGCCCCATCCGACGTAACGCGTGTTCTGCCCCAGGCCGGATTCTACGCTGACGTCCTGAAACTCGCCCTTGCTTCGGTTGCGGTAGAGAGTTTCGAGTTCGTCCGAGAAGTTCGTGCGGAAGATGGAAGGCAGGCCGTCGTGAACGTAGTCGGCCGCCGCGACGCCCATGCCGGAGAGCGCCTTGCCGTTGTCATCGAGCGCGACGCCGCGGAAAAGCGCTTCATCCGTGAACTGGCCGTTGCCGCGGTTGATGTAGAGGATGGATGGGGTCTGGTCGCTTGCGACGTAAATATCGGTCAGTCCATCGCCGTTGAAATCCCCGGTGAGCACGCCCAGTGAGTAGTTGCCGTCGGGCTTCGAAATTCCGCTCGCGTCGGAGACATCACGAAATACGCCGCCTTCGTTGTGATAAAGGATGTTGCGGTCGAAGGGCAGGCCACGGGGGCCGCAGTTCACAGCGATGCCGCGGTAGAAGCAGTAAGGGTTCGCGCCGGGCTTCGGGGTCGTTTCGAAATCGAACTTCAGGTAGTTCGCGACGAACAAGTCCAGCTTGCCGTCATTGTCGTAGTCGAGGAAGGCGCAGCCGGAGTTGTAGCGCGTGCGGTCCTGAAGCAGGTGGGACTGCTTTGTGACATCTTCGAATCGATGGCCGCCGATGTTGCGGTAGAGCGCGTTCTGGCCCCAGTAGGTGACGAAGAGGTCGGTGAAGCCGTCATTATCGTAGTCGCCCGCGCAGACGCCCTGGGTCCATCCTTCGCGGGTTAGGCCGAGGGCAGCGGTAACATCTCGGAACTTGCCGTTCCCTTCGTTGTGGTACATGCGGCTGGGGGAGCCAGGGCCGGAGCCGATGAAGATATCAGGGAGCCCGTCGTTGTCGTAGTCGATGAAGGCGACTCCGCTGCCGGTGGTCTCGATGATGAACTGTTTGGACTCGGAGCCGCCGTTCGGGATCGACTGGGTGAGGCCGGCTTCACGAGCTACGTTGCGGAAATCGGGCGGGGAGGCGATGTTCTGGGCGGCGGCAATTCCGGCGATAAAAAGCGCGAGGAGCCTCTTCACGGTTTGGCTTCTTGAGGTTTCTCCCCGAGCCGCTTCAGGAAATCGGTGAACTCGCCTTCGGGTGGTTTCTGGAGTTTGTCGAGGGCGTCTTTCTCCCGCTGCGCGTCAGCCGTACGGCCCGCGTTTCGGTAGGCCATCATCAGGTTGTAGTGCGCGGTCTCATTGCGCGGCTGCAGCTTGATGACGCGTTCGAGAAGATCCACGGCTTCGGGATAGCGATGAGCTTCGGAACGAAGCTTGGCGACCGCAATCAGGGCTTCGGGAAAATCAGGGCGGAGTTCCGCGGCGCGCTCGAAGTGAGTGGCGGCTTCGGGCTTCTTCTGTTGGGTCGCGAAGATTTCTGCGATCTGGTATTCGGCCACGGCGTCGGACGGATTGAGCGCGACTTCGGCTTCGAATTCGGCGCGGGCCTGATCGAGAACTGCGGGGTCATGGGACTGATGCAGAAGGGCTCGGCCGAGACGGTAATGGAGGTCGATCGCTTTCGGGTTCTTGGCGATGGCTTTGCGATATTCGTCGATCGCTTCGGGGAATTTGCCCTGAGTCTCGAAGACAACAGCGGAGAGTTCATCGACTCGCCACGAGCCGGGCGCCTTCTGGTACATGCGGTAGATCGCGTCGTTCCACGCCTTCATGTGATAGTCGGCCGCGATGTAGAGGACATCGGGATCGGACGGGAAGTCCTTCTCGAGTTCGGCGACGACGGGCGCGGCGTTTGTGAAATCGCTGGTTGAAATGCGGCATTGAGCCAGCGCGATTCCGGCCAGCCGCCGTGTGTCTTTTTCGCCGAAAGCGCGGGTAAGTTCCGGCAGCGCTTCGGCGCAGTGGCCGGTTGCGGCCTGAGTCAAGGCATAGAAGGCCCTGCCAGCGGGATCCTGAGATTGCGAAAGCAGTTTCGCCGCTCTCGCGTAATCGCCTTTGTTGAATGCGTCGATTCCATCGACTACCGACTGGCCGAATACGGAAGTGGAAAAGAGCAGGCATGCCGATACCTGCCAGACGCGTGGACTAATGACCGGCATCGTCTGTCATCAAGCCCAGGTTGCCGAAGCGGCCACGGTCGCTCGCGTCGAAGTAGCGAAAGCTCAGTATGGGAGGCGCTCCGGGCGCCAACAGGAACGGCGGATTCAGACGCGCCGAGGGCGATTCGGTCATGTTCACAATGCGGCCGGAAGATGAGATCGCCTGGATGATTAATACGACTGCGGGTATCATTGGGACTCCAGTTGGGCAAGAGCGTGGGTGGCGGTCGGGTTGCCGGGCTTGCGCTCCATGAGTTCGTTCAGCGCCATGCGAGCTTTCTCCCGCTCGCCCATCGTAACGTAGATGCGCGCGAGATTGAGATAGAGTTCGTCGTCGTCCGGATTGGTTTTGATTCCATAGCGGAAGGCTGCGATTGCGTCGGCAGGCTGGCCGATTTTGGCGTAGAGGACGGCGAGATTGTTGATGGCGCCGGGGTGGTCCTGCTGCGCTTCGATGGCTTTCTGGAACCAGCTACGCGCGTCGGTGAGGTCGTTGGCCTGGGCGGAGAGCAGCCCCAGTTGGTTCATCGCATCGGCGCATTTGGGGTCGAGATCGATGGCTCGGTGGAACATGCGTTGGGCGTTGGGACGGTCGTTTTGTTTGGCGTAGACTTCGCCCGCACCGACGAAGGCGGGCGGGTAGTCGTTGCGGATGTCGATTACCTGGAGGAAAGAGGTGAGAGCGTCTTTGTCTCGGCCGAGTTCGAACTGGATGCGCGCCATGGCGTTGAGCGCCTTCCAGTTCATGGGTTCGCCACGAAGCGTTTCGGCGAGGTAGGGCAGGGCGCGGTCCGGATATCCGGCCCAATAGAACGCGGCGCCGAGCTTGAAGTAGCTGCGATGCGGGCGCAAGTAATAGCGTCCGGGAAAGGGCAGGGCGAGCGTGTGATTCTCAGCGATGCGCGCGAGGTCACCGCGCATCTGGGCGGGCGACGGCGGCGAGGCATAGACCTTGCGCGCGCGGCTTTCGCCGTCAATCAGAAGCACAAGGGGCAGCGCGAGATCGACGCGGTATTCGAAGAGGTAGCGGCGGAAGAGTGAATAGACGGCGGCGACGTCGTCCTTCTCCTGACGGACATCGAGATATTCGACCGGGATGCCTCCCGGGATTTTCGGCGGCTCGCCGGCGTGGATTACGAGGAATGCGTTCTCGCCTTTCGGAGTGCGGCGGTCCGGGGTGGGAACAGGTTCGAGCAGCCATGAGTCGCCGAATTCGGGGTTGTTTTGTCCGGCGACAGACGAGGCGGCGCGCTGCGTTCGCGGACGGAACGCGGCCGCTTTGGCAGCAGCGGAACCTTCGACGATCGTGTAGCAGTGGCCGGGCGCCAGATCCGCGATTCGCTGCGTTGCGCCGGACGGCCAGGTGATTTCTGCCGTTGCAGTGGGCTTGCCTGCGAGGCCGAAATAGAGTTTTTTTGAATGCTGGGTCAGGAAACCGCTACCCGCGGCAAGGAACAGGGTTTGGCCATTCACCGTGACACGGGCGCCGATCGCGTCGCGATTCGACTTGACGCCCTGAAGCGCGATGGCGATGGAAGGACGGTTGGCAGTGGAGTCGTTGCGCATCGCGCGAATCTGCGGGCCGAGACGATTTCGGAGGATCAGGTCGGGTACTCCGTCGCGATCGAAATCGATGAGGGCGAAACTTCGTGTATCGTCGGCGAAATCCAGGCCGCTCACGCCCGACGCATCGCGGTAGCGTCCGTCGCGTTTGACGTAAAAAACGTTCGGCTCCTGACCGTTCCAGTTGTAATCGCCGCGAATCAATTGATTCAGGCCGTTCCAACCGTTTTCATAATCGGGCGCGGGGGATTGTTTCGGGGGCGATTTGGCGACTACCTGACGCCAGAAAAAGCCATTCAGATCTTCGGCCGGATCGGCTCCCACGCGGTTGGTGACCATGCCGGTCGCGACGAGAATTTCCGGGACGCCATCAAGGTCCCAATCGAAGCCGCCGGAACTCCAGGCCCATCGACCCATCTCGACGCCTTCGTGGGCTCCGGTTTCCTCGAACGATCCATCGCCTTTGTTGCGGTAGAGCGAGTTGCCTTTGGTGTGGCGGCGGAAGTCCTCGGCATGGCCTTTGGCGGGCTGAAATGCGGGGTCGGTGACGACGCGCTGGCCGGGGGCGGTCCACATATCGGAGACGTAGAGGTCAGGGCGCCCATCGCCGTTGTAGTCGAACCATGAGGCGCTCATTCCGGGACCCGCGCCGTCCAGTCCAAGGCGCGCGGCTTCGTCGCGGAACTTGCCTTCGTGATTGCGATAGAGATTGCCGCGGCCGAAATCGTTCGCTACAAAGAGATCGGGCCAGCCGTCGTTATCGAAGTCGCACCAGGCGGGAGCGAAGCTGAAACGGTTGTTGTTGTCGTTCATGCCCGATTGCGCGGTGACGTCTTCGAAGAGAATGCCGCCATCGGGCAGAACGCCACGATTGCGGAACAGAAAGTTGGGCGGGCCGTTGCGCGCGTCCTGATAAGGCGCGGGATATTGATACTGGTCTTCGCTTTGGAAGTAGACGTAACAGCAGAGGTAAAGATCGAGGCGCCCGTCGCGGTCGTAATCGGCGGCGGCCATACCGGTGAAGGAGCCGGCCGGATTGGTTTCGAAACGAAAGACGTTGGGCTTTTCGATAAAGCGCCCATCACCCTGGTTGACGAAGTACAACGGGCCGGAGGCGCGCAGCACGACCGCGTCCTGATTTCCGGAATTGCGAAAGTCCGCGAAGAGAGCAGAAGTGGTTTCGTCGAGGATGCCGAGTCCGGAGCGTTCGGTGATGTCTTCGGCTGTTCCATCTTCGCGGATGCGATAGAGGCGGTTGGGAAGACCGGCGGGCTGCAGCACGTAGATTTCATCGACGCCGTCGTTGTCGATGTCCGCAACGGAGATTCCCTGATTGCCGAAGACGTCGATTCCGCAGGCGGAGTCGAGGCGCGCGCGCCAATACGGATTTCCCGGGATGAGTTGGTCACGGAACGATGGGACCGCACCGAAGACATGACCCGTGACATCGGTGAAATACGGCCGCGGCGAGGTGACGGTGTCCTCCGCGAGGGCGCGAAAATCGGGCAGGGACCAAAGGCCTGTATGGTATTCGGTCGCGGTCTTGATCTCGTAACGGACACGCGAACCAGGAAGGACGTAGAAGCGCGCAGCCAGAATTTCGGCGCGGCGATTGGTCCAGGATTGAAGCGCGGGCGGAGCGGGCTCTTTGCCAGCGAAGATGCGATAGAGGCGAGACTCCCATTCGACCGCTTCTTTCTCGGATTTGAATTCGTCCGTGCCCGGCCTGATAAAGCGCAGCGCGGCGTCATAAGGATTCGGTTTGGCGTAATGGACCGGGAACGGCGTGGCGGCGGGGGACTTTGAAGCTACGAGTCCGGCGGCTGCCGCCGCGGCGATGAATTCGCGGCGGGTCAACGGACGGCCTCGCGGGCCTGAACCAGCTGCGCGTGTTTCTCGCGTTCGGCCTGCGCGGCATCCGGTTTGCCCAGGCGGTCGTAGTCGCGGGCGAGGCGGTAATGGGTCGCAGGATCTGACGGCGCAAGCGCGATGGCGCGTTCATATTCGGCGGCGGCGTCGGAAAAGCGATTCAACCGGTCGTAAACGGAGCCCAGCTCGAAATGCGCGGAGGGATCGCTGTCCTTCATCGAAATGGATTTCGAAAGAAGACGGATCGCTTCGTCGGGCTGAATGGCCTGAGCGTTGAGAACTTTGGCGTGCCAGAGGTAGACAGCGGGATTATCCGGGTGCGCGGACTCGTAGGCGACGAAGCGCTTCGCCACTTCCGGCAGACGCGCCGGGATCTGATCCAGCATGCGCGCCAGAAATGAGTAGGGCTGCTCCGTGTCGGGCGAGATTTCGATGGCGCGAAGGAACGCGCCGGCGGCTTCATCGAAACGGCGCAGGCCATAGTCAGCTACGCCGAGCGCAAGTTGCAACTGCGCGCTCTTTGGAAGAAGAGCCGCGCCATTTTCGAGAATCGCGATCGCTTCTTCGAATTTCTGCTGTTCGAGCAGCGGACGGGAGGCTTCGAAATAGAGTTCGGCGGCGCGGTCGGCGGCGGGCTGGTCCGATGGGACTTTGGATGAATATTTCGCTGCTGCCTCAGCGGCTTTCAGAGTTGCGCCCGTTTCGGAATAGTAGATGGCGAGACTCTGCAGCACGGCGGGATCTTCGGGGGACAGAGCCGCCGCCTTCTCGGCAGCCTCTTCGGCCTCGGCCGTATTGTGAAGACGCCAATGGGCCTGTGACAACGCCACCCAGACGCGGCCGTCCTTCGGGTTTAGCTTTTCCGCGGCTTCGAGATTCGTCCGCGCGGCGGCAAAGTCTCCGTTCTGAAGCGCAATGAGCCCGGCGCGGAAGGCGTCGTCAAAAGGGGTGGATGCCGCGAGCAGCAATAACAGGGCTAAAACCACTGGTTTAGCCCATTTTATCGCCCGTCGGGCTACACAAAAACCGTTGTAATGTCGACGGGAGTGCGGTTGCCTTCGACCACAACCAGGCCGCTTTCGGTTACATGGTAGAGGCGGCGATCCTGTTCGGGGTCGTATCCGATGGTCGCGTCTTCCGGTACCCTGATGTTCTTGTCCAGGATGGCCCGCCGAATGCGAGCACGCCGGCCGATGTCGCAGTTGTCCATGATGACGCTGTTTTCCACATAGGCGCCCGTGTGGACCTTCACGCTGCGGCCGAGGATTGATCCCTTCACCCGGCCGCCAGAAAGAATACAGCCGCCGGAGACGATGGAATCGACCGCCTCACCGCGCCGGTTCTGCTCGTCGAAGGTGAACTTGGCGGGAGGGTCCGGATAGCTGCTGGTGCGCAGAGGCCACTGCCGATTGTAAAGATTCAGAGCCGGAACAATGGCGCGCAGATCCATGCTGGCTTCCCAATAAGCGTCGATGGTCCCCACATCGCGCCAGTACGCGCAACGGTCGGGTGGTTCGCCGGGGATCGAATTGGTCTGGAAGTCGTACGCGTAAATCGGGTGGCGTTCGGCGACAAGTTTCGGAAGGATATCGCGGCCGAAATCATGCGTGCTGTTTTCGTCGGCAGCATCGTCGCGCAGGGCTTTGAGCAGCATGCGGGTCGCGAAGAGATAGTTGCCCATCGACGCGTAAACGTGGTTGGGCTTATCCGGAATCGTCGGGGCGTCGGGGTTCTTTTCATGAAATCCGACGATGCGGTTGGTCTCGTCAGCCTCGATGACGCCGAATTCGTGGGCGTGTTTTTTATCGGTTGGAATTGCTGCTACCGTGCAGGCGGCGTTGAGGTCCTCATGAAAATCGATCATATGCGCGATGTTCATGCGATAGATATGATCGGCGCCGAAGATCGCGACCACGTGGGGTTCCGTCTGTTCGATGAGATTGATGTTCTGGTAAATGGCGTCGGCCGTGCCCTGGTACCAGGTCTCGCCGACGGAGCGCATCTGCGCCGGTACCGGAATGATGAACTGGTTCTTGAGGAGGCCACCCATCTGCCAGCCATCGTTCAGGTGCTGGAGCAGACTCTGACTGCGGAACTGAGTTAGGACATAAATCGAGTGAATTCCGGAATTGACGAAATTACTGAGGACGAAATCGACGATTCGGTACTTACCCCCGAACGGAACGGCTGGCTTGGCGCGCTCTTTCGTCAAAGGATAAAGCCGGGTTCCCTTGCCTCCGGCGAGGATCACTCCCAGTACCCGCAGTTTCATGGCAAGGCCATTGTGCCAACATGCGGCGAGAAACCGCAACCATCATTGTGATAGTTTCCCGGTATGAAGAAATGGGCTGTTGCGGCCGCCCTGCTGGGCGCGTATGCGGCCGGACGCGCGGATGTTTCGCGTTCCGCCAAACTCGAGAATGCGCGGGTGCGCGTGACGGAACTGGACTACGCGCCGGGTCAGCCGCGCGAGAAATCGGTCCGGCCTTCAGACCAGGTCATCGTGTTTCTGGATGATTCGCGCTATGAAAGGATCGATCCGGATACGGGAGCGAAGGAGGTGCGGACGCGCAAATCGGGGGATGTGATTTGGCATAACAAGGGCGAAGCCGCGCCGCAGTTGACGAATTTAGGGACGAAGACTTACCGGACGCTGGTGATCGAATTGAAATAAAGACCGCTAGAAACGCGACTGAAGTCGCGTGCCCGGGCCACTAGTGAGTTGCTTTACGCTTGGTAGCCGGCGAGGCGTTCGTAGTTGTCGAAACGCCCATGGCGCGAAGCTGTTCGCGGGCCTGAGCTGCGGCGTCTGACCGAGGATACTTTGTGATCAGCGCTTGCCAGGTGCGCCGCGCCTCGGACTTGTTGGTGTTCTTCAGCGACATGCCTTTCATAAAGTAGGCCTGCGGCGTGATGGTGGAGTCCTCGGGGTAGCGCACGATCACAGTGTCGAAGTCGGCAGCGGCGAGATCGTATTTCTGCTGCGTGTAATGGGAATTGCCGATGTTGTACTGCGCGCGGGCGGCATTCGGATTATCGGGGTAGTTCTTAATGAACTGCTGGTATCCTGAAATCGCCATATCCAGGCGGCCAGCGTTTTCGTCGCCAATGGCGCCAGTGAAGAGAGCATCCGCGGGAGGAGGCGGAGCGGAAGCGCCAGGTCCTCCGCTCGTGGGCGGCGGAGGCGCCTGCTGCGGCTGCATCACCTTGATCGCATTGTTCATGTCGGTCAGGATCTGCAAAACCCGGTTCATGGATGAGTTGAGGTCCTGCACCTGATTGCGGACTTCGGCCACATCGTTGTTCGTGTTATCGACCTTGGCGGCCAGACCGGCGATGGGCGTGAGCGCCTGCTTCAGTTCCCGCTCCAGACTGGTACTGACCGCCGAATTGAGTACGCTGACATTCGTATTCGCCTTGGTCGCGGCATCCAGCGCCTGCTGAACCAGTACCTGAACGGCGGTCATCTTTTGATCGAAGCTGCTCTGGAGGGAACGCACCTGTTCCTGAAGTTGCGCGATATCGCGTTGCATTTCCTGCTGCTCCTTGCTGGCTCCGAATGCGGAGCCAGTGGTCAGGAGAAGCGTTGCCGTTACGAATAAAGGAGTAATGCGCATTCTTTATGCCTCCATTGTCGCCGATTCCGACCCCTATTGGCCGGAGGAGAAGTGGGCGCGGCGATTGCGTTGCCAGCAGCTCTCGTTCGACTCGGTACAGGCCGGGCGTTCCTTCCCGTAGCTAATGGTCTTGAGCCTGTCCGCAGGTACACCCAACTGAACGAGGAAATCGCGCGCGGAGCTGGCGCGGCGGTCGCCGAGACCGAGGTTGTATTCCGCCGAGCCGCGCTCGTCGCAGTGGCCCTCCACATTAATGACCGTGCCCGGAAAATCGATAAAGATCCGTTTCATCGCGTCCGCGTCGGCAGTGAGGGCGGCGCGGGCGTCATCGCGGATGTTGTTCGAATCGTAGTCGAATAACGCGTCCTGGAGGTCGGACGCAACGCGTGTCTCGAAAGTGCCGCGGGCACTCGTGTTTTCGCGGGTGACGGGCGGAGGCGGCGGGGGCGGCGAAACGATTCGCACCGTAGCGGCGGACCTGCTCGTGCCGCCGGGGCCGTTTGCGATCAGCGTATAGGTAGTCGTATCACGAGGGCTCACTCGTGAGGTGCCGGTAGCCTGCACGGAACCAATGCCGTGATCGATAGAAATATCGTTTGCGCCGCTTACGGACCAGCGCAGCAGAGCGGACTGACCCAGTTCAATGGCGGCCGGTTCGGCCGTGAATTCCGCGATGACCGGACCATTCGTGGGGCCCGGGGCCGTCGTGTTGCCTACGCTCGGCGGCGGAGGAGGAGGCGGAATGGGAGGCTTCTTGCTGCATCCGACGAAAGCAAGGATCAGGCAAAGCAGCGCGAAAAACAGACTTGCTCGAAACAGCGAGTATTTTTTCATGATTACTTTACTCCCCATACGGGAGTTCTATTTGTGCCCTGTTGAGTGAGTCTTGTGACTTGAGTACCGTCAGCCAGCATTGAATATATCTGGTATCGTCCGGCGCGAGTGGAAGCGAAAACGATGTGCCTTCCATCCGGCGCCCAGACGGGGTTTTCGTTGCGCCCTTCGCTGTGCGTTAGCTGGGCATACTGGCGCGTCGCGACATCCATCACAAAGATGTTCCAGTCGCCTTTCGCGTAGCCCCGAGTCCAGGAAAACGCAATGTGCTGCCCGTCCGGATTCCATGATGGATTCGACGCCTCGCCCTCGCCGTTGGTGATACGCTCCGCGCCTCCCCCTTCCCCGCTCATACCGTAGATCTGCTGCGGTCCCGGACCGCTGACGAAATAGATAATGTTCGGATTCCTGGGATTTACTTTCGGTTCGGCTTCGATGGCGTCGCGATGAGAAACGCGCCGGAAGCCCTGGCCGTTTGGCTCGGCGGTAAAGATCTGTGCGAGTCCGGAAGCGGATGAGACGTAGTAAATTTGTTTGCCGTCCGGCGTGAACGTGACGTTGGCGTTCAGTGAGGCTTCCTGGTTATAGAAAGGCAGCGAGCGGCCGGTCTGCGAATCCACCATCATGATGCGCGGCGTGCCCTTGGCGTAGGTTGTGAACGCTATCCGGGACCCGTCAGGCGAAATGGTCGGCATGATTGAAGTCGAACGGAGATTGGTGAGTTGCTTTTGGTTGTTGCCGTCCCAATCCATCACCCAGATTTCGTCATTACCGCTGCGGTTCGAGACGAAATAAATGCGGCTGCCGAGAAGTGAACCCGCGCCCGGGCAGAACTTCTGAATGATATCCGCGGAAAACTGATGCGCCGCGCGCGTGGCGCCCGCTTCATCGAGCGACCCGGCGTACCGCTGCGTCATCAATTGCGCTGAGGAGATGTTCTGGACACGCGCGTCATAGACATTGCCGTAAATGGCCAGCGCGCCGTTGACGCCCGCCGCATAGCCGAACACGAGATGGGAGGCGTTCACAGGAGAGCC
This sequence comes from Bryobacteraceae bacterium, assembly GCA_035262625.1. Taxonomy (GTDB): domain Bacteria; phylum Acidobacteriota; class Terriglobia; order Bryobacterales; family Bryobacteraceae; genus BOG-234. The sequence continues at coordinate 172,739 of DATFSM010000159.1, forward strand.
GGACCAATCCGAAAGAGCGTAGCCCTGGTGGTTGTCTTCGGGCCGCAGATCCGCCGGGTTCTGGGGATTGTTGAGCGGGTAGAGGCTCTTCGCGCGCATGTCGAAGCAGCCCGATTTATCGAGGTCCGTGAAGAGCGTCGAGTTAAAGGCGGCCATCAGTGGCTGAGCGCCGCCTGCGCCGCGGAAGTCGGGTACCGCAAGGGCTGGCTTACCGCCCCCGGCCCCGTTAATCCACGCAGTGATGTCCTGAGCCATTAAGAGCGCTGCGCCGCACGCCGCGACGCATAGAAAGGCGATGAAATATTTCCGCATCATTGTGTTAGCTGGAACCAGATTTCCACGGTGGCTTCATTGCCCGTAAAAGCAGTGGGCAGGGAGGGTAAAGGATTGGAATCGACGATGGCCCGGCGGGCCGAGTTGTCGAGCAGATAGCTGCCGCTCGGATGCGAGATCTGAACGTTGCCGACCGTTCCGTTGCGCGCGATGGTGAAGGTGATGGCGCATCGCTGGGAAGGAGACGCATGCACATCGGCGCGATTCCAGTGCTGCGAAATCTGCTGGCGCATCAGATTGGTGTAG
>DATFSM010000160.1:0-2172 GCA_035262625.1 Bryobacteraceae bacterium
CGCTGCCTTGGGCATCTCGTGTGAATTGTCTGCGATCTGCAGGAAAACAACAGGCGACTTCTGAGAATTGGCCCTGCCGACTTTTGATCGAATGCGCGAGCAAGTTACATCAGAATCCCGCCCGTCGCAACAACAGCTAGAGAGAATCGACGCTCCGTGGCGCTCAGGACTTCTTTGCTTCCGTCACGCGATCTCCATGACTCGGCTGGTGCGGTTCGCGAAGTACCGCGGCCTGGATGAACACGCTTATTTCGACCACGGCGGGACAACGCCGTTCGTGCGCGCATAAGCGATCGACTGTCCAAGATGCTCGTGCTGATCCCCGAAAAGGTAACGGACAGCCTCTTCCTTGGTCATGTCCTTTCCGAATATTTTCACCGGAGCCTTTAGATCCGCATCCGAAAGTCCCTCGATAGCTTTCTGCACGTTCGCATAAGACGTCTTCAATGCCTCTTGCAACTTCTCCGGATCGGTAATCGGCGCCGGCCGGCCGCCGGCAGCTGCGCCGGTCAGCGTTCTGGCGAGCACCCCGTTCTCCGCCACGATCAGGTTAAATACGTCGCTTACCGATCGCACGCCTTCACCTGGCTTCCAGTCATACTTACTCGCCATGACGCGAGCAAGTCCGCTGAATTTATCGGACAGCGTCCCGGCTTCCTTGGCGAGCGACGCTTGAACGGTTTGCGCCTGCAATGAATAAAGGCTCAGCGCTGCGATCGCCGCCGCATATCCCACGGTTCCCATTCGAATTGTTTTCATCATGAAATCCTCTCGTCTCGTATCAAAACAAGGCTTGGTAAACAGCCCCGCGCCAACTCTATCCAGCATCCGATCCTGCGATCGGGTGCAGGTACATATTCTTCGTCTCGTCCATCTCCAACTCGGGTTGGCTGGTCGATTCGCGTGGTATCAACCAGTTCCAGAGAGTAGGTCTTTATCGGACAGACCGCCGGCCATATTCGTTTCTTGTTATTCATGGCGCAGTGCAATGAGCGGATCAATCCGGCTCGCTCTCCGCGCGGGAATGAAGCTCGCCAATAGTGCGACGCCGGCCAACAGTATCGTCAGCACCCCGAACGTCAACGGGTCGGTCGGCTTGATGTCGAAAAGCAACGTCTGGAGGAAGCGCGTCAATAAAAGAGATCCTAGTAGCCCCGCGCCCACGCCGGCGATGACGATTAGCGCGGCTTCATTCAAGACGACTGTTAGAATGTCGCCGCGCCGGGCGCCTAGCGCCATCCGAAGACCGATTTCACCGGTGCGTTGGCTTATCGCATAAGCCATTACTCCGTAAATTCCGACACAGGCCAGAAGGAAAGCCACAATCGCGAAAATCCCCAGGATCTCCAGAGCAAACCGGCGCGCCGCCATACTTTTCGCGACGACCTCGTCCATCGTTTGAATTCCGAAGACGGGGATCGTCGGATCCACCGCCTGCACTTCGCGGCGAATTGCCTCGCCGAGAACACCAGGGTCCGCGGCCGTCCGGAGATAAACAACCGCATTGTAAGATGGGGCCTGGGGCTCGGGGAGGTAGATATGAGGCGTGCCGCCCGCATCGAAGCTGTCGGTCTTAATGTCACCGACGACGCCGACTATGGTGACGTTTCCGGCGCCAGCTTGCCGGCTCGGAGCGCGCGAATCGGCGGCTGTGAGCTGTAGCGCCCGTCCCGAATTCAGTTGGACATGCTGACCGACCGGATCGCTGTCTTTCCAATATTCGCGCTGGAGCGCTTCGTTGATCACCGCGACTCGCTGACCTGTTGAGTTGTCGTGCTCAGTGAACAATCTCCCCTTTCGAAGAGGGGTCTTCAGGACATCGAAGTATCCTGAACTTACGCTGGCGACCTCGGCTACCGGGACCCGCTCGGATTCGGTTGCACGGCCTTCGATGGTAAAGGTGTTCTTTCGCCGCTTATTGCCCAAGGGAAGACTTTCGGCGCTACCGGTAGCCGCCTGCTCCACGCCGGACAGAGCGCCGACACGGCGCAGAACTTCCCGATAATATGCCGCGCGCTTCCCGATCAGCCGGTAGGCATCGTCCGCCGGAACGTTCGGGACGGGCAGCCATATTCTCGCGGTTACCATCTGGTGGGGTTCGAAGCCCGGACGCACTTGCAGGAGGTTCCAAAAGCTTCGCAAGAGAAGGCCCGCGCCGATGAGCAGCACAAG
>DATFSM010000161.1:0-91476 GCA_035262625.1 Bryobacteraceae bacterium
ATTCGCGTTGCCGCGCCTGGCGCGTCCCTGACAAAGCCCGCTCTCCACCAAAACTGCTCCGCACATCAAAGCGAAAGGAAAAACATGCTTCATCCCCGAAGAATCGCGGGCTTGACAAGGTCGCTCCATATCAGTTTTCGGTCGGCGCCTTGTCCGCGTGATCGACCACCAGGACGTCGAGCGGCGCCTTGCGGGATTCGAGCTTCAGCCCCACCGACTGGATCGCCGAGAAGATCGAATCTCCTGACGCCGATTCCATCACGCGTCTGGCCGCGGGCGGCAGGTCGATTCCCGCGTAAATTGCAGAGCGGATCAGCATCGCACGATAGTCCTCTTCGCTGAAGTTCAGCAGGATGTCGTAAGTTCCGTTCAGACCGGTCATGTCGACGACGGGTTTGTCAACGAAACGCGCCAGAGTTTCGGCGACCTGAGCCATGGTCAGCTTCTTCGCTTCGAGCTTGTTGTCCGAGAAGTTGAAATACGCCCCGTGCCCGAGATTAATCGCCACGCCGTCACGGCTGCCCCCGCCGGTCACATTGATCGGGGACTTCGCGTCGCCGTCCTCGATCGGGGACTCTTTGATCTTCAGCGGTCCTTTGCCCTGGACGAGAGCGTAGACCGGAAACTCTTTGCTCTCGTGGTGGAGTTTCAGATGGAAGCGGTCGGCGAGCAGGTTCCCGATCATCTCGGGTACCTGATCGCGCGTCGCGCCCGCAGGCAGGGTCGCGGCAATATCGTATCGCTCAGAACTGATCACTTCCGGGCCTTCGATCTGATAATCCTTCACGCGATACGCCATCCGAAGGTAATCCTTGATGTTCAGGTAGTTGCAGGTGATTCGGGCGCCATCGATGTGGACGCCGATGGTCGCCTGTTCGGGCGCCTGGTGGGCTAACTTAATCGAAGCGACTTCAAACTGAGGCCCGGTCTCCGAAAAAACCGCTGGGACCAGGACGATGCCGGCCACGACAGCCGGCCCGAGCAGTCGGATCGTTTGCATACGGGACTATACGTCGATTTTAGGGAAAAGATCGGAGGATTTGCCCCGGACTTCACTCGCTGCGTCTTCGCCCTTCGTCGAGGATCACTTCCAGCTCTGCCAGAGAATCCAGGTCTTTCGGCCGCCCGGCAGCGCGTTTGGTCACTATTAAGGTCTCCAGATCCAGGACTTCGCATCTGATCCCGAAAACATCAACTTCTATGGTGCGGGAAGCAAGATCTTCATACCGTCCGCCGCCCGGAATGTCTCCCAGGAGGTTGATAGGGCCGAGATCCGTAATCAAGGCGAAATTCAGGCCCGAAGCAAGCGTCGGAACGTCGAAACGAAAAGGAAGACCGGAGGAGCGCCTCTCAGGTACGGCTTGACGCTTTCCAGCGCCGATACGAGCTTACACGCGCCGATCCGTGCGCGGCGGCCGCGATTCCCCCCACAAGGATGAAATCGATGTTCGCCGATGCGAGAACCTTCGCCAGATCACCGAGATTTTTCAATCGCTTTCGCCGTTTGCGCCCGCAACTCTTCCAGCGCGGCACTTGCCTCCTGAAGCGCGACCAGCCGCTCTTCGACCGTCCGCTTCAGGCACTCGTCGATCAGAGTGAGATCGACATCGGGCTTGTATAGCTCGATGATTTCGTCGATTGAACTCCTCTGCCGCATCCGCACTCATGATACTTCGTGGGCCAGCGGCATCCTGGCGGCTTGCATAAGATGATTGCTTGACCACGACTGATCTGATTTCCACGCTGAGTGTGTTGCTCGGGCCGGGCGGCGTGCTTACGGGCGATGAGGTTCGCGGCAGGAGCGCGGGTTGGATTTCGCGCGAGCCCATGGAGGCCGCTGCGATCGTCCGCCCGCGCGATACGAGTGAAGTCTCGCGGGTTCTCGCGCTTTGCCATGAGGCTCGGCAGCCGATCGCTCCTCAAGGCGGCCTCACGGGACTCGTCGAGGGCGCGCGGACGCATTCCCATGAGATCGCGCTTTCGCTCGAGCTGATGAACCGTATCGAAGAGGTCGATGAGGCGGGGCTGACGATGACTGTGCAGTCAGGCGTGGTGCTGCAGGCGATTCAGCAGAAGGCCGACGCAGCGGGGCTGTTGTTTCCACTCGATCTCGGGGCGCGGGGATCGGCGACGATCGGCGGGCTGATCTCGACCAATGCCGGCGGGAACCGCGTGATTCGGTACGGCATGACGCGGAGTTTAGTGCTTGGACTCGAAGCCGTACTGGCAGATGGAACGGTCATTTCTTCGCTGTATCCAGCGCTTAAGAACAATTCGGGATACGACCTGAAGCACTTGTTTATCGGATCGGAGGGGACGCTGGGCGTCGTGACGCGGGCGATTCTGCGGTTAATGCCGCGCCCGCGAAGCCAGAACACGGCGCTGTTGGGACTAAAGGAGTTTCGTCAGCTTCCCCTGCTGCTGAAGGAACTGGGCGGCGCTCTGGGGGGATCGCTCAGCGCTTTCGAGGTGATGTGGAACGAGTTTTACCGGTTGGTGACGACTCCGCCGGCGAAGCAAAGACCAATTCTCCCGCAGACATTTCCTTATTACGTGATCGCAGACGCGCTGGGATCCGATCCGGACCCCGACTCCGCGCGCTTTGAGAAGGCGTTGCTGGGCGCGGTGGAGAAAGGGTACGCGGCGGACTGCGTGGTGGCGACCACGGCGGCCGAACGGCAGGGGATCTGGGCGCTGCGGGATGACGTGGATCAGTTTCATCAGTATCGTCCCTGGTTCGGGTTCGACGTAAGCCTGCCGATTCGTCATATGGACGAATACGTGACCGAGGTGCGTTCGAAACTGGACGGCAAATTTCCGAACAATCGCTGCTTTGTGTTCGGTCACATGGGAGACGGCAATCTGCATCTGAACATTCACGCGGGACCGGATAGGGCTGATGCGCGGGCGCTTGTGGAGGATATCGTTTACCGGGGACTGCAAGGGCGGCAGGGGTCGATTTCCGCAGAACACGGAATCGGGCTCGAGAAGCGCGCGTATCTGAAGGTCTGCCGCACACCGGAGGAATTGGCTCTGATGCGAACCCTGAAGCGGGCGCTCGATCCCGAAGCGATTCTGAATCCAGGAAAGGTGCTGGGGTGAACGTTCAAATCTTCGGGACGAAGAACTCCCAGCCAAGCCGTGCAGCGGAGCGGTTTTTCAAAGAACGGCGCGTACCCATTCAGGTGGTGGATCTGAAGCAAAAGCCGATGTCGCCCGGCGAGATCAAGCGGTTCATTGACAAATTCGGGCTGCGGGCGCTGTGCGACACCGACGGCAAGGCATGGACCGACGCCGGCCTCGGATACATGAAAATGTCGGATTCGGAACTGCTGGCGAAGATCGAGCGTGAGCCGAAACTGCTGCGGCTTCCTCTGGTCCGCGCCGGCAACAAGCTCAGCACGGGCCAGGATGAGGACGCGTGGAAGGGGATGATCGAAGCGGTACGCTAGGCTCGTTTACGAAGGCGCCGACGCGTGAGCAGCGCGCCACCCATGAGGCATCCTCCCAGAATCAGCGAGGCGCTCGACGGTTCGGGCGTACCCAAATCCAGTACTCGCGGCGGTCCGGGGACAAATGGTCCGCCATCGATCGACAGTTCGGCGAAGACATCGAAAAAGCTGCCGATGAGGAATTTGCTCCTGCCGATCTCATTCACGCTGGTAACGCCATCGCTCGTCTGGGCGGGGTTCAGCTGGGCGTCGACTGAATGGGGGTTGGGACCAACTAATCCGTTGAACGTGCCCGAAAGATCGAGCGAAGTGATCTCGGCCGGGAATGTGCCCTGGGCGATGAGCGTTTTTCGTCCGAAATAAGTGATGTCCACGGTACCGGCCATTACGATCGGATTTATAAACATCCCGGGGCCTACCGGTGGATTTGTGAACACATCGGCGTTCAAGGTAAGGTCCGACGTTGTCAGCTCATCGGAGCCGGAAATCGAGGCTTTGGTGAGGACGAAATTCGAAATCGTGATTTTTTCCAGACAAACGACCGTAATACAGGTATTGCCCAACACATAAACCGCGGTTGGCGGCGGCAGGGTGGCAGTGGGTGCGATAATCGTCCCGGCAAACAGCGCCGGAGCGGTCATCGATGACAACAAGAGCAAGCCAGCGCGGAAACGGCTACGCGCGGAAAGAGCGCTCATTCCGGGTACGATATCAGAAAAATAGCTGCGCTAACTGACGCTAAACAATGGCCGCGGGCGGGGGCGGATCCTCCGGCCTTCCGGCGTTGGCGAGCGGGACCTGAATGAGCGTGATCGCAATGAGCGTCAGGACGGCGAGTCCGACGATGTATGAGGGTTCCTTGAAGATGACCGGGATCCTGATGTCGAAGAAGTTGAAAGTGGCGGTGACAAGGCCCATGAGCGCTTCTCCGGCGATGAGCCCCGAGGCAGCGAGAACGCCGACGCTCTCGATACGGATCTTCTGAGCTTCGTTCATATCGCGGCGGCGCGCGAAGACGTCGGACACCCAGCGCACCAGGCCACCAACGAAGATGGCGAAGGTAGTACCGAGGGGCAGATACATGCCGATGGCGACGAGCATGGGACTGCGAACGCCAATCATGATCATGGCGACACCGAAGAGCATGCCCGCGATAATCAGCGGCCAGGCCATATCTCCGCCGACGATCCCCTGCGACAGAGAGGCCATCAGACCAGCCTGAGGAGCAGGCAGCGCTCGGTCGCCGAAGCCGATTCCGCCGGCGTTGATATTGCCCTGATGGAGAACGAGCAGCGGGAAGTACATAACGGCGCTGGCAACGAGAACAGCGATGAGTTCGACAATCTGAATACTGCGCGGGGTCCCACCTATGATGTAGCCAACTTTGAAATCCTGGAGAAGTTCGCCCGCGACCGCGCTCGATACGCAGACGACGGCGGCGACTCCAAGGACCGCGATGATTCCGCCCGTTCCCTGCACGCCGAGGGCGACCATGAGAAGCGCGGCAATGATGACGGTGGAAAGGGTGAGGCCCGAGATGGGATTGTTCGAAGAGCCGATCACGCCGACGAGGTAGCCGGAAACGGTGGCAAAGCAGAAGCCGACGATGAGCATCACGATGGCTGCGACAGAACCAGCCAGAATGCCGCCGGACAGGTAGGCATACAGAATGACCATCAGGGCGAACACGATAAAAATGCCGAGCAGGACGACGCGCGAACTCATGTAGCGTTCCGTGCGGGCCGTGGTCTCATGTGGCGCGGCGCCGACTCTCAGTTCGTGGAAGGCGCGGGCGAGTCCGGCGCCGAGCGCCTTGCGCATACGGAACAACGTGTACGCCGCGCCGGTGAGCATGCCGCCGACCGCAATAGGCCGCACGATAAAGCGCCATACGCCATTGGCGATGCCGAGCCAGGAGTCGTCACCGGTGGAATTAGGCGGAAGGAAGTCTTTTAATTGCGGCCCGAGGAAGTACATGAGGAGCGGGATGAGGAGCCCCCACGCGAGAATACTGCCGGAGAAGTTGAGTGAGGCGAGAGCGGGTCCGATGACGTATCCGACCCCGACATAGGCGGGGCTAATCGTGGGGCCGGAGAAGACTGTCACGCCGCCCGTGGCGAGAGTATTCTTCGTGCCGGGCGCACCGAGGCGAAGGGACGTCGATCCGATGCGGCCGATGCCGAAAAACCAGTCCTTATCAGTCGCGAAGCCGTTGAAGGCTCCGGCAAGAAAGACAATGGCGCCGAAGGCCATGTTGTAGAAGAGAAACTTCGCCGCCTGCGCGCCCATCTGGCCCGCCTTGTGGATCTGAGACGCGGCTACAGACTCGGGAAACGGGAGCTCGGGGTCTTCGACGAGTACGCGGCGGACGAGCGAGACGAAGAGAACGCCCAGCACGCTGCCGATCATCATCAGCGCGGTGGACTTCCAGTAAGCCGTGCCGGGAGAGAAGTCGAGCCAGGACCGCGAAATGACGAAAGCGGGAATGGTAAAGATGGCGCCGGCCGCGACGGATTCGCCGATCGAGCCGGCGGTTCGGGCGATGTTCTCTTCGAGGATCGAGCCCTTGAAGACGCGCAATACCGCCATGCCGATGACAGCGGCGGGATAAGTGGCGGCAATGGTCTGTCCGGCGCGCAACCCGAGGTAGGCGTTGGCAGCGCCGAGAATCACGCACATCGCGAGACCGAGCAGGACCGCGCGGAGCGTGAACTCCTTCATCTGAACGTTGGGCGGAACGAAGGGCTTGTGCTCGCGGACCGGGGTCATGAGAGTCGGGATTTCACTTTCTCGCTGAGAGATTTGCCGTCGAAGGTCTTGCCCGCGAGTTTCACCTGCGCGGCTTTCATGACTACGCCCATCTGTTTGGCTTCTTTAGCGCCCGTTTCGGCGATTGCGGCGGCGATGGCGCTATCGATCTCTTCGTCGCTCGCGGCTGCGGGCAGGTAGCTCTCGATGATCCTGCGCTCGGCGTCTTCCTTTTCAGCGAGTTCCTGGCGTCCGCCTTTGCGGAACATCTCGGCGGCCTCGATGCGCTGTTTCACCAGGCTCTTCAGGAGCTGCTGTTCGACGGCTTCGGTGAGTGGCTTGGAGGGGTCTGCCACGGAAGCTTTCTGAAGGGCGGTCTTGATCATTCGGATGGCGCTCAAACGGCCTTCATCCCTGGCTTTCATAGCCGCCACGAGGTCCTTCTGCAACTGGTCCGATAAGGGCATTTTGATATCCTACAAACTCTACTTCCTAGTCATGTATATCCGCAAGCAGCGCCTCCTGACGCCCGGCCCGACCCCTCTCTATCCACCGGCATTGCGCGCCATGATGGCTTCGGATCTGCATCATCGCACCGCCGAGTTCCGCACAATCTACAAAGGCGCGCTGACAGACCTGAAAGCAGTGTACGGTACCCGCAACGATGTGCTGTGCTTCACGGCTTCCGGGACGGGCGCGATGGAAGCGTCGGTTTCGAATTTGTTTTCACGCGGCGATAAAGCGATTGTGTGCACGGCGGGCAAGTTCGGAGAGCGGTGGGCGGAGATCACGCGCGCCTACGGCCTGGACGCGACAGTGCTTGAAGCGGAGTACGGCGACGTGGTGACGCCGGAGCGCATAGAGGCGGCGCTCAAGGCCGAGCCCGCAACGAAGGGCGTGTTCCTGCAGGCTTCGGAAAGCTCCACGGGCGCGGAACACGATGTCTGCGCGATCGCCGGACTGGTAAAGAAGACTGACGCGATTCTCGTGGTCGATGCGATCACCGGCCTGGGCACGATGCCGCTCGATATCGATGGCTGGGGTCTCGATGTGGTGATCGGCGGGTCGCAAAAGGCGTTCATGATCCCGCCGGGCCTGGCGTTTCTGTCGGTCAGCGAGAAGGCCTGGGAGAAAAACAAGACGGCTTCCCTGCCCCGCTATTATTTCGATCTTCGGAAGGAAAAGAAGAGCGGCGACGGGGGCGAATCGAGCTGGACTCCGGCGACGGCGATCGTGCTTGCCCTGGCGGAAGCGCTGAAGTACATCCGCGAAATGGGCATGGAGAATCTGATCTTGAACGCGCAGGCGCTGGCGCGTGCGACGCGCGACGCCTGCGGCGAACTGGGGCTGGAGGTGTTTGCCAAACGGCCAGCGAGTTCGGTCACGGCGGTGAAAGCGCCTGCGGGAATGGATTCGGGCGCAATCGTGAAGGGCTTCCGCGATAAGTTCGGCGCGGTGATCACGAACGGTCAGGGGAGCATGAAGGGGAAAATCTTCCGCCTCGCGCATCTGGGATATTTCGACTTTACCGATATGTTCGGCGTGATTGCGGGGCTCGAATTAGTGCTGCGCGCCAATGGGTATCCGGTGGAACTCGGCAAGGGCGTCGCGGCGGTGGAACGCGCGTTCGAAGCCGCTTAGTTCGTAATCAGGATGTTCACCGGGGCGCTCACCGTCCCGTTGATGAACACCTGCACCGGTTGCGAGCCCAGGGGGGCGTTCTGTGGAATCTTGAAATTAATCTGAATCAGCCCGATGGCCCAGACGGGAACGCCGAGATAGGCGAAGGTGGTGGTGCTGATGTTTCCGAGCGATACGATGACGCTTTGGGTAGGGACCGGTACCGCTGAACCTGTTGGAGTCGTCCCGGTAGAGACGTTTGGCATCAACGCGCCCGCGCCTGTGACGAAAAGGGCGATCGTCTGGCCACGGCTCGCGGTGGGATACCCGGCTGGCGCCTTGGTCGACGGATCGATGAAGATGCCCGGGGAGGCGGTTGAAATGGGAATCGTGGCGCTGACCGTGTTGGTTCCGAATGTGACCGCCACGGTAGCTACCGTGCTGACCGGGACGCTATAGGGAATCTGCGCGTTGATCTGAGTCGATGAAACGAAATAGAGCGGCGCTGCCACGCCATTGACACTGACTGTAGTCCCGAGGAGCGAGGTTGGTAGCGGAATCGAGGCCGCGGTCGCTGTACCCGAAGCAAGAAGCGAACCAAAAATCGAAATGATCGTTCCCGGTGAGAACGCCTGCTGTCCCGAGGCCGCGTTGCCGATACCCTGAATCGACATCATCGAAGAAGAGGCGACCGTTAGGCTGAGAGTGCCCGCGGAGGGCGCGAAATTCGAGTCGCCCGAGTAGTTGGCGCTGAGGGTATTAAGGCCGACCGCGAGTTTCGAGGCCGCAACGGTGAGGACCGCAATCTGATTGTTGAGGGGCGCGGAGCCGAGCGAGCTGCCGCCCCCATAGAACGTAACCGTGCCGGTGGGGGTTCCGCTGCTGGCGTGGACTGTGGCGGTCAGGATTACCGAGTCCGTCGCGAGAACCGCGGAAGCGCCGCTGGTCAAAGTTACCGCCGCTGTCTGTTTGACCAGCGCGGACGATTGCTGCCATGAGGTGACGAGATTGTACAGGTCCACTGACCCGAGGCCACTGGCCTGGTCATAGCCGGGACCGGCGCTGTAGCCGACAGGTCCCGTATTGCACACGCCACGCGCGCCGACACAGCCATCGACGATGTTATTGCCTACGGTAATGTCGTGAAAGATCCCACCAGAGGACGCGAGAGCGTAAAGGCGCGGGTTCACGTTACCAAGGCCGGCGGTGGACTGAACGCCGTTAGCGATCAGGTAATGATTCAGCAAACTCGTCATTCCCGCGAAGGTCGGCGCCGCGCACGATGTACCACCGACGAGTTCCAGGTTCCCCCCGCTGTAGACCAGAATGCCTTCGTGGTCCACGGAAGACGCCAGCGCGATGTCCGGCACGTCGCGAAAGCCATCGGAAGGAACACCCGGGCCGGTCTGCCACGTGGGTTTGGTAAAAACGGTGCTTACTCCACCTCCGCCGGCAGAGGGACTGCCATCGATCGCACTGTCGTTCCATACCATTTCGGGGATATAGGAGAGCGCCGAGGCGTGATTCGCGTTATTGGCAGTCGCCCAATAAGATCCAGAGCCCTCGTTGAATTCGGTACCACCCGCGCCCGTGACTTCCGGAATGCTTGCCGGAACATCAACCGCGAGCTGGGAGCCCGAGGCGCCGCGGCCGTTGCCTGTGTAGCAATCGGCGCCGCCATTATCGCCGGTTGCGGCGACCCAGGTCATGCCCTGCGCGTTCGCCTGCTGAGCAAGCGCACGCATCGAGAGCAGACTGCTGTTGCCCGTGAGCGCTTCGCAGAGGCCGTAACTCATGCTGACAACGGGCGCGATCTGGTTTGAAATAGCGTATTGAACCGAGACTTCCACGTCGTTGGAATACACGTAGAGGATCTGAGCGTTCCGCGCGATCGCGCCGGCCAGTTCGATGTCGAGATCGGCTTCGATGAGGTCGTTGCTGGAAATGCCGGGGTCCTTGGAGTTCGGGACCAGAATCAGTTGCGGGTCGTTGGCAGGAAGGTTGAAGAATTTGCGGTAAGTCTCGATGTCGGTGATATCGATGTTGGTCTGTCCGACAACGGCAATCTTCTGCCCGGTTCCATCAATGCCGCTGGTGAGGAGCGGCTTGACATCGTAAATCGTGGCGAGGTCGTCCGGAGCGACGTAGATGTTGCCGCTGGCGCCGGACGTGTATCTCGGCGCCGGCACCGGGCCCTTCAGGCGTGCGTAGGGCTTCAGACGGAAATCGCTGAGACCTCGCACGGTGAGAATCAGGCCGCCGATTGAGGCGGGAACAGACGGATCGGACGCGTTGGCGAAATGCATTTCGCCATGCACGTTATAGCGATGTAGTTCTGTCCCGAACGCGTGCTCAATCTGGCGGGCGGAGCCGGAAAACGAAATGATGTTACGACCGCGGGCTACGGAAATCGACTGCATGTTCTCGGATGAGAGCCAGCCGACCACTTTGTCGATATCGGACTGGGAGGCGCCGAACCGGGCGGCATACTGGTCCGGCGTGAGCCACTTGTGGTAGTCCGGCGACGCCGGGTCCTGCTGGCGCGCGAGCAGCGCGTCCAGATCAGCCTGCTGGGCCGCGGATGGCTTGAGGAACAGGGAGACGTTCTGGAGAGTCAGCGCCGAAGATACCCGGCCGACATCGTTTTCAGAGGTCGCCTGAGGTGGCCTGTGCCCGCCCAGGAAAATGCGGTTCTGCGCAGCAGCGGGCCACGCCAGGCAAGCAAGAGCAAGCACAGACAAAAAAGGTGCGAAAGAACGCAGACGTATCCACCCGTACGACATACTATTGAATTTCCTGACGGAACCCGCTAAACGGCGGTTTCGTGAGGCCCTGCCTTCGGCGTAATACCCAGTTTAATTCTCGAGCTGAAGCTTGGAAATAAGGGCTTTGTATCGTTCATCGTCGCGCAGGCTCTCGAATATCGGGTTGGATTTGAGGCCGACGACGTTAGGATCGCGATCAAACACGGCGCGGTCGAGATTTTCGAAGGCGGCGTCCTTGTCGCCAAGGGCGGTGCAAATGTATGCGATGCTGACGGGCGAAATGTATTCGCGCATCGCGCGCTGCGAGATGGAGTCGAGCATCTCCCTGGCCTGCTCGTGACGTCCGGCAAGAGCCAGGGTCATAGCTTCCAGGGAATCGACGAACTTGCTGTCGGCGTCCGCTACACGCGCGCTGGAATAGCATTCGAGCGCTCTATCGACATCGCCCATCTGCGAATAGACCGGCCCCATCATGGCGTGGGCCAGGTAATACTGCGGGTTCATTTCAAGAACCTTGCGGAACTGCGCGATGGAATGATTGAACTGGTGCTGCAGATAGTAGAGAAAGCCCAGATGAACGCGGAACAAAATCGATAACGGGTCGAGCGAAAGCGCGTTCTGCACTTCGGTGACGGCTTCGTTTATGCGGTTCACGGGACGCAGGAAGTAGAAGGAGTAGAGGTCGCGCGCGCCGGGGGAGGAACCGTTCAGTTCGATGGAGCGAAGCAGTTCGCGCTCCGCGCCGATCCAGTCCCAATCGTAGAGAGCGAGGATCACGCCGAGCGTGGCGTGAGCCTCGGCGACGCTTTCGTCGAGTTCGATGGCGCGGCGAACTGAGGATTTGGCCTTTGGCATGGCCTCTTTCGGAGCGATGAATCCGAGGAAGCCCTGCGTATACCAGACGTACGCGAGACCATCATGCGCCAGTGCATAGTTGGGATCGAGGTGAATCGCTTCTTCAAAGAGGCGCTTGCTGGTCTCGAGCCCGTCATGGGTCATTTTGTGAAGCTCATAGCGCCCGCGCAAGTAGAGGTTGTAGGCTTCGAGGTTCTCGGTGTAGCGTTTGACGGCGAGGCCCGCGATGGCCAGCGCTTCGACGGACGATCCGCTCTGGCTGGTGAGCTTGACCTTGAGCTTGCCGACGATGTTCTGTGAGATCTCGTCCTGGATCTCGAAGACATCCGTCATTTCGCGGTCGAAGCGCTCGGACCAGAGATTGTTGCCATCGGCCACCGAGATTAGCTGGACACTGATGCGAACGCGGTTGCCGGATTTGCGTACGCTGCCCTCGAGGACGCTCCCGACGTTGAGGGCTTCGCCGATTTTGCGGACATCCTGCTGAGTGCCGCGGAAGGCGAACGCGGACGTGCGAGCCGTGACGCGCAGATTCGGAATATGCGTGAGAGCGTTGATGATTTCCTCAGCGAGGCCGTCGCTGAAGTATTCGTTTTCTTTGTCCGAGCTGAGATTCAGGAACGGGAGCACCGCGATAGACGGCGGGGCCTTCGCCTGCGCGGGTTTGCGCCAGACGCCGGACGAGATGCTCATAATACCCGAGCGAGAGGCAAAGTAGATCTGCTCGAGGGCCGTCCGCACGTCGGTCATGGACTGGAAGCGCTGATCGGGGTCCTTGCGGAGGCAGCGCATCACGATTTCGCCGAGTTCGGGTGGAACGTCGAGGCCGGGGCGATCCAGGTCGCGCGGCATGTCGCGCAGCACGGCGGCGAGGATCTCGAGACCGGAGTCCCCGTGAAAAGCGCGCTCGCCCGAGATCATTTCATAGAGGACAGAACCAAACGAGAAAATGTCCGACCGGGCGTCGACCCGGCGGCCTTCCGCCTGCTCGGGCGACATATAGGCGACGGTTCCGATGATGGCGCCTTCGGCCGTGCGAGGGCGGCTCTTCGCTACGTGGATGGAGATCGTGGTTTCCGTCGAACCGGTGAGGTCGAGCGCGCCTTCGGCCTGGCCGAGCTTGGCGAGACCGAAATCGAGCACCTTCGCAAGCCCCTCCGGCGTGACCATCACGTTGGCGGGCTTGAGGTCGCGGTGCACGATGCCGATACTGTGGGCGGCGGTCAGGGCGTCCGCGATCTGCATGGAGATCTTCAGGCAGTCGATGACTGGAAGTTTGCCGGTGGAGACAGTGTCCGCCAGCGTATGACCCCGGACGAACTCCATCACGATGCATTCGCCATTCTCGGACTGGACGATTTCGTAGATTGTGATGATGCTCGGGTGGTTCAGCGACGACGCGGCGCGGGCTTCCTGGATGAAGCGGGCGTGGCGATCGGAGGACTCGCCCGGTGAGGGGATCAGGACTTTGATAGCGACAAAACGGCCAAGCTGGATGTCTCGGGCCTTATAAACGACACCCATCCCGCCCTCTCCGAGTTTCTCCAGAACATCGTAGTGCGAAATGGTGGTCCCGACCATTAACAGAGGTGAATCATCGAGTTTTACACACACCACTGTTTTGTGAGTGCGGCGAGCCCCGATACCGTTTCCAGCGACACTTGCATTATCTATTTGCGGATCACGGAGCCGCAAGTACCGCAGTTGAAAAGATTTATGGATGACCAAGGGTACACGCGCAGGTGGTTCCGGCGATTTTTTCGATTGACTTCCGCCGCCACTGCCGTTATATTTTTTAACGTTATGATATTTCGCACTCGGGATCACAAACCGTTGACCGCCCTCGAACAGCTTGTGATGGATTACGTGTGGGCGCATCCAGACTGCACGGCAGAGGCTTGCCGGGAGGGCGTCGCGAAGGATCGCGTTCTTAAGGATTCGACCATCCGCACCGTGCTGCGGAAACTCGAGGAAAAGGGCTACGCCACCCACTCGGTAGTGGGGCGGACCTATGTCTATCGCCCCGCGGACAGCAAGCGGAATGCTGCCGTCGAGGCGGCGCGGCAACTGATCGAACGGTTTTGCAACGGGTCGGTGGAGGATTTCGTGGTGGGTCTGGTGGACAACCAGGTTCTGGATGCCAGGGAGTTGCAGCGCCTCGCCGAGAGCATCTCGGCTCGGAAAGAAGGAACAGCATGACGGCGATTACGTTTTTCGGAAGCTGGGCGATTCGCTCGGCGGTTCTGATTGGCTGCGGAGAGTTGGTTATCCGGGTACTACGAGTGAAGAATGCTGCGACCCGGCTGGCGGTCTGCGAGGCGATGCTGGTGGCATCGCTTGCCCTGCCGTTTCTGACTCCGGTGGGAGCCCGGCACGTTCTTCCCCTGTCAGCATTGCCGAGTGGAATCGCGATACCGGCGGCTCTTGACGTTGCAGGCCCGATTACCAGGCCGACCGCGGTATCTCCCGGGAGGGCACCGTTTGACTGGGCCCTGGCGTTGGCTGCCGGCTATGTGGCCGTGAGCTTTTTCCTGCTCCTGAGGCTCGCGATCGGGGCCGCTTTTAGCTTTCGCGCGCTGCGGCGGAGCGTGCCGACCGGAGAGAGGTGGGGTGGCGGCGAGATCCGCGAATCGGACCGCGTTGCCGCGCCGGTCACGCTGGGGATCCTGAGGCCGCAGATTGTGTTGCCGATGGACTGGCGGCAGTGGAGCGAGGCCACTTATTGCGCGGTCGTGGCGCATGAAGGTTCGCATATCCGGCGATTCGATCCCATGGTTCAGTTTTTCTCCGCGCTTCATCGCGGTCTTCTGTGGGTGAGCCCCCTGAGCTGGTATCTGCACCGGCAGATCGTGCGTCTGAGCGAGGCGGTGAGCGACGACGCGGCGCTGGCGGACGCTCCCAGCCGGACGTTTTACGCGGAACTGCTCCTTGATTTCATGCGGCGGAATGCGGGTGGCGAGCCAGCCACCGGGATTCAGATGGCGCGGTACGGCCCTCCCGACGAACGGATTCATCGAATTCTCGATGGCGTAGCTGTTTCGCGTGGCGTCAGCCGCTGGGCGATGGCTGCGATTCTCGCTTGCGCCGCGCCAATCGAATATGTGATCGTGGCGGCCCATGCTTTGACGCCTCCCGAAGCCGTGGCGCAGACGACGGCGGTTCGGCCAGCGCCAAGTCCGTCTCAGGAGCCGCCTCGGCCAGCGGCTCCCACCAGACCGAATACGGGTGGGATCGCGGCGCTGGGAAGCGTCACGGCTTCGTACACGATCGTGGTGAAGCCGCGGGTGGAAGGGCAGCTTCTTTCAATCTCGGCGCACGAAGGGGAACAGGTTCATGCGGGGCAACTTCTCGCGACGCTGGATGCGAAGCCTTATGAAATTTCGGCGGCTCAGGCGGACGCACAGCTTGCGGCAGACGAAGCGCAGTTGCGGACCGCGCCGAATCGTCTCGATATGGCGGCGCAGATCGCCGCAGATCAGGCCAAGGCGGAGAGCGCGCACCTGCTGGTTAAGTATGCGCAGATAACCGCGCCAGCTGACGGGATGATCGGATTGCGTCAGGTGGATGAGGGAATTTTGTGCATCCCGATCAGCCGATGTTCGTCATCACGCAACTACAGCCGATAGCCGTGCGATTCACCGTGCCGGAGGATTATGTGACCCCGGCTCATAGTCAGCTTCGCAAGGGTTCAGCTCCGAGAGTCGAAGCGTGGAATCGGGACAACTCGAAACGCCTTGCGGCCGGGCGCCTGACAGCGATAGATAACCAGATCGATACGCAAACGGGAACCATTCAAATGAAAGCCGAATTTGAAAATCAGGATGGCGCTTTGTTTCCGAATCAGTTTGTCAATGTTCGTTTGTTTCTGGATGGGCGGTAGAGGGCGTGGTTTCATGCTTTACGCCATCGGTATTCTGAGAGATATCCGATGTATTCGCCAGCCGCATTTCGTGAGGAACGACTCGAGACGATGCATGGGCTGATCCGGGCTCATCCGCTGGCGACTCTGATCACTTCCGGGCCGGGTGGCATTATCGCTAACCTCGTGCCGTTCATCCTGGTCGACTTCGGCGATAAGGGGACACTTCGGGCTCACGTCGCTAAAGCGAACGATCAGTTAGAGGCGCTGAGAGCCGGAGCGGAAACGCTGGTGGTTTTTCGTGGACCTGCGGCGTACATCACGCCATCGTGGTACGTCTCGAAAAACGATCATGGCAGGGTCGTTCCCACCTGGGATTATGTGATGGTTCAGGCGCGAGGGACGCCTCGCGTTATTGAGGATCCCGCATGGATACGAGCGCAGATCGAGGCTTTGACGTCATCGCAGGAGAGCCGGCGACCGGCGCCCTGGAAGGTTGGCGATGCGCCGGAATCGTTCGTTGCTGGCCAGATCGGGGCGATCATCGGCGTCGAAATACCCATTTCCAGTATTGAGGGTAAATGGAAGGTGAGCCAAAACCGGCCCGCCGCCGATCGTCAGGGCGTGCAGGACGGTCTTCGGCGCGAGTATTCGAACGAAGAGATGGCCAGGCTGGTCGCAGAGGGTAACTCTGGCCGGAAGCAAGAACAGTAACAGAGTCCGGCGGCGTCACCGCCGCCGATCCTGGTTGCCAAATTATTTCTGGACGATTACGCCCTTCAGGGGGCCAAGCAGAGCGAGCACATCGCCCTTTTCCTTCTCCGGCACTTTCAATTCATTCATTACAGCGATGAGATCCTGCACGACGGCATCGAAAGCAGCGCTGGAGACGCCACGGCCCTTGTGAGCGGCGCTCATATCCAGACCCGCGTATTTGCAGGGTCCCTGCGTGCTCTGGCAGAGGAATTCGGCGAGTTTCGCCTTGTAGGCGGCCGTGTTGGCCGGGCTGGATGCCGCATGCGCGAACCAGGGATTCACGCGGGAGTCAGCAAGAATCCTGTCCACCAGGCCACTGGCGACAGCCTGAATCGCCGGCTGACCGCCGAGGCGCTCGTAAAGAGTCTTATCCGTATCCGCCGCCTGCGCCACGCCAAGCAACGTCATCGCGACGAGCGCAATCCGGCAAGTGAATAGAGTCGTCTTCATTCTTTGGAAATTGTCCTTATTTTCAGTGGAATTAAAGTGGTATGTTGAATACCAGTTATCCCACGGAGCGCTGTAAACTGTCAATTGAAATCAGCCGGATTCGATGCGCCTTGCACAACACACCGATTACGCCTTGCGCATGCTGATTCATGCGGCTCTGCGCGAGCCCGAACTTACCACGGTTCCCGAAATCGCCGAAGTTTTTGGATTGTCGGCGGCGCATCTTCAGAAAGTGGCGCAAGGGCTCAGCGCCCATGGATATATTGAGACGGTTCGCGGCCGCGCAGGAGGCATTCGCCTCGCCATTCCGCCGGAAGAAATCCAAATCGGCAAAGTGGTGGCGGTTACCGAACCGGATTTTCAACTCGCGCCCTGCATGCACGCCGGTGAAGGCGACTGCGTCATCTATTCACCCTGTGTTCTTCGAAAGGCGCTGCAGCGGGCTTCAGAAGCGTTTCTTGAAGAACTCAATCGGTGGACGCTATCGGATTTGATCCAGAAGCGCAAGCCTCTGCTTGTAGCGTTAGAGGCAGTACGTCCGCGCGGGATCCGATGAGCGCGGAACCGCGTTATCGCAGAGACTGATAGACCAGTCGTTCGAATCCGCGCAGGGTTCGGATTGCGCCGTCGTCGTAAAAGGGAAGAAGCTGCATCATCTGAACTCCTGCGATCTTCTTCGCCGGATCGATCCAGAATTCCGTGTTGAAGATGCCGGCCCAACTCAGGCTTCCCGCGCTGCGGTAACCGGACGGATCGCCTGACGCGATCTGGAATCCGAAGCCGAATTTGTCGTGTCCGGCGCCGAGCGGAAATGGTTTCGTGCGTTCCTTGTCGGCGTCGGGCTGCAGTTCGACCAGGACCGATCCGATTTGATTTTCGGCCATCAGCTTCACCGATTTCTCGCTCAGAATCCGAACGGCGCCGAGTTTGCCGTTGTTGAGAATCATCTGTTCGAATCGCACGTAGTCCTGGACTGTCGAATAAAGCCCGCCATCGCCGCCGAAAGGAGCCTTCGGTTGCGCAGGCGGGTGTCTCTCCGGCTGCTCCTTCAAACTGCCGTTTGCGCGGCTGAATTGCCGGGGAACGCGTGACTGTTTGCTGGCAGGTACGGCATACGAAGTGTCTGGCATGCCCAGCGGTTTGAAAATCCGGCTCTGGAAAAAGTCTTCGAGCGACTGCCCGGTGAGCTTTTCGATCAGTTGACCCAGAACGCGCGTACCCGGGCTGTAATTCCACTTCTCCCCGGGATCGCTGAGCAGCGGCAGTTGGATCTCTGACTTCCCTGTTGCCTTCGTCAAACGATTCAGAACTGGATTGGTGAATCCATAGCCCAGGCCGGACGTGTTCGTCAGCAGGTGGCGAATTGTGATCGGACGCTTCGCGGGCCGCGTCTCGTATTTTGCGGTTCTTTCATCGAAATTTGTGATCACCTGAGGATTGTCGAAGCCGGGTAGATATTTCGAGATCGGATCGTCGAGCCCGATTTTTCCTTCTTCCACGAGCACCATGACGGCAACCGAAGTAATGGGCTTTGTCATGGATGCGATCTGAAAAATTGCGTTCACGGGCATTGGGACATTCCGGGAGGCATCGAGCTTTCCGGCAGCTTGTTCGTAAAGAATGCGATCCGGGCTGACGACGATTTCGACCACGCCGGGCGTATCGCCGTGGTCAACGGCTTCCGAGATCTGACGTGACAGAGCCGACTTCGCGGCCTCGGAAAGTTGCGCCGAGCTTGTCGCGGTGGTGAATACAAAAGGAATCGCAGCCAAAATCGCCGCGAGACGTCGCGTCATCGGCACGATTCTAACGCGGATCGGACCCGGCGTTCAGATTTTTTCCTGAAATCGACAGCTTGTTTTCAGCTATTTAACGGCAAAGCGCCGCAAAGAGGAGGATCAGCGTACTAACTTGCGATCAGGAAGCGGCTCGGTCTGGGCCCCGGGCCGCTCTCCTCGTTGGGGGCCACCGGGCGCGCGTTCCCGTCATTGCAATGCGCGCCCGGTTCGGGTTTTCCTGCGTGTTAGCATGAAAAATTCCCCGTAAGTTAATGATCCGAGCCGTAAAAGGAACGCGGGACCTGCTGCCTCCCGACACCGCAGTGTGGAACCGCGTGGAGCGCATCTCACGCGAGGTATTTAAAGCCTACAATTACCACGAGATCCGGACTCCCATTCTCGAGGAGACGCAGCTTTTCGCGCGCGGCGTCGGCCAGGAAACCGACATCGTTTCGAAGGAAATGTACACGTTCGAGGACCGGGACGGGTCTTCGCTCACGCTGCGTCCGGAGAATACGGCATCGGTTCTGCGAGCGTATATCGAACACAGGCTCGATCAGCGGCCGGGGGTTCAGAAGCTCTATTACATCGGTCCGATGTTCCGGCGCGAGCGGCCTCAAAAAGGACGTTACCGGCAGTTTTTTCAGATCGGCGCGGAAGCGATCGGTTCGGAATCCCCATTCATCGATGCGGAATCCATCGAACTCGTCATTGAACTGTTGACGCGCACCGGGCTGACTGGCTTTACGCTGCTGATCAATTCGGTTGGTTGCCAGGATTGCCGGCCGCGCTATATCGAGAAGTTGCGGGCGGCGCTCGAGCCGGTGGCGCCGACGTTGTGCGACGATTGCCAACGCCGGGCCCAGACCAATCCTCTGCGCGTTCTGGACTGCAAGGTTCCCGAAGATCAGCCGGCAATCGACAAATTGCCTACGATTCTCGACAACCTCTGCGAGAACTGCGCGCCGCATTTTGCGGCGGTGCAGCGTTATCTGACGGAGCGCGGGATCGCTTTCGAAATTCGCCCCCGTCTGGTTCGCGGCCTTGATTACTACATGCGGACCACATTCGAAGTAGTCCATGGAAATCTCGGCGCGCAGAATTCAGTACTCGGCGGCGGCCGCTATGACGGGCTGGCGGAGTCTCTAGGATCTCCGGTGCGAGCGCCCGGCATCGGGTTTTCCATCGGCGAGGACCGGCTCGTAATGACCGTGGACCAGACTTCCGATTCGACGCTGGACGTCTTCATCGCGCCCCTGGGCGATGCGGCGCTCGGACACGCGGGGCTGATCGGACGCGATCTAAGGCGGGAGGGCAAGTCCGTGGAAGTTCTCGCGGGCGGCAAACTGAAACGCGCCATGGAGCTCGCAAATAAGCTCGGCGCGCGCTACACCCTGATCCTCGGCGACGACGAGATCGCCGCGGGACAGTACTCACTCAAGAACATGCAGTCCGGCGAGCAGATCCGCGTACTTCGCGACGAACTCTCCAGCCGAATTCAATAAAGCGAGGCAATTTGCACAAGTACCGAACTCACACATGCGGCGAACTGAGAAGCGCCCACACCGGACAGGAGGTCCGGCTTTCGGGGTGGCTGCGAAATCGCCGCGATCATGGTGGAGTTTATTTCATCGATCTGGCCGATCATTACGGCGTGACGCAGTTGGTCGCCGAGCCCGATTCGCCGGTATATGAGCTGATCTCTTCGTTCACGAAAGAAACCGTGATTCGGATCGACGGCCAGGTCGTGGCGCGCGACGCCAATGCGGTGAATCCGGCGATGGCGACAGGCGAAATCGAAGTGCGGATTACCGATGCGGAGTTGCTGGGCGCCACCGAGCCGCTGCCGTTCAGCGTGTTCCCTGAACTGCCCGTGCCGGAAGATATGCGGCTCACCTACCGCTTCCTCGATCTTCGAAAGTCGAAGATGCACGCGAACATACTGCTGCGGTCAAAAATCATCGCGAGCATCCGGCGGCGTATGGTGGAACTCGGGTTCACCGAATATCAGACGCCAACACTGACGGCCTCCAGTCCCGAAGGCGCGCGCGATTTTCTGGTACCCGCCCGCAGGCACCCCGGGAAGTTCTATGCCCTGCCCCAGGCCCCGCAGATGTTCAAGCAGATCATTATGGTCTCGGGGTTCGATCGCTATTTCCAGATCGCGCCCTGCTATCGCGATGAGGATGCGCGCGCGGACCGCTCGCCCGGCGAGTTTTATCAGCTCGACCTCGAGATGAGCTTCGTCACGCAGGACGACGTGTTCGCCGCGATGGAAGCGCTGTTTACCGGATTGTTCCCGGAGTTCGCGCCGACCCGCACTGTAACCGCGGCTCCGTTCCCGCGAATCCCGTGGGCGGAGGCGATGCTGAAGTACGGGTCCGATAAGCCGGACCTGCGCAATCCGCTGGTCATCACCGATATCAGCGCGCTCTTTGCCGGATCTTCGTTCCGCGCGTTCGCCGGGAAAACGGTGCGCGCGATGCGGCTGCCGCAGACTACGGATAAGTCCCGATCTTTCTGGGACAAGCTGGAAGAGCAGGCGAAGTCGCTGGGAGCCGCGGGGCTTGCGTGGCTGACTGTGGAAGACGGCGCGACGCTGAAAGGCCCGGTCGCAAAATTCCTGACTGCGGAGAGCGCGGCGGAGCTCATTGCTTCGACGGGATCGCAGACCGGTGACGCGATCATTATCGTCGCCGATACTGACGTCGCGAAGATCTGCCGCATTCTGGGAACGTTGCGGGATTCGCTCGGAAAACAGCTTGGGTTAATTGAAGAGAACGTTTACAAGTTCTGCTGGATCGTTGACTTTCCGATGTACGAAGCCGACCCGGATTCCGGGAAGATCGAATTCAGCCACAATCCGTTTTCGATGCCGCAGGGTGGCCTCAACGCTCTCAATACGCAGGATCCGCTGACCATCAAGGCGTTTCAGTACGACATCGTCTGCAACGGGTATGAATTGTCGTCGGGCGCAATCCGCAACCATCAGCCGGAGATCATGTACCGGGCCTTCGAGATTGCGGGCTACACGCGCGACGAGGTCAACAGCAGATTTAAGGCGCTGATCAACGCGCTGAAGTTCGGGGCGCCGCCGCACGGCGGCATCGCGCCCGGAATCGACCGCATCGTAATGCTGCTGGCGGACGAGCCGAACATTCGCGAAGTCATCATGTTCCCGATGAACCAGAATGCGGAGGACCTGATGATGAATGCGCCCAATACTGTGCGCCCGCAACAGTTGAAAGAACTACACATTCAGATCGCGCAACCTCCGAAGAAGGCGTAACATCGCATGAGCATGATTGCTCATCGCAAACTCGGCTCGAGCGGACTCGAGGTTCCGGTCATCACGCTCGGCGGCAACGTTTTCGGGTGGACCGTCTCCGAATCCGATACGTTTGGCCTGCTTGATCGCGCGGTTGATCTCGGGCTTACATTCATCGACACCGCAGACCTCTACTCTCGCTGGGTTCCCGGCCATAAGGGGGGCGAATCGGAAACCCTGATCGGTAAATGGCTCGCGAAGAGCGGTAAGCGCGACCGCGTGACGATCGCGACCAAGGTCGGGATGGATATGGGCGAAGCGGGCAAGGGCCTGAGCGCTAAACACATCGCACAGAGCGCCGAGGCTTCTCTTCGTCGG
The DNA here is from genome assembly GCA_035262625.1 of Bryobacteraceae bacterium. Classification (GTDB taxonomy): domain Bacteria; phylum Acidobacteriota; class Terriglobia; order Bryobacterales; family Bryobacteraceae; genus BOG-234. The sequence continues at coordinate 21,930 of DATFSM010000161.1, forward strand.
CTTCAGACAGACCGGATTGATCTTTATTTCTCGCATCTCGACGATCAGGAGACGCCTCTCGGTGAAACCCTGACGGCGCACGAGAAACTACTTCGCGAAGGTAAAGTGCGGGCGGTGGGGGCTTCGAATTATAAAGGCGCGCGTCTGCGGGAAGCCATGAAGACAAAGGCGATTTACACCGTATTGCAGCCGCACTATAACCTCGTGGAACGCCCTGACTACGAGACCGATCTCGCGCCGGTCGTGGCGGACTATGGCTTGGGGGTGGTTCCCTATTTCGCGCTGGCTTCCGGTTTCCTTTCCGGCAAGTACCGCAGCGCGAAAGACGCCGAAGGCAAGGCGCGGGGCGGGGCGGTAGGGAAATATCTCAACGACCGCGGATTCGCCGTGCTGGCGGCGTTGGATGCGGCAGCGAAAGAACACTCTTCCACGCCGGCGCGCGTGGCGCTTGCCTGGCTCATCGCGCAGCCCGGCATCACCTCGCCCATTGCGAGCGCGACAAACGAAGTCCAGCTCGCAGACTTAGCCGAAGCTGCGAATCTGAAACTCAGCAAAGACTCGATCCAAAAACTGAACCAGGCGTCGGCCTAAGACGCGGATCGCAGGGACATCCAGTATCCTGGCGCCTTCGGGCGGATTCTCCACCGCGCCTATAAGCGCGCAAATCATCTGATCGATGGTAATCAGGCCAAGGCGTTTCGCGCCTTCGGCTGTGGGCGGAATTCGCTCGGCGATCCAATAGAGAGGCTTCAGTGCGTAAGGCCAGTAATGGCCTGGGCCGAGGACGTACCAGGGCCGGAGAATTGTCGCGCGCAGCCCGGAGACGCGAAGAGCTTCCTCGCATTCGGAGCGTACCGCGATGTAAGCATCGCCGGCGCGGGATGAGCCACGCTGACATAAACGAAATGACCGATGCCAGGCCCTGACGCGACGCGAATTGCTTCCATGGCGGATCGGCGATCAACGGAGACGAACTCCTTCGCTTTCGCCGGACTCGGATGAGCCACGCCGACCAACTGCACAAAGGTGTCACCCGGAGCGACGTTCGCGGCGTAGGTATCGCCGTTGAGGACATCGCCTGGAACTGCGCGGCAGCCGGACGGGAGTTTCCCTTCAGAACCCTTTCGGGCAACGGCGGTCACGCGATGCCCCCGCGAGAGCAACTCCGGGATCAGGCGCGAACCGATGTAACCGGTACCACCTGCGATGAACACGCTGCGGGTGGACATCGGTCCATTATCAACCTACTGTTGCTGTTGTTGCTGCTGTTCGTCCAGCGACGGATCGGGCAGAGGCGCGGCGGCCGTCTCCAGCAGATTTTCGGTTCCCTCGGCGTCGACGTCCGGGCGCACGAGCACATCCACCGAGAGGCTTTGGCCGGCGTGGCCTTTGTAGACGCCGCGAACGGGCGGCACGTCGCCATAGTCTCGTCCGTAGGCAACGCGAATATGCTGGGGCTCGAAAAAAATGCCGGAAGTGGGATCGAGTCCGAACCATCCGATATCCGGAATGAACGCCTCGACCCAGGCGTGGGAAGCGAGACCACCGATTACTCGTTCCATGGCGGCGCGCTCACCGTCACCCTCGCCTGGGACAAGATAACCGGAGACATATCGCGCCGGAAAGCCGCGCATGCGCAGGAGAGCCAGCAGGAGGTGCGAGAAGTCCTGGCACACGCCCGATTTAAGGGCCAGGCAGTCAGCGATCGACGAGTGAACATGCGTCGCCCCCTTGCGATAGCTGAACGTCTCGTGAATCAGCGAGCTGGCCGATTGGGCGAAGTCCCGCGCGCTCCTTCCGGCGCGAGCCTCGGCCTGGGCCGCGAGGTCGCGAACCTCCGGGAGGAACGGGCAGTACTGAGAGGAAGAAAGGAAGTCGTAATGGTCGTCGAGCAGCGTATCCTGCAGCCTGGCGAAATCCGCCATCGCGATGGCGGATTTCGCGCGCGGTTGGGGATGCACAAGAACGACAGCTTCGCTCTCCACTCGCAGCGTGCGGTGTTCGCGCAGGATGTGGAATACGTGGACCCAGTTGCCGTAGTAGTCCTGATGACCGATGGCTCGAGCCGACGGGTTCGTGGTGACGCGGAATGAAAGGCAGGATTGACCCTCATCGTGGCGCGGGCGTAGCCGTAGCTCGTTATAACTCTCCGAGACCGGCCCATCGTAAGCGAAATTCGTAACGTGTACGAGGCTGTAGCGATTCACGCGCTCACCGCGTAGTGCAGATACGTCTGCGAAATATGCGCTCCGATGGTGCGGCAGGTCAACTGCAGTTCCTCCAGAAAATTATGCAATCCGCCGGCAAAGATTTCCTCAGTGCTGGCGTAGGTCAGCCGCTCGTGCTCACGGCTGGTGAGGCGTTCCGCCTGATTGGCATAGGTGCCGGGCACGGAACCTCCGATCGCATACAGCGAATTCTGCAGGACGCCGAGGTTGAATCGTACCGACCGGGGATGGCGCGGGTCGAGCAACAGAAGCTCGGCGACCTTCTCGGGCTCAATGTGCGTGTACCGGCGCTTGTAAAATTCGTATGCCGCAACGGATTTAAGCACGGCCATCCATGCATGGCTGCGGGCTTCGTTCAGAAGTTCCGGGCCCTCGACGAGCTGATGGTAGTGCACGTCCAGGATTCGCGCGGTCATCTCCGTGCGCTCCAGGGCACAGCCCGCCTGCATGAAGTGCCATCCCTCATCGCGAGCCAGCGTGGACTCGCAGACGCCATGGAAGCGATGGCCTCCGCGGCGGACGGCGTCGCAGAAGCGCGAGAGGTCGTCCCCGTGATCGCGCAGCTGGTTGATCTTGTGATAGAGACCGTTGATGTCTTCCCACAGTTCGCGGGAGATGCGGTCGCGAATGGTGCGGGCGTTCTCGCGAGCGCGCACGATGCACTGACTGATCGAGTTGGGATTGTCTTCGGAATAGCCGAGAAAGTCAAACGCCGTCTGGGCGTTGGCTTCAGAGTATTTACGGTAAAAACGGCCGCGTTCGCCCGTTATCGCGATCAGAGGATCCCAGCGCAGCTTATAGGTGTCGGCCGGCTGTTCCAGGAGCATGTGATAGTTCACATCGAGGATGCGCGCGGTGTTATCGGCGCGCTCCATGTAGCGGCCGATCCAGAAGATCGAATCGGCAATCCGGGAGAGCATCATCAGGCGTCGCTCCGCAGAACCCAGGTATCCTTGCTGCCGCCGCCCTGCGACGAGTTGACTACGAGCGAGCCTCTCTGCAACGCCACGCGCGTGAGTCCTCCGGGGACGATGCGGACGCGGTCGCCATCGTACAGGCAATAGGGACGGAGATCGACGTGTCGCGCGCTCATCCCGCCTATGGCGGCGTCGAAGGACGGACATCGCGACAAGGGAATCACCGGCTGCGCGATGTAGTTACGCGGATCGTCACTGAGACGCTCACGGAAGGACTGGATGGTTCTGCGATCCGAGGATGGACCCATCAGCATGCCATATCCGCCGGACTCGCCGACGGCCTTGACTACAAGTTCGGGCAGATGATCCAGCACATAGGAAAGCTGATCGGGCTCGGAGCAAAGATATGTATCGACGTTACGGAGGATAGGTTCTTCCCCAAGATAGTATCTGATGAAAGCCGGAACGTAAGCGTAGATCGCCTTGTCGTCCGCGACGCCGGTTCCGACAGCATTCGCAAGGGCGATGTTGCCAGCCCGATACGCGTTCATCAGTCCGGGAACGCCGACGAGCGAATCGGCGCGGAAGGCGAGAGGGTCGAGGAAGTCGTCGTCGACGCGGCGGTAGATGACATCGACGCGGGTCAGACCGCGGATGGTCTTCATGTAGACGACGTCATCGACCACAACGAGATCGCGGCCTTCGACGAGTTCAATGCCCATCTCCTGCGCGAGGAACGAGTGTTCAAAATACGCGCTGTTATAGAGGCCGGGAGTCAGAAGAACGATGACCGGGCGTTCGGCGGAGCGCGGTGACAGGCTTCGCAGAATATCGACCAGTTCGGCGGGATAGTGATCCACGGGCAGAATGTCCGAGAGCTCGAAGACGCGCGGGAAAGTGCGCCGCATGACAAGCCGGTTCTCGAGAACGTACGAGATACCGCTGGGCGATCGGGCGTTGTCCTCAAGAACCAGATACTGCCCTGAGCGGGAATCGCGAACCAGATCGATACCCGCGATGTGGACATAGATATCGCGCGGTACCGAAACCCCCACCATCTCCCGGCGGAAATGGCGGCACGAATAGACCAGCGAGCGGGGAACGATTCTGTCTTTGAGAACACGCTGCTCCCCGTAGATGTCCTTCAGATAGAGGTTGAGCGCCGTCACGCGCTGGGCCAGCCCTCGTTCGATCACTTGCCATTCCGAGTTCGGAATGATGCGGGGAACGAGGTCGAAGGGAAAGAGCCGCTCGGTTCCCCGGCCATCGCTATACACGGTAAAAGTGATGCCCTGAACGAGGTAAGAGAGGTCGGCAAGCTTGCGGCGTTCCTCGAAGTCGCCGAGGGGCATCTTCGCAAGGCTTTCGTAGATCGTGGCTGCGCAGGGACGCGGGACTCCGTTTGGCGCGATCAACTCGTCATAAAACGAACCTGGGTCGTAACCGGAGAAGAGGAAGCGTTCGGGCGACTGTACCGGATAAACAGAGGTCATAGCGATCCTGCGCCGGCCCGAGCTTACGGGGATCGCTGCCGTTGGCGGTAACTGCAATTGTAACGAACGGGTTGCGTCCCGCTAACGGTAATACGATTCACGGCGATACAATCCACAAAGATGGCGAAGGAGCCGGAACAGGAGGGTTCGGGCGGATCGGTCTGGCGGCGAATCCTGCTCACGGCTCTGCTGGTGATCGTGGGCCTGGCGGTGTTCGCGCTGATCGCTCGCCGCGTATTTCTGAGCCGGGAGTTCGATCTTTCCACGCTGGTGGACGATTCGGCGGGTCTCGCCCCCAGTTCTCCGGTCATGCTGAACGGCATTGATGTCGGTCACGTAGTGCGGGTCACTTTGTCCGGCTCGCCGGATCCGAACAAGACAGTGCGAATCCTGATGCGCTTCCCGCGGCGCTTTCTCGCCGACATCCCGGAGGATTCGACGGCTGGCATCACGTCGGCGAACCTGCTGGGTGACAAGTATCTGAACATCTCGCGCGGAACGCATGACGCGCACATTAAGCCAGGGACGGAACTGCCCTCGACGCCGACCGAGGACATTGGGACCGTGCTGTCGCGAGCCAACGTTCCGCTGAATCAGATCACCGGAATTCTTGCGCGCGTGGACCGAATCATGGACGCGGTGAACGGTCAACAGGGGACGCTGGGAAAGCTCATCAATAACCCGGAATTCGTGGCGCATCTGAACGGCGTTTCGGCCAACAAGACTCAGATGTTGATCAACGTGAGGAACGCGCGCGGCGTGATTGCGCGTCTTGATGCCATCCGGGATGAAGTACGGAAGCCCCTTGCGCGGCTGGACTCCCTCAAAGCCGACATGGACCACGGACAAGGATCTCTGGGGAAGTTCCTGAACGATCCGTACTCGCCGACGCTGACCGCCCAGGCGAACGCAACGATCGAAGAGGCTAAAAGCCTCGCGGCGGGTTTCAACGCGGGAAATCGCACCACGGACATGATGAACCGGATGCGCGCGGTTTCGCAGAATCTTGACAAAACCCTGTCCCGGATTGATTCGGGCCAGGGCACGGTCGGTCAGTTCGTGATCAACCCCCAGCTTCGCGATTCCCTGCGGCGGATGAGCCAGGAAATGAACCGGCTTACAGCCGCTATTAAGGAACATCCGACGCGATTTGCGGAAATCCGTTTTGGTTTATTCTAATCAGGACGACTTTTTCGGGCGCGATGAAACCTTCCACCGAAACAGGCGTCTGAAACCATCGAAAGGAAATCGTTTCCGTCATGCTCACCGAACTCTCTCGCAGATGGTGGGTGCTGGTGCTCAATGGAATCGGCGCGATCATTTTCGGCCTTCTCGCCGTGGCGCTGCCGGGAGTAACCATGGTTGCGACGATCATGCTCTATGGCTGCTATTGTCTGATCGACGGCGTCACGGCCCTTATGGCGTCCAGCGTTCGAGATGGAGGCAAGCTGTGGCGGCGCATGCTGACGATGGGCGCGATCAGCGTTGCGGCTGGACTGATAGCTCTTGCGCGCCCGGGAATAACCGCGGTCGCATTGCTGCTCGTCATGGCGGTATGGGCGATCGCGCACGGAATCTCCGAGATCGCCGCCGCGATCGAACTGCGGCGAGTCCTGCGGCGCGAATGGTTCCTCGGGCTTGCGGGAGCTGTTTCGATCGTTCTGGGAATCGCGCTGGTCGCCAGGCCCGCGGAAGGAGCGCTGGCGGTGATCGGAACCATAGGCGCGGTCGCGATTCTTCGGGGGTTCCTCATGGTCGCTCTCGCTTTAAGCCTGAGGTCCCGGATTCACGCGAGTCCGTTAGGCGCATAGGCGAGGGGAACCTAAGCGAAAATTTAAAATCCGTCCGGGCCACAAGGCGTTATAAGCGCGTGACCAAGAGCGACTGTGGCGCCTTCGGACCGATCTCACTCGCCACTTCATGACGAACCAGACCACGACATGAACCGGGGGCGGGTACAAGGGAGCGCCGGGGCACCGGCGCTCCTTCTGTTCTTATCAGGCGCAGCGGCGCTGATCTATCAGGTGGTCTGGATCAAGCAGCTATCGCTCGTCACGGGCGTCGACGTTTACGCGGTGACAGCAGGGGTCAGCGCGTTCTTCGCGGGTTTGGGTTTAGGCGAATATTTCTTCGGCCGCCGGGCGGACCGGTCCCCTTCACCGACCCGCTTGTACGCGAAGCTTGAATTTCTAACTGCGGGCGCGGCAATTCTAACCAGTTTCGCGCTCGGCCGCGCCGCAGGCCCGTTCGCGGCGATTGAATCACGCATCGGTATTGCCGCCTGGGCGTTTCCTTTTGCGCTGGTCGGGATCCCGGCTTTCCTCAGCGGCGGCGCCCTTCCGGTCCTCGCGCGAGCGCGGGAGCCGTTGACCAGCGAGTTAGGGTCCGTGCTCGGCCGCTTTTATGGCGCAAGCACCGCGGGCGCAATCTGCGGCGCCCTTTTGTCCACATTCCTGTTGATTCCAGCATTCGGAGTGAGAGGCACAGCCCTCGCGGCCGCGCTCTTAAACCTCGGCGCGGCGGCCGGAGCCTGGGGACTCAGCCGTTCGGACGGAACGTACGAGGAAACGCGGCCTGCTTCAGAAAACTTACGCTGGCCAGCCGACGCGCATATAGCGGTCGTGTTGTATATGATCGCGGGCGGAGCGGCGCTGGGATACGAGGTCGTGTGGTCTCAGGCGTTTCCGCAGTTCGCGAGCACGCGCGGGTTTGCGCTGTCCATCGTGTTGGCCGCATACCTCGCCGGGCTTGCGCTGGGCAGCGCATGGTTCGCGCGGCATGCGGACCGGTCGCGAGACCCGTGGGGCGTTTTCGGCCTGCTGATCGGAGCGGCCGGCCTGGTTGCTCTGGCCGAATTCGCGAGCGTAGATGGCTGGCTCCTGACGTGGCAGGCCAGAGCGGAAGCGCTGATGCGCGCGATTACGGGAAGTGAACTGGCAGCGATGTGCGGACGCTTCGCCCTGGCCGCATTTGTACTTGTCTTTGTGCCCACGATGCTGCTTGGCGCGGCGTTCCCGGCGGTGCTGAGGCTGATAGCCGGACCGGGGCGCATAACGGGCCGCGACATCGGACTCGTGGTGGCGCTCAATACAGCGGGCGGAATTCTTGGAGCCGTGCTGACGGGCTTTGTGTTTATCCCGGTCCTGGGCCTCATCGGCGCCATGGAACTGCTGGCGGCCCTGGCCGCAGCAGTCGGCGTCTATGCGGTGATCGATAACGCGGGAAGCGGCCCGCGTTGGACGGTGGCGATCATAGCCGCCTTAACGGCGCTTCTCGTGGCCTACGTGCCCAAGGATCGACTGGCGCGGCTCCTCTCGCGAGCGCAGGGCGGCGGGGACGTGATCTTTTATCAGGACGGCGCGAATGGAACCGTGGAGGTCGTCGAACAGCGCGCGGGAGGACGCCGCGTCCATCGGCTCTTCATTCAGGGCGTTCCGAACTCAGGCGATGCCGTGACGGCGATGCGATACATGCGTCTGCAGTCACTTTTGCCGCTGCTGGTTCACAATGGCGAACCGCGATCAGCTCTCGTTATCGGCTTCGGGACCGGCATCACGGCGGGGGCCCTGCTTGCCTACCCGGGACTCCAACACCGCGTATGCGCCGAGTTAGTCCCCGAGGTACTCAACGCGGCCTCGCTGTTTCAGGGCAATCTGGGAGCGGGCGCGGCCCCCGGGCTTGAAGTCCGCCCGCATGACGGGCGGCGGGAACTGCTGGAAAATCCGGAACAGTACGACGTGATCACGCTGGAGCCTCCTCCGCCGACGAGCGCGAGCGTCGTGAACCTGTATTCGATGGACTTTTACAAGCTGGCCGCTCGGCGCCTGAAGCCCGACGGCATCGTCGCGCAATGGCTGCCGCTGCCTGCCCAGAATGACGAGGATTCGCGTTCACTGGTCCGCAGCTTTCTCGACTCGTTTCCTTATGCATCGGCATGGACGACAGAGGTGCGCGAGCTTCTTTTACTGGGATCGCAGCAGCCGGTGAAACTCGACGCGCCGCGCATCGCGGCCCGATTCTCGACGCCGTCTGTAAGTTCGGCTCTCAACGAAGTAGGCGTCAGTTCGCCCGCCGCGCTGCTGGCTACATGGGTTACGGGCAGAGACGGAATGGAGCGTTACGCGGGAAGAGCGCAGGTCGTAACAGACGATCATCCCTCAATCGAATACGCGACATGGGTGCGGCCCGGGGAAATCGCCCGCGTGCTCCCGAAGGTAATTTCGCTGATCGGCGCGGCGCCGCTGGTTGGCGCGGACGAGACCTTCCGCAGCCAGATGTCGCGCGAACAGGAGAATCTGCGCACGCTGTATCGCGCAGAACTCGACGCTTTTCGCGGCGATCGCGCGGCGTGGACGCGCGATATCGGAATGGTTATGAAGGCGGATCCGCAGAACGCGTACTACCGGTGGCTCGAGAACGAACCGTAACTATTTTTCGCCCGTCGGCTTGATGGGATACTTTTCGAACATCTCGCCCACGGCTTTATCGACCTTATCCTTAAGCTGACTCTTCTTTGGAAGATCGCCGCTGCCGATCGCGCCCCATATCGACTTTTTGGTTGACGCATCGATCAGGTTGACCAACACGGTCCCGCTCTTGTTATAACGTCCGATCGTAGTAGGCGCAGCGCCGATGTTGATCGCCGGCACGCCGCCTGGCCCCACACCGTAGCCGGGGTAAAGCAGCGCATCGACACTCGGCACGGCATCCGCGAATGCCCATGCGGAAATCTCGATCTGACCGTCGGGAGCCTCGGTGAGGCCTCGGCGGTTCAATTCCCGATTCACAGCCGCTTTGATAAACGGCGCAACCACGTCGTCGCCCTCATCGATCCCGCTCTTCTTTAGAATGCGCGGTGGAAGCCATTTATAGGTTTTGTATGAGCTGAAATTGGCCTGCCTGTCGTAGTCGAATTTGACTTTGCCGACGCACAGCGCCGCGAAGAATCCTGCGATCACGATGACCGCGGCAGCGGTCCTGCTCGCACGAAACCAACCTGGAACCTGAAGCGGAATCATTCATCTCCTCCGGCTTGGTTTGACGCTTCAATCTTTAGCAGGGGGCATTTTTTGCGACGGCACGTCCGGGAATCAAAAAAGAAATCCGTGATCAGTCCCACGCATCGGACCTGCGCTGGCAGGTTAGCGGTTTACGAACATCGAAACGGCAACTTCGCCTGAGCGGAGGTCAGTACGATGTCTCACACCGCACGGGAAGCCCGAGAGTCCTCGCGCCGCGTTTCGCCGCGTCACTTGCGCATCCACGAGAAATCCCAAGACACACAGATTCAGCCGATCGACCTACGCAACCCCGGCGACTCCTGGATGCGCCGCAGAGCCAATGGCAAGGAGCTCCGGGAGCGCGCACCGCGCGAGATTCACGCTGGCTGGAAACCCGCCAAAGATCGGCCCGATCCGCTCGAACTCATCGAGCAGAGCAACGTGGGGCGCCAGAAGGAACTGATTCCGCTGCGCATGGGCCGAATGGCCCAATCTCCTTTCGCTTTCCTGCGCGGCGCGGCCGGGGTTATGGATTGGGACCTCGCGAAAACGCCAAGCAGCGGAATCGATGTCGTGATCTGCGGTGACGCTCACCTCAACAATTTCGGCTTCTACGGTACGCCGCAACGCGACGTGGTGTTCGATCTGAATGATTTCGATGAAGCGGCGATCGGACCGTGGGAGTGGGATCTGAAGCGCCTGACCGCCAGCGTCAACGTAGCGGCCAGAGAGAACGGCCTGAATAAACAGGAGCGCCGCGCAAGCGTCATGCGCTGCGTTGACGGATATCGATTTAACCTGAACCGGTTGCAGTCGATGGGAGTGCTTGACGTCTGGTACCTGCATGCTTACCCCGGACGGGACAATCCATTAATCAAGATCGATCCGAAGTCGCGCGCAGTGCTCAAAAAGACGCTCGCGCTGGCCCAGACACAGACCAACAACACTCTGCTTCTGAAAACAGCCGAACGCAGGGTGGACGGTTCCTGGCATTTGGTGCATAACCCGCCGGTGCTGACGCCGGTGAGCGACGAAATCAAGAACAAGGTAATTGAATCGCTGCACGCATACGCGGATACGCTAACGCGCGAACGCCGCTATATGCTCAACCGCTACCACATAGTCGATGTGGCCCACCGGGTGGTGGGTGTGGGGAGCGTTGGCACGCGGGCCTACCTGGTCCTCCTGTTTGGCAACAGCGATGACGACGCGTTGTTCCTCCAGGTGAAGGAAGCCGGGATTCCGGCCTCCGGGCCTTATTTGCCTGCCCTGCCAAACGAATATGCGCATCAGGGGAAGCGCGTTGTTACCGGACAGAGGGCTCTGCAGGCGTCCAGCGACGTGATGCTCGGATGGACGTCGATCGACAAACGCCCCTTCTATGTGCGCCAGATGAAGAACATGAAGGCATCGATTCCGGTCGAATGGCTGACAGGGCCTTCCTTCAATTTCTACGCGCGAGGATGCGGGGCGATTCTGGCTCGTGCGCATGCGCGTACCGGCGACGCGGCAATGCTTGCGGGATACTGCGGAGCCTCTGACGCGCTGGACCAGGCGTTGGCCGACTGGGCCGAGGCTTACGGCGATCAAACCGAAAAGGACCACGCGCGCCTCGTTTCGGCCATTGCCAAAGGACAGATCAAAGCTATCGAAGGGTTGTGATACATGGAGACGGCCGAACCCGGCCTATTCTCGGTCGGCCATCGGACTCCGATCGTTTCTCCCCCTTCATCGTCCATCGTCAATAATTTCTCGCGGGTCATGCCGAGCGTAGTACCTATCATTTCGTTGGTGATTATCAATACGCCGGTCGACGAGTTAGCCAGGCAGGTCCTCAGGATTCTCCTCTAAGCTGGTTATGATGAGCGTTCAACGCACGTAGGCCAATCGTTTCCGGTCCTCTCGCTTTCGCGTTTCGCAGACGGAAACTCTTGCAACAGGCCCCTACGGTTGCTCATCCAACCCACGCAGTTTTGTATGCATCGAAACCTTTTTCGTGTAGTAGCGTTGTCGATTGTGAGCTGCGCCCTCCTGTCCGCCCAGAGTGCGGTAGAAGAGCCTTTGTCGGATGTTCCTGCAGCGTCAGGACCTGAAGTTCTACCACCCACGCTGCCCGCTACGACACAGCCCGTTTCAACAACTCAACCGAGCGAAGGAAGCGTGAACTGGTCCGGCGTGTTTCGACAATCGATAGGATTTCTGGTCCTTGAGGAAGGTTTTCGAACTCTCACTGAGAAGGGCGCGCGGCATACTCACAGACCTTTCTTTGAGGGCTATGCGCAATCCATCGATAGTCTCCACGGATGGGCTGACGGCGATCCGTTTCTGGTGAATTACGTCGGGCATCCCATGCAGGGCGCGGTGTCGGGATACATCTGGGTGCAGAACGATACGCGCTATCGGTCGATCGAGTTCGGGAAGAACCGGGCGTATTGGAAGAGCCGGCTGCGCGCCGCGGCGTTTGCGTGGGCTTACAGCGAAATGTCCGAGATCGGTCCGCTGAGCGAAGCGACAGTAGGGGCGACGCAAGCCTCTTTTCCGCAGCAGGGATTCGTGGATCATATCGTCACGCCGTCGATCGGTCTGGCGTGGATGCTCGCGGAAGACTCCTTGGACAAGTACGTGATCAAGTCCCTGGAGCAGCGGATGGGGAATCCCTATCTGAAGCTACTTCTGCGAGGCGGGCTGAACCCGAGTCGTAGCCTCGCGAATGTCCTGGCGGGCGAAGTACCGTGGCAGCGTTATACGCGCCCAGGTGTTTTTGGCGGACGCTTTGTCAAGAAGGAGAACACGACCACGCTTTACGCCAAGACGGACACCAGCGCGCGGCCAACCACGCCTGAGCAATATCCGCTCGTCGCGCCATGGGAGTTTTCGCTCATCGCAATGATGCAGCAGAGCGGAGCGGCGCCGGGCCCGTGCGGCGGAGGCGGGGCTGACATCGCCTATCGGCTGAGTCCGCAGTGGCAGATCGCGCTGCAGGTTGCCGGATGCAAAATGAGCGGCCTCGACGAAAACGTTTCGGGAGACTCGCTCACCTATCTCGCGGGACCGCGATGGACCCCGACCCCGGCCGACCGGTGGTCGCCATACGTTCACCTGTTGGCCGGCGGACAGAAGCTCACCTATGAGACGTTTGATCCCGTGGCCAAGGCTGCGATCACGCAGATATACAAGGAAACGGGACAGACGCCAGGCGACGCGGAACACGCCTTATATACGTCCGACTCCGCGAATAACAAGTTCGCATTTAAAGTCGGCGCAGGAGTTGACCTGAAGCTCAACAGCGCGTTTGCGCTCCGATTGGTGGGCGTCGATTATCTCTACAGCACGATCCACCACGCGGGGTTCCAGGTAGCGACCTCGCTCGTACTGCGGCTCGGTACCTGGTAAGCGCTACCGCCCGGAAGATGCGGGGCGACCGCGGCGAGCGGGCACGATGGCCGCGAGCGGTGAATCGTGCAGGAACGACGCGGGATCGATCGATCGCAGCAAGTGGATAACAGACGCTACAAGGCCGCTCCACCCGGTCTGGTGGCTCGCGCCGAGACCGGCCCCGTCGTCGCCATGGAAATACTCGTGGAAAAGGAGGCAGTCGCGCCAGTGCGGGTCCTCCTGAAATTTCGTGATTCCGCCATAGACCGCGCGGCGACCGCTATTATCCCGAAGATAGATCCGGCTGATACGGGCGCATATCTCTCTTGCCACCTCGAACAGGTTCATCTGATTACCTGAGCCGGTAGGGCATTCGATTCGGAAGCTGTCGCCGTAGTAACGGTAATACTGAAGCAACGCGCGAACGATGATGATGTTGGTCGGAAGCCAGATCGGTCCACGCCAGTTGGAATTGCCGCCAAAAGCTCCGGTGCTCGACTCAGCGGGCTCGTAGTCGACGCGAAACTCCTGGCCGCCCGCGCGAAAGATATAAGGGTGGTCCTTGTGGTAACGCGAAATGGAGCGAATGCCGTAGTCGCTCAGGAACTCGTTCTCATCGAGCATGATGGCAAGGAGCCGCCGCATTCTCTCTTCTTTCACCGTCGCCAGCAGGTGTCGTCCATGAACGCCCAACTGGGCAGGACTATGAATATCCGCGAGCAGCTCCGGATGGCGCTTACCGAACCACCGGGCGCGCTCTGTAAAGCGGGGAACGCGCTCTGCCAGATTGCCTTCGTATACCGTGCTGGCGCACAGCGGCAACAGGCCCACCAGGGAGCGGACTTTGAGACGCTCCGCGCGACCGTCCGGAGTGCGGAGCAGATCGTAGAAGAAGCCGTCTTCCTCGTCCCACATCCCTTTGTCGGAACGATTGATCGCCGAGGCGATCCACAGGAAGTGCTCGAGGAAGCGATTGGCCATTTCCTCGTACGCAAGATCGACTGAGGAAAGCTCGAGCGCGATTTCCAGCATGTTCTGGGCGAACAGGGCCATCCACGCCGTACCGTCGGCCTGCTCAAGATAGCCGCCGGTCGGAAGGGGCTGGCTTCGGTCGAACACGCCGATGTTGTCGAGCCCCAGAAAGCCGCCGCCGAACACATTGGTACCGGTCAGGTCTTTGCGGTTCACCCACCATGTAAAGTTCACCAGCAAACGCTGAAATGCCTGTTTCAGGAACTCATAGCTGACGTGACCGTGGATCTCTTTGCGAAGCCGATGATTGAAGATACAGGCCCAGGCGTGGACCGGAGGATTTACGTCAGAGAAGTTCCACTCGTAAGCCGGAATCTGACCGTTCGGGTGCAGGTATCGCTCCCGCATCATGAGAGAGAGCTGATCGTTCGCGAAGTCGGGATCGACGATGGCGAGCGGCAGAGTATGGAACGCGAGATCCCAGGCGGCATACCATGGGTATTCCCATTTGTCCGGCATGGAAATGATGTCGGAGTTGTACATGTGGACCCACTCACGGTTGCGCACGGTCACGGTGCGATCCACCGAAGTGAGACCATGCTCACTCAGCCAGATACCCACGTCGTAGGTGTAATGCTGCTTGCTCCAGAGCATGCCGGACAGCGCCTGCCTGCAGACCATGCGCTCGTCTTCGTTGAGCAACTGAGGAAGCGCTGAATCATAAAACTCATTGGCTTCGCTCACTCGCGTCCGGAAAACTTTGTCGAAGTGCTCGCCGAAAGGATTGCCGTTCGGGTAGGAACGCTTGAGAGCGGCGGGAGCGACCGTCGTCAGCCGCAGATGAATCACCGTGGATCCGCCGGCGACAACTGCGACGGTGTAATCAGCGGCGACCTTCGTGCCCTTACCATCCGGATTTACGGCCTCGGCTTCGTTGTCGACGAGAAAGCGCCCGATGCCGTCCTTTACGTAGCGGCCCACATTCGGCAGGCCCGAAAGGCGCTCGGTGTTGGTCTCGTTCTCCGTAAAAAGAAAGCGCATGTTTCCGGCGCAATAGAGATATCGTTCGCCGAGAACGACGTGTTCCGCGGTCACGACGTTGAGGTCGTGCGCTAAGGGTCCACGCGCGATGGCCGGTCTCGTGGGATCGAGGCCCCACGACCACGTGTTGCGAAACCACAAAGTAGGAAGCACGTGAAGATCGGCCTGCTCAGGCCCGCGGTTCCATATTGTGATGCGGATCAGAAGGTCTTCCGGCGACTCTTTGGCGTACTCGACGAATACATCGAAGTAGCGATCCTCATTGAAGACGCCGGTGTCGAGAAGTTCATATTCGAACTCCTGCCGGCTTCGCGCGCGGTTCGTCTGAATGAGGTCGAGATACGGGTATGCGGTCTGCGGATATTTGTACAGATATTTCATGTACGAGTGCGTGGGAGTATTGTCGAGGTAAAAGTAATACTCTTTGCAGTCCTCGCCGTGATTCCCCTCGTTATTGGTAAGGCCGAACAGGCGCTCTTTGAGAATGGGATCGCGACCGTTCCAGAGGGCGAGCGCGAAGCAGAGGTGCTGGCCGTCGTCCGACACGCCGGCGAGTCCGTCTTCTCCCCATCGGTAGGCGCGCGAACGCGACTGATCGTGAGTAAACGCATTCCAGGCGTCGCCATTGTGGCTGTAGTCTTCGCGGACGGTACCCCATTGCCGTTCGCTCAGGTATGGTCCCCACTTGCTCCAGGGGGCGCCTTGGCGCGCCTCTTCCAGTCTCTTTTTTTCCGAATCCATTTCGTTGATTCCTGATCGCTTTCTGGTAAGCCCGAGACGGGCGAGTCAGTGGGTCTGAGAAGTGATAGGGCCGCACGCATCGCACGATGGCGCGGCCCGAATCCCGGCAGTGGGAACAGAGACGGGGTCGAAAAGACACGAACCTAGGCGGGACGGCCCGAGGGCCGCACACTCGGCGCGATATCGGGGGCAGCCGCCGGCGAAGACGACTCTGCGACGAGCGGATAAATCAGGCCGCCCAGCACGCCCCCAACCAGCGGCGCCAGCCAGAACATCCAGAGTTGCTCGATAGCCCATCCACCGACAAAAATCGCGGGTCCGGTGCTACGAGCGGGATTAACGGACAAGTTGGTAACGGGAATTCCGATAAGGTGAATCAGTGTGAGGCCCAGGCCGATCGCGACCGGAGCGAAGCCAGCCGGCGCGCGGCGGTCGGTAGCCCCCAGGATGATCACCAGGAAAAGACACGTGAGCACGACCTCCGCGAGGAAGCATGCTCCCGCCGAATAGCCCCCTGGAGAATGCGCTCCAAAGCCGTTTGAGGCAAATCCGCCGTCTAACGAGAAACCTGGTTTACCCGAGGCGATTTGCAGAAGAACAGCCGCGCCCAGCGCGCCGCCGATCAATTGGGCGGCGATGTAAACCGGAAGTTCCGCGACCGGAAATCTGCGGGCCACCGCGAGACCCACCGAAACAGCAGGGTTCAGGTGACAGCCCGAAATGTGGCCGATGGCGTACGCCATGGTGAGCACCGTCAATCCAAACGCAAGCGCAACGCCAGCGTAACCGATGCCGACACCGGGAACGGCCGCGGACAGAACGGCCGCGCCGCAGCCGCCGAATACTAGCCAGAAGGTACCGATCAGTTCAGCCGAAAATTTTTTGTAAAGCATAGTTACTCCAGACCTGATGAGCGGGTCTTTGGACTCCGGCGTAAAGCGGGTGGATTTATTACTTGCATACCTCCGGAGCCCCCAGAGCTACCGGAACGCGCCCGAAGTTCTAAACCGCTGAGAGATGAGGCCGCATCGAAACTTCCGCCGGCCGGTTCTCTTCCGTCGGGCCACCTCTTCCGATGCTGGGCAGACGCCACGTTGCGGCCATCCTTCTCACGATTAACGGAACGAGAGCCGCATCCGCGCAATTCCACGCATCGGTGGGCGTGGGACTCACCTGGGGCAGAGGACCTGTTACCGCGCCTCCTCTTTCGCTTGAACAGCTAACCGAGGCTTCGCCCGAACGGACCGAGGGCGAAGCGGTCCGGAAAGTCGCAGTTCTGATGCACATCGCGGCCCGCAATCCTTCCTCGGCGTTGTTGGACCACGGCGATGTGGACTCGCTCGTGGCAATGCTGCGAGCCATCGCTTACCATCGCGGAATTCAGTTAATTTCCGTGTGCGCCTTCAATCTCGATCAGGAGAAGATCCTGTTCGATCGATCCATCTCTGGAGATTTTGAAGTAGAAGCGCTGGAGAACGGAATACGATCTCTGAAGCCCGGGACCATCGATTATTCGCTGCTGATGGCGCAGTCCGCCGGCGCGAGTTCGTTTCTCGGGGACGTCCTGGCGAGAGGCGATTCGCAACAACCGGACGCGGTGATCATTCTCGGATCGCAGGCGAGCCGTTCGATCAGATCGCGACGGGTTGATTCGCGAGTTCCGACCGATCGGCCGCTGTTTTATCTGCGCTACGCGCCGGGTCCCGTCTCGAATTTGAATTTGTGGAACGATCCGATCCGCGACACGGTTCACGCCCGAAAAGGCGGGCTATATGACATTCATCAGCCCGCCGATTTCTGGCGAGCGTGGACCGCGATTGAGTCCACGCTCGGTCTCGGACCCGGCAAGTAACATGAGGGACTACGACGGCGCTTTAGTGTTCTCCGAACTTGAAGATGATGCCGCCAACATAGCGGAAGCTGTTCTGATTGTTGGTGCTCGTGAGCGGATTCGTGTAACGAGTCAGCACATAATCGAGATCGGCGAGGCGGAGAGCGATGTGGTGATTGAGACTTACGTCTACCCCGCCCCCGAGCATCATCGTGAAAGGATGCTGCGTGCCGGTAACCTGGACATTGCCGCCCGCGTTGTTGATCGCCGTTTCAAGACTGCCGTAACCGTTCGTATTGGACTGGCCGAACAACAACTCTCCATTCACCACCAGCCTGCCGAACGGAAGCCGGACGACGGGTCCGAACAAGTAGGTAAACATGTTCCCGTTGCTCTTGAACGTGCCGGCGGGAATCGTGCCGTGAGGCGTCACAATGGGAGACGACGCAGTGAGAGTCCACTGGGTGCTGCCGTAACCCTGAAAATCGGCTCGGATACCGAGGATTTTCGCGAAATTGTACTGAATGCCGCCGCCGCCGCCGTTGAATGCGCGCGACTGGGCGCCTGATATGGTGGGATTGAACTGAATGTAAGAGTAATCCCCATATAGGTTCCACCTTTCTCCCTGCGCGAATAATGACGTACCGCAAAGGAGCGGCAAGGACGCTAATAAAATTCTGCCAAGCTTCATTTTTTCTCCATTTGTCAACGAGCCTTTTACCAAAGCGGCCCGAATAGACCCACAACATAGACGCTTCGCGCGCGTTAATCGTTCTAATACATTCCGGCCCGCGGGAACATTGCGGCGACATCGGGAATCCGTTGTATACTCATCGCATCGAAGCGATATGGCGCGGTGTGGGGGAGCGTACTGCGCCGGTACGGAGCGCCCGTGACTATTAAGCGATTTTCACGTCGTTATCTAATTTACGCAGTGACATATCTGATTTGCCCAATTGGCGCAAATGCTCACGCTATTCTGAAGGAATCGACGCCCGCGCCGAACGCGGTGGTCACCGGAGCGGAAATTACCATTCGGTTGCGCTTTAATTCACGGATCGACGCGGCGCATTCCCGGATCGAATTGACGGATGGCAAGCAGGGCCGCTCGGTCGAAATCGGTCCGCAGACGCAACCCGACACCTTGGTTGGTAAGGCATCCGGCATTCATCCAGGGTCCTACAAGGTTCAATGGCAGGTGCTGGCCACCGACGGGCACCTTACTCGCGGCGAGTTTCCTTTCACAGCGCGGTAATTTCTAGTGGCGTGGATCATCGATCTTTACGGGTTCGCCGCGGTCGTGTTGCGCGGGCTGATACTCGCGCTTGAGGCCCTCACGGTAGGCGGGGTTATTTTCCTGACGCGGCCGATGAGGCCGGAGAATCCGGAAGCGTTGTCACGCTGCCGCTCTCTGCTGAGAGTGTTCGCGTTCAGTTTGTGCGGCACGGCGATCTCCTCGGCGGCGTTACTGACCTTCGTTCTGAGCGAGACAACGCCGAATGTTGACTGGAGACTGACGCTGGGCGCATCGTTCGTTCAGGCGCAAGCGCTCGTCGCTGCGACAGCGCTGGCGATCGGGCTGCGAAGCCGGAGCGACGGTTGGATTCTGCGCGCCACAGCTGCGCTCACGCTGGTCGGAGCGACTCTGATGACGAGTCATGCCTATGCGCGCCTCGACGACCGGGCCCTGCTTCTGGCATGCACGGGGGCGCATCATCTGGCAGTGTCCGCTTGGGTCGGGGGCCTGCCCTATTTGTTCATCACGATCGCGCGCGGCGGTGAAGACGCAGCGCTCGGCGCTGCCCGGCGTTTTTCGAAAATCGCGATGGCCAGCGTGGCCTTGTTAGTCATATCAGGCTTCGCGCTGAGTACCCAGTACATCGGCAGTTGGTCCGGGCTGTACGGCACTTCGTACGGCATCATGCTGGTGGCGAAGATCATCATGCTGGGCCTGATGCTTGCGCTCGGCGGTACGAATTTCCTGTTGCTGCGCGGCAAGGCCGGGCTTCGCGCCGTTGCGCGGCTCGCGGTGCGAAGGTCGGTGGAGGTCGAGATCGCCATCGGAATTACGACGATTCTGGCGGCCGCATCGATGACCTCGCAGCCCCCGGCGATCGATCTTTCGGACGGACGAGTGACTGCCACTCAGATCGCCGAGCGCTTCACGCCTCACTGGCCGCGGCTGGACACGCCCAGTCCGCAGGATGATGTGGGCTGGAGCGAATCGAACCACCACTGGTCGGGCGTGTTTGTGTTCGCAATGGGAGTGTTCGCGCTGATTGCGCGCACGCGCTGGGGAAAATGGGCGCGAAACTGGCCGCTCGTGTTCCTGGTGTTGGGCGCGTTTCTGCTGATTCGCGCGGATTCGGAAGCATGGCCGTTGGGAGAGCGTGGTTTTTGGGAGAGTTTCTCGTCGCCCGACGTCATGCAGCACCGCATATTCATCGCGCTGATCGCCGTGTTCGCGCTGTTTGAGCGACGCGTGGCGGTCGGCAAGAGCACGCGGTCGTGGCAGCCTTTGATTTTTCCGGGGATTTGCATGCTGGGCGGCGGGCTGCTGTTTACGCACACGCATTCGTTAGTGAATATCCGAGAGGAAATGCTGGCGGAGATGAGTCATCTGCCGATTGCGATTCTGGGCGTGGTCGCTGCGGGGGCGCGGTGGCTGGAGATTCGCTTGCCCAAGGCGTCAGCAGCGATGGGTCTGGTCTGGCCTGCATGCTTTGTGGTGATTGGGGTGACTTTGGCTTTGTATCGCGAGAGTTAGAGCGGGCAGACGGCGCATTCTTCTCCCCCGAAATTGAAACCCGTCTTCAGGAGATTCGGCCGCTCACGGCAAGGACGCGACGGATTGAAAGTTCCTTAAGTAACCGCGCTGAGAGCAAGCTAAAGCAGGCGCTCCGATATACTGCTACCTGACCGCCGCGCGCCGGCCGGTAATGGGACCTCTATGTGGATCGTCCGGCTTGCTCTCTCTCGTCCATACACTTTCGTAGTGATGTCGATCCTGATCGCGATCCTGGGGATCGCCTCGGTCGTGACGATGGCCGTCGACATCTTCCCGTACATCGATATCCCCATCGTCAGCGTCCTTTGGGCTTACTCCGGTCTCGCTCCCGAAGAGATGGAGAAGCGGGTCGTCACCGGCTTCGAACGCAGCCTCACCTCGAACGTCAACGACATCGAACACATCGAATCGCAGTCGTACAGCGGCTACGCGGTGGTCCGCATCTTCTTTCACCCCAACGTGAAGATCGACATGGCGGTCGCTCAGACCACGGCCACCATGAATACGGCGCTGCGTCAGATGCCGCCGGGGATGTTCCCCGCGAATATCCTGAAATACGACGCAGCCAGCGTTCCCATCCTTCAGCTGGGTCTCTCCAGCCCGACGCTCACCGAGCAGGAAATCTTCGACCTCGGCAACAATTTCATCCGTACGCCGCTTGGCACGGTGCAAGGCGCATCCGTGTCCTATCCCTTTGGCGGCAAGCAGCGCTCTGTCATGGTCGACCTGAACCTGGATCAGCTCTATGCGAAACAGCTTTCGCCCTCCGATGTCTCGAATGCCCTGAATCTGCAGAACCTGATTCTGCCCGCCGGAACCGCCAAGATCGCCGATACCGAGTACCAGGTCAAGGTGAACAGCAGCCCGCTCCAGATCGCCGCGCTCAACGATCTGCCCATCAGGACCGTCAATGGCGCAACGGTCTGCATCAAGGACGTCGCCCAGGTCCGCGACGGATTCTCAGTACAGAACAACATCGTCCGCACGAACGGTTCGCGCGGAGTCCTCATCACCATCACGCGCAACGGCAAAGCGTCCACGCTGGCGATCGTGAATGCGGTCAAAGCCGCGCTGCCGCGCATTCTTTCCAATGTGCCGCCGGAACTCAAGGTGACCGCGCTCGCCGACCAATCGGTCTTCGTTCGCGCGTCGATTCAGGGGGTGTTGCGCGAAGCCATGATCGCGGCCGGCCTCACCGCCGCGATGATCCTCCTCTTCCTCGGGAGCTGGCGCAGCACCTTCATCGTCTGCATCTCGATTCCGCTCTCGATCTTCACTTCGCTCTGCATCCTCAACCTTCTGGGCCAAACAATCAACGTGATGACCTTGGGCGGACTCGCGCTGGCCGTCGGCATTCTTGTCGACGACGCGACCGTCGAAATCGAAAATACCCACCGCAACATCGGAATGGGAAAGCCCCTTGTCCGCGCCGTGCTCGATGGCGCGTCGCAGATCGCCGTCCCCACTTTCGTCGCCACGCTCTCGATCTGCATTGTCTTCGTGCCGGTCCTGCTATTGACCGGCACCGCGCGCTATCTCTTCACGCCGATGGCGATGGCTGTGGTTTTCGCGATGATGGCATCCTATCTTCTTTCGCGCACGCTGGTTCCGACGATGATGTCTTTCCTGCTCGGCGCCGAAATGAAGCAGCATCGCGAAGGAAACCGACGAGGTCCTCTGCAGCGGATGCACGGCCTCTTCAACACTGTGTTCGAACATCTGCGATATCGCTACATGGGCCTTCTGAACTGGGCCCTCCACCATCGCGGAGCAGTGCTCGCCGGCTTCATTCTGTTCGCCGGGGCATCGCTCGCACTCACCCGCCTTGTCGGGCAAGACTTTTTTCCGGACGTCGATTCCGGGCAGATGCGCCTGCACGCCCGCGGGCACGCGGGACTCCGCATCGAAGAGACCGAGGCGAAATTCAGCGAACTCGAACAGGAAATCCGCTCCGTCATCCCGCGCCGTGAACTCGACATGATGATCGACAACATCGGCATCCCGAACAGCTGGCCGGCCATCGCGCAAGGCGACATCCCCACCATATCCTCTGCCGACGGTGAAATCCTCATTTCGCTCAACAAAGAGGAGCACCGTTCGACGAAGGAATACGAACAACTCCTCCGCAAGCGCCTGCGCGAGCGTTTCCCTGACATGACGTTCTTCTTTCAGCCCGCGAATATCACCACCCAGATCGTGAACTTCGGGCGCCCTGCCCCGATCGATCTTCAGATCGTCGGGCGCGACGCGGAAGAGAATTACAAAGTCGCCCAACGCGTGGCAGCGCGGATCGCGGCGATTCCCGGGGCGGTCGATGTTCACGTCCACCAGGTTGTCGCCCAACCAGCGATTCAGCTTAACGTCGATCGGGTGAAAGCTTCCCAACTCGGCCTTACCCAGCGCGACGTCACGAACAATATGCTGATGTCGCTCACCGGCAGCGGCACAGTAGCGCCGAACTTCTGGCTGAACTGGAGCAACGGCGTGAACTACAACGTCGCGGTGCAGACGCCGCAATACCGCGTCGACTCGCTCGACGCTCTGCTCCGCACGCCCGTCGCGCCCGGCAACACCCCGATCAGTTCGGGAAATCCTTCCGCCGCGTCCGCGATCGGAGCCTCGCCGAACGGGGCTTCTATGGCCTATGGGAATCCCGGCGCGATGGCCGGCAATACCCAGCTTCTTTCGAATCTGGTTGACGTTCAGCGCAGCTACACGCCCGTCATCGTCAACCACTACAACGTCTGGCCGGTTTTCGATGTCTATGCGAATGTTGACCGGCGCGATCTCGGCGGCGTCGGGTCGGAAGTCGAGAAGATCATGCGCGATGAGGAACCGAGGCTGCCGCGCGGAACGTTCTTCGACCTGCGCGGCCAGATCGAAACGATGAAGTCGTCATTCTTCCGCCTCGAACTGGGCATGGTCTTCGCGGTGCTGCTCGTATATCTGGTGATGGCCGTCAACTTCCAGTCGTGGCTCGACCCCTTCATCATCCTTACGGCGCTACCCGGCGCCATGGCCGGAATTCTCTGGATGCTGTTTGTGACCGGCACCACGTTCAGCGTGCCGTCGCTCATGGGAAGCATTATGTGCATCGGAGTCGCGACAGCAAACAGCATTCTGATGGTGACCTTCGCCAACGATTCCCGCGAAGACGGTTCCACCGCTCTTGCGGCCATGCTCGCCGCGGGCTATGCGCGCGTTCGCCCCGTCTTAATGACGGCAACCGCCATGGTGCTGGGAATGCTTCCCATGGCCCTCGGACTCGGTGAAGGCGGCGAACAAAACGCGCCCCTCGGCCGCGCCGTCATCGGCGGATTGCTTCTCGCCACTGTAACGACGCTCTTCATCGTCCCCGTCATCTATACATATCTGAGAAAGAAGCCACCGGTTGACCACGAATACCGGCTGAAAGAACGCGAACGCGAAGCCGGAATCGCGCCGGAACCGCAGCATGTCTGAAACCACCAACACCGACGCGCAACTGCGCGAGGAGATCGAACGGCTCAGGCGGCAGTTAGCCGAGGCGCACCATGCGCCCGCCGCTTCGCCACACGTCTGGAAGCCGTCCGGTATCACCATCACGGCATTGGTTCTCGGGATTGTAGTTCTCTTTTTCATCGCGTTCCTCGCGGGCTACGGACCGTGGCAGAAGCGAAACCTGACCATCATGGCGGAATCGCGCGAGCAAACGCGCGCCCTGCCGCGCGTGGATGTCGTGCAGGTCGCTCGTTCCACGTCCGAAACCGGTCTCAAACTCCCGGGTAATATCCAGGCCATCACGGAAGCGCCGATCCTTGCGCGCGCCGACGGTTACATCCTCCGCCGCCTGGTTGATATCGGCGATCACGTCAAAACGGGCCAAACCCTCGCGGAAATCGACGTGCCCGAAATCGATGAGCAAGTCCGCCAGGCAAAGGCCAATCTCGATCAGGCCCACGCTTCGGTCGACGAGGCGGAGGCCAATCTCGAACAGGGCCAATCCGACCTTACGCTGGCGAAGATCAGTTCTGATCGATGGAATGCGCTCGTGGGACGCGGCGCTGTATCGAAGCAGGAGAACGACCAATATCAAACGCAGTACCGGTCAAAAATCGCGGGCGTCCACGCGCTCGAAAAAGCCGTCAGCGCACAGCGTAATGCCGTCGCTGCCGCTGACGCGAACCTGGCGCGCCTCGAAAAGCTCCGTGGATACCGTCTGGTTACCGCGCCCTTCGACGGAGTCATCACGATGCGTAACATCGATATCGGCGCCCTGGTGAATGCGGGCAACACTCTCCTCTACCGAATCGCCCAGACCGACCACCTCCGCATTTATCTCAATGTTCCGCAGAGCTACTCCAGCGCCGTTCATGTCGGACAGACCGCGACCGTTTCGGTTTCGAACTTGCCCGGGCGCCAGTTCAGGGGGCAGGTCGCCCGCACGGCGAACTCGCTTGATCCTTCGACCCGAACGCTGCTGACCGAAGTTCAACTGGCGAATCCCGGAGTCCTCGACCCGGGCATGTACGCGGATGTCGACCTCGCCACCCAGCGTCTCGATCCGCCGATGACGATTCCCGCGAGTGCGCTCGTCATGCGTGACAACGGCTCTGAGGTCGCCCTCGTTGGACCGGGCAACGTCACCCATTTCAGGCGAATCCAGGTCGAGCGAGATTACGGCGACCATCTGGACATTACGAGCGGTCTTGAGGTCGGCGAAACCGTGATCGTCAATCCCGGCGACGCGATAGTCGAAGGCGCAAAGGTCGACCCCGTTATTCTCAAACCGAAGTCCTAGCCGCCCCCGCTACTCTGCGGGTAGATAGTGAATGTCGAATCTGCGGTTCGTGATGAACAGGACGGTGACGTCCTTCTCCGCCGTGGCTCCGTGTTCCATCTCGATGCCCGCCGGAAACCAAACGAAATGGCCCGGACCATAGTCGCCACCGTCTGTTCTGAGCGTTCCGTCGAGCACGTACATACCGTGCGCACAAGTGTGGATATGACGGGTGTTGATTACGCCTGCCGGGTAACGAACGAGTCGAATTTCAACGCCCGTCTCGGAATCTTCAATCAGATTCTTTCGGTAGAGCATTTTCCCGAGATGCTCATTCCAGCGCTCCTCCCACGGCACGTCGGCTGTGTCTATTGCGATTCGGCGATTGGTCTCCACGTGGACAGTATAAGAGTGGCCATCGCCGCTATTGGTTTTGATTTCCAGGCGCGAACCCGGCTGGTTGCGCAAGGGCGGGATCGGGCGGGGTCGCGAAAGGGAACATGCCATCTTAGCGAGACGGTTCCCCGCGTTATATTGCTCGTAGCCGATGCTCAAGGGTTTTCTCTTCTTCGCGCTCTGCGCCGTTGTCTCTTGCGGCCAGACTCCCGAAGTCAGTTCCACCGACGAGGCCGTAACCTTCCAGTCCAAAGTCAATCTGGTAGTCGTGCCGGTCGTGGTGCGGGACCAGCATGGCAAAACCGTCGGCAATCTGAAACAGGAATACTTCCAGCTTCTCGATCGCGGCAAACCCCAGGTCATCTCGAAGTTCTCGATCGAGAAAACCGGCGGAACCGAGATCGCCAGAATTTCCGTCCCGGCCACCGCGGCTTCATCCAACGAGCCCGGGGTGCCGCCCGTAACCGCGCCCGATCATTTCGTCGGTCTGCTTTTCGACGATATTCATTCCAGCTTCGCTGAACTCTCCGGTACGCGAACCGCCGCACAACGCCTGATCTCGACCGCCCTCCAACCCGCCGATCGGATCGCCATATTCACGACCTCCGGACAAACCGCGCTGAACTTCACGGACGATCGGGAGCAACTCAATCAGACGCTCCTGAAACTCAGACCGCACCCGATCGCCCGCAGCACTACCCAGGATTGCCCCGACATCAGTTTCTACCAGTCCGATCAGATCATCAACCAGCAAGATGACGCCGCCCTTGCCGCCGCCGCACAGGAAGTCATTTTCTGCCTGAAACTCGCCCCTAATGCGATGGCTACGGCCCGACAGATTGCCCAGTCGAAGGCGATGCAGGTCCTGCAAGCCGGTGAACACGAGACCACCATCGCCTTTTCCACCATTCGGGACGCGGTCCGCGGGATGGCGGTGATGCCCGGACAGCGCACCCTGGTCCTCGCATCACCCGGCTTCCTACGCGTGAACGAGCAACTTGCGGACGAGGAGGCCCTCATCGACCTTGCCATCCACTCCGGCGTCATTATTAATGCGCTCGACGCGCGCGGGCTCTACGTGGACTCGCCGGACGCCTCCTACCGACCCATAACGCTGGCGGCTGAACGCTCAAAGCAGAGCCTGAATCGCCAGGCGGCGTTCCTTCAATCCGGTGTCCTGGACGAACTAGCGGCAGGAACGGGTGGGACTTTCATCCGGAACACCAACGACCTGAACGCCGGCCTGAAGCAACTCGGCGCCGCGCCGGAGGTCTACTATCTACTTGGATTTTCTCCGCAGAATATGAAGCTGGACGGCGCGTTCCATGCCCTGAAGATCCGTCTGAAGAATGCATCGGGCCTGTCCGTCAAAGCGCGCCTCGGCTACTACGCGCCGCGTCACCTCGCCGACGCCGGTGAACAGGCGAAGGAAGAAATCAACCAGGCGGTCTTTTCGCGCGATGAAATCCGCGACATCCCTGTGGACCTCAATACCCAATTCTTCAAAACCGGGGATGACGAGGCCAAGCTGGTCGTTCTCTCGAAGGTCGATGTCGGAAAGCTGAAGTTTCGGAAGGATGACGGCCGGAATGTCGATAATGTCGAAGTCGTTTGCGCCCTCTTCGACCACAATGGCAATTACATCCAGGCATTTTCGAAAACCGTCCAAATGCGCCTGCGGGACGAGACCCTGCAACGCGGCGTGGGGGACGGCCTGACCGTCCATAACGATTTCAAGGTGGCGCCCGGAACCTACATCATTCGCCTCGTCGTCCGGGATTCGGAAGGTCAGACGATGGCGGCTCGCAACGGAGCCGTGGAGATTCCGTGAAAAAGCAACTACTCGCGCTCGCCGCTGTCTCAGCCGCGATTTGTCCGGCCCAGAAGGACAGTATGATCCACACGGAATCCCGCCTCGTCGTGGTCGATGCCCTGGTCACCGACCGCAAGGGCGGCTATCCCGGCGACCTGACCCAGAAAGACTTCCGGGTCTGGGAGGACGGGAAAGAACAGACCCTCACCACGTTTTCGAAAGAGGCGAATTCGCAGAAACACAACGTAATCCTCTTCTTCGATGACGCCACCATAACTCCGGCACGCCAGCACGTCGCTCGGGATGCCGCCAATCGTTTCGTCGAGGCGAACGCCAGCCCCTCGCGCACGGTTGCGGTCGTGGAGTACTCGGGCGATCTTCGGGTATCGCAGAACTTCACGGACGACAAAGACCGGCTTCGCCAGGCGTTGAACCGGACGAATACCGCTGGCCCGGCCAGGACCGCGCCCACCGTCAACGGCCCCGCCAACCGGAACGATCCGGGTGCCGCCTACAACAGTTACTCCGCGCGCGGTCTGATGAGAAGCTTCCTGGAACTCGCGGACCGGGTGGCCGGACTTCCTGGCCGCAAGACGGTCATCTTGTTTTCAGAAGGCTTCCGCGCCTCGTCTGACGATATGCGCTTAGTGACCGAAGCGTGCAACAGGGCAAACATCGCCCTCTATCCCGTCGACGTTCGCGGCACGACTTCGATCGGGGTTCCCGGAATGGACGTGAATGCCGATCTCGATCCTTCAAATGGCGTGTCTTCGACGCGTCCGCAGGATGGAGGCCGCGCCATTCCCGGCCGGTCAGAACGAATCGGCGATCCGGTCACGCCGAATCCTGACGAAACGCTCGACGCCCTCGCCCGCAACACGGGCGGCTTCCTGCTTTCCCGCATCGGCGATCTGGAAGGCGGCATGGACAGGATCGGAAAGGAAGAGGGTTCTTACTACGTTCTGGGCTATGTGCCAACGAAAGAACCGGACCCCGGGGCCTGCCATTCTCTTAAGGTCAAAGTCGATCGCGGCGGAATGAACGTCCGGGCGCGCTCGCAGTATTGCGAAGCCAGGGCGCTGGATGTTCTGGCTGGCACAGCTACCCAGCGCGATCTGGAATCGCGGCTTACCGGGAACACATCCTCGACTATCGAGGCTTCCGTACAGGCGCCTTTCTTCTATACGGGCGAAAACACCGTCAGGGTCGACCTTGCGCTCGACGTATCGGGTAATGCCGTGCGGTTCACAAAGGATAAGGGCAAATTCACCGGGAACCTGAACGTAGTCGGCATAGCCTACTTAGAGGATGGCAGCGTAGGCGCTCGTTTCAGCGATAACGTCAGATTCAGCTTTGACGATAAGCAGCAAGTGGAGGAATTCGCCTCTAAGCCCTACCACTACGAGAAGCAGTTTCCGATTGGTTCCGGTAATTACAACCTTAAGATTGCCTTCAGCGCGGGAGAAGGCTTCGGAAAGGTTGATCTGCCGCTTGCGGTTCAACCCTGGGATCCCAGCCGGTTCTGGCTCAGCGGGCTTGCGCTGAGCACGACAACCGCGCGCCCGGCGTCGGGCGGCTCCCTTTCCCTCGGACCCAGCGTGTTCGGCGATAAAGTTCCGCTCGTGGTCAATGGAGTTCAAATCATTCCGACCGGAACCAACCGCCTGCATAAATCGGAAAAGGCCTATTTGTACGCTGAAATCTACGATCCAACGCTTGCGCCTGCGGAAGTTCAGGCGCAATTCCTCGATGCGAAATCCGGCAAGGTCGCGAAGGATCTCGGCTCCACGCAGGTGAACACGTCTTCGGTGACGGAGCTTAAGGCAGTCCCGTTCGGTCTCACGCTTCCGCTCGAAGATCTTGCTCCTGGTCAGTACGCTTTGAAGGTGACTGCGCTTCAGAAAGGCTCTAAGATCGGGCGTCAGATCGAGTTCGAGCTACTGCCTTAGCTCTGGATTTCGGCTAATTTGAAATGGCGGTGAGGGCGATGGCCTATAAAGCCCTGCTGGAGACTTCCGTGCCACGTTACGAAGTGGTTTCTCTCGCCCCGAAGACCGGTCGTTCAGTGAGTCAAGCGCATACCCAGTTTTGTAGATACGGAGCGTTGGCCTATCGCGAGTGGAGTATCTACCCCACCTGGAGCCGTTTCAGCAGGCGGTCGAAACGAACAGACGCCAGCGAGACAGAATCCATAAAATCCGGCGCGAGTTCGTCACCATCCTGAGCATCGTTCGGCGGGGCATCGCCATATCCGAGCCGCGCTGTCGTCGTGCGGAGCCGGTCCGCGAGGAACGTCGCGAGAGCGCGGAAAAACCGGGAGGCAAACCAGGGATCTGTCGACATTTTTGCGCTCAGCAGATCGCGTGGGATCGCCAGCACGCGCGTGGACTGATCGGCCGTTACGCTTGCCGCGGGAGGGCGTGAGTCCACGAACGAAATCTCGCCAACGATCTCACCGGAAAGCAGCGTCGCGACGTGTTTGGTTCCCGACCGTACCCTTAAACTTCCCTCCAGCACGATGAAGAGAGCGTCGACAGGCTGGCCTTCGCGGATCAATACTTCGTCTTGCCTCACGTTCAACCTCCGCCCGTGCGAGGCGATCCATTCCACATCCTGATCATCCAGAATTCCCATTACATATAGCGCTTTTCGCATTGCGAGCCTCGTTTCCTCCTTATGCCACCTGGCGGCGAGCCAGATCTGAAAACAGTCCTTCTTTTGCCGTCAGTTCCTCGAATGTTCCGCTCTGAACGATCGCGCCGTGATCGAGCACGTAAATTCGATCGGCCTTCATGATCGTGCTGAGCCGGTGCGCAATCACAATTCGCGTGACGCGCATTTCGTCAAGAGCGCTGGTGACGATGTCTTGCGTGCGGTTATCGAGCGCGCTTGTGGCCTCATCGAAGAGAACGATCTTCGGTTTGCGTACCACGGCGCGCGCAATCATGAGCCGCTGCCGTTGGCCACCAGACAGTCCGCGTCCGCCTTCCGCTACAACCGTGTACATGCCCATAGGAAACGCCTTGATGTCTTCTTCCATGCCTGCGATGCGCGCGGCTTCCCAGGCCTGATCAACGGTCAGCGGCGCCGAACCGATGATGTTGGTCAGGATGTCGCCAGGCAGGAGTTCGCCATTTTGAAGAACTACACCCACCTGCTCCCGAACTGCCTGCGGATCAAGTCCGGACAGGTCCTGACCATCGTAGTAGACGGCGCCTGAAGCGGGCTTTTCGAAACCGAGTAGCATGCGGAATAACGTCGATTTGCCCGATCCCGAAGGGCCGACGAAGGCAACGAACTCGCCGGGACGGATCGAGAACGATACCTCCCGCAGAACCATCAGCGTGTCACTCGAGTAGCGAAATGAAAGATGGCTGCCTTCGATCGCGCCGCTGATCTCGCCAGGGTCGGCGCGATCTTCGCCAGCTTCAGGCTGTGCTTCGAAAATAGGCCGGATCCGGTTGTAGAGCGGGATTGTTTTGAGGACGGTTACGGCGCCCAGGCCGAGCGCCAATAGCGATGCCGTAAGCTGCGCGAAAGCCGCGTTGAAGGCAAGAAAAGTACCGGTGCTCAGACCCCCCTGCCCCTGACCGATTCTTCCGGCGAAACCGGTGAACACGACGCAAAGCGCGAACACCGGAAAGCACGTGTTGAATACCGAAAGCGTATTTGCAACGCGTCGGATCGACGCGGAAATCTGCCGTTGCGCGCCAAATGCAGCGGCCCAGCGCGCGAAGGCGCGTCCTTCGGTGCCTGAGACCCGGAACTTCGCAACGCCCCTGATGAACTCAAACACCATACCAGAGATCTTTCCCGCGGTGTCGGCAAGCCTTCGCTGAAGCCGGTACTGCGCGGTTCCCGCAGCGATCGTAGCCAGGAATGCAATGCAGGCGAGCCCAATGGCCGTCATTGCCATCGCCGGGCTGTAATAGAAAAGCAGAAATACGTTTGTGAGTGAGAAGATTCCGGCGAGGACAGAAGTTAATGTGTCGCCGGTCAGGCCAGCGCGGATCTGCCCGATTGCCATGCTCCGGTTCGCGAGGTCGCCCGCGGAATAATCGCGGAAGAAGGCGGCCGGCAGGTTGAGCAACCGGTCCCAGACCGCCGCCTGCGTGGCGAAGTCCATCTTCCCCTCCAGCCGAAGCAGTGCGTATCCTCGTGTGAGTGAGATCAAGGCTGCGGTGATTGACGCGGCGGCGATCAGAACAACCGTCTGCGTCAGTTGCCCGCGGTCCGAGGATGGAATGATCGAATCAAAAACGATGCCGATCGCGAACGGCGTCACAAGGGCGAGCAGGCTCGCAGCAAGAGCCGACAGGACGAGCGTTCGCACTTCACGCCCTGCCCCTCGCAGGCTGTAGAACAATATGTCCAGGCCAGTCAACGGGCGCGTGGGGAAGGGCCGGTAAAACATCCAGGCTGCTCCAGAGAGAACCCCCGCGGTCTTTCGGTTAACCCGGACGGTCGATTCCCGGACAGGATCAAACAGCTCGTAGCCGCCGCCCTTGCGCGGAAGCAGCGCAACCGGCTGCTGATCCGCTTCAAGCAAGGCGACCATGGGGCCGCTGTCGTGTGTCCACCATTCATCAAGAAGAACAAGGGATCGCGTACGAAGCGATGAGGCGCGGGCGATCGTCTGAAGCGGGTTGCGGGCGATTCCCTGAACAACCGACCGCGGGATTCGCACTTCAAGACCCAACGCCTGCGCCGCCGCCTGACACGCCCGAGCGATGGGGATGTTCGAGGAGTCGTCGATCGGAGCGACAGAATCAGCCGCGCCCGCCCGTGAAATCGCAAGCCGGCGGATCGCGGCGCCGACGAGTTTCTCGTCCGCCTGGATTCTGGCTTCGAGTCGGCTGGAGACCGCGCGATCCTCTTTCAACCTCCTGTCTATGAGTTGCTGGACGGCGGCTTCGTGAAATGCTGCAAGACGAATGGGCTCAGATGGGGGCTCACCCATCGCTGAGGCGAGGGCGGAAACCCACGGGCTGGAAAGTTCGTCGATTTCCGCCTGTGAAAGAGAATCGAGCGGAACCTCGCGAACGGTTGTTTCGACAGCGGGCGAGGCAAGGAAACCAAATGAATCGCTGCGAGGCGACGGAAGCGAGAAGAGTGCGCCTCCCGATTCGATCCGTAGCACGTGGGTGAGCGCGCCCGCCGCCTGGCCATCCTGAACCGGCGCCAGGAACAGGTCGAGCTTTCCCTCTTCGACGATCCAGACTGCATCGCGACCGCACACCGCGAAGGCCCGGGCGATGCGCATCCGTTCGCTGACGGAACTAAGCCGCGTTGATGAGTCTCGCATAGGCGCCATCGCGGGCCATCAGTTCCTCGTGGGTTCCCCGTTCCTCCACGCGGCCTCGTGAGAGAACGATAATTTCTTCGCAGTCGCGAATCGTGCTCAGGCGATGAGCCACGATCAGGCAGGCGCAGCCACGCCGCCGCAGATTATCCATCACCACTTTTTCGGTACTGGCGTCGAGCGCACTTGTCGCTTCGTCAAGCACCAGGAGTTTGGGATCTGAAACCAGCGCCCGAGCGATTTCGAGGCGCTGCCGCTGCCCGCCGCTGAAATTACGGCCGGCTTCCCGCACCACATAGTCGTAACCCCCAGGACGGGTGTTGATGTCGTCGTGAATGCAGGCGTCGCGAGCGGCTTCGATGATGGCTTTTTCGGGTACGCTGTCGTCCCAGATCGTCAGATTCTGGCGGATGGTTCCTTCGAACAGGAAAATGTCCTGATCGACCATGGCGACGAACTGATTCAACACCGGCCGCGGAATGTTCTTTCTTAAGGATCCGTCGTAGACAATCTCTCCGCCCCATGGCTGATAAAGGCCGCTGACAAGCTTCGCAACCGTGGACTTTCCGCTCCCGGATGCGCCTACAACCGCCACGCGCCTGCCGGGCTTCAGGGCCAGGGAGAACTCCTCGAGCAACGGCTTCTCAAGGCGGCTGTAGCCGAATGTGACGGCCCGCATCTCCAGGTAGCCATCGAGTTTTCGAATTGCGCCGGAGTCCGACAACGATACTTCGGAATCAACGCCCGGATCTTCTTTGTAGCGAAGTAGGTCATCTAAACGGGCGCCGTCGGCCTGGACTTGCTGGAAGCGCTGCCCCAGATTGAGCAGCCGATTTACGGGGTCCTCCAGACTGGTCATCATCGTCTGAAAGGAGAGCAGCATGCCCATCGTAAGAAGGCCGTCCATTACATTTCGGCCTCCGATCCAAATGATGACGGCCGCATTCAATGCGGAGAGCAGCGGCGGAAGCGAAGAGAGCGACATGGTCGACGCGCTCAACTCCTGTTCCGCGTTAAAGACTTTCGCCTGTAAACCTGACCATCGACTAAAAAAGTGATCCGACCCGCTCGCTTTGAGGGTTTCGATGGCGTGCAACCCGCCCATTGAGGTGCCCATGAGCTTGCCGAGATCCTGCTGCAGGCGCCGGTTCGCGTCCGTACGTGATCGCGAAACATAACGCAGCGCCATAACGTTCAGAAACGCGATGGCGAGTCCGATCGAGGTCAGCGGCGCACTGTATTGAAACAGCAGAGCCGCGTAAAATCCGATCAGCAGCAGCCCCACTGTGTTTGTGGCGAGGTCGCCTGAAAGAATGGTGGCGAGCGTGTCGTTGATCGCAACGCGATTACCGATATCGCCGGCGTCGCGCTGGGAAAAGAACTCCATCGGCAGTCGGAGGATGTGCCAGAAGAAACGGGCCGATCCGACGAGCGACATATTCATTTCCATATGAAGCAACGCCGATTGCTGCAGCCAGGTAAGCGCCGCCGCGACCACCGCCGCAATAGACATGACGATCAGCAATGGGTTCAGCCAGTTATGCAGTCCGCCGACAAGAATCTGGTCCACATACACGCGTCCGAATACGGGGACGGCGATGTTCGGAACAACGAGAGCCAGCGTTGCAAGGATTGCGAACACAAGGCTCATGCGGTTCCCTCGCAATCGCGAGGCAAGCGCGCCCAGCAGCCCCGGCTTCTTACCACCCTTTCGGAATTCCGGCGTTTTCGTGAAGGTCAGAATCGCGCCGGTGAACGATTGATCGAATTCGGCGTTGGAAACCTTACGTGGCCCCGAGGCGGGGTCATTTAGATAGACCCACTTTTTTCCAAAGCCTTCGACTACGACGAAGTGATTGAAATTCCAGAACGCGATAAATGGGAGCGGGGCCGCGCGAACAGTGTCCAGTTCTTTCTTGAAGCCCTTGCCTATGAGGCCGTAGCGTGTCGCTGCTTTGACAATATTGCTGGCTTTGCTGCCATCACGCGATACGCCGCACGCCGCGCGCAACTCCTCGAGAGGCGCAAAACGGCCGAAATACGAGAGGATGATGCCAAGCGATGCCGCGCCGCATTCCACGGCTTCCATTTGCAGCAGTGTGGGAGTGCGGACCCGCATCAGTTGAGGGCGAGTTTCTCCTTAAACACGGGGAGCGCCAGGCTGATCGGGCGTGAATTCTTCGTTACGATCTGAGCTGTGCAAAGGGTGCCGCTCGAGATCTGGATTGGCGGGCCCTCGCGCGACGACCAGCGGAACCCACTGGGCGTGTTGGCTCGATCGAGCCGGGCGCGCACCTCAGTGACCGGTCCACCTGATGAGATGGATTGCATCAAAGTCTCGTTTCCCAGAACGCTCATCATCGCGGCTTGCGTCGCGGGGTAGGATGCGACGAACGAAATCCGGCCTGTCATGTAGCCGAACTCTTCGCGCCTCACGGTTCCGGGAGAAAGCTGCACTTCCATGCCGGGTTTCGCGTCCTTCGCCTGAAGCGAACTGAGGTAGATCAGTGCTTCCAGCTGATCGGAATCCGGCTGGATGCTGATAATCGGCGTGCCTTCGGAAACCGCGCTACCGCGATACACCTTGACTTCAAGTACCTGGCCGGAATAGGGGCTCACGACATTCGCCGCCGTCGACAGATCCTTGCGTAACGACGCAAGGTTCCGTTCGAGATCGGTGACGCGCCCTTGCATGTCGATGTCGTTTTCCCGGGGCTGATCCTCGGTTGTGAAGCGCTGCGCCTCTACCTGCGTGATGATTGCCTGTTGGGCGTTGACCTGTCCTTCCAACTGAACCTTCTTCTGGCGGTTCGCCAGACTTTGCTGCTTTGTAATCAGACCGCGGGCAAGGAGTTGGTCGTCAACCGGAATTTGCTCGTCTACGATGCGGATCTGCTCGCGCAGGTTTTCGATTTCACGCTCGGCGTTTGATTTCTGGCGTTCAAGCGCTTCGAGTTGTAGTTTCGCGCTGTCTGTCTTGACCTTCAGGACGCGCTGCCGCTCCTCTTTCAGATCCTGAAGTGCGGCTTCGGTGACCTTGATCTTCTCCAGCAGAGACGGTTCGGAGACCTCCGCAATGATCTGATTCGCCTGGACGGTGTCGCCGGTTTTGACATTTAGCTTCGTAATGAGGCCGGTTCCCGTGCCGACGATGTTGACTACCCCTTCGCGGCGAATGATGATGCCCTGCGCCAAAACTTTCGTGGCCAGCGAGCCCTTGAAACTCCAGACAACCGCTGCCCCGAGCAGGACCATTAGTCCGATAAGTGCGATCCACTCGCCGGCCTTAGTGACGCGTATCGGTTGATCGAGGCGCTCAGGCGAAGAGAGGCGCTCGAGCGCTACCTTGCGAAAAATCGCGGAATTCACTTGGTCAGCTCCGGGGGCCGCACGAATATGGATGGATCAATTGCCTGTACCGGCTTGTCCGGCTCGACAATAGTGCCGGTCGCCTGCCGCAGCCGGGCAACCGCGAGCGCATAACCCAGTTCCGCCTGAACCTGATTTCCGAGCGCGGTCGTCAGCCTGTCCTCCACCGTGAGGACCTCAACGAGGGACCCGACACCAAGACGATACTTCTCCGCCTGATTTTCAAGAGCGGTCTGAGAGTATTCAACCGATCGATTCACCATTGCGAGTTGCTGGATCGCCGCGCGAACGCCTTCCATCGCGACGAGCACGGAGGAGGAGATGCTTCGGGCAGTGTCCTGAATTCGGTAGGCCGCGGCGCTTGCGGCCGAACGTGTCTGGACGACGTTCGCCTCCGCCGCGCGATTCTCGATCGGGAACTGATAACGCAGACCGGCAGTGGCATCGACGCCATGCACTCCGCTGACCGGTGAAATGACAAACTCGTCCGGACGCCGGCCTCCGCGCAAGCCTGAGAAACCGGTATTCAGTTGCAGGTCGAGCTGAGGCTTGAGCTGGTTTTTTGCCGCGGATGCAAGGATATCGGCTTCACCCTGACGTTTCTTCGCGGCGAGGTAATCTGCCCTGCGTTCGAACGCACGCGCGATGGCAAGCTGGGGGTCTGACGGTATCATCTCGATTCTGGCGACAGACGGTAGTGGGTCGGCCGGATTCGCAATTGCCGCGACCTTATCGGCGCTCAATCCCATGGCGAGCGCCAGTTGTTGATTGGCCTGAAACAGTTGCTGTTCAGCCCCGATACGTGTTGCCGTGCGGTCGGCGAGATTCGCCTGTACATCGCTCAGATCGCTGCGAGGATTGCGATCGGCGTCGACCAGCGTCTGTACGGTTTCAAGGAGGAGCTTCCCGCGTGCTTCCGCCTCTTTCGCGACATCGAGTGTGCGCTCCGCGGCTACCGCTGACCAGTACGCCGTTGCAGTATTGAAGAGCAGGTTCGAGATCGCCTGATTAAGATCGAGAAGACTCGCTTCAAGCTCGACGCCGCTGGCTGTTTCGTTCGCCGTGACGACGCTGCGGCCACGGCCGCGCAAGAGTGGAACATTCACCTGAATGCCCAGATGGCCCTGATTCAGCCCGTCCTGCGACGCGAGATTGTCGGTGAGCCGGGTTATGGTCAGCATCGGTGTGACGGTGATGCCATTCCGCAATTGCTGGGAGGCTTCGGCATCAATCGACGTGGTGTTGGTTGTTGTCGAGATTAGGCCGTAGACGGTCCGCTGCAGCTCATCAAGTGGTTGATATACGCGGCCTGACGATGCTCCGGCTCCGATGACCCGGTCGAACTGCGACTGCGCGCGAAGTACCGAACCGCGATTAAACTCCACCTGTTCCTGCTGGAGTTTGAGTTGAGGATTCTCTCGCAGCGTCGACTCGATCGCATCGGCTAAACTCAGGCCGCGAGTTGGAGTCTGCGCCGCAGCCGACGAACAAAGCGCCAGCAAAACGATGATCATAGGCCCAAAACGGTTAAATCCGAACGAGGCCCGCCCAAGGGAATAAAGCGTAATCCTTCGCACAAGTCGCTCATAAAAGATTACAGGAAGGGAAGTTTCGGTCATCGCCGAGATGGCGCGGCAGGTTGCCATCGATACAAGAATCGATGGGTCTCAAGTCTCTCGACATATGGGCCGGTCGCGCGACAAGATAGCCTGGCGATATTTCGTCTTAACTCCGTCACTGGCAACCCTACGGGCAGCGATCGCTGGGGGCGCACGCTAAACCGGGGGAAAGACCTGCCCGCGCGATTCCCTCGGCGATCGCATATGTCCACCCGAAAAACGAGAGGCTCCCGGACGCCAAAGCGCGGGAGCCATTCGGGGATTTAAATCCGCTTAGGGAACAGACTTTGTTATCGGCTTTATCGTACCCCCGGCGATCTTTTCCAGATCTGCATGGCTGATTTCCTCGCCCTCGGGCTTCTCTGTTTCCTTCTTCAGAACCGATGGAAGAACTTCGTCTCTGGTATCGATTTTGCTGTGTTCGTTCATTTGTGTGACTCTCCTTCGATTGAAACCGTTGTTTTTGTTCCCGCGGAAAACTTTGTAAGCACAGCCTGCAAAGCCGCCACGCTGGGGTACCCAAGCGCTTAACAGCATAGTACGAGGATCCCTGCGCGGGCATCTTACTACGGACAACCGGAGTGCGAGCCATGAAGAAGCGTAACCGTTTGTAATTGGGGCTGCGGGCCGCCGGTGCGCAAAACGATGCGCCGGGCGCATAAAAACAAAGATGTTGCCAGTTGTTGACGAGTCGGTGCTGTCTGAGCTATCCCAAGAAAGGATAGGAGGTATAGATGAACGAAAACGAAGAGCGTCCCGAACAGCTTACC
Source organism: Bryobacteraceae bacterium (assembly GCA_035262625.1). Classification (GTDB taxonomy): domain Bacteria; phylum Acidobacteriota; class Terriglobia; order Bryobacterales; family Bryobacteraceae; genus BOG-234. Next base: position 60,344 of record DATFSM010000161.1, read on the forward strand.
GAGGAAGAACTGGCAACCGTATCCGGCGGCACCGGTGGCTGCGACCCTGTTGCTTGCCGCGCGAAATATGGCTACTGCATAGGAGGCGTGTGCCACGCCGGAATGGGCAAGTAAAAGAAAGCTGCCGCTCGATCACCTGCGGGGCAAAAGCGTCCAGATGCGGCATCCTGAAATGGACAGAGCGCGGTAAGCTTTAGGCTCCCGCGCTCCGCACGAACAATAGCGTTTCCGACCTCTAAGGCCTGACGGTTGCCGCCGATCAGGCCTTTTCCTTTGACACTCCATGGCGCACACGCGGGGGCGGAAACGTTTTGGTTTTCGCGTGTGGCGGTTACTCTTAAGACCAAACTCGTGATCGAAGCGTACTCGGTTAGTGCGGTGATCGTTGTAATTGGGGCTGCGGGCCGCCGGTGCGCAAAACGATGTGCCGGGCGCAAAAAAAAATATGTTGCCGGTTGTTGACGAGCCGGTGCTATGCTGAGCTAGCCCAAGAGAGGATAGGAGGTATAGATGAACGAAAACGAAGAGCGTCCCGAACAGCTTACCGAGGAAGAACTGGCAACCGTATCCGGCGGCACCGGTGGCTGCGACCCTGTTGCTTGCTTCGCGAAAAATCATGGCAGGTGCATAGGAGGGGTGTGCCACCCGGCCGGAATGGGCAACTAAAAAGAAGCTATCGCTCGATCACCTGCGGGACAAAAGCGTCCGGATGCGGTATCCTGAAATGGACAGAGCACGGTAAGCTTTAGACTTCCGCGTTCCGCATGAACAATAGCGTTTCCGACCTCTAAAGGCCTGACGGTTGCCGCCGATCAGGCTTTTTCCTTTGACACTCCATGGCGCACACGCGGGGGCGGAAACGTTTTGGTTTTCGCGTGTGGCGGTTACTCTTAAGACCAAACTCATGATCGAAGCGTACTCGGTTAGTGCGGTGATCGTTGTAATTGGGGCTGCGGGCCGCCGGTGCGCAAAACGATGCGCCGGGCGCACAAAAAAAAGATGTTGCCGGTTGTTGACGAGTCGGTGCTGTCTGAGCTATCCCAAAAAGGAAGGAGGTATAGATGGACGAAAACGAAGAGCTTTCCGCGGAGGAACTGGCAACCGTATCCGGCGGCATCGGGTATCCCTGCAAAACCGCCGCTCAATGCCCGAAATATGGGATTTGCGTAGGGGGCGTGTGCCAGCAGCGTTTCATCGGGGGCGGCGGCTAATAGAGAAGCTGCCACTCGATCACCTGCGGGGCAGGTTTTAACCTGCGGTGGACTTCAGTCCGCCCAAAGCCCGCGGGCAGGTAACGGCGCGGCTGCGTCAACCGGCGCCAGTCTGAACTCTGGCGTCGGGTTTGATTGAATTCCTCAGCCGCTGCACAAGTTCGTCGGGCAGACGCGCGCCAGTTTTTTCGCGCACCACGCCTTTTTCCAGCACGATCACATCTGGGTACCCCGCCGCAATCCGGTCCATCACAGAAGGCCTCACTTGCAGTACAGGGAACGTGATGCCGAATTCGGCAGCCAGGCCCCGGATCTCCTCTTCGGATGCAGCCATCCCCCCGATAACCTGTGGCATGTCCGCGCGCCGTGAAATCTTGTTGAGCGGCTTCATCCACGTCTTGCAGTGCGGACACGTAGGACTCATCAGAACGACCAGTTGGGCATCGCCGGACGCTAAATCTCCGAATCCCTGCAGCCAGTCGGGATTCCATGTTCGCCCAACCTGCAGCGGATTGAGATCCAGCCAGTCCTTGCCCTGTTTTACGAAGTACCGGTGCGCAAACGTTGTGACAGCCGAAAACAAAGCGGCCGAGGCTGCCAAGATCGCAATCTCTCCGGGGGCGGGCAGGAAGCGAGCCACGGGAATCCGCCAGGCAACTATCGCCAGTGCTGCGTAACAGGCATTGAGCGAGATGCTCCTTGCAGGGCTGACGCTGAGCAGTTTGCCATAGCAGCCGCAGTCGTCTTCCCCCTTTGCCGCGTTCCATGCCGTGAGGAGAGAGAAGGCGATCAGCAGCAGAATGGCGCCGGGGAATAGCCATGCCGGGGAGAATCGCAGGATCAGAGCCGTGCCGAGAACGCATTCAGCAACCGCGGAAATCCAGACCAGGGTCCGTATGAGAGGAAAGCTCTTCAAGCCAAGCTTGAACAGATAGCTAACCGACGAGGATGGCGCAAGAACCTTAATGCATCCCGTGAACAGAAACACGCAGCCTGCCAGCGTGGAGCAAAGAGTCGAAAAGACTGCGGTGAGATCCATCTCGTCGGTGAATGAACAAGGCTAACACGCGGTCCGAATCCATCTTGCGCGCTGATGTGCGCGCCGATCAGCGCCATCGAACTGGCTGAGTCCGCGGGTAAGTAACGCGAGCGGCACACCGCCGGATGAGTTGCATCGCGAGCCAGTCTCAATCCAGCTTCATTCCAGTTGGCAATCCAGCGAGCAGTCCAGTTTCATACCAGTAGTTTTCCAGCATGTTGCCGTAGTTCATGGCGTGCGCTAACATTCCGCCATAGCGTTTTCAGATGGACGAATCGCTCAAAACCATTCTCGATAGCCTGCCTCCGAAGGCGAGCCGGTCAAAACTGGAGCCATACCGGGAATTAATCCGTGAGTTGCGCCGGCGTGGCCGAAGTTACCAGGAGATCACCGATATCCTGCGCGATCGTTGCGGTGTTACTGCAGCTGTTCACAGCGTCTACAACTTTGTTCGCGTACGGGAGAAAGCTGACAAAGGGACGCGCCCCAAGGAGCACGGTGGTGGGAGATCGACTGACACTGCTCGACCAACCGAACTTGCAGAAGGGGAGCGCGCGCTGACTGGCGACGATGCCTGGAAAAATATCCAGAAGCTCAAACAACAGCAATCTGCGACAACTACCGAGGAAAAAGTATTCGTCTACAACGAGGACGAACCTCTGAAGCTGGTCCGCGGGATTAGTCAAAGCTCCGATGCTAGGGACAAGACAAAACCGAAACGCTGAGTCCGCCATCCGAACAGCAGCGAATGCATTGCAGCTCGAGTCTCTGGGTGCTCGGTACACTATGACCATGGAGATGACAGTCCAGGCTGTCTATGAGCACGGCGTGCTGCGACCTCTCGAGCCGGTGCCTTTTCAAGATCACCAGAAAGTGACGGTCACCATCTCTGACGAAGGGAATATCCTCCGCGACCATCCGTTGTTGGTCTCACCTGACGAGTGGGCCAGCGGCGTCGCCGATGAGATCGGTCTTGAGGAAGTCAGGCGTGCGCTTTCCACGATTCGCGGATCACTGTCGGAAGCCATCATAGACGAACGCAGAGAACGTTAGTGTCAGGATATTTCGTCGACACCAGTGCTCTGGCAAAGGTGTACCGGAAAGAGGTGGGCAGCGACTTCATCGACAGAATCGTTTCCGAGCCCGGGTCACATCGATTCATATCGCGATTCACGATCCTTGAAATGGAATCGGTCCTGGCGCTGAAATTCCGAACGGGTGAAATTGATGAGCAGTCTCTCCTGATGGCCCGCCGACGGCTGGAAGCAGATCTCGCCAAGAAAAGGCTCCTCGTCGCCACTCTGAAGGACGAGCATCTTCGCGTCGGGCGGCAGCTCCTCATCTCTCATGCGAGAACTGAGGCCTTGCGCGGCCCGGATGCGTTGCAGTTGGCAGTGGCGCTGGGACTCAAACGAGCCGGTTTGGCATCTGTGTTCGTAGCAGCCGACAAGAAACTCTGCCGCGTCGCGATGATTGAGGGCTTTAGCACGATTAATCCGGAGCAGCCGCTCACCCTCTGAACCCGGTTATACAGTACACGCGGTGGAAAAGACGGTACCAGCCGTGGATCACGGGAGTCTCATTCGATTCGAATACTGTCAGGATCAAGGAGCCGAAGATCGTTGCGCTTTTTATTTCACCCTGCGGAGCTTCATGTCCCATGTCGATGAGACGATCGAGTCGAGCCGGCACCGCTGGGGTTGGCGCGGTGACCTTCGCAGGGCCGTCCCAAGACGCGTCTACCTCCCAGCCGTTGGCCAGGGACTTTGCTTCGGCCCAGTCGATGCGCTCGGTGTTCTTCCGCTGGAATTTGCCCGACAACGTGCCCGATGCGTACACGGGGCAGAAGCACCGTTTCCACGCACGGCGCTGTTCGTCGGATTCGTAGGTTCTTGCGTTCCTGGCGCGACCGCCAACGCAGCAGGCAAGATGTCTTCGGTAGAGATTCAGGGCCATCAGGTCGCCCCGAGTCTACCATCGACTTCCAAAACTCATTGCTCATTTTTGCTCACGTTTGGGCCGTGGCCTGAGCTAAGTTATTGATTTTATTCTGGCGGTGAGGGTGGGATTCGAACCCACGGAACCCGTGAAGGTTCAACGGTTTTCGAGACCGCCCGATTCAACCGCTCTCGCACCTCACCGCGTTCGGGGGACCTTCACTATCTTCCCACACCAGCCTGGCCCGGGCGCGGCGCGACGAAAATCTGGGTCACGAACCACGCTCTGTCCACGCCCTGCGCCAGTCCCACTCCGGACTGCGTGTACATCGGGTTCAGCAGATTCTCCTTATGCCCCGTGCTGTACCACCAGAAGACCACCGCGAAATTCACAGGGTCGTCCCAGCCCTTTTCCAAAAACAGGTTCTCGCCGCAATGACCCCATCGGATGCCCGCGCTCGTCAGTCGATCCGCCACGTCGCCGCGCTCAGGATCCGAGTGTCCGGCGAACCGCAGTTCCGCTTTGCGCAGGCTTTGTTCTCGTGCGCAGGAGGCCACGGCGTCAGACTACCGCAGCGCGGCAGATCCATGCAGTTCCCTCAACTCATTAATGCGGGAAAAGATTCGCCGCGCGAAATCATGTTCTTCGGTCCGCGAGAGATTCGCGGCCGCCGCCAGGACGCCAAACGCCTGACGCCGCGTTGTCATACCGGGAACTGCCCGGTGATTTTCGCCTTGGGCTGACCATCGCGATACGGCGTCAAAGCGATATTAAGATCCAGATCCGTGACCTTTTCGGGAACACGCACGATCAGCTTCTGCAATTTCGCATTCCCGGGCGACTTGACGGGCGTCACGTCAAACACCGCATGCCGCGGCGTCCGGATCTCCACGGCGAGGCTCCAGCCGTTCTTCTTCAGCGTCGCGGCCCCGCCGTTCGTGGAAATCTCCGCGTCCGTCAGCATGCCCCAGATCGGTTCCACAGGCTGGTCCCCGTGAAGCGAATCTTCAATCAGTACAGCCTGGCGCTGCGCGATTCCGATACGTCGTGTCCACTGCTTCACGCGCGGATAAGCTTTCGAAAGGTCGATCTGCACCCAGCTCAGATCCGCGGTGAATTCCTGGCGGACGATGCGCGCCTCAGCGCGAGGATCCTGGTTTTCACCGTCCACGAGCATCGTGTTGTGCGATTCCGTCCTCACCGCGTATGTCGCGGGGCGCTGGGCCGCGGGCACGGTCGCCTCGGCGAATTCGTAATCAAGGGCCCAGCGGACCCCTCCCGCATCCAGGACGAAGCTGCCGAGATCGAGATGCGCATGGGGAGCCTTGTTGTCGCCCCCTTTCACAGCGAGGAACAACGCGTTCGGATCCTCCCACGACGATCGAAACGTGGCCACCGACTGCCCGTGAAACACGGCGTCCAGGGGCCACGCGGGGGGCTGCGGCGGTTTGGCATCACGGAAGAACCAGGCCAGATCGTAGGCTTCCGGATGCGCACTGCGCTCCAGTTGCTTTTGCTCGCTCCAGCCGTAAACGGGACTGTTGAATCGCCGCGCCATCCAGAACATTTCGGGCGCAAGCCCCGCGTCGGCCGAACCGTCCCCGAAGCTGGTCGTGCGGCTGCCGGGGCCTATTGAATACACGCGAAACCGCCCCGCTTTGTCCAGACCGTGAAAGCCGCTGAGACCGTAGTCGTTGCCCAGCGCGGTATCGAGCGACGCCAGGAACAGACAGGCATATCGCGTGGCGTATTCGCCATATTCCGGGCCTTCCGGCCAGCCTCCGTCGGCGCCGTAGCTGCCGAGACCATGCGGAATGGATTCGAGCGCGCCACGCATGACCTCGCTCGCCTTCTCGCGCAGCGCGTCGTCGCTCGAATCGCCAATCGCGAGCGCGCCCATTGTCATCGCCGCATTGCAGACGATGTTCCAGTTGAAATGCTCGCGCGTCCACCAGGCCTTTTGTTGGTAGATCGGTAAAGCCTGATCGAGACCCTTGGCTACGAGCGCATCGCGGACCCAAGTGCGCTCATCGGCGGAGAGCGAATTGTAGAGCCAGTCATAGCCGATCGCGAACGCGTGCGTCATCTCGGCGGTATCGACAAAACGGGTGGGGTTCCAGTCCCGAAACGCCGCGCAGGCGTTGAGTTCCATAATGGCGCGGCGCAGCCACGGGTCCCGGTTCGTCAGCCGGTACATGAGGGCAAGCGTCGTGATGCGGTCCAGCGCGCGGCGGGTTTGCGTCTGCAGACGATTACCGTTGAGCTTGTACTCGACCGGCGGTACCGAAAGCAGCCGGTCACACTCTTTTTCAAGATCGCCGAAAATCCGCCGCGCGAGCGCGTTATCGCGCGCCACAGCCCGAATTCTTTCGAGTTCGGAATCGGGCAGCAGGAGACGCGGATGCGCCGGACGCAACTGGCGCAGGGGGTCGTTGTCAGCCGCGGCGACCTGCGGCCCCGGAGCGCCGCTGGTCTGCGCCCACACGCACGCCCAACCCATCTGGGAGAGCGCGGCGCGTCGAGTAATTCGCCCCCGCATCCTGACTCAGTGTGGCATAGACGCCGCATGTGAGAATACGGTGTTGATCGAACGGTTGCGAGAGAGAACACGCACGGACGCCCGCGCCCGCGCCGCCGTGTTCGATTTCGATGGCACTCTGGTCCTGATCAGGGCTGGCTGGATGCCGGTAATGCTGGACATGATGATGGAGACGCTTCGACCGCTCGGACCGGATGCGAAAGTTCTGCGGGCTGAAGCGGAGGAATACGTGGCGCGCTTTACGGGCCGCGATACTCTCATCCAGATGCAGGCATTCGCCGACCACGTGCATTCCCTCGGCGGAACACCGCTCGCCGCGGTCGAATACAAGCGCGAATTCGCGAGACGCATCCGAGGCGTTTCGCAAGAGAGGCTCGACGCCGTACGCACCGGGGCTCTGGTTTCCGACGGAGTGATGGTGCCTGGGGCTCGCGTCCTGCTGAATGAACTGAGAAGCGCTGGCGTTCGCATTTTCCTCGCCAGCGGAACAGCTCATGACGTAGTGGTTCACGAAGCCGAACTTCTTGGGATCGCTAGTTATTTCGAGGCGATTCACGGGTCCGCTCCGGGAATGCTCGGCAAACGGGAACTGCTGGCGGAGTTAATTCGCCAAGGGCTGTCGCCTGCCGAGATCATCACCTTCGGCGACGGTCGGGTTGAGATCGAGGCCGCGCGCGCGATTGACGGAATCGCCGTCGGCGTGGCGACGGACGAACCCGCGTGCGTGGATGTCGACCCGAAAAAGCGCGGCTGGCTTCGTGACGCCGGCGCGGACTTTATCATTCCCAACTACCTCGAGGCAGGGCTGCTCGCGACGGTTGCGGGAATCGGGTGAAGACGCTCGCGATCGATATCGGCGGTACGCGGTTCCGGATCGCGGCCTTTGAAGGCAATTCCCTGCTCCGCCGCGAATCCTTTGCGACCGACCGCGTCGGCGGACGCGACCGGCTGCTGGAGGAACTCGGCCCGGCGATTCGGCAATGGAACCATGATGTGGGATTTGACCGGTGTGGAATCGGGTTTGGGGGACCGGTCCTCTGGGACCGTCAGATCGTTGCCAAGTCCACCCACGCGGGCGGCTGGGGAGACTTCGATCTCCCCGGCTGGGTGCAGAGCGAGATCGGGCGCATGCCGGTCGTCATGGACAACGACGCGAATGTCGGCGCACTCGGCGAATACGTCTTCGGCGCTGGCCAGGGCTGCTCTCCGCTCTTCTATATGACCGTATCGACCGGGATTGGCGGCGGCATTTTAGTGGACGGGCGAGCGCTGCGCGGCGCGGATTCATGGGCGGGCGAAATCGGCCACATCAACGTTCGGCCGGACGGTCCTGACTGCCTTTGCGGATCCAACGGCTGTCTGGAACGAATGTGCTGCGGCCTGTGGCTTGAAGAGGACTACGGCGCTCCCGCAAAGGATCTGATGCAAAAGCCGGAGTTTGTCGCCGCTTACGTCGTCGATCTGGCGCGCGGGATCAAAGCGGCAATCATGTTGCTGAACCCGCAACGGATCGTGATCGGCGGCGGCATCGCCAGGGCAGCAGAGGCGCTTTTCGGCCCGCTCCGGGAGGAACTGGCCCGGCAGATGCCACCGTGGTCCCGAGCGCGGGTGGACGTCCAGCCCGCCGCTTGTGGGGACGATGCGATTCTTTATGGCGCGCTTGCGTTAGTCTCCGCAGTTTAAAAGGGCTCTGCAGTAACAGGTACCAGGTGTACCAAAAAAGGCGCGAATCACTACCCCTATGCGTTCTAGAATGGAACATTGCAGGTGCGGCGTTTGATATCGGAGGCGCTCCTGTGGACCGTGATCGGGGTAGTCGCGGCGCCACTGCATTTGTGCGCGGGCACGATCATCGTCTCCGGCGACTCCAACATCGCCGATATTATCAATATCCACAATAGCTTCACGAATGGATACCAGAACGGGGCATTCTTTTCCGACATCCTCGGTCAGGGAGACGACGTTCTGATCCAGAGCCAGGATGCCACCGCAAATGTCGAGGCATCTCACATCGCCGATTACTACAATTCCGGCGCGAATATAACCGCCTCACTTACAAACGCCGCTTCCGTCACTTCTCTGACTGGAGTGGACCTGTTTGTCAGTATCATTCCGACGGCGCCGTATACCGCCGGTCAGCTTGCCGCCATGAGTTCACTGTTGAGCGCGGGGGGCACGGTGTTCTTCATCGCAGAGAACGCCGATTATATGGTCAATTCTCTGCCGTATATCAATTCAGCCCTGTCGTACCTCGGCAGCCCGATGTCTCTCGTACCCGCTCTCGACGACCCCGGTATTCACAATGCCACCGGCGCGCAGATTGCCGCCAGTCCCCTTACGCAGGGGGTTTCCAATTTTTGGTACGCTTACACCTCGGAAGTCGCGGGGGGAACGCCGCTGCTGTACACGCAGTCGCTGACGCCATTCGTCTCGATGTCCTACACGCCCGTTGGACCCATTTCGTCGAATCAAGGCGTCCCGGAGCCGGGAACAACCGGTCTGATTCTCGTAGGTCTCGCTGTGGCCGGCTGGCGCGTTCGCGCGGCGCGGCGTCCGAACTGAGCCGCGTCAACCCCGAATAGCCCAGCGGAGTATTTCAGGCAAATTCGGCGGTTTACCCTGAACCAGCAGGGCGACCCGGAAAATTCGAGCGGCAACCCAGGCCGTCAGAACCGAGAACAGCACAACGCCCAGGATCCCGACGGAGATCTGCCATGCGGGTACGCCCGCGGGAAGCGCCTGCCGGGTCAGCATCAGCATTGGGGTGAACGGGGGGATCAATGAGACCGTTGCCGCGAATGCGCCATCGGGTCGCTGAAGCACAGGCGTCAGCATCATCATCGGAATGATGACGGGGGCGAAGAGAATGATGCCCAGGCTCTGGGCGGCCTGAGGACTCCCGCTGGCCGCTCCAAGCGCGGTCGCAATCGATGCCAGAACGACCACCTCGGCGATCAGGTAGAGGAGGAACCAGGGGATCATCGCCAGAGGCGCGACTCCGAACATGCTGAGCGCATTGAGCGCAAATAGCGCGGCCAGAATGTAGACGGTAGAACTCGTCAGAGACACCGCGACCGCGGCGAGGACTTTTCCGGCAATCAGTTCGAATGCGGTAGCTGAGGCCAGCAGCATCTCGAATACGCGCTGCATCTTGTCTTCGGCGATCGCTGGCATCATCGGCGCTGCGCTGCCCATCACTACCATGAAAAGCAGGAAGGCGAGCAGGAAGGGAACGAGAAAGGCCGCCGCTTCATTCTTGCGGCCTGAGGATTCGATGTGCCCCGTGCGCGGGTCCTTCTGGACCAGGTTCATGCTGTCCAGACTGACCTTTTTCAGCGCCGCGCCGATCCTGGCGGAATCCATGCCCGACTGCGCGAGTCGATAGTGTACGATCGCGTCTCCGATGATGGCGGATAACCATTGACGGCCTTCGGCGGGACCTCCTTCGTTCGAATACCAGGTCAGTCCGCTGCCGGATGTGAGAACGTCAGGTCCGATCTCGATGAACGCGAAAAGCTTTCGGGTTCGCACCTGATCCGAGAGTTGTAAGCGCTGTTCTTCCACCTCAGGGGGACGCGCGGCCTCTGTTTCCAGCGTGTATCTGGGCATCACCTGGCGACCGGATTTGTCACTGAGCTGCTCCTGGTTCGCGCGCGTCACGGCGTCTGTAATCAACGGCGCCGCTACGCCCGTATGATCCAACAGGACTACCCGCCGGTCTGCAATATCAGGCCGGGCGCGCATGACACCCACCACCACAAAGCCCGATCCGAAGAGTACGGGAGCGATGATGAGACCGAAGACGAACGCCTTGGTACGGACCGCGGCCAGATAATCGCGTTTCGCGATCAGCAGGATTTTACGCATGAGCCGTTTCCTCGATTTCCGCCGGTTTCGCGATCCGGACAAAGATGTCTTCTAAAGACGGGCGGGTCACAGAGAATTCCGCGACTGACGTGCGGGCGAGGAGTTCGCGTAACGCGATCTGGGGATCCGCGCCGCGACCTAGGCGGAGTTCCTGCACCTGGCCGAGGTCACGAACGGCTTCCACTCCCGGCAAAGCATCCATGCGCGCCGCGCCGCCTTCCGCTCTCACGCGGATCGTGTCGGCGCCATAGGCGTCCTGAATCGATTCGAGCGATCCATCGAGAACCTTGCGGCCCTGGAAAATCATGAGAATCGAGTCGCAGAACGTCTCGGCTGTGTTCATGTCGTGCGTGCTCAGAACGACGGTTGTGCCGCTGGCGCGCAGTTCGAGAATAGCCTCTCGCACCGACTCCGCACTGACGGGATCGAGACCGCTGAACGGCTCGTCGAGGACGATGAGCTTCGGTTCCGCAATCACCGCCGCGATGAACTGCAACTTCTGGGTCATGCCCTTGCTGAGGGCATCCACGCGGCGCGGGCCCCATTCGGACAGGTTCATGCGGCGGAGCCATTTGTCTGCCGAAGCCGCCGGATTGCGCGCGCCGCTGAGCGCAGCGTGGAATTCGAGCAGGGCGCGTACCGTCATTTTGCGGTACACGCCGCGCTCTTCGGGCAGATAACCGGTTCGGCCATCGGGCGCCCGCCCCGACATTTCTTCGCCGAAGACGCGGATACTGCCGCAATCGGGGTGGCTGATGCCGACGATCATCCGCATCGTTGTCGATTTGCCGGAGCCGTTGGGTCCGATAAATCCGTAGATGGACCCCTTCGGGACATCGAGCGAGAGATCCGCCACTGCCAGAACCGAGCCAAAACTCTTGGTGACGCTGCGGATCTCGATCGCGCTCATGCCGATTGTCGAGTATAGACGGTCAGGCAGCTTTTTTCAGCAGGCCGTGCGGATCGATCACGAACTTCTTCGCCGCGCCCTTGTCGAAGTCCTTATAACCCTTCGGTGCTTCATCCAGCGAGATCGTCGTGACGTTCACCGCCTTCGCCGGGCGTGTCCTTTCGTGGAGGATCGCCATCATGAGTGCGCGGTTGTACTTCATCACCGGGCACTGCCCTGTGGCGAACGTGTGTGACTTCGCCCAACCGAGGCCAATGCGTATGCCGAGAGTTCCCGTTTTGGCGCTTTGGTCCACGCCGCCCGGGTCATCAGTTACATAGAGTCCCGGAATCCCGAGGCCGCCGCCGGCGCGAGTTACGGTCATCAGCGAATTGAGCACGGTTGCGGGCTGCTCGACGGATGCGTCTTTGCCGTGGCCGCGCGCCTCAAAGCCCACGCAGTCAACGGCCGAATCGACCTCAGGCACGCCGAGGATCTGGGCAATCTGATCGCCGAGCGAAGCATCCTTGCGCAGGTCGATCGGTTCGCAACCGAAGCTCTTCGCCTGCTTCAATCGTTCCGGGATCATGTCGCCAACGATGACCACAGCGGCGCCCAGTAGTTGGCATCCCGCCGCGCACGCAAGACCCACCGGGCCTGCGCCTGCGACATATACAGTCGAACCCGGTCCGACGCCCGCGGTTACGGCGCCGTGGAAGCCGGTCGGAAAAATGTCGGAGAGCAGCGTGAGGTCTCGGATCTTCGCCATCGCCTGGTCGCGATCGGGAAATTTCAACAGATTGAAATCCGCGTAAGGGACCATCACGTACTCTGCCTGGCCGCCCACCCATCCGCCCATATCGACGTAGCCGTACGCAGCGCCAGGGCGGGCGGGATTCACGTTCAGACAAATGCCGGTTTTCCCTTCCTTGCAGTTGCGGCATCGCCCGCAGGCGATGTTGAACGGAACGGAGCAGATGTCGCCTTTTTTTATGAACTCCACATCCCGTCCGGCTTCGATGACTTCGCCCGTGATCTCGTGTCCGAGCACGAGTCCCAGCGGGGCGGTCGTGCGGCCGCGAACCATGTGCTGATCGCTGCCGCAGATGTTGGTGGATATGATCTTCAGGATGACGCCGTGCTCACATTTCCGTTTGCCCAGCGCCAGCTTCGGGAAGTCAATCGTATGGACCTCGACTTTCCCGGTCCCCATGTATTCAACGCCTCTGTTTGATGCCATGGCTTTTCTCCTGTCCTTTCGGCGAGTTCCGGAAGAAGTCTATCACCAGTTCGGGAAAAGGTTCGCCGCAAAGTTCCTGCCCGGCGCATGGAAGGCGTTAACGGTCTGCTCGATATTCTTCGGATAACAGCGCCTTCGAGACGGAGTAAGGTCACGCGTTCTTCCCCCTGTCTTTCCATCGCCTTCTGCCACCGCCTGCCCGAGCCCATGCCAAACTCGCGATCGGGAGCAGGCATGACCCTCCGCATCGCGCGGGTGCTCGGCTCTCGGGATCTTAGACAACTGAATAAATATGTCCGCCGGGGGTTTGCAAACCAAGCCGCGACGGTAACCGCGCGGTCTTCCATCGAAGGCGAGTTCGTTTTGTAAGCACGTATGGCCGGTGGCCACCCACGTTAATGAAAATGGATGACGAGATCGATTCACAGGGCCGCCCGCACGTCGCCGGACGGAAAGCAGTTCTTTTGTAAGCACGCATGATGGGAGGCGAGATCTACTCACCAGACAAACCACGAGAACGCGGCCTGGCCGCCCATACCCGGTTCGTTTTGTAAACCGAGCCGCGACGTTAACGACGCGGTCTTCCATCGAAGGCGAGTTCGTTTTGCAAGTACGCATGGCCGGTGGCCAACCACGTTAATGAAAATGGATGACGAGATCGATTCACGGAGACGCCCGCACGTCGCCCGGACGGAAAGCAGTTCGTTTTGTAACCACGCATGATGGGAGGCGAGATCTACTCACCAGACAAACCACGAGAACGCGGCCTGGCCGCCCATACCCGGTTCGTTTTGCAAACCGAGCCGCGACGGTAACGGCGCGGTCCTCCATCGGAGGCGAGTTCGTTTTGCAAACTGGGCCGTGATCGTGAGGGAGCGCCTTATTTTGCGAAGCTCAGTAAGAGGCTGGAGTACCGAAGCTCGCCGATAAAGGTCTTGTTTCGAGTGTAGGGACAACCGGGTCCACTGCCGCGGCCGGTAACCACGCTGAGGAACGCCTCATGAAGCGGCGCTCCACGGTCCGGTGAAGAAGCGTTGAGAAACATACCGTAGTCACTCCGACGGCGCCAATCAGTAACCAGTATTCGAGTGGGGGCAAGGTTCGAATCGGCGCCCATCGATTGAACAGGTGGGTGACGATGAAGAGTACGATTCCGTGGGTGATGTAAAAGCTGTAGCTCACGTTGCCGAGCAGAAAGACGGCTTTCGAAGACAACAGCCCGAAGAAGTCGTTTCCAGCGACGACGAAGACGAAGACTCCACCCAACAGAAAGAACTCGGCCGGGGAGTACGAACCAACCTTGAAAAGGACAGGGGCGGCCAGACAGAACAGCGGGATGAGTGTCAGACGGCGTTGTCGCAATATCCGCCACCAACGCTTCGGGGTGCGCGCATATAGAAAGGCGACCAGCATGCCGATCCCGAAGCCGAAGCCAAAAACTGAGTTCAGCGCAAAGGCAATGAACTTCAACAGCCCTCCGCGAACAAGAGCGGGAGTGAATGCGACGGCGCCATGTTGCGCCAGCGTCCAGCTCATAGCGCAGACAAACGCGATATAGATGCAGATGCGATAGCCCTTGAAGAGAAAGAAGATCACCGGCAATAGCAGATAAAAGGCGATCTCAAACATCAGCGTCCAAACTACGCTGGCATTGATTAAATCTGCCCGCCGAAATCCATTGACGTCACGGGTAGGAACAAAAATCAACCATCGCCCAAGCTCACTGAGAAAGGTTGTGAGGGGCACAGCCAGTTTGAAGCGCGTTTTCGCCAAAACGATGAACATGACCATGGCCACAGACACGTAGTAGGCTGGCGCCAGCCTGCGTACGCGTCCCGCCAGAAAGCTTCCATAGCTCCCTATTCCATCGTGAACGAGACATTTTGACCAGAAGAGAAAGCCGCTGAGGAAAAAGAAGAGGATGACGGGTCCTGGCCCGAGAAAAGCATAAAACAGCGTTCGCGGGGGAGCCCAGACGCCGGTTTGAAAATAGAAATAGTTCACCACCGCATGAGAAAACAGGACGCTCATGGCAAGAAGGCCGCGCAGGGACTCGAGAGGAACGTTCAAGCTTCCCCGATTCAGCGGAATAAAATGAGCGAGTATCCCCGCAACGCCGATCAGGCAGGGAGCAAGCACAAAATATGCTAACGGACTTGTAATCTGCATGTGTCGGTGCCTTTCGCGCGGCTACGTTCTATTACCCCGATTGATCGGGAAATATTCCCGCCGACGAATGGGAATTTCGCTTAACGCAGATTATGGCCGGTTATTTCATGAAGCCGCTCTTGCCAGAGCCCGTCGCGCAGAGTTCGTCGTTGCGCGCGTCGTCGAGGGCGAGAAGGCGGCGGCCTAACGGGCTCAGGCGCGCCTGGACTTCGGGGCGAACCCACCGCTTTTGATACTGCTGCTGGGGCTTGTCTGAGCGGGTGTAGTAGACATGCATGGCGCGGCGCTCGCGGCCCGTGCGATTCGCGGTGCCGCCGTGCCACATGTGGGCGTTCATGACGACCACTGTGCCCGCCTTGCCGGTGACGAGAACTTCGCCTTCTGCTTTTTCACCGCGTTGCGGCGCGCGATGCCAAAGGTGAGATCCGGGCACCACTCGCAGGGCTCCGTTGCTTTCCGTGAAATCGTCAAGCATCCAGACGGAATTGCAGACGGAGTTCCCTCGCTCATCGGGGAGTTCGCCGCCATCGACGTGCAGAGGCTGCTCGCTGTCACTGTGCGGACTGGCGGAACGGACGTTCAGGCTGCTCAGTTTGAACTCCGGCCCGAGCACGGCTTCGATGCATTCCAGAACTTCGGGAGTTTGGATGACCTCTTCGAACATTTCGCCTTTGTTGACCAGATTGGCTAACCGGCGCGATCCGGGCTCCTGCTTGAATTCGCCTCCGGCGCGGTCGCCTTCCTCTCGGAAAAGCTGGTCGACACGGGCGCGGAAACGCTCGAGCGCGGTTTCGGAAAGGAATGACGGAAGGGTGAGATAGCCGCGTTCTTCAAGCTGCCGTTTGTCTGAATCGGTGAGCATGGCGTTGTTCGAGTTCGAGGAGGATGCGCTTGCGGTCCACGCCGCCGCCGTATCCTCCCATCGACCCATCCGCATTGATGACGCGGTGGCAGGGGACGACGATGGGGAGCGGATTGCGCGTGTTCGCCTGACCGATCGCCTGGAATCCTTTCGGGCGGTTGACCGCGATCGCGATGTCACGGTAGCTGGCGGTTTCCGCGTACGGGATCTTCGTGAGAGCACGCCAGACTTCGAGTTGAAAGGGGGTGCCCTCCGGCGCGAGCGGAAGGTCGAATACGGCTCGTTCGCCCGAAAAGTATTCACGAAGCTGTCGGGCAGCTTCGAGTACCAGTGGGCCGGGTTTGTCGGGCTGTGGCCGCGCATCGAACCGAACGCCGCAAAGCCCGGAACTGGTCGCTTCCAGCGTGAGTCCGTCCAGGTAACCGTCGAGGCGCAGGATTTCGGTGACGACCGGCATGGATCTCGATTTTACCCGCATTGACGAGGCGCCGGAAGAGAGGTATGCTCAATATGGGACGAAAAAGGTCCGGATTCCATTGCTTAAGCTGACCAAAAAAGCGGATTACGGGTTGATTGCGCTCCGGCATCTCGCTTCGGTTCCGGGTGGAACCGCCAGCACGAAGGATATCGCGGAAGCGTACCGCCTTCCGGTGCCGCTGCTCGCTAAAGTATTGCAACGGTTGACCAAAGCTCGTATTCTTCAATCGATTCCCGGGACGAATGGCGGCTATCGCCTCGCCCGGGAGGCACGCCGCATCAGTGCGCTGGAAGTAGTTCGGGCGATTGACGGACCAGTGATTCTGACCCATTGCTTCACCGACCACGGAACCTGCGATCAGGCGAGTAACTGCACTGTTCGTGAGCCGTTACGGCGAGTACATGAGGCAATACTCGAACTTCTCAACAAGTTCACGATTACGGATTTGGAGACGCCGACGATGCGGCTGACGCAGCTGCCGACCCTCCTGCAAACAGGCACAACGAATGAAGACGCCCATTTATCTCGATAATCACGCCACGACGCGGATGGACCCCCGCGTTCTCGAAGCAATGCTGCCCTACTTCACCGAGAAGTTTGGGAACGCCGCCAGCCGGAATCATGAGTTCGGCTGGGAAGCGGAGAAGGCCGTCGATAACGCGCGCAAACAGATTGCGGACCTGATCGGCGCTACCGCCAAGGAAATCGTCTTTACGAGCGGCGCAACCGAATCCGACAACCTGGCGATCAAGGGCGTGGCCGAGATGTATGCCGAGAAAGGCAATCACATCATCACCGCGGCCACGGAACACAAAGCGGTTCTTGATACCTGTAAGAAGCTGGAAAAACACGGATATCGCGTCACATACCTGCCGCTGAAGGGCGACGGGCTGATCGATCTCGACATGCTGAGGGAATCGTTCACCGACAAGACGATTCTGGTCACGATCATGTACGCGAACAACGAGATCGGCGTGCTCCAGCCCATCGCGGAAATTGGGAAGATGTGCCGCGAACGCGGCGTTCTGTTCCACACCGACGGCGTGCAGGCGATTGGCAAGGTTCCGGTCGATGTAAATAAGGACAACATCGACATCATGTCGATCACTGGCCATAAGCTGTACGGGCCGAAGGGTGTGGGCGCTCTCTATGTGCGGCGCCGGAATCCCCGCGTGCAGATTACGGCTCAGATGGATGGCGGCGGTCACGAGCGCGGCATGCGGTCGGGCACGCTGAATGTGCCGGCCATCGTGGGATTGGGCGAAGCGTGCGCCATCGCGCGGCGCGAGATGCCCGAAGAGATGAAGCGCATGAGGTATTTGCGCGACAAATTGAAGTCAAAACTTGAAGCCGGGCTGGATGAGGTTTTCATCAACGGCTCTATGGAGCATCGGCTGCCGCAGAACCTCAACATGAGTTTCCTGTATGTGGAAGGCGAGTCGCTGCTCATGGGCATCAACGACGTGGCGGTGTCGAGCGGCTCCGCCTGCACGTCCGCGACTCTCGAACCCAGTTATGTTCTGAAGGCTCTCGGACTCGGAGACGATCTTGCGCATTCGTCCATCCGGTTCGGCATCGGCCGTTTTAACACTGAAGAGGAAATCGACTACGTGGCGGATAAGGTAATCGACGTCGTCAAGAAGCTGCGCGAGCTTTCGCCGCTCTACGAGATGGTGAAGGAAGGCGTCGACCTCAGCAAGGTGCAGTGGGCCGCTCATTAACGATATTCAAGGAGATCTGACATGGCATATTCCGATAAGGTTCTCGATCACTACAACCACCCCCGCAACGTCGGCTCGCTGGATAAGAGCGCCTCGAACGTTGGAACCGGCATGGTCGGCGCGCCGGAGTGCGGCGACGTGATGAAGCTTCAGATTCAGGTCAATGACGAAAGCGGCGTCATTGAAGACGCCAAATTCAAGACCTTCGGCTGCGGCAGCGCCATCGCGAGTTCGTCGCTGGCGACCGAATGGCTGAAGGGAAAGACAGTCGACCAGGCGCTTCAGATCAAGAACACGGACATCGTGAACGAGCTGAGCCTGCCGCCGGTGAAGATCCATTGCTCCGTGCTCGCGGAAGACGCGATCAAGGCGGCGATCGGGGACTATCGGGCGAAGCAGTCTTCCAAAACGTCTGCGCCGGCTGAGCAGACGGTGGCTTAATGTCCGTGGAAGCAGTAGCTCAGGAGATCGACGTCACTCCGAAAGCGGTCCAGAAGATCCGCCAGACTTTCGAGAAGATGGGCGTTCAGGGCGGGTTGCGTCTGGGCGTTCTGGGCGGCGGATGCTCAGGCTTGAGTTATCAGTTCAAGTTCGATACTCAACCGCGCCCGAAGGATCACATCTTCGATTTCGACGGCGTGAAAATCTTCGTCGATCCGAAGAGCATTCTGTACCTGCGCGGGATGACGCTGGATTATAAAGAGACGCTGATGCAGTCCGGCTTCGTGTTCGAAAATCCAAACGCGAAGAAGAGCTGCGGCTGCGGGACGTCGTTTGCCGCGTGATTATTTTCAGATCTTCGATCTGCCGCGGTGGCTCTCGATCGATTCCAGCGATTTAGAAAAGCGCTTCTATTCTTTAAGTCGGGAACTGCATCCGGATCGCTTCGCGCGGAAGAGCGTGGCGGAACAGGAGCGCGCGCTCGAAGACAGCGCTTCCCTTAACGATGCGTACCGGACTTTGCGCGAACCCATCGCTCGCGCGCTCTATCTGCTGAAGCTCGAGGGCTTCGACATCGGCGAGCAGGGTTCGAAGGATGTGCCGCCCGAACTGCTCGAGGAAGTGTTCGAACTGAACATGGCGATCGAGGAGTCCGACGCTCCGCAGCTTGAGGCCTCACGGCGGCGATTCGAAGCGATGCGCGGTGAAATTGACGCGCAACTGCAGGGTAAGTTCGGCGAATGGGATGCGGGCGGCGGCCGCGATTCCCTGAATGCCATCCGCGGTTTGCTGAACCGCCGGAAGTACATCACCAATCTGATCGAAAAGACGAATGTTTCAGATCGAGTTTGATAACGCGTCGGATACCGTGGTCGGGATTGATCTCGGGACGACGAACAGCCTCGTGGCGTGGATGGACCTTGGGCGTCCTCAGGTGATCGAGGGCGAGGACGGCGAGAAGCTTGTGCCGAGCATCGTGTCGGTGCTCGAAGACGGTTCTGTGATCGCCGGGAATGCGGCACGGAAGGAACTGATAGATCATCCGGACCGGACGATCTATTCCGTGAAGCGGCTTATGGGCCGCGGGGTGGCCGATGTACAGGATGAGCTGAAGCTGTTCCCTTTCCGTATCGCAGAGGGTAGCGAATCGGTTATTCGGGTGAAGCTGGGGGAGAAGACGTTTACTCCGCCCGAGGTTTCGGCGTTTATTCTGCGGCAGCTTCGGAAAAATGCTGAGGCGGAACTGGGGCGGCCGGTGTCGAAGGCCGTGATTACGGTGCCCGCTTACTTCAACGATGCGCAGCGGCAGGCGACTCGCGATGCCGGGCGCATTGCAGGGCTCGAGGTACTGCGGCTGGTGAATGAACCGACCGCTGCGGCACTTGCTTACGGGCTCGACAAGCGCAAGGAAGGTATCGTCGCGGTTTACGACCTGGGCGGCGGCACGTTCGATATCTCGATTCTCAAGCTGCACGATGGCATCTTCGAGGTTCTGGCGACGAACGGCGACACGCACCTGGGCGGCGATGACATCGACAACCGGCTGCTGCGGATTGCGCTCGAAGACATTCAGTCCGAATGGGGCGAGGATCTCTCACATTCCGGTGAGGCCGTTCAGACGCTACGGCGTGATGTGATTCGAGCCAAAGAGGCTCTTTCGTTTGCGCCTGCCGCGGCGATTCAATTCGAGTGGCACGGCAAGCGGTATGAGCGCGAGATCACGCGGGAGCTGTTTGAGAACCTGATCCGCGACATCGTCGACAAGACGCTGGGGCCTTGCCGCGACTGCATCAAGGACGCGGGCGTGACGCCGGAGCAGATCGACGAAGTCGTGCTGGTGGGCGGATCGACGCGCATTCCTCTGGTGCGGAGCGCGGTGGAAGTGCTGTTTCGGGCTCGACCGCATACGGAGTTGAATCCCGACGAGGTGGTTGCGCTTGGCGCCGCTGTGCAGGCCGGGATTCTCGCGGGCACGGTTGAGAATCAGCTTCTTCTCGACGTGACACCGCTGTCGCTCGGCATCGAGACCTATGGCGGTGTGGTTTCGAAGATCATCCACCGGAACTCGACGATTCCCGCCAGCGCAGGCGAGACGTTCACGACGGGCGTGGACGGGCAGACCAATGTGCTGATCCACGTAGTGCAGGGCGAACGGGAGCTTGCGAAGGATTGCCGAAGCTTGGCTCGGTTCGACCTGAAAGGCATCGCGCCGATGCCAGCAGGTATGGCGCGGGTTGAAGTGCGTTTCCTGATTGATGCTAACGGCATTCTCAACGTGACGGCGCGCGATGCGCGCACGGGGCTCGAACAGTCGGTCGACGTCAAGCCTTCCTACGGGCTCACGGACGAGCAGGTCGAGGCGATGATTGTGGCGTCTATCGAACATGCCGAAGACGATTACCGCGCCGCGCAGGTGGCGGAGCAGCGCGTCAAAGCCGAAGAAATTCTGGCTGCGATCGAGAAGGCCAGGCGGAATCCCGCGTGGGACGAGTTATCCGACGAGGAGCGACGCCGCATCACCGATGGCATCAACCGCCTGCACGTCGCGGTGAACTCCGACGATCACAACGTGATCCGCGCCCACATTGAAGCGCTCAGCGACGCGACGCAGAACCTCGCCGAGAACATGATGAACACCGCTGTGCGCGGCGCGCTCAAAGGTACGAAGATCGATTAACGCGGGAGAGCGAAGGCGTAGAGCGCGTCGCCTGCGCCGACAACGACATACTCGCGCCCATCCAACTCGTAAGCCATCGGCCCATTGGCCACCGCCGCGCCCAGCCGCGAATGCCAGAGGATGTTCCCCTTCGCGGGGTCAAACGCTATGAAGTTTCCGTACTGATCGCCTGTGAAGAGGACGCCTCCGGCTGTGGTCAGCACTCCGAAGTTTCCGCTGCCGAGTCCGGGGTACTCGTGAGTCCAGCGGACCGCGCCGGTCTTGTAATCGATGGCCTTCAGCGAGCACTTCGACCAAACGCCAATCTCCTTACCCGCGAAGCCCTCGGGATGCGGATCGGTGTCGGTTTGGTAGATCATGCTGTAGCTCTCCGTGCCGCTCACGAAGAAGAGGCCCAGCCGCGGGTCGAAGGATGGAGGGGCCCAGTTCGTCGCTCCCGCGGCGGCGGGCATCACGAGTCTCCCGTCCGGCTTCGGGTCTTTGTCTTGGTTCCGCACGGGCTGCCCCTTTGCATCGAACGACTTGATCCAGTTCACCGGCTGATAAGGCTTTGACACGATCCTGGCGCCATTGGTCCTGTCGAGGACGAAGAAGAGGCCGTTGCGGCTCGCTTGCGCAATGAGCTTGCGGGGCTTGCCGTCGATTACGCCATCGAACAGAACCGGCGTCTGGACCGCGTCCCAGTCGTGGGTATCGTGCGGCGAAGCCTGGAAATACCAAGCCAGTTTGCCCGTATCAGGGTTCAGAGCGACGATCGAGCAGGTGTAGAGGTCATCGCCTTCCCTGCCCTGACCTGCGAAGACGGGGTTCGGATTCCCCGTGCCGAGGTAATAGAGGTTGAGTTCGGGATCGTATGTGCCGGGTATCCAGGTCATGCCCCCGCCGTGTTCCATTGCGTCCTTGTTCGGCCACGTTTCGGCGCCGGGTTCGCCGGGACGCGGCGTGGAGTTCCAGTGCCACTGCAGCGCTCCCGTTTCGGGATCGCGCGACTCGAGGTAACCCGGCACGTCGAGCGAGTCGCCGCCGATTCCGACGAGCACGTGGTTCCGGATGACGATGGGCGCTGGCGTCGAGAAATACTCGAGCCGCACGTCGGCTATCTGAACGCGCCAGCGCTCCTTGCCGTCATTGGCGTTGAGGCAAACCAGATAGTTGTCGGGGGTTTCAAAGTAAAGCCAGTCGCGGTACATGCCTAATCCGCGGCTGCCGATGTGAATGCCGCCATGCGACTGCCATTCGTAGTGCCACAGAATGCGGCCGTTGCGCGCGTCGGCGGCCCAAACATGATCGGGTACTGAGAAGTAGAGGACGCCGTTCACCTCCAGAGGCGTGGCCTTCATCGATGCGCCGCCGCCTGCATTCAGGCGTGCGACCCAGGCGAGCGACAGCGAGCCGATGTTCGCTGTGGTGATCTGCTTGAGAGGGCTGAAGCGCTGGCCGGAGTAGTCGCCGTTGTAGCTCGGCCATGTGTCCGTCGGAGGCTGCAGCAGTTTCGCGGGATCGAGACCCTGACCGGCAAGGTGCAAGGCGGCGAGGAAGGCGATAGCAATGGATCTCATTTCAAGGTCTCCAGGTAAGCAAGAACGTCGTGAAGATCGTCGTCGCGGAAGGTCTTCAGCTGCTTCTCATGCGCTTCGAGCGGGTCTTTGATGACGAGCTTCAGGGCTGGGCCACGCGTGAAGCCGCGATAGACTCCCGCATCGTCGCGGAGGCCCACTTCGAAGTCGTCGAGATATTCGACGGTCCCGGAGAACGTCTGGCCGTTATCGGTAGCGGCAGCCGTGGGCTTCGCGCCCTTGGGGTAGAGAATGCGGGTGATCAGCGCGGTCGGTTCATAGCGGGCAGCGATATCCTTCAGATCGCCGGAGACCGAGTGACAGGTGGCGCAGTGCGCCGTGAAGTAGGTCTCGCCACGCTTCGGGTCACCGGTATTGATGTTCTTGAACGCGTAGTTCCCGCGGTCGATCGCGACCTGCTGCCGGGAACGCAGGAAGGCTGCGATGTCCTTGATCTGCGCGTCCGTCATCTGAGGAAACGCCGGCATGCCCGGGCGACCGGTGTGGATCACGGGGCCGATCTCTTCGCCGTTCTCGTCCCGCAAGGCGACGGCTGAGCGGACCAGGTCCGGTCCTTCACCGCCTGTCGCATTGGGGCCGTGGCAGAAGCCGCAGGAGGCGACGAACAGCGTCTTGCCGCGTTCGACCGCGGCGGGGCCGGGCACGGGGCGGCTGATCAGGGAGTTGTTGCGGCGCGGCGGCGCAGTCTGGGCAATCAGACCACACGAGATCATCGCCGTTAGCGCGAGTCGAACGATGGGCATGCTCTAGAAACAGCCTAGCGCGGCGGTCGCGGTATCCTTGCGGAGAATGAATCCGGTTCGAATCGGGATGCTCGGGTCGGGCTTTGTGGCCGACTTCTACATGCAGGGGCTGGCCAACGTTCGCGATCAGGAGGTGGTGTTCAATTACTCTCGATCCATTGATCGCGCCCGAGTGTTCGCGGAGCGCTGGAAGATCGCCGAGTACACGAACAGTCCGCAGGTGGTACTGCGGGACGACATCGACCTGTTTATCATCGCGCTGCCGAACGATCAGCACATGCCGGTGTCATTGGCGCTATCGGGCGCGAAGCGGAACCAGGTGTGCACCAAGCCGCTTGGCCGTAACCGCGAAGAGGCGCGCCAGATGCTCGAAGCGGCGCGGGGGTCCGGGGCGATGCATGGCTACGCCGAGACGGAGGTGTTCGCTCCGGCGGTGGTGCGGGCGAAGGACTCGGTGGACAACGGTGGCGTGGGGCGGCTGCTGTGGGTGCGCTCGCGCGAGTCACACAGCGGACCGCACAGCCCGCACTTCTGGGACGTGGAGAACACCGGCGGCGGAGCGCTGCAGGATCTCGGGTGCCATACCGTGGAGGCGGCGCGCTACCTGTTCGGCAAGGACGACCCGGTGATGGAGGTCATGGCGTGGGGCTCGAACCTGGTGCATCAAAGCAGGACCCGCGGTGAGGACAACGCGCTGCTCGTTCTCCAGATGCGCAGCGGCGGCATCGCGCATTGCGAATTGTCCTGGACCACGCTCGGCGGTCTTGATCTGCGGAACGAGATCCACGGCTCGGAGGGCTCAGTGTTCACGGACGTCACGCGGCAGACGCCCATCTCGGCCTTCTCCAAGAAGTCAAGCGGGTACGTAGTCGAGAAGGCCGACATCGACTTCGGCTGGACGCGTCCGCTGCCCGAGGAGGCGTTCGCGTATGGGTATCAAGCCGAGATGAAGCACTTCGTGGAGTGCGTGCGGGACGGCGCGACTCCACGCGAGACCTACGAAGACGGTTACGCGGTGAACTGCGTTCTCGAAGCGGGCTATACGTCGATGCGCGAGCGCCGCTGGGTGAGCGTCGACTACTGACGCTTTCGCAGCCGCAGAATCAACTGCATCACGAGCTGTTCCAACTGCCCTCGGACGCGGACGTAGACCTCGCGCGGCCGGCGATAAGGATCCTCGACCTTCCACTCGAGAAGTTGCTTTGGCGGCTCGCCTGGAAGTCTCAGGCCGGAGATGTTGACGACCACGTCATAGTCCGATGCGGCGAGCGGCTGATACCAGGAAGGCACGTGGCCCGAGACATCGATGTTGATTTCCTCCATAATGGCGATGGTTTCCGGCACGATGACCGGAACCGGCGACAGTCCCGAACTGGTCGCGATCAGAACGTCGTCGCCATAGCGGTTGGCCAGCGCCGCAGCCATCGGACTTCGGCAGGTATTGCCGATACAAACGAAGTGGACCCTTGTCAGAGTTTGCTCAGGAATAACTTGTGTATCCTCGCGTCGTTGGTCAGTTCCGGATGAAATGTTGCAATCAGGTGTCTTCCCTGTTCGAGTAACACCGGATCTCCATCATATTCCGCCAGCACCTTTACCGCGGGACCGGTACGACGAACGATCGGAGCCCGAATGAACACGGCCTCGACATCGCCCTCACCGGCGCGTGTCTGAAACTCGGCATCGGGCTCGATGCGGGCGACGCGGCTATCGATCTGGCGACCGTAAGCATTGCGTTCGACCGTCATATCCACGACTCCGAAGCTCTCCTGCGGAGGATTCTGAACATCAGTTGCAAGCAGGATGGCGCCGGCGCACGTTCCAAACACGGGCTTTTCGGCGGCGAAGTCCCGGAGCGGCTGTTTGAGGCCCATGTAGTCGATGAGCTTGAGCATGGTGGTGCTTTCGCCTCCGGGAATTACCAGCCCGTCAACGTCGGCGAGTTGGTTCGCCGTACGGACCTGGACCGCATCGGCGCCCGCGCGCTCGAGCGCTTTCTGATGGGCTTCGAAGTCGCCCTGAAGGGCGAGGACACCGACGCGCTTCTTTTTCACCGAGGTTCTTTCTTACCAGCCGCGAGAGGCCATGAGTTCGCTCTCGGGAAGTTTGGAGATGTCGAGACCGGGCATCGCCATGCCGAGATCTTCGCTGGCTTCGAGAAGTTTCTGCGGATCGTTGTAATAGGTCGCGGCCTTGACGATCGCTTTGGCGCGAGTTTCGGGATCTTCGCTCTTGAAAATACCGGAGCCAACGAATACAGCTTCAGCGCCCAACTGCATGACCAGAGCAGCGTCGGCCGGGGTCGCGATTCCGCCAGCGGAGAAGTTCGGCACCGGGAGCTTGCCGTGCTCGGCGACCCATTCGACGAGGTCGAGCGGCGCTCCGAGGTTCTTGGCTTCGTGCACGAGTTCTTCCTTGCCGAGGATGGTGAGGTGTTTCATCTCCTTCACGATGGTGCGGATGTGCCGGACGGCTTCCACGATGTTTCCCGAACCGGCTTCGCCCTTGGTGCGGATCATGGCCGCGCCTTCCGCGATGCGGCGCAGCGCTTCGCCGAGGTTGCGGGCTCCGCAGACGAAAGGAACCTTGTAATCGCGCTTGGCGATATGGTGCTCCTCGTCGGCGGGGGTGAGTACTTCGCTCTCATCGATGTAATCGACGCCGAGCGCTTCGAGGATGCGCGCTTCCATGAAGTGGCCGATGCGGGCTTTCGCCATCACGGGGATGGTGACGGCTTCCATGATCTCGCGGATTTTGCTCACGGGAGACATGCGGGCGACGCCGCCTTCCTTGCGGATGTCGGACGGTACCCGTTCGAGCGCCATGACAGCGGATGCGCCCGCCTTTTCGGCGATGAGCGCCTGTTCCGCGTTGACGACGTCCATGATGACGCCGCCCTTGAGCATTTCGGCAAGCCCGACTTTCAGGCGGAATTGTTCGTCCTGTAGCAACATGTGTTTCTCCTATACCAATGCGGGCGCGTTAGCGGACGCGCCATCGAAATTTTCCCGAAAACTCTGAAATTCGGACATCAGGCCGCCGAGGATTTCGATGCCGCGGCGGATTTCGCGCGGGTCGACCCCGGCGAAGCTCAGCCGCAGGGCGTTATCGAAGCGGCGGGAAATCGAAAAATAGCCGCCGGGCAGGTAGTCCACTCCGGCTTGTTGGGCAAGACCGCGCAGCGCAGCGGCGTCGAGGCCGTCGGGCAGTTCGAGCCAGAGATTCATTCCTCCGGCGGGCGGAGTGAAGCGGCAACCGGGAATGAATTCGCGACACGATTGGGTGACTGCGCGCAGGCGTTCGCGGCCGGCTTCGATCATTTTCTGCTGGTGGGCGTCGAGGCGGCCTGATTCGGCGAAGCGCAAGAGAAATGCTTGGGAAAGCTGATCGGTGTGGAGGTCGGCGAGTTGTTTCAGTTCGGTCAGCCTCGCGATGGCGGGCCGAGGCGCGATGATCCATCCGCAGCGGAGGCCCGGGAATGCGATCTTTGAGAAGCTTCCCAGAAAGATCACGTTGGGGTCGAGCGATTTCAGGCGCGGGGCTGAGATGTCGCGGTAGGCGAGTTCGCTGTAAATGTCGTTCTCAATGATGATGGCGCCCGCGGCACGCGCAATTTCCACGATGGCGGCGCGATTCGCTGCGGGGATCGAGGCGCCGGTGGGGTTCTGAAAGGACGGTGTGAGAACGATGACGCGCGCTCCGGCTTCGACGGCGCGGCGGACGGAGTTCGGGTCGGCGCCATCGGCGGTGACGGTAATGCCGATGAGTTCGGCTCCGGATTCGACAAAGAGATTCTTCAGGCCGGGGTAGACGGGTTCCTCGATGGCGACTTTCATGCCCGGGCGTACCAGCGCGCGGCGCAGGAGATCGACCGCCTGTTGGCAGCCGTTGGTAATGAGAATGTCGTCGGTTTCGCGCGCTATGCCGGAGCGGCGGAGGATGTATTGGCGCAGCGGTTCGAGGCCGGCGGGTGAGCCCAACTGGAGCAGAGAGCGAAGGTTCGGTTCGGCGAGGACTTCTTCGCAGTTGCGGCGAAATTCATCGACCGGGAAGAGGGCCTCGGACGGACGCGAGGCGGAGAAATCGATGGCGGCGCGGCGCATCGTGCGCGCGGAGGTTGAGAAGCTCGATGTGAGGGCTCTGGACCAGTCGAGCGCGGGGGCTTGGGGTTTGGATCCGCTGACGAAGCTGCCGCGGCCAACCGAACCTTTAATTAAGCCAGCTTCTTCGAGGAGGTCGTAGGCGGCGGAGACGGTGGTCCGGTTCAGTCCAAGCTGGGCAGCCAATTCGCGGGTTGGCGGGAGGCGGTCGCCGGCGTTCAGGGTTCCGGATTCGATGAGATTCTGGAGATGGCCGCTTAATTGGCGGTAGAGGGGCACGCCGGAGTTGGAATCGAGGCTTGGCCTGATTTCCATTGCCAGTCCATTATAGCAGTCCACTACAGTCCATTCAAGAGACGCGATCGGGTTCGTTTTGCGATTTTCGTGTTTGCGAAATTCGGTTCGTTTCTCGGATTTCATGTTTCGCCAGTTCGGGTTTGTTTTGTGATTCTTTGTTTTCGCGCTCAGGCGCCTTTTGCGGATATCGAATTCTCTGAAGGGCGATGTCTCGGAAACAACTTCACCTCGGATACCTCCTCACGGGAGGATCATGCCATCTGATTTTGCAACTCCTGGGCGAGGAACAGATAAGTGGCCTGTTTTGATCGCTACTGAACAAGAAAAATCCGGGCATCTGCCCAATGCGGAATTGCTTTCGGCCTGCTGATTACGACAAAACTGCTGACACAAGCCACTCCGCCGCTCTCGCAGAGCAAACTCAACTGGATTATGGCCGCGTACCAAGCGGGCAAGACCCGTCGGCTGTTGAACCATGTCTCACGCCCACGCCGCACTTACCGCTGCTGAAGCACACGGGACACTCTTTTCGTTGAGTCTTATCTCCAAGGCCATCGCTTGCTCCATCTGCGACGGCGCTATGACGCGATTCAACGGCCGAGCGCCTGCGCGATGGTGGTTCCGCCGATGCCAGCGCGGAATGCGGCAAGTTCTCGCGGTTTCGTATGGCCAACAAGCATCAGCCGTACTTTTTGTCGGCGCCCGAACGGTTTACGTCAATCTGCAGTTGATCGGCCCCAATGAATTTGATCGAAACGGCGGTTTGCGCTGCCGACCTTTCTTCTGTCGGTCGTGTTGGTTTCAGGATGCAATGCCTGTCCGTCGGACCAAAAGGCCTCAGATTCGCCGTGCCTATAATCCGACGCCAGCGCCTACAGAAGAGGTTGAGAACCACTACAGAATAAGGTTGAGAACCACGATGGCGGACGGGGTACAAACGCCACAACGTGACTGACACGTCACTCACTAATGTGAGAAATCACGGGATCAAAAATCCCGATTCCGGTATATACTCCCAACCGGATCGGCTTCCGCACAAGAGCGGGACATTTGACTTCGTGCGGGCTGCGTAATCCAGAGAATGGAGGAGTCGACTATGAACGGGGGCTTTCAGTTCGCGTCTGTGGCACTGGGACTGGCGTCACTCACTGTCCCGGCGCTGGCTCAAGGATGGCCCCAATGGGGGCAGAATCCTCAGCATTCCGGATCAATCGGGATCATAGGCCAGAGTCCGAATCGGCAACTGACCCACACCACTTACGATCCGTTTGTCGCGCAGGAGCAAGGGGAGAACTTCGGAGAATTACTGGCGCACTACCAAGCGCCGCTTACCGATGGCCAGGATGTGTTTATGGAGTTTATCTCCGGAACGTATTTCAGTTGCAATCCGCCGGGTTCTTACACGCCGTTTCCGTGTGGTAACGATAACTGGTTCAACCAGGTCTGGAACGAGCGGCGCCTGCATTGGGAGGGGGGACAACTGGTCGAAAAGTGGTCGTTCGCAAGCGACTGGAAGCCAGAGCCGGATGCGGGAGGAGAACTGGGAGGCTGGCAGCCCGTATTTCACGCCGCGCTCACGGTGGACTACGTTTACGTGCCCGGCGCCGGCGGTACCGTGTTCCAATTGAGCCGCGGATCAGGACACCTCATTACGCGCCTCAATCCGTTTGGGACCACCATCGACTCGAGCACGTTTGTTTCGAGCCCCATTACCGTGGATGGTCAGGGAAACGTATATTACAACGTGCTCCAGCTGAACATTAGCAGCGATCCCAGCACCAACGACCCCTGGAGTTTCGGCCCCAATTTCGACGGCACCGGCGTCGTGGACATCCCTAACGCATGGCTCGTCAAGATCTCAAGCGGCGGAAGGATCAGCAAAGTCAGCTACAAATCGTTGACTTTCCAACCAGCCGCTCCTGTGACATGTAACGGGGTATTCTCGATCGACTCGCTACCCTGGCCGCCGAGCCCGACGGCCACTCCGAGGACGATTCCGTGTCTATCGCAGCGGCCGGGCGTCAACATCACGCCTGCAATAGCTCCCGACGGGACCATTTATTCGGTTACGGTAGCTCACAACCCGTTCGCCAGTCGATACGCATATATCGTGGCATTCAACCCGGACCTGTCGCTGAAATGGACCGCGTCGCTGCGTGATCGCCTGCACGATGGTTGCGGCGTTATAGTGCCGATCGCGCCAACCAGCGCGCCGGCGGCAAACTCATGCCGTCACGGCGCGAACTTCGGCGTCGACCCCGCGACTAACGAGTTGCCCGCCGGGCGGGTCATCGATCAGTCCTCTTCCTCGCCGGTGGTGACGCCGGACGGCGGGGTAATCTACGGAGCCTATACCGTGTACAACTTCGCCCGCGGCCATATGTTCCGTTTCGACGCCAAGGGAAATTTCGCCGGCGCGTTCGATTTCGGGTGGGACTCGACGCCGGCGATCTACCCGCACGACGGTACTTATTCGATTCTCATTAAAGACAATCATTACGATGCCGGCGCGTACTGCGAACCGCTCGGAGATCCGTTATCCGATACGGTCTGCGTTGACGCGCCGAAAGGTCCTTACTACATCACGCAGCTCAGCCCGGCCATGCAGATCGAGTGGCAGTTCAAAAACATCACCATGGATCCGAATCACGACAACGGTTTTGAGTGGTGCATCAACGCGCCAGCCGTGGATATCCGCGGCAATGTTTACGCGAATAGTGAAGACGGGAACCTCTACGTCATCGGACAAGGAGGCGGCCTAGTCGGCCAACTGTTCCTAAACCAGGCCCTGGGCGCGGCGTATACGCCACTTTCGTTAGGGCCGGATGGCCGAATCTATACCGAGAACGACGGCATTCTGTTTGCGGTTGGCAATTGACGGCGTAACAGGACCCGCGCTGAGAACCGAGGCCTTTGCAAAGAGCGTTCCAGTAGTTCGGACTTAACCGTGGCGCTCACCGCGTCGCTGATCGGAGGCCGACGATTGGAGAGCAAATTGAGAAATGCGCCGGTTGCAGCTGCGGTCGTATTGATGGCCTTTGCGCACGCGAAGACCAGTATTCAGCCAGGCCACGGCGATCAGACCGCCGCCCAGGCTGCCACACGAACCAACGTTCACCTTGATCCGGCCAACACGCCGGCCGCGTCGAGCCTGCCAAAGCGCCCAAGTCGGGAGGCGGCAATGGCAACCAAACCGGCTCGTTCCAAAATGGCCGACCGCGGGCTATCGGAGGCGTCACATACCAAGGCGGAGCTGTAGTCGCCGCAGCGCAGTCGCACGCCTTGTATGTAACGAGTGCGGCGGGCAATTGCACGGCTCCGCATGGGAAACGTCTAACAATCCCG
>DATFSM010000162.1:0-44945 GCA_035262625.1 Bryobacteraceae bacterium
GAAGTTGCGCGTAATCTTTTTGCAACTCGCGGCCTACGAGCAGATTGAACTTCTGATCGGTGCCGCCCATTTCGACGTCGCATTCGAGCATAACGGAATCGTAGCCCTGAGCCAGCGGGTATAGCAGCTCATGCATCGAGATGGCTATGCCGCCCGCATAGCGCTTTGAGAAATCGTCCCGCTCCAGCAGGCGCGCGACGGTGTAGCGCGAGCAGAGGCGCACGATGTCCTGGTAGCTCATTTTGCCGAGCCATTCGCTGTTGAAGCGAACCTCCGTTTTTTCGGGGTCGAGAATTTTGAAGACCTGAGATTTGTACGTTTCCGTGTTGGCTTCGATTTCTTCGCGGGTGAGCGGGGGACGCGTGGCATTGCGACCGGTGGGGTCGCCGATCATCGCGGTGGAGTCGCCGATGAGGAAGATCACGCGGTGACCGAGATCCTGGAAATGCTTCATCTTCCGAAGAAGAACGGTGTGGCCGAGATGAAGGTCGGGCGCGGTGGGATCGAAACCGGCTTTGACGCGCAGAGGACGACCTTCGCGGGCTCTCAGGATGATGCGCTCGCGCAGGTCTTCCTCGCGAATGATCTCGGCCAAGCCCTTTCTCAGATAAGTAAGCTGTTCGTCGGGAGTGGAAGCCACTAAGCCGATTGTAGCGATTGACTTAACGCCATTCAGGCTCGTAGCGGTAGATGAAATCGCGCGCGCGAAGGTACCATTCCGCGCCGAGTTCTGGGAAAACGAGAGGATTCCACGACATCAGGTTCAACTCCGGTCCGTGAATTCCCAGCGATTTCGCCACGAGCATGTCTTCAGCGGCGTTGCGTTGGATGAGATCGCGCAAACGCGCCGACGTACGCGGCATTTCCGGCGGAAGGCCGTTTATGAGGCGCAGTAACTGGCGCTGCGCAGTCGCGCTGGAAGGCGCCTCGATGGGAGCGATGTCTTCGGCCATCGGCAGTCGGCTCGTGTCCGGAACGCGAGGCTCGATCACGCGCACTTCCATGGGCGCGACCATCCATATGCCGACTCTCAACAGAGCCTCAATACGTACGCGGCGGGGTGGGACGTCGGGAGGGACCCAGATATCGAAGAGATAGCATCGGGTGTTCTGATCCGGGATGTCGCGAGCGGACTCGGGCATGGCTCCGAAAGCGGGCGAATGCTGCTCAGTGAGCAGATCGGGACAGAAGTCTTCACCGCAGCGCACGAAGTGCTCGCGATAGATTTTGATCTGCAGAACATCCTGAGGGCTTTGCCCCGCGTAGAGAAAATAATTCGTGCCGGTGGGAGCGTTCACGACTACGTGGACCGTAAGGTGGCCGTTCCTGGGCGCGGCGGGAGAGAGCACTTCGCGCGGGCGAAGATCGCGATCCTGCGCGACCACGCGGCCAAACGGGTCGAAGCGCTCGAATTCGGAATAGATGTTGATTTCCTGAGCTTGCGCAGCGAATGAGATGAGCAATGCGGCGCCGATGCCAACGCGCATCAGCCCTTTTCGTCCGGAAAGCCGTGCTGGTAGTCGCGAACCAGAGTGCGGTCCGGGAGGATTAAATATGGCTGCTCTATGCCGCGAGGTCCGCGGGGCTTGTTCTGTAAAGCGTATTCGCGGGCTGTCATGACGTAGACCCGCCGGTCGTATTCGTCTCGAGACGCCACCATCGATTCCGTTGCGCCGGGAATCGAAAGCGGGTCGCCTTTTTTGATTCGCGCCATTCCTGTGCAATGGCCTCCACCCGCATAGTATCGGATATCGTGAAGGCATGAAGCGATGGCTCGCGCTGCTGATGCTCGCCGCGGCTCCGATGCATGCGGCGACGCCGCAGACATGGGCCCTGATCGTGGGGATTTCGAAGTATCAGAAGCTCCCCCAGGATCTCTGGCTGCAGTACGCGGATTCCGATGCCGCGGCGTTCGCGAGTTTTCTCTCCGGCGCGCCGGGAGGCTCCGTTCCGAAGGATCACTTGTTAGTGCTGACGAACGAGAAGGCTACAACGTTGGCTGTGAAGGAGGGGCTTCACGGTTTTCTTCACGATCGCCCCGGCAAGGGAGATACGGTTTACGTGATGATTGCGGGCCATGGAACCGTCGATGACACGGGCGCGTATGTGCTGACCTGGGACAGCGATCCCGAAAATCTTGCAAAGACCGCGCTGCCCATGGCTGAACTGCACAGCATGGTGGAAGGTGAACTGAATCGTGTCGGCCGGGTGATTCTGTTGGCCGACGTGTGCCGGGCCGCGACGATCGCGGGCCAGAAGACTTCGTCGTTAGGCGCTGTCGTCGAAAAACTGGGTGAATCGCCAGGCGAGATGCTGGGCCTGATGGCCGCGCGGCCTCGCGAGCTTTCGATTGAAGGACCGGACTTCGGCGGAGGTCATGGAGCCTTCACATGGTCCGTGCTGCGCGGGCTTACCGGGGCGGCGGATGCAGACCACGATGGCGCGGTCACCGCTGGTGAACTGATCGACTTCGTCACCACGGATGTTTCGAAACTGACGGGGGGCAAGCAGCATCCCCGCGATTTCGGAAATATGGACAACGCGACGAGGCTGTCTGAACTCAAACCCGGCGGGACGAATCCCTGATTTTCAGAGTCGCGGGAAGGCGGATGGTCCGGATGTCTGAAGCGCCGTTATCAATACGGTCGAGGAGAATGTTCGCTGCCTGCGCGCCGATTTTGTAGGCGGGCTGAATGATGGTTGTAATGTGCGGTGAGAAGAGTTCGTCAACAGTTAACTCATCGAAGGTCACGAAGCCGATGTCGTCTGGCGTCTTCAGGCCGCAGTCTCGCATTCCGCGCAGGGCCCCGAGCGCGGTGGGGCCGTTGGTGCATAAGAGCGCATCCGGCCTCGCCGCGGGATCGCGCAGGCGTTCGCAGCACATGACGGCGAGATCGTCCGGTCGAAGATTGCCCTGCCAGACCAGCGCCGGATCGAGTTTGATCCCGGCGCGCTTCAGGCTCTGTTCATAGCCCTGAAGACGGCGGCGTTCGTTTTTGAGGGCGAGAGGCCCGGTCACGATAGCGATACGGCGATAGCCCTGCTCAATCAGGTGCATCGCGCCAAGTTCAGCGGCGGCGACATCATCCACCGAGACGGAGTCGACCGGAATTTTTTCGGGCACGCGGTCCAGGCAGACAACGGGTACGCCGGCTTCGATCAGACGAGTCATCTGCCCAAGGGGCGTCGGCGCGGCGGCTACGACGACCAGGATTCCTTCCACCTGCTGAGAGCGGAACAGCGACAACAATTCGCGCTGGCGCTCCGCGCTTTCCGAAGAATTCGCGGCGATCACCGAGTAGCCGCGCTCGCGCGCCGCCATCTCCGCCCCATGGATGATCTGGGGGAAGAACGAAATCGTCATGTCCGGAACGATGATTCCGAGTATCCGGGTTTTGCTGGTTTTCAGGCTGCGGGCTACGTGGTTGGGATGATAGTCAAGCTCCCGGATTGCGGCCTGGACTTTCGTGCGGAGGGATTCACTGACCGGAACCGATCCGGTGATCACGTGCGAGACGGTTCCTACGGAAACGCCCGCCATGTCCGCGACTTCCTTGATCGTCGGCATGAAAGTGTCAGCTTGAAGAAATCGCCGTGGCTTGTCAACACGCGGCGTACGCGTACGCGCTAAAACGTTTTGATGCGGATATTGCGGGCTTCGATTTTCATTCCTTCGTCGAGTTTGTGGAGCTGCAGGCCGATTTCACCGTCCATCTTGCGGTTGGTCTTGTCGTCATCAACCACGATGCTCATCACGCGCCCGTTGAGCAACTGAATGAGCGTGTTTCCACGCGCGATGATGTCGAGATCGTTCCAGTCGTTGTTCTTGATGAGCGCTTTCAGCTCGGCTGGCGCACCGAGCGTACCGATGAATCCGCCTTTGCCATCTGCAGGAATATATGAGATCTGCCCGCGAAGGGCGAGAAAGCCGCGCCCGCGTTCCTCGTAGACCTGGCCCGTGAAATTCTGCTGACCATCGATGTCAGCCTGATAGCCCTTCATGACCCATTTCGCGACCGATGGCAGTTCGACGCTTCTGTATTGAACGCCGCTGTTGCCGTTCGCGCCGGTGAGCCGGTATTGCAGCTTGAGTTCAAAGTCACCGGGTGAACCGCCTTTCCAGATGCAGAAGATGTTCTGCGGCGGTTGATGGGCCTTCGTCGTCTCGCCGGTGATGGCGCCGTTTTCAACGCGCCAGAAAGCGGAGTCGCAGTCCCAGCCTTTCAGGGACGTTCCGTCGAAGATCGGGGTGAACCCGGACTCTTCGAGTGGCTTGACCTGAGCCGTCAGAACACCCGCGGCCGCGAAGAACAGTGTTGCGCGGAGGAGCATGCTACAGCCTCTTTAGCCAGATGTCGCGTATATAGATTTTACCGACGCTTTCGATTTCAAATCCTATGATGCCCGACTTGCGGAACTTCGAGGCGTCGTCGTCAATCAGAATCGACATTACGTGACCGTTGAGGATATGCGTCATCGTGTTGCCGCGGGCGATGATGTGAAGCTGGTTCCAGTCGTTGATCTTCACATAGCCGCCGAGTTCATCTCTATCGCCGAGCGTGGCGAGCAGTCGCGGCGCTTTGCCTTCTTCGGTGTGAACTACCTGACCGCGCCACGCGATGATTCCGCGTCCCGTGGCCTGTTCATAGAACTGACCCGTGTAGCGGTTGGAACCATCGAAATCGTACTGGGCGCCGAGCATGTCCCACTTCGCCTGAGATTCACGCGATGGCGGTGTTCCGCGAGCCGCGCCGCTCGGGCATGGCCCTTGCGGGCCACGTCCACGCCCACCTGGGAATCCACCCTGCGCGTTCGCGGGACGCGGCGGCTGGATCGCGCCGCGGTATTGCACTCCGCTGTTGATCTGGGCGCCTTCACCTTTCATCTCGAGCTTCATTTCGAAGTCGGCCGCCTCGCCGCCTTTCCATACGAGATAAATGGTGCCAGTCGGTTTTTCGCAGGTAGATTCTGCGACAATCGCGCCGTTCTCGACTTTCCAGTAGTTGAAGTCGCCGTCCCACTGGTTAAGAGTGGAGCCGTCGAACATCTGGGTCCAGCCCGCGTGATCGGAGAAGTCGATTGGATCGGGCTGGCGGAAGCCGCCTCCTCGCCCGCCGCGACCACCTGGTCCTCCAGGAGCGCCGGGCGCTCCTGCCGCCGGAGGCGCCCCTCCGGGAGCAGCGGCGGGCGGTTGTTGCGAAAGAACAATCGCAGCCGTGCCTAACACTCCTGCGGCAACAATCAACATCTTTTTGGTAGTCATGCTGTCTTCGCCTTCTCCCATTGCCGGGATTTCGCCGATTTCAATACGGCGTCGGTCACGTAGTCGGTTTTGAGCGCGTCGCGGAATGTCGGCGAGGCGCTTTTGCCCTCACCGAGAGCCGTTAGAAAATCGGCCGCCTGATGAATGAATGTGTGCTCGTAGCCGATCTGCAGGCCCGGCACCCACCATTGCTTCATATAAGGATGGTCGCCGTCAGTGATGTGAACGCTCTTCCATCCGCGCAGCCTGCCCTCATCGCGGTGATCGAAATATTCGAGCCGGTGCAGGTCGTGCAGGTCCCACTTGATCGACGCGTTCTCGCCGTTGATCTCGAACGTGTAAAGGGCCTTGTGGCCGCGTGCGTATCGGGTGGCTTCGAAGCTCGCGAGCGAGCCATTCGAGAAGCGCGCGAGAAACAGACTGGCATCGTCGATGTGGACCGGCTCTTCTTTTCCGGTGAGGTTGTGCTTGCGGGATTTCACGAACGTTTCTGTCATGCCCGTGACTTCGTTGATCTGGCCGTTCAGCCACATCGCGGTATCGATGTTGTGGGCCAGAAGGTCGCCAGTCACGCCGCTACCCGAAACACTGGCGTCGAGACGCCAGAGGCCCGCGCCGCCCTGCGGGAGGTCGGCCGAGATCGTCCAGTCCTGCAGAAATACGGTGCGGTAGTGGAAGACGCGGCCGAGGCGTCCTTCATCTATTAACTGCTTCGCGAGCGTGACGGCCGGAACACGCCGGTAGTTGTACCAGACCATGTTGGCTACGCCCGCGTCCTCGACGGCCTTCACCATCGCTTCGGATTCGGCGGGATTGCGGCCGAGCGGCTTCTCGCACATCACTATCTTGCCCGCCTTCGCGGCGGCGATGGCGACTTCGGCGTGCGTGTCGTTGGGGCTCGCGATGTCGATCAGGTCGATGTCTTTCGAATCGACGAGTTTCCGCCAATCCGTTTCGGCGGACTCGTAGCCCCATTGGTCCGCGAATGCCTTGACCTTGTCAGCGTTACGCGCGCAGATGGTTTTGAGAACCGGGCGATAGGGGAGGTTGAAGAAATTTGGCGCCTGGTGGAACGCATTCGAATGGGTGCGGCCCATGAAGCCGTACCCGATCATTCCGATATTGAGTTTCTTCATGCGCTAATTCCACCCGTGGGCGTCGCGGACGGCGATCATCGTCCGCAGAATGTCGTTCCAGGTTTTCTGCTCCATCATCACCGAGTTGGGGAACATGCATCCGTCCCAGCAGATGTGCTCGAATGCGCGAGTGGTTTCGCCCCTGTCGTTGCGCAGCCATGCGCCCGCATCGCGAACCACATTGAGTTTGCCGTTGGGGTCGGTCGCCTGGCAGTGGCGGCCCGTTTTGTCGTGTGAACCGGCCCCTTTCACGGTGCCATCGTTCTGGGCCACGTGGAAGTCGAATGTCCAGGGGCGCAGCGCGCGCGCCATCTCTTTGTAGGCCGCTCCCAACCGTTCGCTGTCCGAGAGATCGAAGCCGTCGGGCAGGAGGCTGTCTTCGGGCGCGTTGTAGCCCATCGTGAAGAGCATCGTGTGGGCCATGTCTGCCTGGAAACCGACCGTTTTCGGCATTCCGACCTGTTCGAGCAACTCCACATTGCGGCGCCAGCTATGCATGCCGCCCCAGCAGATTTCGCCTTCCGCGGCGAGGCGCTCGCCGTGATCTTCGGCGATCTTGCCGGCCTGCCGGAATGTGTCCGCGATTTTCCTTGTATTGCCCGCGGGATCTTTGGCCCATTCGTCAACGCCGGTTGCGGAGTCGATCCGCACAATGCCATACCGGCGCACACCGAGGTCACGCAGTTTATTGGCGATGCGGCAGGACTTTTTCACCTGGGTCAGGAATCTGCCGCGCTCTTCTTCATTACCCATGGCGGAGCCGCCGCCGGTCGGGGGCCACACAGGCGCGACCAGGGAGCCCGCTCGCAGGTTTAGGGAACTGAGTTTGTCGGCGAGTTTTTTCAGATCATCATCGGATGAATCGATGTCGGTATGCGGAAGAGAAAGGAAGAGATCGACGCCTTCGAATTTCACGCCATCGACTTCCGCGTTTGAGGTCAGCCGCAGCATGGTGTCGAGGTCGATGGGCGGTTCGGAATCGGGCCCTTTTCCCACGAGACCCGGCCACATGGCGTTGTGTAGAGCAGGCCTGGTATGTTGTGCCGTCATTGTTGTGCGCTTAGGGCAGATTGAAACGTCTCAAGCTTCGAAAAGCGTATACTACAATTCCCTCGATGTCAACGCGCGGAAGAGCGCACTGAACATGGCTCAAACAACGTTTTACGACCGTCCCGCGGCGTCGATCCGGAATGATCTGCTGCGCGTCACTGTCCTTGCTCACGGTGGCCACATAGCGGAGATTCAGGATCTCTCGAGCGGCGTCAACCCGCTCTGGATTCCGCCCTGGGTTCATGAGCCGGACGCGGATTTCGGGGACAACGTTGAGACCCGCCTTCTGCAGCGAATCATGGGGCATAACGTTTGCGTAGATCTGTTCGGTCCGCCTTCAGATGCCGAAGCGGCCGCGGGTGTGACGGCGCACGCGGAGGCGAGCGTCGCGTCTTATGAGTTCGAGGAGTCCGGCGACGAGTTAGTCTGCCGCTGCGAGTTGACGGCGTCTCAGTTGTCGTTCGAGCGAAGGCTCCGATTGGATGGACGGCGGTTGCTCATTCAGGAAACGGTGCGGAACAACTCGGTCTTTGACCGGCCGATCGGGTGGACTCAGCACGTGACGCTGGGTCCGCCGTTTCTCGAAGCGGGCAAGACGCTTTTTCGCGCGCCGGTAGTGAAGTCGGCGCCACTCGGCGATTCGGTTCCCATTCCTCTGGAGGTCTACGGCTGCACTACTCCGCTGGGCGGGTACAATGCGCATCTGACAGATCCCACGATCGAGCGCGCCTGGTTTACGGCGTGGTCGCCGGCTTCCGGCATGGCGTTCGGTTACGTGTGGGATCGGGCGGAGTTCCCGTGGCTCGGAACCTGGGAAGAGAACCGAAGCCGGACGCACTCACCATGGAATGCGCGCGCTCAGACCCGCGGCATGGAGTTCGGGGTTTCGCCGTTTCCGGAAACCCGGCGCCAGATGATCGAACGCGGCCGCTTTTTCGAGACGCCTTGTTACCGATGGATCGACGCAAAGGGAATCCTGAGCGCCCGTTATTACGCCGCCATAGTTCCCTCGCGCTCAATTCCCACAACTCTCGCCGAGTTCGAAGCACTTCTATGAAAATTTCATTACTGCTCGCTGTATTTGCCGGAATCGCGCTTGCCGACGATTCCTCGCGATTGGTCCGGGTGGATCATTATGTGCCGGTGCGGTCCGCCGCGCCGCAGATTGCGGGGCAGACGGCCGAGATTTATGTCCGCGAGGTCGTGAAGGCGGGCATCGGGCTGCGGGCGCCAGCCTCCGCCGATCCGGTCGTGCTTTTCGTCCACGGCGCGGGGACGCCGGCTGAGGTCGCGTTTGATGTTCCTTATCAGGACTACAGTTGGATGGCTTACGTGGCCGGGGCGGGTTTCGACGTTTTCGGAATGGACGTCACGGGCTATGGACGATCCACCCGTCCGCCAGCGATGAATGAGCCATGCAATCTGACGAAGGAACAGCAACTGACGTTCGTGCCGG
Source organism: Bryobacteraceae bacterium (assembly GCA_035262625.1). Lineage (GTDB taxonomy): Bacteria > Acidobacteriota > Terriglobia > Bryobacterales > Bryobacteraceae > BOG-234. The sequence goes on from DATFSM010000162.1 coordinate 8,906, forward strand.
GGCTGATCGCATCGCCCTGCTCGCCCACCTATGCGAAGCACGCGACGACCATCGAATCCGACTGGAGCGACATTGACGCAGTGGTGGACTATTTGCGCGCACTACGCCATGTGAGCCGGGTGAATCTGATCGGCTGGTCGCTGGGCGGTCCGCGAACGGGCGGTTACACCGCGCACCACCCGGACAAGGTGGCGAAGCTCGTTTTGTTGGCGCCTGCGTACAATCGGGCGTCTTCGTCCGCGAAGCCCGAGGAAGTTCCTGCGAAGGGGACTGCTTTCAACACCCAATCTCATAGTGAATTCCTTGCGAATTGGGACCGGCAGACAGGATGTCCCGCCCAGTATGATCCCGCAGCCGCCGATTCGGTGTGGTCGGCGATGCTGCAGTCGGATGTTGTCGGCGCAACGTGGGGCACGGGGGTGCGGCGGGCCCCGCAAGTGACGACTTGGGGATGGTCCCGAGACGTAGTTTCAAAGGTGACGCTGCCGGTGCTTGCGGTATCCGGGGCGCACGACAAACAGGTGCTGCCCCAGCGGGTTTCGGAATTAATCGAGGATCTCGGATCGAGCGCGAAGGTATTCGCGGATCTTGCGTGTTCCTCGCACAACGCGCTTTGGGAGAAAAATCATCTCCTGCTGTTTGACGCCTCGGTGCAGTGGCTCACAAAAGGGTCACTGAATGGGACCTCGCAGGGGAGCGTCCGGCTTGGGTATTCGCCCGCGCGATAAAAACCAGGCTAGAATAATCGCACCAAGAATTCGGAAGAGCTGAAACGCGCAATCGTTTCAGGAAACAGAATACGTGATAGTCCGGGTCAAACCCGGTTGGACGTCAAATGCCACTTCGACTACGCCACGGATTCGTCATCTCAGTCCTCATGGGGGTTTCCGCCAGCGCTCAGACACCCACCGGGAATCCTACGACCGTCGGCTTTCCGTTCCAGCAATTTTCGGATGCCTCCGGTGAATGCAAGGCCTGCCATCCGCGCCAGTATTTCGAGATGAAGCAGGCGGTTCACTTCGGCTATCGCAATGTGAGCCCGGTGTTCAACGGTCTTGAAATCGCGGGCAATTTCCTCACCGGAGGACTTCTGCGCCCGGTCTATGGAGACAGCGCGAAGACGCTCCCGAACGGCTCTCCGCTGAACACGAACAACCTCACCACGCAGTCCTACACGAATGTTCTTCAGGCCGACGCTGGTTTCTGCTACACCTGCCATCAGGCTTTTATCGAGTTGAAGGCAGAAGACCCAACGATGCGCCCAGTGCCCGAGATCGCAACTGGCGCCGATTTTCGGCCGGACCTTCTGCGACCGCTCCGCGACTACATTCTGCTCGACGCCAACGGTAACCAGGTACTGCCGGAAACCATTGGCGGACCGGTCCCGACTGATGCCGCGACTTGTGGCGTGGACGGCGGCTGCATAGGAGATCCGCTTCAGACGACCGGCATCTCCTGCGATTCCTGCCACGACGTGGCTGGCCCCGACCTGAACCGCAGCTTCCAGCATGACGGCTTCGCCAACATGAGCCTGCTGCTCCAAACGACCACTGAGAAGGTTGGTCAGTTCAACTTTCCGCTTCTGCCAGCCGGACCGTTTCACGTTCCGAGCAACAATCCCGACAAGATCAACTTCCTGGCCGGTTCCGCCTTCTGCAACAGCTGCCATGACGTGCGGGTTCCCAAGGCGACTCCCGGCGATCTGCAGCATCAGGAATCCTATGTTGCGCCGGGTGGGCAAAACGTCAGCTATTTCCGTCTGGAGAACCTCAGCAGCGAATGGCAGACCAGCGTCTGGAACACGAACAACAATCCCCTCGGCCGGGTGGTCGTCTGCCAGGATTGCCACACTTCTCTGTTCCCGTTTGCTAACACCATCACGTATCCAGTGGGGGACATGACCGTAACGGAAGCCCGCCCCGGGGTCTTCCCGGTCAACTTTGCCGCCCAGCAGGATGTGCCGTTCACCTGTAACGATTCGAAAGGCAATCAGCTGGGGGTTTTCTGCAATCCCCCCGCAGTGGGTACGCTACCGACTTACATCAACCAGGAAGTCGACACGAATCTCTCCTATGCGGTCGATGGCGCCGCACGGCTGCCGCAGCGTACGGTTTCGACGCACTATTTCACCGGCGTCGATGTTCCGCTGATGGACTGGCTCACCCTGACAAATTACCTCGGACCCGATTATTCCGATCCGATTACGGGGTCGACCGGAATCAACCCCGACGGAACGCCAGGCGGCACGGACGTCGATCCGGGCGGCATCATTTGTACGCTCGACCAGCCCTGCCGCAATGAATACGGCATCCCCCGCTCACAGGAACTCAGGCGTGAAGCGCTTCTCAAGAACGCTATAAATATCAGCCTGTCGCACACGGACGGGTCCGTGAGTCTCGGACAAACGTTTACGGTACGCGCCGAAGCCGTCGCGCTGACCGGCCACCGGTTCCCTGCAGGCTTGTCACAGGAGCGTACCGCGTATATCCAGCTCAACGTGACGGACAACAACGGATTCCTGCTTTATCAGTCCGGTTATTCCGTCGATAAGCCGCATCCGCAGACGGGCGAGACGGATCCAGACGGGAACCTGGACGACGAGGACTTGGAGAACATCCACCTGATCGCCGACCCCGGGCACTGGACGCCGGTCTATCAACCCGGAACCGCTACCAACGGCCACACCAATCAGGTACTCGAAGAAGGCCCCGACAGCGGCCCTGAAGAACGCGTTTACTCTGGTGTCGATGAGGGTCTTGTGCTGTTCCGCAATGAGCTGCAGCACATTTTCCTGCCGGGCGAGAGCATCGGCCGCAGCGACGCGAATGGCAATCCAATCGTCGCGCAGACGCCGCACCTCGAAGAGATCGTAAGCGCGGATCTCGCCAACACGGTGGATAACTACCGTTCGATGCAGCCGCTGATGCCGCGTACCTACCGCTACAACATCACCCTGCCGACTCAACAGGAGCTTGCAGAGATGGGCGTGACCGTGAAGGGACCGCTGCACGTCCATGCGCAGGTCAATTACGAGCATTTCCCGCCGATGACACTACGCTTCGTGGCGCGCACCACCAGCCCCGAGGGTCCGTCGGGGAACGACATGGGATTGCTTTACGAATCGACGATCGACAGTTTCCTGCGCAATATCAAGGGTATTGCGTCGGACGATTTCACGATTCAGCTCAAGTAGTAATCCGGTTCCGCGCCGGCCGGGAATCCCGTTCTGCGCCGTGTTTTTGCCTGTTTTCGCAACCAAATTCGGCCTCGCGCGTCCAACTAGCGAAGGGCCAATTATTTCCCCTGCACAAGTAACATTGCGCCGTAAAAGGTGGTCTGTTAGTATCGTGTAGGCAGAGAGTTTGGTTCCCCCCTCTTTCTACAACCCAAAATTTCCAAACCACGGAGTGAACGCAGCAAACTGAATGAGCTTTACCGTCTTTCTGGGCAATTTACCCACTTGGGTCACGGCCGACGACATTAAACAATGGCTCGCCGCCGAAGACCTCGTCGCGGATTCTGTCAAAGTCATCCGGAATCACGAAACGCAGGAGTCTAAGGGCTTCGCGTTCGTGGAAGCACCGACCTCTGACGAAATGCAGGCCATCATCCGGCGTTTCGACCGAGCCCCGCTCGAAGACAAAGTGCTTCGCGCAAACCCGGCGCAACCGACCAAGGGACCCGCAACGAAGGGTAGCCCGTCGGCGGCTCCTGGCGCGCGAACGGACCAACGCAGTAGGACCGATCGCCGCGGCGGCAGAAAGCGCGATCCGGAACCGAAGAGCGCTTTCGCAACAGAACTCGCGAAAGCACTCTAAACAAGATACTTAGACCAGCACACCTGTGATGCGCACACCACAGGCTAAACTGGTTATCATTACTGCTTTCAATGACATAAATGCGGGCAGGTCGCGTGCGTTGCGCTCGGCAATGTCTCGCACCGTATCACTGCTCCGATTCGGTCCGCTGCTGTTTGTTGCCCTTTGCTGCAGGGTCTACGCCGGCGAAGAGATCTATCGGAGCGCTAACGAAAACGTCAATCAGCGGTACACAATTGAGAGCATCGCGGTAGCGGGCGTTCAGGTGGACGAAGCTCGTCTGCCGTCCCGCCTGCGCCAGCGGATGACCGCGCTCATCGGCAAGCGCTGCGATATCGCCGTTCTCGAAGACCTCGCCTCCGACCTCCGGAGGGAACTCCATCTTCGCGAAGTCAGCCATCACCTCCTACGAGGCAGCCAGCCGGGACAGGTCCGCGTGGATTTCGATATCGTGCGCAAGCCGGTGGATGCCTCAGTCCCCAAGTTTCTCTATCACTCTGGGCAGGGCTTTACAGGTGAAGCCGAAATCAGCAGCCGGGTCGGCCAGAACAATTTCAGTGTGGCCGTTGTCAGCAATGGCGACGAACTGACGGAACGGTTCAGCGGAATCGCGGCGCGATACGAGAACAGCCATCTCGGTTCGGATCGTGTGCGCTTCGGTCTGGGTTTTGAGGAATATCACGTTCAGTGGAACTCAGAGACCGCCACTGTCGCGCCCGAAGCGGATCTCTATTCATCCCGGCGAAACATCGCCCCGGAATTCACATTTTCGGTCGCAAAGCCGCTGACCGTTTCGGTTGGCGCGAGCTTTGAACAAACCCGTTCCGACGATCCGGCGGTGGGGTTGCGAGACGCCAACGCGATCACCGCGCAAGTTAACTACGGACATAAAATTGAGGGTGATCTGGTGCAGCAGCGGATCGATGGGCGGTACGATCTGAGGCTCGGAACCAGGGACCTCGGATCGGATTATTCGTACGCGCGACATATGATTTCCCTGCGCTACGAAGTGAAGTCGGGCCGCCAGAGTGCAGTGGACGAATTCACGGCGGGTGCGCTCACTGGAAACGCTCCGATGTTCGAGCGGTTCGTTTTAGGAAACAGTTCTACACTGCGTGGATGGAACCGGTTCGCGATCGATCCGGTCGGGGCGGATCGAATTGTCCATAACTCGCTGACCTACGGGTATCAGTTCGGTGAGCGTACGTTTGAAATGTTCTACGACTGTGGGATGTTGTGGAATCCCGGAAATTCAGCAAATTCCACGCGAGCGGCGCAACCCAGGCACTCGCTGGGCGTCGGGTACAAACAGGGAGTTTTCATCCTCGCGCTGGCTTTCCCGATTACCGACGGGAAGGTCACGCCTGTCCTGATGGCAGGTATGAACTATTGAAGTCACGCAGGCTCAGGATCGCGCTCGCTGCGGCGGCTCTAGCCGTCATGGCGATCTGTGCGTTCGCGGTGACTGCGGTCTACCCTAAGCTATTGATTCGATTAGACGGGGACTATCTGCGGGTGGCAGTGTCGCCGCATCTGAATTTTCTTTCCGGCAGATCGCTGGAGCGACTGAAAGACGGCGCTTCCATAGGGTTCGCGGGACAACTAACGATCACCTCGGGACCGAATTCGTTGATTCCGGAGGCTCGAGCTGTCGCGCACTTCGCGCTCAGCTACGACATCTGGGAGGAGAAGTTCGCGGCCGTCAAGATGGCGGAGCGTCCCGATGGCAGGCGTGCGGTCTCTCATCTGTCGGCTGAGGCCATAGAGACGTGGTGCACCGATAATCTCAGCATTGAGCGCTCGCTGATTCCGGCGGACCAGCCATTTTACGTACAGTTGGACCTGCGCGCTGAGGATCCCAGGGATCAGGCAGGGCTCGTCGGGGATTCGGGCATCAACATTACGCAGTTGATCGAGATCTTCCGTTCCCCCGTGCGCGACGGGCAGAAGCCATTCCGGCTCACCACTGGCCCCTTGCGTTTAAGCGACCTCAGGAAGGCAGGCTAACCCGTGAGCCTTCGGACCCGGCTTGCGCTGGTGTTCGTAGCAGCTACGCTACTACCACTTGGGGCGACGCTATGGCTCACTTCAGTACTAATCGACGCGAGCCTGCGGCCCGCCGATCAGCTCTCCACGCTTTCGCATTCGCTCGAAAACACAGGGCGCGAATACTACCGGTTGGCCTGCGAGCGGCTGAAATCGGACGCGATCGGCGGACACCTGCACGCGCGACAGTACGCGCCGGCTGCGCTGCCGCCGCAGATCGAAGAGTTCTGGGAGAGCGGCGAATCCGAGCGATTTGCGCGCACCGGCGACGGCGGATCGCAGCTGTTGTATCTGAGGCGCACGCCCGCGGGCGTCAGCGAATGGACGATGCCTCTCGCTATGCGCATGCAGGACCTCTCCGATCAGTACCGTAACGCCCGCACAGCGGTTTCGGGAGATCTGCGTCACGGCGTATTCGCCGCGTTCGGCGTCCTCGCGGGGGTGATCTGGCTTTCGGCGCTGGGACTGGTGTGGTTCGTCGCGACGAGGTTCAGCAGGCCGATCGTCAATCTCACCGGGGCGTTGAAGAGCCTGGCGGCAGGTAACTTTCGGGCGCGCGTTCCGAACGATCGAACGGACGAGATTGGACAGGCGACCGACGCCTTTAACCGAACGGCTCAGGAACTGGAACAGAGCCGCGACCGGCTCGTATATCTGACGCAACTGGCAAGCTGGCAGGTGCTGGCGCGGAAGACGGCGCATGAGGTGAAGAACTCCCTCACGCCGATTCGGCTCACAGTTGAGGAGATGGTGGCGCGGTGCGACGATCCGGACAACCGGCGAGCTTTTCTCGAACAGGCTGCCTCGATTGTGGTGGACGAGATCGAGTCGCTCGAGCGCCGTATCCGCGCGTTTTCGGAGTTTTCTTCCGAGCCTCCCGTGTGCCCTGAACCGCTGGATGTGCACTCGATGGTGGAGGAGCGCATTTCGTTTCTGAAGGCGGCGCATCCCGAAGTGGCGTACGCCGTTGAGATTGCGGAAAACGCTCCCGACGCCCTGGCCGATCCGGATCTCGTTCGCAGCATTCTGGTAAATCTTCTGGAGAATGCGGCGGAAGCCGCCGGTGAAGGCGGGCGGATACTCGCCAAAGTACATCCGCTCGAAGATCGCGTGGCTATCGAGGTCCACGATTCGGGCCCCGGTCTGAGCGATCTCGCGAGGAAGTCTCTGTTTCAGCCGACAATTTCGTTCAAGAAGCGCGGCATGGGACTCGGACTTTCGATCGCGCGGAAGAGCGCCCTGCTCTCGGGCGGCGACATTCTGCCGATATCCAGCGATCTCGGCGGCGCCGGTTTCCGCGTGTTACTTCCTATCGTTCGCTAGTCTATGCCGGTTCGCCGAATCCTTGTAGTCGATGACGAAGAAAATATTGGCCGGTCCCTCCGCATGATTCTGGAGCGCGAGGGTTATCAGGTCAACGCCGTGCGCAGCGCCGCCGAGTTCCGCGCTTTTCCGGAGCGGGCGCGCGTCGATTTGTTCCTGCTTGATGTGCGGCTTCCCGATGCCAGTGGAATCGATCTGGTTCGGGAACTGCAGGCCAGCGACGCTGCTGGACCCGTGGTCATGATTTCGGGCCACGCCACGATAGCCGACGCAGTGGAAGCGACGCGCGCCGGCGCGTTTGATTTCCTCGAGAAGCCGCTGGGCCGTGACCGCGTGATCGTGGCGGTGAAAAACGCGCTCGATCAGGGGACTCTGAAACAGGAGAACAAGCGGCTAAAAGAAGCGATCGGGCCAGCAACTAAGATGATCGGGTCGAGCCCGACCTTCGAGCGCGCGGTGAAACAGGCGTCGCTGGCCGCGCGGACCGATGCGCGCGTGCTGTTGATCGGAGAGTCCGGGACCGGCAAGGAACTTCTCGCGGCGCATATTCATGCCGCAAGTCCGTTTGCGTCGGGCCCTTTCGTTAAGGTGAACTGCGCGGCGATTCCGGGTGAGTTGATAGAGAGCGAGCTGTTCGGGCATGAGAAGGGTTCGTTCACGGGCGCGACATCGATGCGGCGCGGCAAGTTCGAACTCGCGGATGGCGGGACGCTTTTTCTCGACGAGATTGGTGACCTGCACGCCAATTCACAAGCCAAGCTATTGCGTGTGCTGCAGGAGGGTGAATTCCATCGGGTGGGCGGCGAGCAGACGATTCGCGTCTCCGTGCGGGTAGTTTCGGCGACGAATCGCGATCTCTCCGCGATGGTGGCTCAGGGAAAGTTCCGAGAGGATCTGTATTACCGGGTGAGCGTCATGCCGATTCGCGTGCCCGCGCTGCGCGAACGGCCACAGGATATTCCTCCGATGGCGCAGTATTTCCTTGAGGACTTTTCGGCGCGGAACGGTTTCCGGGGGAAGAGCTTCGATCCCGAGGTTTGGGAGGCATTCGCGGCCTACTCCTGGCCTGGCAATGCGCGCGAATTGCGCAATGTGGTGGAGCGCATGGCGATCCTGTCGCCGGAGGATGTTTTGACGGCGGCGGCGGTACCGCTGGAGCTAAAACTGCAACGCGAAACCGGGCCACGTTCGAGCGTGCAGGAGGCGAGGGAGTCGGCTGAGCGCGAGCATGTGCTGCGGGCGCTGGAGCAATCGGGCTGGAACGTATCGAGCGCAGCGCGGGCTTTGGGGATGGAACGGACGAACCTTCATAAACGGATCCGCGCGCTGGGGCTCGCCCGCGGGAAGTGATTCGATCGCTCGAGCCGGAATTGATGGACTCGCCGGATGTGGCGGGCGCAGCGCTCGATGAATTCCATCGCGATCTGACGCGGATTCATGGCTTCCTGGGCACGTTTCCCACGATGGAACGATTTCTGCAGCAGGATGAACGTCCGTGTCGGCGAGTACTCGATATCGGGTGCGGTGGTGGGGATCTGCTTCGGTACTTACAGCGACGGTTGAGCGTTGAGCCGATCGGAGTGGATCTTAAGCCGGGGCGCGCGGATGGGATCCGACTGATTCAGGCGGATGCGACGGTCGATCGGCTGCCGGAGGCGGATGTGGCGGTTTCATCGCTCGTGGCTCACCACCTGACTCCGGAGCAGAACATCGCGATGATCAGGAATGTGGGGCGTTCCTGTCGGAGGTTCGTGATTCACGATCTGATCCGGCATCCGATGCCGCTCATTCTGTTCACTGTGTTCATCTGCCCGCTGATCGGAAAAGTCGCTGCAGTGGACGGACGGCAATCGATTCGGCGGTCGTATACGCCGGAGGAATTCGCAGACCTTGCGCGGACGGCGCTTGCCGGGACGAGCGGAACGTTTTCAATCGATGTGTCGCGGTTTTTATCGCGGCAGATTATTGATATCCGCTACGGCGGATCAGACAAATAGCCGAGTCAGCGGCTCGGCGAGGTTGTGAACGGGCGGTACACCAAGGGCGTGATGGATCGTCGCAACCACAGTGGCGGGATCGACCGGGTTATCCTTCGGCTCGGCTCCGATTTTGTCGGAACTGCCGTAGACCTGCCCGCCTTTGATACCACCGCCTGCCACGTGGATCGTCCAGCATTGCGGCCAGTGATCGCGGCCTCCCGCGGGATTGATCTTTGGGGAACGGCCGAATTCGCCCGTCCCGACGACGAGCGTACTTTCGAGCATGCCTCTACGGTCCAGATCTTCCAGTAGTGAACTGTAGGCGTTGTCGAACATAGGCCCGACGTGGTCGCGGTAGTCGGCAATGGAGCTGAATGGCTTCGATCCGTGCGAGTCCCACGTCACGCGGTCGAACACGGTGTCGAACATGTTGACGGTGACAAAGCGCGTGCCGGATTCGACCAGACGGCGCGCCATCAGGCAACTCTCACCGAACGGGTTCAAGCCATAAGCCGCCCTCAGGTGTTCGGGTTCCGAAGTGAGATCGAAGGGGCTCGCCATGAATTGGGGCTCATAATCCGCCCCGAGGAAACCCGCCGACTGACCGTTGGTCAGATTCACGCCCGTGTTGCCAATCCGATGCGGGAGCACGACGTGGCGTGTCCCGGTTTCTTTCGCCATCACACAGCCGATATGCGGATATTCGCCGTCTTCATGCGCAAGACGCCCGGTCTGCATCAGCTGATAGCCGGTATCGTGGACCGCGGCGGCTTCGTGATGCACGGACCGGATCAGCGCGTACTTGTCCGCATGGCGGGCCATGCGCGGGAAAATTTCAGAGATTTCGATGCCGGGGACATTCGTCTTGATCGGACGAAACGGGCCACGAACGTTCGAAGGCGCGTCAGGTTTCATGTCCCAGGTATCCAGGTGGGACGGGCCGCCGACGAGCATCAGGAGAATGCAACTCGTCTCGCGGCCGCTGCTCGCGCGGCCAGGGAGGCCGACCAGCGGGAGGGCAGCCCCTGCCTTCAGAAAATCGCGCCTGCGGATCATGGCCATCGCGTTGCGTCTCCTATTGGTTGTCTTTGTATTCTTCGTACCACGCCATCTGAATCGCTTCGAGTTTTCCTTCCGTCGATTTCGACGGATCGTCGCCGAAGCCATTCAGCTCGGTCACCCATTTGTGCAGGTCAGTGAAGCGCACCGTTAGCGGATCTACTCCCGGATGCGACTCGTACAACCCCAGCGCGATATCTTCAGTGTGGTCCCAGGTCAGTCCGGGCATAATGCTATTCTGCCACTGGGCCCGGCGTGCGATTCCTTTGTTTCCTGGTAGTCCTGTTTTACTCCGCAGCCCCCTCCTTGGCGCAAAGATCGGCGAACCTGGAGTCGTTTGAAGTCGTTTGGCGCACGGTTCGCGACCGCCATCCCGATCCCGGACTCAACGGCCTCGACTGGCAGGCAATTCACGACGCGACCCGGCCGCGCATCGCGGCGGCGAAGTCCATTTCGGAAGTGCGTTCGATTCTGACCGAGATGCTGAACAAGCTCGGGTCTTCCCATTACGCGATTATTCCGAAGGATCTCTATGCGCCGGCCGAGGCTTCCGGGCAGGGCAGCGTGGCTCCGGATCTCGAACCGGTGTTTGTGGATGGCAAGGCGATTGTAGGCCGCGTGGAACCGGACTCCGTTGCGGCGCGGGCCGGGATTCGACAGGGGATGGTGATTGAATCGATCAACGGCGCGCCCGTGGATCCGAACAGGCGGGCGGTTGCGAAGAGCCTAAAAGGACCGGCGGATGAGCCGGTGAAGCTGAGCGTGGTGGACGCCAACGGCGTCCGTAAGGAGATCGATGTGCCACGCACGGATACGTCAGGCAAGATCGTCGAATTCGGCAATCTGCCGCGCAGCCGGCTGGTTTTCGAATCACGAGCCCTCGAAGGCGGAATCGGCTACATCCGATTTAATGAGTTTCTCGACCCCGTTTCGATCATGCCGCAGTTTGAGGCGGCGATCGGCAAATTCGCCAAAGCGCCCGGCATCATTATGGACCTGCGCGGCAACGCGGGCGGAATCGGCGTGATGGCAATGGGAATCGCGGGGTTCTTCGTGGATCAGCCGGGATTGAAGCTCGGCGAAATGAAGATGCGGGACACGACTCTGAAGTTCGTGATTTTTCCGCGCGCGACGGTTTATAAAGGACCGCTTGCTCTGCTGGTCGATTCCGGTTCCGCTTCGACTACAGAGATCCTCGCGGAGGGACTGCAGGATCTGAATCGCGCGCGCATCTTCGGGACGACAACGGCGGGCGCGGCGCTGCCGTCGGACATCATTCGGTTACCGAACGGCGACGGGTTCCAGTTCGCGCAGGCGAGCTACACGTCAGAAAAGGGCAAGGTTCTCGAAGGCGCCGGGGTCGTTCCCGATGTGGAAGTGCGGCAAACACACGAAGCCATCGCTGCCGGGCACGATCTGGTCATCGAGGCCGCGGAAAACTGGATCCGTTCGCAAAAAAGCTGAACCCGGCGGTTAAGTCGCGGGTTTGGGCTCGATCTTTTCCGAGCTTCGGAAGAAGAACAGGATGATCAGCAGGATCACCATAGACATCGCTGCCGAACTGAGCCAGAAGGCGGGCCAGTTGCGGGTTACGGTCGCGCCGGAAGCGCTGGTGAAGTAGTCGACGGCGCCTCCGGAGAGCAGGGAGCCGATCAACATTCCTACTCCGTAAGTCGCGAGCGTGATAAAGCCTTGCGCCGTGCCGCGCAGATGCGGCGGGGCTTCCTGGTCGGTGTACATCTGGCCCGTCATGAAGAAGAAGTCATAGCAGACGCCATGGAGCAGGATGGCGACGTAGAACATCCAGAGTCGTGAATCCGCATTACCCTGCGCCAGGAGCGCATAACGAACCGTCCAGGACAGCAGGCCGGCCACGAGGATGTACTTCACCGTGACCCTTCGGAAGATGAACGGCATCGAAAGCATCATCAACAGTTCGGAGAACTGGCCCAGCGTCATTTTTCCGGCGGCGTTCGTTACTCCCACGTTGTTCAGGTAGTCGTTTGTGAACGAAAAGTAGAACGTCAGGGGGATGCACGCCAGGATCGAGGCCACGATGAACACCGCAAAGGAGGGACGTTTCATCATCTCGAGCGCATCGAGGCCCATGATGGTTCGGACGCTCGCTTTCTCGCCTTTGGCGCGCGGTGGAGTGTGCGGCAGAATCGTGAGGCTCAGGAGAGTCATCGCGAGAGAAGCGCTGGCGGCCAGGAGGAAGGGAGTTGATGTCGCTTCGATCTTCATGGAACCGACGACGAGTCCGATCAGAATCCATCCGAGCGTGCCCATCATGCGGATCGGAGGAAAGTCGCGCGCGGGATCTTTAACGTTCTGAAGCGCGAGGGAGTTAGTGAGCGCAATGGTCGGAAAGTAGCTGAGGCAGTAGAGCAGCATGAGCGCGTAGACTTCCGGGAAGGTTTTCGCGCGCGTGACGAGGAATGCCAGGCCGGCGCCGATGGCGTAGAGCGCGGCCAGCACTTTTTCCGTAGAGAACAGACGATCCGCGACCAGGCCGACAAAGAACGGCGACACGATCGAGGCGATGGCCGTTGTTCCGAATACGGCCCCGGTCTGCGCGCCGGTGAAGTTGAGGGTTGTATTGAGGTAGGTTCCGATGGTTACGTACCAGGAACCCCAGATGATGTAGTTGAGGAGCATCATCGCTCCAAGGCGCACATTTAACCAGGGTAAGCGAGAGGGGGACGAGGCCACTCGGTGGAGTATACAACGGACCTGTCACGCGGCGTCCGCGACGGCATCCACTTTCCGAAGACGCTGCAGCCGGACCGTTTCGCCGCCGCATTCGCAGGCATCGGCCACGATCGAGCCCTCGATATCAGTGCGGCGGTTATCCACCCACAGTTCGCGCTGTTCGAGCCGCGCATCGGTTCCGGAGACCAGGTGCAGTCCGTCATGCGCTTCGCATTCGCGCGCGATCACGTTGCCGTCCCAGTCGCGAAGCTGCTCGAAGATCGGGACCTGGAAGGCGCGCCAGAAAAGATCGCGATGCTGGTCGTCAAGCTCTGGACCGGAGAGGTCCGTCAGCACGATCAGCGCGAAAGAGAGTTTGGGTACGCGGGAAGGATCTGATAACCGGGCGTCCGCCAGGCGGATTGCGCCCGAGAGCGTGGTAACAACGGCCTCCGGGGCTATGGCGCGAAGGGTTTCGATAGCAGCGTCACTGTCCTCGAAGTGCGCCACCTTTCCTGCAAACTTCATGGGAAAGACGGTGGGCGCGTGGGATAGCCGACGAGGGCTCGCTTCCGGGGATACGGCAAGACGGCGAATCCCCGACAGGAATCGGCGAATCAGGCTATTTAATTAGTGTCGCGCGCGTCGATAATTCTCATTAAGTTGCCGCCCAGGATCGACCGCGCCGCTTCTTCCTCCACGCCAATCCGCCTCAGGGCGTCGATCTGATCGTTGATCCGTGCGGCGATCCAGCCTCGGGGAAACCATGAGGAGTCCGAGCCAAACAGCAGGCGTTGAGGGCCCAGCACCTCCAGCGCTTTGCGAAATACCACCGCGAGATCGACATCGCCGGTCTCATAACGCATCCACGAATTGGAACTCGACGTGTCCAGGTAAACGTTCGGGCAGAGATCCGCGACCATCAGGGCTTCCCGAAAGAAACCCGCGCCGAAATGCGGAATCACGAACTTGACGCGAGGAAAGTTGGACGCAAGTTCGTGCAGGTCGATCGGGTTCGAGAAGCGCATGTCGAAGTGCGACGGGAGGCCGAGTTTCTTTCGGAATCCCAGGCTCAGGGCGCCGCAATGCACGTAAGCCACCGAGCCGGGATGGCCGGCCAGCACCTGAATGAGCGCCCAGACTTTGTTTTCATGGAGCGAATAACGATGCATGGCGGGGAAGAGGAATACGCCGTTTACCCCGTCTTCCGAATACGCGCTCTCGAAGCGGATATCGGGGCTCGGGAGCATCGGGTTCGCCATGTAGACCGCTCCGAAGCGATCCGGGTAATCCGCAATCGCGACGCCGACCGACTCGGTATCGTTGGGAACGCTCGCGATCAGCATGGCGCGTTCGACGCCATGCCGTTCCAACTCGAGCGCCCAACGATCGGCCAGGTCATCGGAATCCAGCGGAGCCTCCCAGCCGAGCAGGGACGCCACTTCCGACTCGCTCCTGTGTTCCGCGAGAGAGCGAAAAAATGCGGGGGAAAAGAAATGGACGTGGGCGTCCGCGACCGGTATTTCGCCCCAGGGGGTATGCATCAGAGCGATGCTAACAGTTTGGTCGCCTGCGCGACCTGCTCGTTTAAGGCGCCGAGGACCTGAGCGACCTGTTTGGCCTGCTCATCGGCTTCATCCGGATTGCCCAACTCCACCGCCTCGCGAATTCCGGGCAGAGTCTTCACTGCGTAGCCGGTGTATTTGCCCGGAGCGTAGATGCGATGGCGGAACCAGGGCCTGCCCGGGAGGCCGGGATCGAGGGTGAGGTCGCGTTCGCTGCGGAAGAGGATTTCGTTCAGCTGCGCCAGTTGCGCTGCGTGAGAGCCGTTAAGTTTCAATGCTGCTTTTCCGTATGCATTGTCGAAGGCTTCCGCCGATTTCGAGAGTTGCGCGACTTCAGACCGGACGGCTTTCAGGTCGGGCTTGCGCTTCTGGTTGGGAAGCTTTTCGATTTCGTCCAGATATCGGCCGACGGTTGCGGCGAGATGCCCGAACTCGAAGGGCAGCACCGGCGCGTCAGCCAATCGCATACCGATGGTCGCGTCGACCTGAGCGAGCGTGCGGCCGTAGGAAAAGTTGGTATCGGAGAAGTGACTGTACCAATAGAAATCGTCGTAATTCGAGTGGTAGACGCCACCACCGCCTTCGCCGCCAAAACCAACGTTGAGAGTGGCGATGCCGAGATGCTGAAGGAAGGGCGTGTAATCCGAGCCGGAACCTAACGGTGAAATGCGGAATTCACCCGGAGGAGGCGGCGCTTCGGCCTCGGGGTCAGGCGCGCCGCCGCGTCCCCTGCGGGGATGGGCGAGAACTTCTTCCAGAAGTGTTTTCCCGCTAACGGGGTCTTTGATGTCGCGGGCGATCTCCTTCGAGAACGCCTCCAGCGAGTGCGATCCGCCGATACCCAGCCGTCCTTTACCGTTGGAGTCCGAGTTTACGTATGCGACCAGCTTCTGGCTGAGTTCGTCGGCATGTTTCTCCATGTATTCGGTGGATCCGATGAGCCCGAACTCCTCGCCGTCCCAGAAGGCGAGCATGATGGTTCGTTTCGGCTGCCATCCCTTGCGGCGGAGTTCGGCGTACGTCCGGGCTGTTTCGAGCAGAGGCGCAGCCCCCGAAAGCGGATCGCTCGCGCCCTGCACCCAGGCGTCATGATGATTGCCTTGCAGGATCCACTCATCCGGGAATTCGCTGCCCGGAATCCGGACGATTACGTCGTAGAGCGGATGGGTGGAGTTGTCCATCTCGACTTTGAGGTGAACCTGCGTTCCGCCCGGTCCCAGATGATACGTGAACGGCAGCGCGCCGCGCCATGCTTCGGGCGCTACCGGGCCCGTGAGATTCGCGAGTAAGGGCTGGGCGTCGGCGTAGGAAATCGGGATCACCGGAATCTTCATCAGCGTCGTGGCTTCGGAGAGCGAGAGGCGCTTGGATCCGGGTTCTGAGGCCCAACCGGGGGAGAGCGGGTCGCCCGGATAGAGAACCATATCCATGACGCTGCCGCGCTGTACGCCGTCCGGTGGGCGGAAAGCGCCTTTGGGATAGACATCGCCCTGGTAGTAGCCGTCGTCACGTGGGTCCGAATAGATGAGGCAGCCAACCGCTCCATGTTCGTAAGCGACTTTCGGCTTGATACCGCGCCAGCTTCCGCCGTAGCGGCCGATGACCACTTTGCCTTTGACGTCGATCCCCTGCGCCTTCAGCGTGTCGTAGTCGGCGGGCACGCCGTAGTTCACATAAACCAGCGGAGCGGTCACATCGCCGTCTCCGGAATAGGCGTTATAGGTGGGAACGCCGTCGGGTGGCGCCGAATTCTTGTCGCCGGGAACCGCGGGCTCTTCCAGTTTGGCCTTGAACACCGAAGGCGCGGTCATTTCGAGCGAACGCGCTTTGGGGGTCGGGAGCAGCGCTTCGTACTGCTCGATGTGCGCGTCCAGCCCGTATTCCTTGAGCTGCGCCAGGATGTATTCGGCCGTCTCCTTCGACTGCGGCGTGCCGGCAAGGTGCGGCCGATTCGCCAGCTTCTCGATGAACGCCCCTACGCGCGCCGCTTCCGGAATAGCGCGGGCCTGCTGCTCCCATTTGATCTCGTCCGTTTGCGACGCGGGATCGAAGCCGCGAATCGTGTCGTTGTTCGCCGGTTGAAGGGCGAGGGAGCCAGCGCACGCGAGAGCCGCGCAGGCGATGCGGAATTTCATTCGAAAATTTTAACCTATTGAATCCGAAAGGCCGACGAATCAGGCACGAATCCACCGTATGCTAGCATCGGTTCGTAGCAGTGATCCATCGACCGGCGCCGTGCTCGACATTCTGAAGGGTCCGATTCTCGCAATTCAGGACTTCTACCAGCTCACGGGCCGGGCGCTCCGCAATCTCACTCGCAAACCCCATCACCTTGACGACGTAAAGCTCCAGATGGATGCTCTGGGATTCGGCGCGATTCCCATCGTCGTGCTGACCGGCGCGTTTTCGGGCGCCGTGATGGCGCTTCAAATGGGGCGCGCGCTGCAGCAGTACGGTCAGACCGGCCGCACCGGTACCGTTGTTTCGATCATCCTGGTTCGGGAACTCGGCCCCGTACTTACGTCGCTGATGGTCGCCGGACGAAACGCGTCCGGTATAGCGAGCGAGCTGGGCTCGATGAAGGTTACCGAACAGATCGATGCCATGCGGGCTCTGGGTACCGATCCGACGCAGAAGCTCGTGACCCCCCGCATGATCGCCATGGCCATCATGTTGCCGTGTCTTACGGTGATTGACGACTTCGTCGGCATGGCGGGCGGCTGGGTCATCGGCAAACTGATTTACGACCTCGATTTCCTGCAGTACTGGTCGCAGACGTGGCGGGCCCTGGTGTGGAGCGACGTCGTGCAGGGTCTTCTTAAGCCGTTTATCTTTTCGTTCGTGATCTCGCTGATCGGGTGCTTTTATGGTCTGCGCGCTTCGGGCGGGACCCAAGGCGTCGGGCGGGCCACAACGCAGGCGATGGTGGCGGCTTCTGTCGCCGTCCTCGTGCTCGACCTGTTCCTCGGGCTCATCTTCGTTCCCTACGCGAGTTATTGATGAGCGAACCGGAACCTCCCAGGAATCTTCTTCGATTCGAAAACGTGACCGTCCGGTTCGGAGAGCTCACAGCCCTGAACGATGTGTCCTTCGAGGTCAAGGCCGGGGAGACGCGAATTATCCTTGGGGCCGCCGGCAGCGGGAAGACAGTCCTGCTGAAAACAGCGATGGGCCTCAACCCGGTGTCCGGCGGAAAAGTTTTTCTTTTCGACGAGGACGCCACTGGAAAGCCGGAGAAGGACTTGTTCGCTGTGCGCCGCCGCATCGGAATGCTTTTCCAGGAGAGCGCGCTGTTCGACTCGATGACCATCGCGCAGAACGTAGCCTATCCGCTTCTCAACCAGCCGGGCACGCGCGCATCCCGGCAGGACATGGAGAAGGCGGTGCGCGATTCGCTGCGGTTCGTTGAGCTGGAACAGACCCTCAGCCGATACCCCAGTGAACTCTCGGGAGGAATGCGCAGGCGAGCCGCGATCGCGCGCGCCGTGGTCACCAAGCCTCCCCTGCTTCTCTATGATTCTCCGACCGCCGGACTGGATCCCATTACCGCGCACACGATCATGGCGTTGATTATCAAAGAACGCGATGTGGACAATACGACGGCCCTGGTGGTCACGCACCGGTACCAGGACGGGAACCTGGTTGCGAACTTCCGGTACAATCCTGACAGTGGCCGCCTCGATCCCGCGGCAGCAGACAGCGAAACGGGGGGAATGGCAAAAGACACGGTTTTCATGGTGCTTCGGGAAGGCCGACTCGTTTTTGAGGGGAAACAACGAGAACTTGAGGCATCCTCCGATTCCTATATTCGAAAATTCGTGAAGCGCCCCGAAAAGGACGCGGCGTAACAGGACTATGGCATCGCAGCAACGAGTAAAGTGGGCGGAACTGAAGTCCGGGATCGTTGCGGCGGTCGCGATGGTCGTCGCCGCGACGCTCATTATCCTGATGACGACCCAAAGCGCGCTGTTCAAGGGGCAGTTCATTCTGCGTACCTACATGCAGGATTCGGAGGGGATGCCGGAGAATGCGCCCGTGAGGCTGAACGGAATCGCGGTAGGGCATATCGATAGGGTGGCGCTTTCGAATTCGCGCGATCCGCGGCGCACGGTCGAGATCACGATGAAGCTTCAGAAGAAGTATTTATCGCAGATTCCGGACGATTCGCGGGCGTCCATCAGCGCCGCCAATCTTCTGGGCGATAAGTTCATCAACATCACGAAAGGAACGCATCCGAAGCATATCGAGGACGGAGGAGAAGTTCTGTCCGTTCCGACGCAGGATATACCAGAGATTCTGGCGCAGGCTTCCGGGCTGCTCGGGCAGTTTCAAACCATTCTGACGAAAGTGGACAGCCTTCTCGCGGTTGTGGATTCCGGTAAGGGGAATCTCGGCAAGCTCATTAAGGACGACGCGCTATATGATCGGCTCAACTCCACCGCGGCCGAGGTGGAGCAACTGGTCAAAGACGTCAAGAACAGCAACGGGACCATCAGCCATCTGCTCTATGACGACGGCTTGTACAACGACATCCGAAAGCCGATTCAGCGTCTTGACGACATGCTGGGCCAGATCCAGCAGTCGAAGGGCACGGCGGGTAAGTTGCTGTACGATCCGGCGCTTTACGATGAAGCGCGGACGAGCATAACGGAAGCGAAGCGGCTGCTGGATGATCTCAACGCAGGTAAAGGGTCGGCGGGAAAGCTGCTTAAAGACGATGAGATTTACCGGCAGCTTACGCTGATTGCCGATAAGCTGAACACCGCGATCGACAAGATTAATTCGGGGCAGGGCACGATCGGCCAATTGGTCGTGAATCCGCAGTTGTATGACTCGATGACGGGCGTCACCCGGGAACTGACGGGGCTTCTCGTGGATATCCATAAAGATCCGAAGAAATTCCTGCGTATCAAGCTGGCGTTTTTCTAGCGTGCCGGGCGCCGCGATACGTCTGATCGTGAATGCCGATGACTTCGGGTTTACGCGCGATGTGAACGCCGGGATCATCGAAGCGCACCGGAACGGAATCCTGACCGCGACGACTTTGATGGCGAACGGCGCCGCGTTTGACGATGCTCTGGCGTTAGCGCGCGCGAACCCGTCGCTGGATGTCGGATGTCACGTCGTACTCGTACAAGGGCAAAGCGTGCAAGACCCAGGCCGCAAGCTGCCGGAGACGACCGGTCAGTTGATTGCCGTTTTGGCGAAAGGCGAGATTCGCGTCTATGACGAGATCGTCGCTCAGCTGCGGAAGATTATGTGCGCGGGTATCCGCGTTACGCATCTCGATACGCATAAGCACACGCATCTTCTTCCGCCGGTGCTCGATGCTCTGACCCGCGCCGCGCGGCAATTTGGAATTCCGTGGGTGCGAAAGCCGTTCGATTTTGAGCCCGAGGCGGGCATTTCGATCGCTCGATCCGCGATCAGCGTGGGAGTACGCGCGCTTCAACCATTCTTTGCGTCGCGGATGAAGAGCCTCAAAACCACGGATCACTTTACCGGGTTTCAGATCACCGGCGTTCTGGATAGCGCGAGCCTCGGCCGCACGCTGCTTCGCCTGCGCCCGGGTCTTACGGAACTGATGTGCCATCCGGGCCGGCTTACATCCGAGCTGCGCGCTGCTCCCACACGGCTGAAAGAGAGCCGCGAGATCGAGCTTTCCGCGCTGATCGATCCTGGCATCCGGGGAATTATCGAGCAGCGCGGAATCGAACTGGTGAATTACCGGCAGGTTAATTCAGATTGAAGATCACATCGATCTCGGTCAGGACCTCTACCGCGACTCCATTCAGAAGCGTTGGCTGATACCGCCACTGGCGAACCGCATCTACGGCGGCCATTGCAAGAAGCGGCGATCCTGCGAGTACGCGCACATCGCGAACGGCTCCGTCGGCGGCGATAATCGCCTGCAGTTTCACGGTTCCTTGTGTGCGCGATGCCTTCGCAAGGGCGGGGTACGGCGGTTTCGGCCCGAAGAGGAGTTTCGCCGCCTGCACGCCCGCGCTCACCTGAGTCGGGGCTGACTGCGCCGGCGGTTTCGGCGCCACGACCGGAGTCGAAGGCGGCGGGGAGTCGGGGACGGCATGAGTGGATAACCCCGGGATGAGGATCGGCGACCCTATAGCAACGTTGGCGCCGAGGACAGAGGAAACGTCCGGTTCGGCCGCATTTAGATCAACCACTCGCGCGATTCGGTCCGGGACCCTCAGAGGGCCCACGAATGCGCGGGGAGTTGTCTTCGATGCGCGTTGAACCGTAGGCTTCACCGCGGGCGGCGGTTGCTTCGCAATCCTCAACGACGCGAAAATCGGCGTATCGATTTTCGGCTGCAGGACCTCGGGATACGCAATGCGAATTACGACGGCGGCGGCCACAACAACGGTTTGAATGGCCAGGGACGCGCCAAACGTAAATGGTCTGGATGCGCGCGTCCGCCCTTCCACGAACGTCTGATCGAACATCTTTGTTCTCCTTGGTAAGTGTCGGAATGAACGCGCGTTGATGCAGTAGACGCTGTGGTTTTGAGGGATGTTCCCGGGGCGGGTTAGCCGCCGATCGAGTACATTGGCCGCGGAGGGGGCACGAATCGTTGCGAGTTAATTTCGTGACCGAGCCATTTATCGGCTACGTTGCGGCGAATGGTTTTCTGAATTTCTTCATCGGAGGCTTCGGAGCGAAGCAGTTCCTTGACGTCAGTCTCTTCGATCGCGAAGAGGCAATAGCGCAGCTTGCCGTCCGAGGTGAGGCGGATGCGATTGCAGTTGAGACAGAACGGCTTGCTCACCGATGCGATGAAGCCGAGTTTTCCACCGCCGTCGGCGTACGCATACTCGGTTGCGGGCGCGTGCGGGTCGGGATCCGGAATCGGCAAAATCCCCCCGAATTCCTGCGAGAGCGTCCCGATGATTTCATCGGCGGTCAGAACCTTGCCGCGATCCCACAGAGACTGCGAGTCGAGCGGCATGAACTCGATGAATCTCGGTTCGAACCCTCTCTCGCGACAGAACCGAGCCATCGGCACAATGTCGGGCTCAATCAATCCTTTGTGGGCTACGATGTTCAGCTTGATCCTGCGGAAGCCGGCTTCGGTCGCCGCATCAATGCCCTCGAGGACGCGGGAAAGATCGTCGCGACGGGTGATCCGCCGGAAGCGTTCGCGATCGAGCGTGTCGAGATGAATGTTCAGGCGCCTGAGTCCGGCTGCGTAGAGATCGTGCGCCTGCTGCTTCAGCAGCACCGCGTTGGTGGTCAGCGCGATGTCATGGATTCCCTCGATGGAGGCGAGCTTTTCGATGAGTCGCGACAGATCGCGTCGGACCAGCGGTTCGCCGCCGGTGATCCTCAGTTTCGTGATTCCCAGCGGAACGGCCGCGCGAACGAATCGCCCGATCTCTTCGAAGGTCAGGATCTCGCCGCGGTCCATGAAGCGCACCGGTTCGTCCGGCATGCAGTAAAAGCAGCGGATGTTGCAGCGATCCGTTACGCTGATGCGCAGGTTATCGTGAACGCGTCCGAATTTGTCGACGAGGGGGTTCACTTGACGGCCAGCATGCGTTCGATGGGAACGAGCGCACGGGCGATGAGATCGTCCGAAACCTCGACCCGCGGCTCCAGATTCCGCAGCGCGTCGCGCAGCTTTTCGAGCGTGTTCAGCCGCATGAACGGGCACTCGCTGCAGTTGCAGTTCTCATTCCGCACATAGTGGAAGGTCGCGCGCGGAGCGACGCGTTCCAGCGAGTAATTCACGCCGCTCTCAGTCATCACGATGTATTCGCCGGTCGGGTTCGCGGCGCAGAAGTCGATGATGGCCGAGGTCGAACCGATGAAATCGGAGTGGCGCAGGACGTCCTGCGGGCACTCGGGATGGGACACGACGAGGGCGTTCGGAAACTCGGTTTTCGCGTCCAGCAGGCGGCGGAGGGGGAACGTATTGTGTACGATGCAGGCCCCCTGCCAGATCTTCATATTTTTCCGGCCCGTCTCGCGCTGGACGTATGCGCCGAGATTCTTGTCGGGCAGGAAGAGGATCGGCTTGTCCGCCGGGATGGAATTCACGACGCGGACGGCATTTCGGGAAGTGCAGAGAATGTCGGATTCGGCCTTAACTTCAATCGAAGTGTTGATGTAACTGACGACTACGTGATCCGGATTGCGGCGGCGGAATTCCCGGATCGGCTCGACGGGGCAACTCTGGACGAGGCTGCAGCTTGCTTCCTTATCGGGCACGATTACGATGCGCGACGGGTTCAGCACTTTGGCCGTTTCGGCCATAAACCATACGCCGCAGAACGCGATCACGTCTCCTTCGGCTGCGCGGGCCTTACGCGCGAGTTCCAGGCTGTCGCCCACAAAGTCGGCGAGTTCCTGAATCTCGGATTCCTGGTAGTGGTGCGCGAGGAGAATGGCGCGACGCTCGCGTTTGAGGTCCAGAATCTCCTCAGCGACGGTACTGGCAACTAACATAGGGGAGGTTTTGTTTAATTTCAGTTTATCGCGCAGTCAGACCACGAACATAACGACCGCGCAGACCGCCATGACGGCGGCACAGGTCCAGCCGAGCCACCGGATCGGAGCGCTGTTTTGGCGGTCCCCCATGACTTTGCGACTGCTGGTCAGGAGAATCACCAAAACGATCAGCGGAGGCGCCAGAACTCCGTTCAGAACCGCGGAATAGAACAGCATTCGAACCGAGTTGAAGCCGGCGAAATCCAGACACAATCCGAGCGCCACCGCGAACGCGAGAATGGCGTAGAACTTAGGCATCACCCTGGGTTTGAAGTCGAGCGATCCGCCCCAGGCCAGCGACTCAGCCACCCCGTAGGCGCTCGATCCCGCGAGGACGGGAATGCCCAGCATTCCCGTTCCGACGATTCCGAGGGCGAACAGCAGGTATGCCCAGCGCCCCGCCAGCGGGCGCAGCGCGTCGGCGGCGTCTTTGGCGCTCTGAATGTCTTTGATTCCGTGGGCGTGCAGCGTCGTGGCGGTGGTCAGAATGATGAAAAACATCACGAGTTGGGAGAAGAGCATTCCGATGGCGACATCCCGCCGCGATTTCGATAGCTCGGCGTCGCTGGCTCCCTGGCGCTGGCCGAGCGTCTTCCGGCCCTGCGCCCGCTCTTCCTCGACCTCCTGAGCGCTTTGCCAGAAAAAGAGGTACGGGGAAATCGTGGTACCGAAGATGCCGACGAGAACCGCGAAATACTCCTTCGTCCATTCGAGGTGGGGAATCAGCGTTGCGCGCAGCACAGTATTCCACTGCGGATGCGTGAGGAAGGCGGTGACCACGTAAGCAAAAAGACTGAGCGTGAGCCATTTGAAGATGTTCGCTACGAGGCGGTATGACGCGAATACGACCATCGCGACGAGCGACAGGGCGAACAGGGGCGACCAGACAGGCGAGTTGATGCCCGTCACGAGAGCGACCGCGTCGGACATGCCGGCGAGATCGGCTCCGATGTTGAAGATGTTGGCGACGAGGAGAAGGCCGCAGGCGCTCCACATCACCCAGCGGGGGTAGTGGTGGCGGATGTTAGCGGCGAGTCCGCGGCCTGTGACCATTCCCAGCCGCGCGCACATCAACTGCACCGCTGTCATCAGGGGAAGACTGAACGCCGCCGTCCAAAGCGGGGCCAGACCGAAGGTTGCGCCGGTTACGGAATAGGTGGAAATGCCTGAAGGATCATCGTCTGCCGCGCCGGTGATCAGACCGGGGCCCAAATCGGCGAAAAATCGCAGAGCAGGGCTGGCGGACGACGGTCGCCGATTCAAGCAGGCGGGTTCGCAGCCGGGGCCGGAGTCGATTTCGTCTCAGGCGTTTTAGTTTCTGCGGGCTTGGTTTCCGTCTTGCTCGATTCCTTCGAGTCCCCGGATTTATCGCCGGAGGCTTTGGAGTCGTCTTTGGTCGCGCCTCCGCCGTTCGGTTTGGCGTAGTCGGTCGCGTACCACCCCGAACCCTTCAATTGAAAGGCGGATCGGGAAATCAGGCGCTCAACGTCGCCGCCGCACCCTTCATGAACCTTGACCGGCTCGTCAGAGAACTTCTGGAGCACCTCGAATGTCTTACCGCAGGAGTGGCACTTGTATTCGTACAGAGGCATACCGCAACTCCATTTTAACAAGGCAAGAAAAAGGGCAGGCCGTAAGGCCTGCCCTCAAAGCGAAAACGCGTTCGGGGGAGCGCCTATTTCTTCTTGGGAGCCGCTTTCTTCACCGGCGCGCGACGGGCGGGCGCTGCTGAGAAGGCATTCTCGGGAAGTCCCTTGATGTCTTCCTTGGGATCGTCGATCGTGACCGTCAGCATGTACGGCTCTTTCGTGTAAGAAGCAACAACGCCCTTGAACTCGAATGCGTCGCCCTCTTTCAGCACCTTGGTATTCAGGGCTTTTTCGAACTTCAAAGTGACGTCACCGCCCACATTGTCGACGCTTCCCACGATGTCCTTCTCGTTAATCGTCACGATCTTCGCCTTGAACATGCCGATTTCAGCGGGCGGAATCAGAGAGTCCTTCACCTGAGCGAAGTAGGTGTCGCCGTCGGCCGCCGTGAGTCCGGTCTTGATGTTGCGCCAGAGGGCGGTGTCCGGATGCGCCTTATTGAACTCATCCTGATTCTTGAATTGTTCCTGAGAGATCTCGTTGGCGTTCTTGATATGGAAATCCGGCGGAGGAGTCGGGGATGCCAGCGCCTGCTGCTTCAGCTTGGCGATATCGTCCTTCACTTGCTGGGCCTGCTTGGGATCCTTCATATCGTCGCCGTGATATCCCGAGTAGACGCGGGTCAGGTAGTCCTCGGCAGTCTTTTCGCCAGCGGGTGGCAGTGCCCCCTGGCCCTGGATGGCCGTGGCGCGGGCTAGATCGTAAATGGCTTCGGAGTAGCGGTTAATGTTCTTCTCAGCAATGATCGCGCTCCCGAGCGAATAGTAGCTCTGCGCATCATTGGGGTTGAGCCCGGTCAGCTTCTTGTACTCAGCCTCGGCCGCCGGGTAGTCTTTCTTCTGCTGATCCACCCATCCGAGGACAGCGTGCGCCTGGATCTGAACGCTCCCGAGGGCGGTCTTCCACTGGTCGTCGGTCGCGCCGATCCCCTTCTTCACGTCATCCGTGAAATATGTATTGAAGTTGTCGACGACGTCCTGGGCCGCTTTCCTCCCATCCTCCAGCAGCTCCGGCGGCCCGGGCTTTCCGTAGGCGGCGGTCGCAATCTGCATTAACGCGTTGGCCTTCTGGAAGGTGCGGCGTCCGGCGAGTTTGGCGTCGGGGTACTTCTGCTCCCACTCTTTTATCTTCTCGATCTTCTTATGAGGGTCCGTCTCCTTGTCGGCGGCCTGAGCGAGTTCGTATTCGCTCTGATCCTTGTACGGAGACTCCTGCTGCGCCGCCTGGGGGCCGGGACCAGCCCATGCCCGCCCCGAGGGAAGCGCCACTGCCGCCGCCATCCCCAAGGCCGCTATCGTCAAACCAAAACCTAATCTTTGCTGCACTTTGCTCTGCCTCCCGCGTCTCAATATCAAATGAACCCAGTCCGGTATTTAAGAGAGTATCTCAGATACCGCCACAGCGATTGATGCTTAACGCCTGCAACCGATGTTCATTTCCGGAACCGCCCAATCGTAACCACGGGCGGCAAATGCGGAGTATACCGAACCCGTAAAGCTTCGATCAACGCAGTGCGCCGTAATGATGGACGCCAGGGCCCAGTGCGGAGTTCCCACCCGGGCAGCCTGTTACAATCGCCCCAGCCCATTGCGCGTTGCGGACCTTGCGGTAATTGTCATCTATCTGGCGGGAGTGACGTGGTTTGGCGCACGTTTTCGGGAATCGCAGAAGTCGCTTAAGGACTACTTTCTGGGCGGGCGCACCGCTCCCTGGTGGGCAATCGCGCTCTCGATCGTATCCGCCGAAACCAGCACGCTGACGATCATCGGCACACCTCCTCTCGCTTACGCCGGAAGTTACGTTTTCCTCCAGGTCGTGTTCGGCTATCTGCTCGCGCGTATCGTGATCTCGACGATTTTTCTTCCGCAGTATGCGCAGGGGCAGTTGTTCACCGCGTATGAGTTGATGCAGCGCCGTTTCGGCCCGCGGGTCCGGCGCGTGACCGCGGGGATTTTCCTGATCACGCGGGCGCTCGCGGAAGGCGTGCGCGTCTTCGCTGTGTCGATTGTGGTCTCGATCATTCTCCACACCGGCGGCCTTTTGTCCGTGGTTGTAATTACGCTTCTGACGATTTTTTACACTTTCGAGGGCGGGATGACTGCGGTTATCTGGACCGACGTCGTTCAGATGGTCATGTATGTCCTCGGCGCGGCGGTCAGTCTGGCTGTTTTGGCGGGAAAGATACCCGGCGGCTGGACTCATGCGTGGACGGCGGCTTCCGCCGCAGGCAAACTGCGCGTGTTCGATTTCCACTGGTCCTGGACGATGCCGTATACGTTCTGGGCGGGCGTTATCGGGGGATGCTTCCTGACGACCGCAAGTCATGGCACCGATCAACTGGTGGTGCAACGCCTTTTGGCCGCAAAGGATCAGAGCCAAAGCCGGATCGCGTTGTTCGCAAGCTGGGTTGTGATTCTGATCCAGTTCAGTCTCTTTCTGACGATCGGAATCCTGCTCTGGACTTTGCGGGAGGGCAAGCCGATCGAGGGCCAGACGGATCGACTTTATCCATCCTTTATATGGGAGTCGCTTCCGACGGGAATTGCGGGCCTGGCAATGGCGGCGATTTTGGCCGCGGCGATGGCCAATCTTTCCGCGGCTCTGAACTCTCTGGCGTCGACGACGGTCGTCGATTTCTATCAGCCGCTGACACGCGCCCGTCACTCGGCGGCCCATTATCTGAAGGTTTCGCGCTTCTCCACGGTTGTCTGGGGGGCCGTGCTGGCCGGCATCGCTCTGGTAGCGAGTCAATGGGGCTCCGTTCTGGAATCGGGGCTCTCGATTGCTTCGGTCACGCTCGGAATCCTGCTCGGCGTATTTCTGCTCGGCGTTCTTACGCGGCGTCCGGGGGAAGGCGCTGCGATCGCGGGAGTCTGCGCTGGCGCCGTCGTGATGGCGTGGGTCAAGTTCGCGACGAAAATCCCGTTTACCTGGTGGGTCATGATCGGTAGTCTTTCGACCTTTGTTGTGGGATACGCGGCGTCGTTCTTATTGAAAGCGCACAGGGAAACAGCATGACGGAGCTGCGCCGCGATCTCGGACTCGCCGCCGCACTGGCGATTGTCATCGGCACGGTGATTGGCAGCGGGATCTTTCGCGTCCCACAGGCCATGGTGAACAGCGTGGGCAGCGCGCCGCTTGTATTCGCGGTCTGGGTGGTGGGAGGCGCGCTTTCGCTCGCCGGCGCGCTGACGTATGCGGAACTCGCTTCGGCTATGCCGGGCGCGGGCGGCGAGTATGTGTACCTTACAGAGGCCTACGGACCGCTTTACGGATTTATCTATAGCTGGACTCAGATGTGGGTGGCGAAGAGCGGGTCCATCGCCACGCTGGCGACAGCGTTCTTCGAGTACACCGCGCATTTTGTGCCGGAATTTGAAAAGGTCTGGTTCGCCCTGGGGCCCCTGCAGATCAAGTACGGCCAGGTATTCGCCATGGGCATGATTCTCACGCTCGGGCTGGTGAATTATTTCGGCGTCAAGATCGGCGGCGCGGTGCAGATTGCGGTCACCGTGATTAAGGTGGGCCTGATCGCGTTCGTGATCATCGCGGGGCTGCTTTATTCCCGTGGCGCCCCGGTATCGACGCCGATTCCCGCTCCGCCGATCACTACCGGATTCGTGGCGGCTCTGGTCGCGGCTCTCTGGGCTTACGACGGTTGGAACAACGTCGGGATGGTCGCGTCCGAAATCAAAAATCCCAGGAAAAATCTTCCACTCGCGCTGATCGGCGGTACGGTCGCGGTGATCGCGATCTACATCCTTGCGAACTGGGCTTACTTCCGTGTGCTCTCGCCTGCCGAGGTGGGAGCGCATAAACTCGTCGCGGCTGAGATGATGGCGCGAGCGCAGGGTCCGTTCGGAGCATCGGTCGTCTCGGTGGCCGCGATGATTTCGATCTTCGCCGCGCTGAACGGTTCGATCCTGACGGGATCGCGCGTGCCATTCGCGGCGGCGCGCGACGGACTGTTCTTCCGTTCTATGGCGCGGGTGCACCCGGCGTTCCGCACCCCCGGAATTTCCATCCTCGTGATGTCCGGCTGGTCTTCCTTATTGGTTTTATCTGGGAAATATGAAGATCTTTATTCGTACGTCATTTTCTCGAGCTGGCTTCTCTACGCGCTGGCCACAGCGTCCGTTTTTGTACTGAGGCGCAAACGCCCGGACCTGCCGCGCGAATACCGCACCATCGGCTATCCCGTTGTACCTCTTCTGTTTCTGGCTGGCGCCGCGTTGCTGGAGATCACGACGCTAATTAATCAGCCCCGCGAATCGTTAGCGGGAATTTTGTTAATTTTGCTGGGATTGCCGTTTTATTTTTTTTGGAGACGGCGCAACAACCGTCCGGCCGCTATCTAGCTTTTCTACATAGTTACTTTAGTTCTGGTACTAATGTGCCGAACGCGTTTCGAAAATGCGACGACCCCCTTGCCTCCGTCTCAGATGATAGGTTACTAATTGATCTGTGCAAGGCGCGAGCCGCGTTTTGAGTTCCGCAAGCGGAGCCGCTACTCCGTCGGGCTTTCTATTTTCTTGGACCGAGAAAAGATACAGGGAGTTCACCGTGGACGTAGGGAAAATCCTAAGAGATTTGCGTCAGAAAAGAGACGAGCTGGAGCAGGCGATCGAGAGTCTGGAGCGCCTGGCGCGGACTCGCGGAGAGCGCAGCGGTCGACCGCCGGCACTCACGCGGGACATTAAGCGCAGGGGGCGACCGCCGGGCAGCAAGAATAAGCCGCGCACGGATATGGGAGCCAGTCAGGTGGCCGCAGTCGCGACCGCGACGCAATCCGTTTCCACGGCCGCCTGATTTACCGATATAGCAGATAATTCTGGCGAATCCGCTCGAATTGCGCCATTCCGCTTCGGGCCGGGATCGTGGGGTCTGTAGCCGCATCCAGCGCCGCGATTACGCCGCCGTTTCCAATCAGGGACTTGTTGACGTTCCACGCAATTTTTCCAGGGTAGAGACGCCTCAGGCCCATGGCGACTTCGAGCCCCAACCGGGCAGAGGAAAAGGTCGCCCTGTCTGTAACTTCGAATCCTACCCCCTCAATTTCTTTACCTGTGAAGTTCGATGCCGCCGGAGTGAATTTCAGCGGATAAACGCGTACGCCGGGAAGCTGGCGCCCTGCTAGGTAGGCAGCGAGATCCCGACCCTTCATCCAGTCGGCTCCTACTCTTTCGAACGGGTAATCGGTCCCTCTACCTACTGAATAATTCGTGGAATACTCGAGCATTCCAATGCCGGGATAAAGGAGAGCTTCGTTCGGATTACGAATGTTAGGAGATGGATTTATCCACGTTAGGCCAGTCGCATCGAACCAATATTCGCGCCGCCATCCTGACATTTCGATTACATGAAGGTCTGTTCCCAGATGACGTTCTCCATTTTCGAGCTTCGCCAGTTCGCCTATAGTCATGCCATGGCGGAGCGGCAGCGGGTACCCTCCGACGAACGAGAGTTTGTCGGGATCCAGCATGGGTCCTTCGACGTGCAGTCCCGTCAGCGGATTCGGGCGGTCCAGGACGTAGAACGCGATCTTCGCCTGAGCGGCGGCCTCCATGGCGTACAGCATGGTTGTTTCGTAGGTGTAAAAGCGAACGCCCAGATCCTGGATATCGAAGACTAACGTGTCGATACCACGGAGCATTTCCGGCGTCGGCCTTCGCGTTTTGCCGTAGAGGCTGAAGACGGTGATCCCGGTCGCCGGATCTTTCGTATCCGTGATGTTTTCGTGGTCCTCGGCGCCGGCGAAGCCATGCTCCGGCGAAAACACCGCGACAACATTTACGCCGGCCTGTCTCATCAGATCCACGTTGCGGCGACCCATGCGGTCGATCCCGCTCTGGTTTGTGATCAGCCCGACTTTCCTGCCGCGGAAAACGCCGAAATGACTGGCGGCGAGAACGTCGAGTCCTGTTTCGGTGGCGCCAGCCTGCGTGGAAGCGTCCGGTTCGTAGCCTACCGAGGCCGCCGCGATCGTCGCGACCTCCCGGCGCAGCGGCGTAATCGGCTTCCGAAGCTGCGGATGGCCGGAGTTGGCGAGGAGAATTACGTAAGTTTGCGAGGATGGGTCGATCCAGATCGACGTGCCGGTGAATCCGGTGTGGCCAAACGACGAACTGGCGGGGAATAATTCGCCCCGGTTTCCCGAATAGGGAGAATCGATGTCCCAGCCAAGCCCGCGCAGAATAGGCTGACCGATGGGCGTCTCCGGGGTGGTGAATTTCCGGATGGTGACCGGGCTGAAAAGACCATCGCCGCCATCGAGCAGCATCTGGCAGAACTTTGAAAGATCGTCGGCGGTGGAAAATACGCCCGCTTGCCCGGCGACGCCGCCCATGTAACGAGTCGTGGGATCGTGAACCACGCCGCGCAAAAGCGTGCCGTCCTTGAGCATCTCGGTCGGCGCGATGCGCGGTTTGAGCGCGGGATCGGGCAGGTAGCCGGTGTCGTTCATCCGCAGAGGCTCGAAGAGGATTTTCTTTACGTACTCGTTTTCAGGTATTCCGCTGAGGCGTCTGACGATTTCACCCATGAGGATGAAGTTGATGTCGCTGTAAACAAACTTCGTCTCCGGCGGATTCGCCGGTTTATCGTTCAGGGCGCGGCGAATTCCCGTTTCGTAGCCGCTCCACGGCGGGTCGAGATCGAGATCGGGGCGAAGTCCCGAGAAATGGGTCATCAGGTCGCGGACCGTAATAGCGCTTTTTCCGCCCTGAAACTCGGGAAGGTAGCTCGTGACCGGGTCGTCGAGCCAGATTTTGCCTTCCTCGAAGAGTTTCATGACGCAGCTTGTGGTGGCGACGACCTTAGTAAGGGAAGCCAGATCGAAGATCGTATCGACCGTCATCGGCTCGGGCGAGGGGACGAGGGCCCGCCTTCCGTAGGCCTTGCGATAAACGACGTTCCCGTTGTGGCCGATCAGAAGGACCGCCCCCGGAATCTTGTCCTCTTTAATTGCCTGTTCGATGGTCCGGTCCAGGTCGGCCGCGCCGTGAATGGTCTGACTCAACGCGGGAAGGCAGAAGAGCACGACCGAGAGCAGGTATCTCATTGCCTCCACAATACACTGAGGAATTGCCACAATTACCTCTGATCGAACTTCGTAATGTCACCGTTGCGCGCGGTGAAAACATCGCGTTGCGCGATATCAGCCTGACGATCGGGTCCGGCGAGCATGTCGCGATTCTGGGCCCGAACGGCTGCGGCAAATCGACGCTGATCAAGACGATCACGCGCGAATGCTATCCGCTGGCGCAGCCGGCGTCTTCCGTTTCCATACTGGGGCAGTCGACGTGGAATGTCTTCGATCTGCGCAACTTCCTTGGAATCGTCTCGAACGACCTGATGACGCAGTGTACGCGTGAGATCACCGGTTTCGATATCGTCCTGTCCGGATTTTTTTCGAGCATCGGCATTTGGCCGAACCATCAGGTTACTGATGCGATGAGGGAAAAGGCGGCGGGAGTTCTCCGTCTGCTCAACGCGCTGCACCTTTCGGAAAAGCCGGTGGACGAGATGTCTTCCGGCGAAGCGCGGCGGATGATGATCGGGCGGGCGCTGGTCCACGATCCGCACGCGTTGCTGCTGGATGAGCCGTCCACGAGCCTCGACCTATCGGCCCAGCGCGAGTTGCGCGACAGCTTCCGGCAACTGGCGCAGGCGGGAATCGGCATTTTGCTCGTCACCCACCACCTGCCGGACATCATTCCGGAGATCGAGCGGGTGATCCTGATGCGGGAAGGAAAAATTGTGGCGGACGGACCGAAGCGCGAACTTCTGAATGCCGGCGCATTGCGGGAACTGTTCGGCGTGGAGGTACAGATGATCCGGCACGACGGTTATTACCATCTGTGGTGATCGATTACGGAATTTTCCGGAATTGAACACCGCAGTACGGGAACGCCCCAAATTCCGGATTTGAAGGCCCTCATCTTGCGAGCGAGAGAAGTGTGCCGCCGCTGGAGGGGTTTTCCGACCGCGAAATCGCGGACCGTGGCCGCGAGACGGACGGCGCGGAACGCCTCTCGCTCAGGCTCGACGGCGGTCGTCCGGACGATTTCGGCAGGATTCGTGAAGCCGCCGCCAAACTGAGGGCGCCTTTGGAAGAATCGCGAACGGAGAGACAGCCGCGACTGCTCGTTGTGGACGACGACGACGGCAATCGTCAACTGCTGCAACGAATGCTCGAGCGTCAGGGCTACGAGGTGGTTCTGGCGGCCAGCGGGAAGGAATGTCTGGAACAACTGGCGCGCAACCGCTTCGACCTGGTTCTGCTCGATGTCGTGATGCCGGGACTCAGCGGATTTGAAGTGCTGAGCCGGATCTGCGAAAGCCCCGACCTGCGATCCGTTCCCGTGGTTGTCGTGTCCGCTCTGGGAGAGAGTTCGGCCGCGATTCGCTGCCTGAAAATGGGCGCGGAGGATTACCTCCCCAAACCGTTCGATCCCGTGCTGCTGAAGGCCCGTATCAGCGCATCGTTGGAAAAGAAGCGGCTTCGTGATCGGGAAGCGCGATATGCGCAGGAACTCGAATCCGCGCTGATGGAACTGCACAGCGCCAAAGACAAACTCGTCGTCCAGGAAAAGCTGGCGTCACTGGGCGCTCTGACCGCGGGCATCGCGCATGAACTGAAGAACCCGCTGAATTTCATCACCAATTTTTCAGCGCTCTCCCGTGAGCTTGCCCAGGAGATGAAGGCGGAACTGGCGAAACCGAATCCGGACGCGGGGCTCCTCGCCGACTCGCTTCGAACGCTGGAAGAAAATCTCGGCCGCGTTGAGGGCCACGGCCGCCGGGCCGATCAGATCGTTCGCGGAATGCTGTTGCACTCGCATGGGCAACCGGGCCGACGAAACCCCGCAGATATCAATGCTCTGGTCGAGGAGGCGCTGAATCTCGCTTACCACGGAATGCGCGCGCAGTCCCCCGGCTTTCAAGTCGCGATTCAGAAACGTCTGGCGTCTGGGCTTCCTCTGGCGCCAGTGGTTTCCCAGGACATTGGCCGCGTACTCGTGAACATTCTGAACAACAGTTTCTATGCCGTCGAGGAGAAGCGAAAGTCGGACATCGGGGGGTATGCTCCGGAGATCATCGCCGAGACTCGCGACGCGGCAGACACCGTTGAAATCGTGATCGAGGATAACGGCGCCGGGATCCCGGCAGGAATCGTCCAGAAAATCTTCGATCCGTTCTTTACCACGAAGCCTGCGGGTGAGGGGACCGGTCTTGGTCTGTCGATCAGTTACGACATCGTGGTTCACGCGCACGGCGGGGCCATTACCTGCGAATCGGAGCCGGGGAAGTTCGCCCGATTCCGCGTCGCTTTGCCGAAGACGGTGAAGTCATGACCGCCAGAATTCTGGTTGTCGACGATGAGCCGGACTTAGAGCCGTTGATATTGCAGCGCTTCCGTCGGCAGATCGGGTCGGGTGAAATGAACTTCGCATTCGCCCGCGACGGCGAAGAGGCGATCGCGAAGCTGGAAAACGATCCGGCGATAGATGTCGTGCTGAGCGATATCAACATGCCGGTGATGGATGGCCTGACTCTGCTCGGCCGCCTCAATCAGATGCCAAGGCTGCTGAAAACCGTGATGGTGTCGGCGTACACGGACATGCTCAACCTCCGGATTGCGATGAACCGGGGGGCTTATGACTTTGTGACGAAGCCCATCGACTTTGCGGATCTCGAGGCCACGATTCACAAAACCGCGCGGGAACTCGAGGCTTTGCGGGAATCCCGCCGCTTACGGGAGGAACTGAGCGAAATTCAGGCGGAGTTGGACGTGGCCGCGCGTATTCAGAAGTCGCTCCTGCCCGAACCGCTGGCGTCACATCCGCGGCTCGATATAGCAGCCGTGATGCTGCCTGCCCGCCAGGTGAGTGGGGATTTCTACGACTTTTTCGCGCTGGGTCGGGGTCGATACGGGTTTGTCGTCGGCGACGTTTCGGGCAAGGGCATACCGGCCGCGCTGTTCATGGCGGTTACGCGAACGATTCTCCGATCGACGGCGCTGCATAACGCTTCTCCCGCGGAATGTCTCGCGGCGGTCAACCGCGCGCTTTTGCCCCAGGGGGCCGGGCAGATGTACGCCACGCTCTTTTACGGGATTCTGGATACGGAGAACGGAAAACTGACGTGGAGCGTAGGCGGGCACCAGCCTCCCTGGATTATTCCTTCGCACGGAGAGCCGCGCCAGGTCGAGGGACCGCGTGGTTTCATGGTCGGGATGTTCGAAGACGCGACTTTCCAATGCACGGAGACGGTTCTCGGAGCGGGCGACGCCATCCTGGTACATACTGATGGGATCACGGACGCGGAGAGCGCAACGGACGAAATGTTCGGCAAGAAACGGCTCGCGCATCTGATCCGGTCGCTTGCTCCGGCGGATGACGAGCCGGGACGACCCGGAATCATCGACATCGCACAGCGCATTATCGAAGAGGTTCGCGGGTTTACGTCCGGCGCTCCTCAGGCTGATGACATCACGCTTCTCGCCGTCCGCTACGGCGGTCCGGAATGAGCGAAGCGGAGCGGCCTGCTCCGGAGCCACGATGGCCGGCTCTCGTGGCGGTACTCGCGGTGGGAGTTCTCAATCTTGTAGTTCCTGAACAATTGAGCTTTGGGCCTGCATGGGGATTGTTGGCCATGATTGCGGCGCTGGCGTTGCCAACGATGATCTTTCATCAGATCGGCCGGCGCCGCCTCAACGAGGCGTTCGCCTATGCGGGGCTCGCCGTCATCACAGGAGCGCTGGTGGGATCGCTCAGTCTCTTGCTCAGTCGATTGCCGATGCATAAGGATCCGCCCGTCGAACTGCTGCGCGCGGCGGCGGCGCTTTGGGTGGCGAACATACTGGTGTTCGCCTCATGGTACTGGCGGCTCGACGGGGGCGGTCCGAACGAACGTGACAGGCGGGGGGCTCACGTCGACGGCGCGTTTCTTTTTCCGCAAATGATGATGGATACGGAACTCAAAGTACGAATGGGCGAAGAATACTGGAGCCCTGGTTTTGTGGACTATCTGTTTCTCGCGTTCAATACCAGCACGGCTTTTTCGCCGACGGATGTGCCGGTTCTGTCGCGCTGGGCGAAGGTCATGATGATCATTCAGTCGATCATTTCCCTGACCACCGTGGCGCTTCTGGCGGCGCGAGCAGTCAATATTCTTTAGTGTTGTGTTCCCTAAGTGCCCCGAATTAATAGCGGAGCCGGGCACGCGACTTCAGTCGCGTTTCGAACACCAAAAGACCGAACGCGACTGAAGCGTCAACCCGGTGGCGGGCCCATATGGACAGAAACTCCGACAGAGCCGAGTCAGGTGCGGCGTTTTATAGCACAATCGGGTCCAGCAGACCGGGCGCGGGCAGTTATAGTCGACACGACCCTGGCGTC
>DATFSM010000163.1:0-65299 GCA_035262625.1 Bryobacteraceae bacterium
CGTTGATCAGAAAGACGTCCGCGATTCCCGGCCCATCCTGGCCCGTCTGATCAATTGCCAGAACATGACTATGGAGCGATTCGCTTCAATGCTGCAAGGCCTGGCCTCCGGCTACATTCACGCGCCGGTCCTCGACGCCACCGGACTCACGGGCGCATGGGATTTCACGCTGAGTTTCAGCACGATCGGCCAGCTTCGAGGAGGCCCCGGACGTCCCGGTGACGGCGCCGCCCCGCCGACCGCCCCGTCCGGCGAAGCGTCAGATCCCAACGGCGCGCTTTCGCTGCCCGACGCCATCGCGAAGCAGTTGGGCCTGCGGCTCGAACAAACCAAACGACCGGTGAAAGTGTTAGTCATCGACCATGTCGAGCAAACGCCGATCGAGAACTAAGAGCAGGCGCACAATGAGCCTGATCGGGACGTTAAAAAGAGTCGTATCAGCGACGCCTCCTCTTCTACAATCGGGGGGCACGTGAGCGAAATTCGACTCGGAAAACGCGCTATCTTAGCCGCGACAACACTCCTGTTTTTCAGCGCCGGCCCGGTTCTCCACGCGGACACCCTGCCTGTGAGTGTTTCCTATACAGTTTCCGGTGGACCCGGCGCTTGGTTGCTGGATTTCGGGTTGTTGAACGAAATACCGGGCACTTCCGGCACCGGGCTTTGGCCTGTGAACTATTTCGGGATCGATTTGCCCAACGCGGCCATCGCTGGCAATCCAAGCCCTCCCTGTTTCATTGATGACCCGCCTAATCCGTTTATCTGCGGCACAGACTACATATGGCTGCCGTGGAACTATTTCAGCACTCAGCAAGGCACTCCACCTTCGCCGTCGCCCTTCCCCGCATACAACGATCTGTGGTTTGATATCGGCCCCACTAACTTCTTTCAGTCCAGAATCGGTGCGCCCTACCCGGTTCCGGGAAGCAGTTTGTCGGGATTCAAGGTGCTCGATACCGATGTGAACGCGCCGGCTTCGGTGAACTGCGTGGCGCAGGCTTACAATTTCTATCAGCCGAACGGCGTTCTGTACAGCGGCGGGGGCAACCTTCAGCCTGATGTACCCACGCCCTTGCCAGTCTTTCAGGGAACCGCGACCGCTCCAGCCAGTGCGATTCCGGAGCCGGCCCCTTCCATCACCATCGCGATAATGTTTGCCGGTCTTTTGATCTGGAGACACAAACGACGCGCAACGTGACGGTCCGCTAGTTCAGTCAGCCGAAGCTCGCGCCCTTCGACACGAGATAGCCGTGTAGCGTGCCCGGCAGATACCGTAAATACCCGCTTGATCCCGCGCCGTCCCTGGATTACCATTCCGACTGACGGGGAGGGTGCAACATGGAATTCAACGAAAAAGTTAGCGCTGTTCTGGACCGTAAGGGGCGGGATGTATTTTCCGTGGCGCCCCAGACCACCGTTTATGAGGCCGTTCAGGCAATGGCGGATCGGGACGTCGGCGCCCTGGTGGTCATGGATCAAAACCGGGTAGTGGGGCTGTTCTCCGAACGGGACTACGCCCGCAAAATCGTGCTGCTCGGCAAACACTCGAAAGATACGCTCGTCCGCGAGGTGATGTCGGCGCCGGCGTCGGCCGTAACCCTCGATGAGTCGATCGACTCCTGTATGCGAAAGATGACCACGCTCCGCCTGCGTCATCTCGTCGTCCTCGACGGTGACCGCGTCGCGGGAGTCGTCTCTATCGGCGACCTCGTGAACTGGATCATCTCCGCGCAGGACGAGATCATCGGACAACTGCACGGCTACATTTCCGGCAGCTACCCCGCGTAGCCAAGCACGATCGTTGACCGGCATTCCTGCATCCGGGTGCAGGCTACGTTTTGCGCGAGCGCCCACGCGCTTGCGAGCATCGCGATAATATCTGCGTCGGAGCCGAAGCCTGAGCATATGATTGTTCTGTGAGATTCGCGCACGGCTGAATGGGCCACCATTCTGTATGCGACACGCTTCTAACCGCATCACATCTTGGACTTTGAGTTGCCCGCTGTTCAACGTCACTGCCGACTCCTGTCGCCCGTTTGCCAACTGAACCTTCATGCCAGCGGCGACGCGGCTAGGTGGAAAATAGAGACCTCGAACCGAGCGCCGAATTGGGACTACGTCCACGGAACAAATTGCACGATTGCAAAGGAAACGAAAGCCGCCGATAATTCACCTCGTCGGTGGACCCTAGAACCCCGAGCGAGTCTCGCAATTCGGCAGACTTGCCAACTGGAGAACTATGTCAATGACGTCATCCCGGCGCAGTTTCGACGAGATATTACCGCTCCTAGTGAGCACTTATTCCCAAGGTCGATTGGTACCGTTCCTCGGTGCGGGGATGAGCGCAAACCGTCTTGTTTTATGGGATGACTTCGTCGATAACCTGGAAGCTGACGCGAAGATCGGCGATGGAAAGGCCTTAAGGTGGAATAACGATGTAAGGGCCCAAGCCGCGTGCAACACTATACGTAACAGTCGTGGGCACGCGTGTTTTCTCGATGCGATTCGACGCGCTCTTACGCCTAAAGTCCCCGCTCCTGAAATGCCGCTTCAGACCGAACGGCTAGCCGCAATCTGCTGGCCGTTAGTCGTATCGACCAATTACGACGATCTGTATTTTGG
Source organism: Bryobacteraceae bacterium (assembly GCA_035262625.1). Taxonomy (GTDB): domain Bacteria; phylum Acidobacteriota; class Terriglobia; order Bryobacterales; family Bryobacteraceae; genus BOG-234. The sequence continues at coordinate 2,623 of DATFSM010000163.1, forward strand.
AGCTTGCCTTAAGGCGGGTGGTCATGTACCGATCTTTGATTCCGACATCCGGATCCTCGGACGTTCTCCCAAGGACTGCAAGACTGTTTTGTCCTCGTTTCATGGTCCGTTCGATCGGAGGTATATCTGGCATATACAAGGATTTCTGGGTGGTCAATACGGCGGCGGCATTGAAATGCAGATCCCTCGACTTCAGGAGCTTCAGGAGCAACTTGTGATTGGACACGCGGAATATAGCGCCGTCACAAATGCATCGCCGCATTTTCGGCGATGCTTCGGTCAAATGTTTGAATCCCGATCGTTTTTGTTCCTGGGATCAAGCCTGACGGAGGCGTATTTCATGAATCTTTTTGGTGAAGTCCTCGAACTCTGCGGACCTAACCACATCCCTCATTTTGCGCTCGCAAAGGCGGGAACTGTCGATATACATTTCCTAGCCCAGCAAATGAACATCACTGTGTGTGAGTTCTCAGATTTCGCGGACTTGCCTGACATGCTGGAGCATCTCGCGCGCGCCATCGCGAAGCCACCCGCGCGCGCTACGAGTTGGTCCTTTATGGTTGAGTCAACGTGTCAAGAGAAAGCGGATCTCCAAATAGTTTGCGAAGATGCACCGTCAAAGCCGCCACCCGGCGAAATTATAGCGTTCGTTGCACGCCGTGACCCAAAGACTAACTTGCCCGTACTTCCATCACAGTACGCATGGTTGCGTCCACGTGAACAACTAGTGCGCCACATTGGCCAGCACACAGTTCAGTATGGGGAGACGGGAGTCTACGCAGTGACTGCCCGCTGCCGTGGGGATGAGGATGACAGCGCCGTCGACACTGCCGTTCGTGAGTTCCTGGAGCATATTACGCCGCCGAAGAGTCAACATCAAGCATCGAGGTTAGTCCATCTTCAGTTGTCGCCTGGTCGCGGAACAGTCCCACCTGTCTTTGGATTTATGAAAGTCGTCCGCGCCTTCGGGAGATGGGTGAGGTTACGCCAGACGAAGGCGACCCGACTGACACTGATCGTACACGTCCAGAACGAGGTCGAATTTAACCTGACCTCGGGACGAATTGATGTCCAAGAGCTGCTTACGTCGGATTGGATTCGTTTCTGGGCAGTAATATCATCGGGCGAGGAGAAGGAACCGGCCCGCAGGGTCCTCACGTGTAAAGAGAACACTACCGTGAAAGAGGTTCTGGCCGAGATCGGTGTACCCTTTGGCGGACAATCGGCCGAATGGTCGCTGTCAATTTGTCCCGCACCGCGTCCGCATTCGGCCGAGACCAGGAAGACGACTTGGACCCTCACGGAATCTGACTCGCTCCTCAGCGTAGGCGTTCTGTTCGGGTCTGTTGTGACGTTCGATTGTGTTGCCGCGAAGTGCTTGGCGAGCGCCGCAGCGGCAGGTGATTCGACGGTGCTGCTCGGTCCGAGTTCTCCAACAATCCTGAGCTGACGGGCTGCCGAACATCCACTTCGCTTGTCAGGACTCTCCACATCCTGAACCGTCGCTGCGGCGGGTATCCGTTCGCCGGAGGCAACTGGCGTAAGGTTCACATGAAGCGGCACCTGCCAGTGCTGCCAAAGCTCTAGCCGTTGGCATGAGCCAGCGTAACGAAGATCGCGCCATTGCTGTTTAGTGTAGGTCACCCTTTTCACCGCAAAGTTTGCACATTCTCCTGCCTCAGATCAGATTTTTTTCGGCCTCTATTTCCCTACCACTCAATGAGATAGCCGTTCGTCTTCTCGAAGTAGACTCTTGGTGTGCAACGCTCTCATCAGAAGCGGGGCCATTCTTAACCGAATTTCCCGCGAAGCCTATGCCGGCCGGCAGGCTCGTTGCGGGCCGGAGGACTCAAAACCCTCCGGCTGATGAACGGTACGTCGAATCGATTCGATGAATAAGTCCTCCGGGAAGTCAGAGCTTCCAGTGGAAACGAAATCCCGGACCGGAGTAACGAACCGGTCTGAAAGAAATCAGAGCCCGGCGTAGCCAGCAGGCCGCGCCGGGCCGCCCGCGTCACAGGACAAGTGTCTCTGTAGTCCCATGCGCAACAAAATAAAGTTCGTTTTGCGGGGCGGCCAATCCCGGCCGCAGTCGGCATTCCTGCAGGCTCTATGCCTTTCCTGCGCTGTTTCACGTCTGCCATGATATGTACGTGACCCTTCGCAAACTGGCGCTCCCTCTTTTTGTAGCGGCTCTGTGTCTGGGGCAGGCCACATGGCAGGCCGAGACCAATCCTCCGGGGGTTGACTGGGCGGGCCTTTCGGCGGCCAAAAAGCAAGCGGCTCTGCGAGTCATGCAGACGGAAGCCTGCACCTGCGGCTGCGACATGAAGATCGCGGAGTGCCGCGTGAAGGACCCTTCCTGCGGGGTGAGCCGAAAACTGGCGAAGACCGTAGTGACGGAGACGGCGGGCGGTAAGGACACCGCAGCCATCAAAGCCGAACTGAAGCGCGTCGCCGAGGAACCGCCTCCGGTGTTCGAAGATCCGGTGAAGATTTCCGTGGCGGGAGACCCGGTGCGCGGGCCGGAGAACGCTCGCATGACGATCGTCGAGTTCTCGGACTTCCAGTGCCCCTATTGTTCCAAAGCCGTCCAGGAAACGAAGGAGATCCTCAAGCGCTTTCCGAAAGACGTGAAACTCGTGTTCAAGCAGTTCCCGCTTGACTCACACTCGGAAGCGGAGTTCGGGGCGGAAGTCGCTCTCGCGGCTCAGGCGCAGGGCAAATTCTGGGAGATGCACGACCTGCTCTACGCCGGCTTTCCCGATATCTCCCGCGCAAGGGTCGACTCGTACGCAAAGCAGCTCAAGCTGGATATGAACCGGTTTCACGCCGATCTCGAAAGCCACAAATACCGGGCGCGGGTTCAGGCCGAGGAGAAGGAAGGGGAAGACGCGGGCGTAGGCGGTACTCCCACGTTCTACTTCAACGGAAAGAAGTTCAACGGCACCTTTGAAGTGGCCGCCGTTTCGCCTCTGATTAAAAAAGAGTTGGGCCAGAAATAGCTGCAGCGTCAGCGCGACTGCGGGTAATAGCCCTCGCGCGCCTGAACCGTCAGCCCGGATTTCTTCGTCGCGACCTTGATGGCGCGATATCCATAAGCATCCTTGCGGTCGGACGTGTAGCCGATGCTGTACTGATTCCGCAGCTCTTCCTGAATTCGGTCGTAGATATCGTCGATCGTGAGTTTCTTCGAGACCTCGAAGACGGACCCGCCGGTTTCTCGAGAGATTCGCTGAAGTACGGATTTTCCATCGCGGCTGCTTCCACCGCCGCCCATCGGCGGGTGGCCCATTCCGCCTCCGTGACGGCCCATGCCTCCGCCCATACCGGGGAAGGTTGTGGGCATGCGGTACGCTTCCTCATCGGCGAACAGGATCGAATACGCCAGGGTGTCGGCGCGTTGCGCGGCTTCGATGGCATCGTTCAGAAAAGTCTTGCTGCCGTTATCCACGCCGTCGGTCAGCAGGATGATGGCCTTGCGCCCGTGCTGCTTCTTCATCAGTTCGTCCGACGCGAGATAGATCGCGTCGTAGAGCGTTGTGCCGGCCCCGCCGCGCCTGCCCCCGCCGCCGCTTGGGTAGCGGCTACCGCCGCCCGGATATCCGCCGCCACCAGGATAACCTCCTCCGCCCGGGTAGCCGCCGCCACCGGAACGCTGCATCCGCGGACGGCTGTCGGCCGGAAGTTCCAATTCATCGAGGGCGCGCTGAAGGTCGGCGCGCGATGAGGTCAGGTCCTGAAGCAGTTCCGTTTCGTGGTCGAAATGAATGACAAAGGTCTTGTCCTTATTGGCGCGCAGCACCTTGTCCAGAAACCGATAGCTGGCCGATTTCTCTGCGACGAGAACGCGCCGCTGGCTCATGCTGGTATCGACCAGCAGCCCCAGTGTGAGCGGGAGATCGGTCTCGCGCGAGAAATATTTGATGGCCTGCGTTCGGCCGTCCTCAGTCAGGGTAAAGTCGTCCTTTTCCAGGTTCGACACGATGTGCCCCTGCTTATCCCGCACGGACGCGAGAACGTTCACGACGCTGACATCGGTCGAGAAGGTGGTGTTTTCGGGATCCTGCGCGCGAAGAGCGCCAACGGCGATCATGCCGAGAAAGGCACGCCTGGAAGTGACGGTCATGGCTGATCGTCCCATAAAAATCGATTGGGAGTTCAAGCCGTAAGACGGATCGGAAAAGACACGGGTTTCAGGACCGCTACTCGGATCCTGATGCCGAAGCGTCTGATTTTAATGCTTTATTTACGCGATTCGGATGACGCGGGCTGAGGGGCGGAGGGCAGAAACCACTGTGTCGAAGATTCCGGCGTGATGGTTGGTGGACTCTACAAACATCACCGGCAGGCTGGGCCGGACTTCGTGAATTCGATCCTCGAGCAGGCCTTCCTCGGATTCCATGAGTTCCGGGCTCGAAAGCACGAGGTCGACCGGCACATAGGCGCGTCCGATCACGTCCATTACGTCGCGGGCGTTGCGGGCGCGGAGCACGCGAAGGCGGGCAGGCGCTGAACTCGCGGCTTCAGCCAGTATCCCCGACATCCGGGTCAGGGACTCGGGGTCGGAATCCACCACCATAACCGACCGGGAACGACGTAGGGCAAAATCCGAGGTACTCATGCAAATCCAGTGCGCGGCAAAGCCGCCGCGTTTCAGGCAATCGGCGCGACGGAGGCTTTTCGCTCGAGTTTTCCCCATCCCACCGGACGCCCTCGGATAGCGAACAGCAGGCTTCGTAACAGGACGTACAGCATGAGTTGGCGGTAATAGATTCTCTGAAAGAAAAGCCAGGCGAGATCCCACGCGGGGACGCCCTCGAGAGCATAGGCCAGAAAACCGGTGACGAGTTCCACGCCGAAAAAGGCGAAGTAGTATGCCAGAACGGTCTTCCAGTTTCCGGCGAACAGAGCGATCGCCATGCAGATTTCGGCAAAGGGCGAAAGGCACCCGAGCAGAACCTGGAAAATCCAGATGCTCGGCAACGCGACAAAGCCCAGAGTTCCGTAACGCGGGACGAAAAGCGTATCGCGATGCTTCCAGGCAGTCTGAAGTGTCCCGAAGGCCCAGCGAAAGCGCTGCTTGGCGAGGCTGCGCCCATCCTCGGGAGCTTCCGTGTCGGCGATGGCGTCCTGCTCGTAGCGGATCACGTAACCGGCGCGGCGAATGGCAAGAGTCAAGTCCGCGTCTTCGGCCAGCGTGTCGTGCCCGAAGCCGCCCGCTTCGAGAACCAGGTCCTTCCGCCATGCGCCCACCGCGCCGGGAACCACTGTGATGGCGTTGAGGTAGTCGAGCGCGCGCCGATCGAGATTGAATCCGTAGATGTATTCGATCGACTGGAAGCGGGTAATCCATTTGCGCTTATTGCCCACCCTCGCGTTGCCGCTCACGGCTCCCGTCTGCGGATCTTTGAAGTGGCGCGTCAGGCAGGCGATAGTGCCGCTGCGGAACATCGTGTCGGCATCCACAGCGACAAGAACCTGACTCGACGCATGCGCAATGGCGTTGTTCAGGGCCGCTGATTTGCCGGCGTTCGGCTGCGAGAGGATGCGAACCTTCGGATGATCGCCGTAGGACTCGCGCAGAACTTCGAGAGTGCGGTCTCGTGAGCCGTCGTCGACGATCACGATTTCCATATCTTCGTAGTCATTGCGCAAAAGCGAATCTACGGTGCGGGCGATCACGGCTTCCTCGTTAAAGGCCGCGATCAGAACCGACACGGGCGGACGGAACGCGTCGTCGTAATGCGTTCTGCGTTCGCGGCGCTTCTGCAGGATCGCAAGGACGGCGAAGATCACGGATCGCGCCATGGTCAGGTAAATCGCGCACAGGAAAAGCACGCCGAGCGACTGCAAAAGGCGCGCCTCGAGATCGAACGCTCCGCCCTCGATGTGCGCGAAGCGAAGTTCTTCGGCGCTGGGGCGCGGCATGACATCGCTGCGGCTCTTGTGCGCGAGTTCGGAGACCAGACCGAAACGGTAGCCGCGTTGCAGATAGCGGTCGATAATGTGCGGCAGAGCCGCCACAGTGGCGTTACGATTGCCGCCCGCGTCGTGAAGCAGGATGATGTGGCCGTTGCCGATTTCGTTCTCGATCTCGTTCTCAATCTTTTCCGCCGTGATGCCGGGCTCCCAGTCGCGAGGATCGATCGTTTCGGCGATCGTGGCGTAGCCAAGCCGCTTTGCCCGCACAATCGGGTCGAGTTCCTCCGGCGTCTGCGGCTCGCTGTCCGCGTTGTACGGAGGACGGAAGAAGACCGTCGATACGCCGAGCATGTTTTCGATAATGCGCTGCGTCGCGTCGAGTTGCTGGTCCTGCAGGAAGGGCGAAAGCGTGGCGATATTCGGATGCGAATATGTGTGGTTGCCGATCTCATGTCCGTCCGCGTATTCGCGCCGCACGATAGCGGAGAAGGCGTCTGCGTTCTCGCCAACCACAAAGAATGCGGCTGGGACATGCTTAGCGCGCAGAACGTCGAGGATGTGCGGCGTGTAGGCCGGATCGGGGCCGTCATCGAAGGTAAGGCACAACAGCTTCTCTTTGGAATAGCCGCTGTGCCGAACAACATACGGAGACGGATAGCTGGTGTAGCGCTCACTATAGTCGCCGTCCGGCGTTGGCGGATTCGCCACGTCCCGGGCGCCGGCATGCGGCGTCTCGACGACTTCCAGGATTTCGCCCTCGCCGTCGTGACGCGGCGCCTGGCGATCTGCTTCCAGTACGTTCAGTTGTGAGCCTTTGAAGTCATCCGGCGGCCAGGCCTCGCGTTTGAGGACGGTCCAGAGTCCTGGTTCTTCAGCGCCGAGCCGCCATACGCCCACGCCGCGGAATCCCTCATCCCCCACCGCGATGGTCTGATTGAGAGCCGTGACGGCGTCGAGAAACCAGAGTTCGTGCCTGACGCCGCCCGAGTCGTACCGAAGCACGGGGTTCTCGGCGGTCTGATCCCATTCGACAGACCCGTGGGAAGTCCCTCCGGCCGCCATCACCTGGCCAAAGGTGACCTCGTGGCTTCCCCGCCCTCCGATTTCCCAGTCATAACCATAAGCGCCCAGCCCTGCCACGACCTTCTCGGGCTTCACCAGCTTCGCAATGCGATCGAGGTGATTTTCGAAGAACGATTCCGAAGCGATTGGACCCGGCTCGCCGTTCTCGTAGTGCTCGTCGTAGATCATCGGGACCAGGTAGTCCACGATATTGCCGAGGCTCTTCAGGTCATAGGCGGGATCGTCGACCGGGACGTCCTCAGAAACGATGTATCCGTGCGCATGGAGGTCGTTCGTGAGCGCCTGCATAAATCGCGCCAGCGGCGCCCGGTCACGCGCATTCAGTTCCTCGAAATCGATGTTGACGCCGGCGAAATGGTGCTCCTCCAGATTGGCGCGGGTATTCGCGATGAAATCGGCTGTGCGCCCGGGGCTGGTGAGGATGCGATGAATCTCGTTGGATCGCCAGCCATCCCGGTAATTCGTCAGCAGCGCGAGGATCGGCAGGTTCGCCTGTTTCGCGATGGTGATTACCGTGGGGTCGCTCTGGTCGTCGATGTCTCCCTCACCGTTCTTGAGCACGAGCCACTCGGGAACCAGGTGCGTCAGGTGCGCGAGATGCAGGCGCAACGACACGATGCTGCCCGGATCCCAATTGACGTAGAATCCCCAGACCAGCGGCGCCCCCGCGACCGCGCGGGCGGCGGCGCGCGGATGCATTACGGGCGAAGCGGACCGAACGTATTTGATCTTCGTCTCGCGCGGCGGACGATAGGGGACATTACGCGGCTCCTTGCCAGTGAAGATGGTCTGGATGGTTGCGGCTCCGGCGTTGATCGGGAGACCGAGAACCGGCAACTGCGGACCGGTCAGCGCGGCGAAAATCACGATTACGAGCAGAATCCCGAATATCAGACCGGTGGTCTGCAGCGTGCGGCGGAAGCGCGGCCAGCGTTTACCGGAGGGATCGTGAAACACGAACCCACGGCCCGTTGCCTTCGGTTTCATCCGTCCTTTAGAGTAACTACTTACGATGAGATCGCATATTATCCGAAAACTCGCTCAGGAAATGTTCGCCGCTCAAAGAAGCGGCGGAGGCTTACCGCAAAGGCCCTTCGGCGGCTCGGGAGAATATGTCTCGGTCATTACGCTCGGCGGGTGGCACTCGACAGCGCGCGTGGTGATCGACAAGACCGATGAGAGCGAGTGCTTTCGACTCATGCACGCTGCCATCGATGAAGGAATTAACTTTTTCGACAATGCGTGGGATTACCACGATGGCGGCGCGGAAGAGCTTATGGGGAAGGCGCTCGCGATGGACGGGAAACGCGAGCGAGTTTTCCTGATGACAAAGAACTGCGAGCGGGACTACGAAGGCTCGATGCGGGATTTAGAAGACAGCCTGCGGAGGCTACGCACGGACCGTCTGGATCTCTGGATGTTCCACGAGTGCAATTACGACAACGATCCGGACTGGATCTTCGAGCGCGGCGCGATCCGCGCAGCTATCGAAGCGCGGCGGGCGGGCAAGGTGCGGTATATAGGGTTCACGGGGCACAAAGATCCGAGGATTCACAGCAAGATGCTGCGCAAGCCGCACCAGTGGGACGCGGCCCTGATGCCGATCAACGCGCTCGACGCGCATTATCGAAGCTTCCTCAACGAAGTCGTGCCCGTGTGCCACGAGATGAACGCGGCGCCGCTCGGGATGAAAGGATTCGGCGGCGGCTGGCCTGTCGGACGGATTCTGGACCGAATGAAACTCGATCCGCGCGATCTGCTGCGGTTCAACCTGAGCCAACCGGTGACGAGTCAGGTGGTCGGGATTACGAACATGGAGCAACTGAAGTTCGCGGTCTCTGTGGCGCGGGATTTCCAACCGATGAGCGACGAAGAGCAGCATGCGCTGCTGGACTCCGTGAAACTCGAGGCTGGCGACGGACGGCATGAAACGTTCAAGTCCACGAACGAACACGACGGACCGCATCATCGCAAGCAGCACGATTTCGCACTAGCCTGATGAGGCAGCATGAAGAAGACGTGGCGGGAGAAGCTGCACAAATTGTCGGAAGCGCGGGTAGTTCCGATTCCAGCGCGCATGGTGAAACGCTACGGCGAAGGAAGGATGGTCATTCCAACCGGCGCGGAGGTTGACGCCGCGATCCGGAAGGTACGATCGGGTCATGTGATCACGACCAAGGATCTCGGCGCGCAGCTTGCGGCGAATCATGGCGTGGAGGTTGCGTGTCCGATGGTGACCGGAATCTTTGTCTGGCTCTCCGCCGAGGTTGCGGCGGAAGAGGAGCGCGAAGGCCAAGAAGCGCGTAACGCCGTACTGGCGGGTGCTGCAGAGCGATGGGTGCCTGATGAAGAAGCTCCCGGGCGGTCCGGAGGAGCAGGCGCGGCGGTTGAAGGCAGAAGGCCACCGGATTCGGCTGGGTCGAAAACCGCGCGTAGAATACGCGGTTTAGCCCGCCTTCGGGTGCGATTTGTCGTAGACCCGCATTAAGTCTTCGAGCGATACCTTCGTATATTTCTGGGTCGTGGAGAGCCGGGCATGTCCGAGCAGCTCCTGGATCGAGCGCAGATCCGCGCCATCGCTCAGAAGATGCGTGGCGAAGGCGTGACGCAGGGTGTGCGGGTGAATTGAGGGGTCGCGCACGACGAAGCGGGCATAGAATTTCACGATGCCGCGGGCGCCGCGATCAGTGAGGCGGGCGCCGCGATGATTCACGAACAAAGCGTTCGATTTGGTCTTGCGATCAGGAAACCATGCCTCCAGAGCGGCCGCGGCCTTCCCACCGTAGGGGACCTGGCGCTCCTTACGCCCCTTTCCGCGAACCCGCAGCCATCGCTGCGTGAGATCGATGTCTTCGAGGTTCAGCCCGACCGCTTCACTCACGCGCAGCCCGCAGCCGTACAAGAGTTCCATCAGCAGGCGGTCACGCTTCGGATAGGGCCGTTCGATACCGGCGGGAACAGCCCCGTCGATGAGCCGGTTCGCTACTTCGGCGTTAGGCACATCGGGCAGCGTCTTCGGCATCTTCGGCAGGCGCAACATGCGCGCATGATCGCGCTCGATCGCGTTCTCTCGCGCGAGAAAGCGGAACAGCGCGCGCACAGAGGCGAGTTTGCGCCGAATAGTAGTGGGCTGAAGCTTGCGGTCGTAAAGATGGGCAAGCCACTCGCGGAGGGCGAGCAGATCGATTTCCTCGACCGGCGGCGGGGCGCTATCGGGAAGCGTGAAGTAGGCGATAAATTCACGCAGGTCGGCGCCGTAGTTCCGGATGGTGTGCTCCGATTCGTTGCGCCGCGCGAGTTCCTCTGTAAACTGCTTGACGGCGCGCGCGAGTTCAGGCATAGGATTCAAGCGCGACGCGGCAGATCTCGGTTTGCCTTTCGCGCCGGTCTTTCAACGGCTGGGCGAGAGGCGGAAACAGATCAAACGCGATGTTTGCGGGCTGATAGTGACGCGGGTCCGCGTTCGTGATGTAGTGGCAGAGCGAGCCGATGGCCGATTCGCGCGGAAATGCGCGCGGCCGGCGCCCTTCGAGATGTTCGAATGCCAGCACGCCCGCTACAAGCCCCGTTGCGATCGACTCGACATAACCTTCCACGCCCGAGATCTGCCCCGCGAAGAATACGTTGGGATGCGCACGCAACTGCAGGGTGGCGGTGAGCAGGGCGGGCGAGTTGATGTAGGTATTCCGGTGAATCTGTCCGAAGCGGAGGAATTCCGCGTTCTCAAGGCCAGGAATCAGCCGCATGATTCGTTTCTGCTCGCCGAACCGAAGATGATTCTGAAAGCCGACAAGGTTGTAGCTGTCGGCGCGCGCGTTCTCGCGGCGAAGTTGCACGGCGGCGTAGGGGCGGCGTCCGGTGCGAGGGTCGGTCAGGCCCATTGGCTTCATCGGCCCAAAGCGCAGCGTGTCGCGGCCGCGGCGCGCGATTTCTTCAATAGGCAGGCAGGCTTCGAAGAAAGGCGTGTCGTTGGGTATGTGCGCCTCAACCGCCTGCGCGGCCATTAATTCATCGACGAAGCGCTCGTATTGAGGCTTATCGAACGGGCAGTTCAGATAATCGCCAGTGCCGTCGAGCGATTTGTCGTAGCGGGAAGCCTCAAAGGCAACGCTCCGATTAACGGTGTTGGCGTCCACGATGGGGCTGATGCTGTCGTAGAAGAAAAGGCGCTCGGAGCCGGTAAAACGGCTGAGGCGCTCCGCGAGCGCGCTGCTCGTCAGTGGACCCGTGGCGACGATTGTGATTCGGTCGGGATCGATGTCGGTCACTTCCTGTCGCGTTAAAGAGATGTTCGGGTGGGACTCAATGGCGTGGGTCGTGAAGTCAGCGAAGAGGATGCGGTCGACGGTGAGCGCCTGTCCGCCCGGCACTCGCGAAGCTTCGGCAGCACGCATCAGGAGTGAGTTCGCACGGCGCAGTTCCTCCTTGAGCAGCCAGGATGCGGAAGGATACTGATCGCTCTTTAACGAGTTGCTGCAAACGAGTTCGGCGAGTTGATCGGTCTGATGCGCGTCGGTCGTCTGAACGGGCCGCATCTCGAAGAGCGTCACCGATACCCCGCGCTCTGCAAGCTGCCACGCGGCTTCGCATCCGGCGAGTCCTCCGCCGATGACGTGTACCGCCCCGCTCAACTACGATTCACCTGTTTATAAACGTCGCGCTTTGAAAGGCCACGCTGACGCGCGACCGTTTTAATCGCGTCCATGCGTTCGACGCCGGCGCCGATCAATTCATCAATCGCTTCGTCGATCGGCCGATCGTCATACTCGGGCTCTGTGGCCTTCGAGATCAGGATTACGAACTCGCCGCGGACGGTATCGCGCGACTCCAGCTTCGCCAGCACTTCCTTTGGCGTCCCGCGCAGCACCTCTTCGTGGAGCTTAGTGATCTCGCGCGCGACGGCGATCTCGCGGCGTCCCAACACAGTTGCGATGTCGGCAAGGGACTCCAGAATACGGTGCGGGGCTTCGTAAAAAACGAGGGTCGCGTGTTCGTTCGCGAGCGACTCCAGAAGGCGCAGGCGCTGTCCCTGCCTGGGCGGCAGAAAGCCGAGGAAGTGAAACTGATCCGTTGGCAGACCGGACACGACTAACGCGGCGAGAACCGCAGACGCGCCCGGCAAGGCTTCCACCTGAATGCCCGCCTGCACGGCCCCGCGCACGATGCGGAAGCCCGGATCGGAGACGAGGGGAGTGCCGGCGTCCGAGACTAAAGCGCCGGTCTCGCCCGCGCGAAGGCGGTCGAACAATTCCGCCGCGCGTTCCGCTTCGTTGTGCTCGTGATAGCTCAGCATTGGCGTTTCGATACTATAGCGGCGAAGCAAGTTCAGCGTAGTGCGAGTGTCTTCGCAAGCGATCCAGTCGACTTCTTTCAGAACCCGTACTGCCCGGTAGGTGATGTCTTCCAGATTGCCGATGGGAGTGGAAACCACATACAGGCGACCCGCCATACCCAGAGTATAGGACCGGCCGCCTAAAAACGAGACCAAAACATTTTGGCTGTACAATGTTGGTGTGGATTTCCTCTGTAAGCTCGTGGATATCCCGACCCGCGAAGCGTCCGACATGAGGAATTCAGGACGGTTACGCGTCGATCTCATCTTCTTCGCAGAGAGTGTTGAAATCCACAAGCGGGAGCGGATAACGTGAACTCCGCAGCTATGTCGCTCGCTTCGGCAGCCGCCGAGAAAATCGCATTAGAGAAAGGTCTTCCCGCCAACACGGACGCGGAGCGCTTCATTCTGGGCTCCGTTTTGCTGAACGACGCGCGATTCGTCGAAATCGCCGGAATTCTCAACCCGGATGATTTCGCGCTGGAGAAGCACCGCCGCATTTTCGTGCGCATGTCGGAACTGCACGAGCGCGGCGAAAAGATCGACCGCATCACCGTCGCAAATGAACTGCAGCGTTATAACGAACTGCAGTCGGTCGACGGGCTCGCGTACCTGGTTTCTCTCGACGATGGGCTTCCGCAGATCTCGAATCTCGAAAGTTATGTAAAGATCGTTCGCGATAAGGCGACGTTGCGACGCATCGTGATGGCGTCGCAGCATCTGATGAACCGGGCGCTGATCGGCGAAGAGGAGCCGGGCGAAATTCTGGCGGGCGCCGAGGACGCGCTGCTGAAGCTCGGCCAGGCGCGCGAAGAGAAGGGTCTGATGACCCCGCTCGAGGTCATTCAGAACTATCAGGGCGGACTGAACGCTTTCCTCGACCCGAGCAAGCGTATCAAGGGCATCAGCACGGGGTTCACGAAGCTGGATGAGATGACCGGCGGCCTGCACTCAGGCGAGCTGATCATTCTTGCGGCGCGGCCCTCGATGGGGAAGACGGCGTTTGCGCTGAACATCGCATGGCATGTGGCGACGCGGCTGTTCCATCCCGTCGCGATCTTCTCTCTCGAAATGTCGCAGGAGTCGCTGCTGACACGCATGCTGTGCGCCGCGGCCCGCGTGGATTCGCATCGTTTCCGGACTGGCTATCTGAATGAGAGGGAGCGGCAGCAGCTTCGCGCGGCAGCCAATCAGATGGTGGAGGCTCCTCTTTATCTCGATGACACGGCGGGCGCAAACCTCATGGATATGCACGCCAAACTTCGGCGGCTGCACCAATCGGGACAGAAGCTCGGTCTGGTGGTGGTCGATTATCTCCAGCTGATGAGTTCCAAGGGGAGGACGGAGAACCGGAATCAGGAGGTCAGCCAGATTTCGCGCGGACTGAAGCTGCTTTCAAAAGAGCTTGATTGCCCGTTCCTCGTGCTTTCGCAGCTCAGCCGCGCGACGGAAACGCGGCAGGGCGATCACCGCCCGCAGTTGAGCGATCTTCGGGAATCGGGATCGATCGAGCAGGACGCCGATCTGGTGGGATTCATCTTCCGAGAAGAGGTTTACAAGCGCGATCGCGAGGATCTGCACGGCCTCGCCGAACTGATCCTCGCCAAGCAGCGCAACGGCCCGATCGGGAAAGTGGACCTCGTGTTTCTGCACGCGCAGACACGGTTCGAGAATCGGGCGGAAGATCTGGGCGATCTGCCGCCCGAGTAGGCGCGAGAGACTTCAGATCCGCATCTATCTTCTATCTATGACGATGCGGGGCGGTCTTGTTCAGAAGAGCGATGAATTCCGCGCCCCCGGGAGGCGTGGTTACGGCCCCGTCTCTCACAATCTGCTGCGTGCTTACGGGCTTACCGTACAGGGTCTTGTTAGCGGAGTCATCGCCCTCCATCGACGCGCTGCCGAGCGAGGCGCCAGCGAACAAGCCCTTCGCCTGCGAATAAGAAGCCACATCGACGTTAGGATCGTTGAACCCGCTGGCCTGCGCGCTGTTTGGGCCGGCGACCGCAGACGCATCCGCTCCGAGCTTCAGCTTGCCCGAGAGCACCTTTTCCGCGCCGCGGTCTGTCATGACCAAAAGCACGTAGTCGGTTGAGCTGCTGCCCAACTGTGCCCCCAGACTACCGGTGTCGAGTGAAAACATGGCTGGCGGGCTCCACGGGCCGTTCCAGTCTTTACCCGTGTGGCAGGACAGGACGCCGCGGCCATAGGTGACGCCAATGCCGACACCTACCTTGCGAACGCCCGGGTACACCAGGACGCAGGCCGCCCTATCGAGCACACTTTTGGGAATTCCTTCCTTGGCGACGATTGTCTTCAGCACTGTCGTCGATTCCGTGATGCGTTGATCTATCTTGTCCGCGGCGACGAGCGGAATCGCCAGGGAGGAAACAATAGCGAGAGCTACTTTACGATTCATTCAGCTTCCCTTCTCAACTGTCTTTTGCCCGATGGACGCAGAGTGACTGACCAGCAAGTCAGCCGGACGTCCGGAGCGTCACACTACGACCAGACAGAGTCGGCGCTTTTCGGGTCTGTCTGATGCGGGAATCGAATCCGTGATTTATCTTGTTCCGCCTGGCTCAGGAGAAGGGCATGAAACTCCGGTAGCAGCATCGCCGACATTTATAATCGAGTGCTTTCGGGGTTATGGCGAAAAAATATGGCTAAGAAAAAGTCCTCAAGAACCGACAATTCCGGTGGGTCTCGTCCTGGTGACCCGGCGCAAGATGAAGCCACGCCGGCGAAATCCGCCCAGGAACGGGCGGAAGAACAGTTGAAGCGTCACGACCAGATGCTGCTCAACATGATGCGTTCGATAGTCACCGAGCCGCTGCTGGGAAACGTACGAGACGCGCTTGAGAATAATCAGCCGGATAGCCGTTTCGACATCATCATCTCGCTGAACGAATTCTACAAAGATGGAATTCCGGCCGCGCTCGAGGAAGTGAAAAAGCGCGCGGCTCAGTGGGGCGTGAAGTCGGCGGCGTCATCGCACTATGTGTTCGCCTGTCTCACGGCGAAGCAAATCATGAATCTGGCCGAGGAAGCGAGGACGCTGATCCGCGAGCAGGGGCAGAGAGCAACGGTGGTCTATCGCATCTGGGAGGACAACGATGTCAGCGTCTCTCTCACCCGTTCTCTTAGCACCGTGAAGGTGGATGCAGCGCAACGATCATTCCAGGCGCGCGGCGAAGGCATCGTATGGGCGGTGCTCGATTCCGGAATTCAGGGCGACCATCCCCATTTCAAGTACGCCGATTCGACTTTCGGGCCGATCAACGCGCTTTCGATCGAATCGCCCGTATCGCATCTCGACTACACGCCGCTGAACAACGGGCCGCTTAAGGATGAGTTCGGCCACGGAACGCACGTGGCGGGAATTATCGCGGGATTCTGGAAGTCGGCGGACCCCAAGGGTCAGCGCGTGGTGGGCGTCGAGACTCGCGATGAATCGAACAACGAAGCAATTCCGCAGCGCGAAAGCCTGACAACGATCTGCGGAGTGGCGCCCGCCTGCCGACTGGTAAGCATGAAAGTGATTGCCGATACCACGGACTCGACCGCCAAGCAGACCGCCGGCCAAGGCAAGGTGAGTTGGGTACTGCTGGCGATCGATCAGATCCAGCAATGGAACCAATATGGAAAAAGGCTCTTGGTTCACGGCGTCAACATGAGTCTCGGTTACGACTTCGATCCGCGCTGGTTCGCCTGCGGCCAAAGCCCACTCTGCGTGGAGGTGAACCGGCTAGTGAAAAGCGGGGTCTCAGTAGTGGTGTCGGCAGGAAACGCAGGTTATTCGGCGATGCTGACATCGGCTCAAAAAGCGGTGGCGCGGTATAGCGATATCAGCATCACCGATCCGGGTAACGCCGCTCTGGCAATCACGGTGGGGTCCACGCATCGCGAGATGCCACATACCTACGGCGTTTCCTACTTCTCATCTCGTGGGCCGACAGGAGACGGGCGCATGAAACCCGATCTGGTGGCGCCAGGCGAACGCATTATCTCGTGCGCCGCGGGCCTCGAGCAGAAGAAGTATCCGCCTGGGAAGGATGGTGATGGCGCGGATCTGCCCGTACTCTACTGCGAGCAGACTGGCACAAGTATGGCTGCTCCGCATGTCTCAGGGGCGATTGCGGCGTTTCTCTCGGTGCGCCGCGAGTTCATCGGGCAGCCCGAGCAAGTGAAGCAGTTGTTCCTGGACAACGCGATCGACCTCGGCCGCGAACCGAAGTTTCAGGGAGCGGGGCTGCTCGATCTCATGAAGGTTCTGCAAGCAGTCTGATTCAGGAGGAGCTTTGGAGACAATCAACGGATTCCCTTTCGTTCGGCTACATTTCGACGCTGACGGCAAACCGATCGATCAACAGGAAGAAACGGATCTGAAAGGCGCGGCGGCGAACGCCACGGACGTGATTCTGATCGCGCATGGATTCCGCAACGACGAAGCGGACGCGACGAGCCTCTACGAAAAATTTCTGGGAAACCTGCGGCTTCACATCTCCGGATCCCTCGCAAATCAGTTGGGACTGCGACGGTTCGTGGTTGGCGGCATATTCTGGCCGTCGAAGAAGTTCGACGAGGATGTGAAATTCGAAGGCGCGACGGCAGCGCTGGATGCAGAGCCTGCGGAAAAGGAAGAGGTTCGTGCCAAACTGGACGATCTCGAGAAGACGGTCGCTTGTCCGGAACAGAAGCCGCGCATCGCGGAAGCGAAGAAACTGCTCGACAGCGTCAAGGGGAACCCGGAAGCCCAGAACAGGTTCGTCGAGAATGTTCTTTCGCTGCTGGACGATGACGAACTCGGCGATACCGAGGGCGTGGAGGAGATCAGGTCCACAAGTGGTTCCGCGCTACTGAACAAACTGAACATTCCGCCAGGCAATCCCGTGGGCCTGGCGGTTAGTGACGATGGCGGTGTTCCGGCGGTCGATCAAATCGCAGCGCCCGTGAGCGACGAAGGCGGCGCCGAAGGCCTCGCCGATATGGCGGGGTCGATTTTCGGTAAGATCGGCACCTTTCTGAATCTGACGACCTGGTACACGATGAAGAATCGCTCCGGGGTTGTGGGCGCAAACGGCGTGGAAAAGATTGTGCGGGCTTTGAAATCCGATTCTGATGTACGGGTGCACCTTGTAGGCCATAGCCTGGGTGGGCGCATGATGGCGAGTTGTTCCAAGGCGTTGTCGCAGAATCCTTTGGTTCAGCCGGATTCGGTATCCCTGCTGGAAGCGGCTTTCTCGCATTTTGGGTTCAGCTCAGATAACGGCGAGGGGAAGACGGGCTTCTTCGTCGATGTAATCAAGAAGAAGGTCGTGAAGGGACCGTTCGTCGCTACGTTCTCGGCGCACGATTCGGTCGTGGGTAAGGCGTATGCGGTTGTATCGCGCCTGGCCGACGATAACGTCGAGGCGATCGGAGATAAAAACGATCCCTTTGGCGGCATCGGGCATAATGGCGCGCAAAGGACAGCGGAGGCGATTTTCGACAAGCTGCACGATGCGGGGACTGCGTACCAGTTCCAGACCGGCAAGCTTCTCAATCTGGATGGTTCGGGCGGCTTGATTATGGATCATGGGGACGTGACTAACCCCGCAGTGACGTATGCCGTGGCGGCTGCGATTGCGGCCACATAGAACCGACCATGTACGACTTTCTGATCGATCAACAGAGCGCCGCGGCGCTCGAGAACCTACGCGAGGACCTCGAGCCGGAGGGTGGAAACCTGGTCGCTTTCACCGGCGCCGGTCTCAGCCGACAAGGGGGTCTGCCGCTATGGACCGAACTGTTGGCGGAGATGGCGAAGGAGGCCCGCATCAATCCACCAGCGCTTGCGAAGGCAGTGCTGAGTTCGTCGGACCTTTTGTGGCAGGCAGAGTTCTTTCGAAATGCGCTGGGGGAGGAAGCGAAGTACAAGAGATTTCTGCGCAACCGTTTCACGGCGCAGCTGGAGGCTGGCAAGGAAGTGTTTGCGAGCCTGGTGAAGCTCAATTTCCGGCACTTCCTGACGACGAATTACGACACGTTTCTGGAAGACGCACTGAAGAACGAGAAACTTCCGTACGATCAGTTCGACTGGACTGATCGAGAAGAGTGCCGGCATTTTTTCCTGCAGTACCTCTCTCGAAGCGCCAAGCGCGCCGTTATCCACCTGCATGGAAGGGGCGATCAGCCGCACACGGTTGTACTCAGTCATAGCGACTATGTGAATCGATACGTAGTCTCGTTTGAGTACGTGGACAAGCTCTCTGTCCTGTTTGCGACGCTGCGGCTGGTGTTTGTCGGCTTCTCGCTAGAGGACCCTGACCTTCGCTACATCCTGCGCCAGGTGAACGTGCGGTTCGCTTCGGGCGATGTGCAGAACTACGCGATTCTGGGCTTCTCACGGGACCGGGTGGACGAGGCTTCCGTAGAGCGCCAACGGCTGCAGAAGCAGTTCGGCATAACGCCGATCTTTTACGACGACGCCAACCACCATAAGGCGTTGGGGGATGTTCTGAGCGCGTTGAGGCGCGACAGCGCGACGCTGGCGACTCCGCCCCAGCCGCTGGCCGACATGTGGGACTCCGATCCGAACAAAGGCAAATTCGGAGGTAGGTCCGAACAGGGCGGCCGCCGCCTTTTCGTTCACGATCACGAAGACAAGGGCGGCGGGAAGCATTTGTTTTACCTGACGGTGGAGGCGACGGCTGGCGCGCCTCCGCTCACCGGAACGGTGACGTTCTTTCTGCATCCGACTTTTCCGTGGCCGAAGGTCGAGGTTTCGGCCCAGAACGGCAAAGCTACTACTCCGGTGGTCGCATTCGGCGCATTTACGGTCGGGGCCGTTTGTGGAGACCCGGCGGTGCGGCTAGAGCTGGATTTGTGCGAAGAAGACTCGCTGCCGTCAGATTTTCGTGCCCTCTGACCAGAGAGTTTCGTTGGAGTCGGGCCGGAACATGGAAGCTTTAGTTCCGACTGCGGCCACCCGCGCCCGCCGGTCTTCCGTTCAGCCGCAGATAGGCTGCCGCGGCGGTGAAACGTACCGTGTCCTTTGAATCCAGAAAGACAGGCGTCAGCGAGTTCTTGAGCGAGGGATCGTTCTTCTGGGCGATCGCGTCCGCCGCCGCGGCGCGAACCAGCCATTTGCTATCCGCGAGGGCAGCCACGAGCGCTTTGGCCGCTCGAGGATCCGGGTCGGATGCAAGCTGCGTCGCGGCGGCGGCGCGCACCGGGGTCGCGTCGTCTTTCGTCAGCATCTTGTATCCCGCGAGACCCGCGCCGCCAAACGGCACAAAGCCGAGTCCCGCCTCGAAACCGATCTTCGAAAGGGCCTTCGGATCTTTGAGAATCTTCATCTGCTGCTCCGCCAGGCTCTCGCCGGATTTCCGTTCACCGGTAAGGGCGGCGTAGTAAATCTCGAATGCCGTCGGATCATCCAGTTTGCGCAGCGCTGACGCAACCGCGAACACTACTTCGGACTGGTCGTCCTTAATCAGCGCTTTGAGTTTCGGTATCGAAGACTTCGCCCCCATCGCTCCGAGAGCGCGCGCTGCCGCCGCCCGAACCCGGGAGTCGCTATCCGTCAGCGCCTTCTCGGCGTCGGACTGAGCTTTGGGACTGTTGTCGATGAGCCCGAGGACAAACGCCGCCCTGGCGCGGGTGTCGGGCGATTTATCGGCGAGAGCGGTTTCAAGGACGCTCCAGGCTTTATCGGCATCGGTCTGACAGACGAGACGGACCGCGAAAACCAGACCCAGAAGAAGTGCGCCCTTCATCAAGCCTCCTCGGGAACTTCACTGCCAAACCGGACTGCTGGATTGTACCGAACTTGGTGCGAAGCCGTCCCGATCCCTTTGATGCTGGCAAGAAAATCTGGTATCCATAATTTCTATGACGCTGAGGTTCAGGACGGCGCTCGCGATGTGCGCCGCGCTGGTGGTTCCGGGTTACGTTGCGCATGCGGGAACGATCACGCCCACGCAGCTGATTGTCTTTGGAGACAGCCTTTCGGACCCGGGAAACGCGTTCCTCGCTACGTCGGGGGCGTTTCCTGGGCCAAACTACGCCACCAGAATCGTGCCGTTGGTACCGGTTCCGGTCGGCTATTTCACCGACGGCGCCAACACAACCCCGAGCACATCGATTTCGGGGCTGTGGATCGATCAATTAGCGGCGTTGATGGCCTTACCGGACCCCGAGCCCGCCTTGGCGCCACTGGGAGGTACGAATTACGCGGTGGGCAGCGCGCAAACCGGAAACGCGAACCCTCAGGATATGGGCAATCAGGTCGCGGCGTTTCTCTCCGCGAATCCGTTGGCTCCGGCAAATGCGCTTTACGCGTTCTGGGGCGGCGCGAACGACCTTTTCAACGGGGGCAACCCGATTCAGGCGGCTGATAATATCGCGAGCGAGATTGGCGCTCTCGGGGGCGCCGGAGCCCGGGACTTCCTATGGCTCAATCTTCCCCCGCTTGGCAACACGCCACTCGGAGCCCCGGCGTCAACAGCGTTGAATCTGGCGAGCGCCGCGTTTAATCAAGAGGCGGCGCTCGACGTCAACGCACTGAATGCGCAGGGGCTTGACGTCATCCCGGTTGATGTCAGCAGTCTGTACGCTCAGATCGCCGCTAACCCCGGGTTGTTCGGATTCACGGATATCGTCGATCCCGTGCAGGGGGTCACCCTGATGAACGGGATGAAAGCGGATAACTTTCTGTTCTGGGACGCCGAGCATCCCACGACTGCGGCGGATCAGCTGATCGCCAGGCTGGCTTTGTCCGACATTAACGCGCCGGAGCCGGCTTCGTTTGTGCTTACCGGACTGGCCTTTCTTGCGGCCGCTGGAATTCTGAGGCGAAAGCGCAGGTAAAATTCCGAAGGCTCAGCTTTAGGTATCGATCGCAGGAGCAGACTACAATCTCTCCATGCGTCGACCAAACCTTGCCCTTTTCCTCATCGCCACAACCACGTTCGTTCTGGCCGACGACTTCCCTTATCAGAAACCTCCGAAGGAAATTCTCGATGCTCTCAACGCGCCGCTGACGCCGACGATTTCCGTCAGCCCGCAGCGCGATTACGCGATCCTGATGCAGCCGGTGCGATATCCGCCAATAGCGGAAGTCGCGCAGCCGATGCTGCGTCTGGCGGGCATCCGGATCGATTCCAATACGAATGGAATGCACCTCGCGCCGATGTATACGTCGTTCAGTCTGAAGCGGATTTCCGACGGGGCCGATATTAGAGTTTCGCTGCCCGCTCAGCCGAAGCTTGGCGCCCCGGTGTGGAGTCCGGATGGCCGCCAGTTCGCATTCACCAACACTGGCGCGCGCGATATAGAACTCTGGATCGGATCGACGGCGACCGGTCAGGCCAGGCGGATCGAGGGCGCAGCGATCAACGGAGTTCGCATGGCGGCGGGCGGAGGACGCGGGGGCGCGGGTGGCGGCACAGGCGCGATCGAATGGATGGACGACAGCAAGACGCTGATCGCGCATCTGATTCCCGCGAAGCGCGGCGCGGCTCCGGCGGAATCCGCCATTCCGCGAGGACCTCATGCGCAGGAAAGCCTAGGGCACGCTGGTCCGGCGCCTACTTACGAAGACCTGCTGAGTACGCCGCACGACGAGGACCTGTTCGATTACTACGCAACTTCACAGCTTGCGTACATCGACACGCCATCGGGCAGCGCGCGTCCGTTCGGGAAACCCGCGATCTTTACGATGGTGCGTCCTTCGCCTGACGAAAAGCACCTTCTCGTGGGTCGTATTCATCGGCCGTATTCCTATCAGCTTCCCGGCGGGCGGTTTCCGCAGGAGATCGAGGTGTGGGACCGCAACGCGAACGTCGAGTATAAGGTGGCGAGCCTGCCCCTCGAAGAGCGCACCCCGATTGGCGGTGTCCGGACCGGACCGAGAGCGTATGAGTGGCTTCCTGATAAAGCCGCGACGCTGCTCTGGGTGGAGGCGCTCGACGGCGGGAATCCGCGGGAAAAGGCAACGTACCGGGACGAGATTTTGGCTAACGCCGCGCCGTTTCAGGGCAAGCCTACGGAGATTTTCCGGACTAAGGAACGGTTTCGCGGATTGCAGCCCCTAGCCGACGGCAAGGCGTTGGTTGAGGACTACGAGCGCGTTTCGAGAGTAGTGCGGACGATGGAGATCGACCTCGGCCATCCGGGTAGCGAGGCGAAGGTGATCTCAAGCCGCAACGAGCGCGATGAGTATAAGAATCCCGGCACACCGGTCTCGAAGACCGATGCGCAGGGCAGGCGGCGCATTATTCAGGTGGGCGACGAGATCCTGATGTCGGGTCTGGGCGCATCGCCGACAGGCGACCATCCGTTCGTCGACCGGTTCAACCTCGCGACCGGAAAAACGGAGCGGTTGTTCCAATCGGATGCGAAGGGTTATGAGGTTGTGGAAGCGGTTCTGGACGATTCGGGTTCCAAACTGCTGACGCGCCGGGAGAGCCCGACCGACCCGCCGAACTACTTTGTGCGCGATGGCGCAAACGTCCGGCCGCTGACGCACTTCACCAACCCGATGCCTCAAACGGCGAAGATCAGGAAGCAACTGGTGAATTACAAGCGCGCCGACGGCGTACCGCTTTCCTTCACGCTCTATCTGCCCCCGGATTACAAACCGGGCTCGAGGCTGCCGGCGGTTGTCTGGGCGTATCCGTATGAATTCAGCGATGTGGACACGGCAAGTCAGGTGACCGGGCATGCCGCTCAGGCGTATCCGGAGCTGAATTATCATCAGCTCTTCGTTCTGCATGGTTACGCGCTGATCGACAATGCGGCGATGCCGATCATAGGCGATCCCGATACGGTGAACAACACCTATGTGGAGCAGCTCACCATGGATGCGCAAGCCGCGGTCGATAAGGCCGTCGAAATGGGGGTGGCGGACCGGGAGAAGATCGGTGTTTTCGGCCACAGCTACGGCGCGTTCATGACGGCGAATCTGTTGGCTCACACGAATATCTTCCACGCCGGCGTGGCGGAGAGCGGCGCTTATAACCGCACACTTACCCCCTTCGGTTTCCAGAGCGAGCAGCGCACGTTCTGGCAGGCGCAGGACGTCTACACGAAGATGTCCCCGTTCTGGTTCGCCGACAAAATCAAGACGCCGGTTCTGCTGATCCACGGGGAGGCGGACGATAACACCGGCACGTTTCCGATTCAATCGGAGCGGCTGTACGCGGCAATTCGCGGCAACGGGGGAACAGTCCGGCTGGTCATGCTGCCGAACGAGGCGCACGGCTACCGCGGCAAAGAGACCATGGAACACGTGCTTTTCGAAGAGATCTCCTGGTTCGACAAGTACCTGAAATAGCGCGCTGGAAGAGGGTCTGACCGAGCCCCCGTTTATACTGGTGGGATGTTGAAGGCCACCGAAAAAATCTGGCGGAACGGAGAGTTTATCGCGTGGGATGACGCGAAAATTCACGTCCTATCGCACGTCGTCAGTTACGGGAGCTCGGTTTTCGAAGGCATCCGCTGCTATGAAACCGCGTCCGGTCCGGCCGTCTTCCGCCTTAGCGAGCACATCCGCAGAATGGTCGATTCGGCGAAGATCTACCGGATGGACACGTTCTCGTTCACTCGCGAGCAACTGGAAGACGCTGTTCTGGAACTTGTGGCCGTCAATCAGCTTCGTTCATGTTACGTCCGTCCGATCGTGATGCGCGGCTTCGGCGAAATGGGCGTGAACGGCACAAAAAATCCCGTGGATGTTTATCTCGCCTGCTGGGAGTGGGGTAAGTATCTGGGAGAAAGCGCGCTTGCCGAAGGCGTCGACGTGTGCGTTTCGAGCTGGAATCGGATGGCGCCGAACACGCTCCCCGCGCTCGCTAAGGCGGGCGCGAATTATATGAATTCGCAGCTCATGAAGATGGAAGCGGTGGCGAACGGCTATTCGGAAGGCATCGCCCTCGATACGGCTGGCTACGTGAGCGAAGGTTCGGGCGAGAACATTTTCGTGGTGCGCGACGGAAAGATTGTCACGCCGCCGCTGGGCGCTTCGGTGCTGCCGGGGATCACCCGCGACACGGTTCTTACGCTCGCGGGCAAGCTCGGGATTCCCGTGGTCGAGACGATCGTCCCGCGCGAACTGCTGTATATCGCCGATGAGGTGTTCTTCTCGGGGACTGCCGCGGAGATCACGCCGATCCGTTCGATCGATCGCATCAAAATCGGCAAGGGGCAGCGTGGTCCGGTCACGGAGAAGATCCAGCGGGAATTCTTCGCGATCGTCAACGGCACGAAGCCGGATACGCACGGTTGGCTCACGCCGATTCCCGTGCGCGAGCCGGTCGGGCGTTAAGGCCCGATCGATTCACGGGCGGACGCAGGAACCGCCGGATACTCGTTTAGCCATGCCGACTATTACAATAGCGGCAATCCTCATGCCCGCGGCGGTCTTCGGAATCACGATGCCGAAGCTGACTCTCACAGCGATCGTCGATATTCTCGCGGTCGCGGTGGTGATCTATCAGCTCTTGCAGATCGTGCGGGGAACGCGCGCGGCGCACATTCTGACCGGCATTGTGGCGGTCGTCGTGATCTACCGCGTTTCCGTAATCGCGCGCCTGGATGCCCTGAGATCGCTGCTTTCTTCGCTTGCTCCCTACACGGCGATCGCGATCATCGTGCTGTTTCAATCGGAGATCCGACGGACGCTGGCGCGCCTGGGGCGGAAGCGGATCTTCGCAGGCTTCCAGCGCCGGGAGTCGACCGACGAAATTCTGCTGGCTTTGAGCGCGATGTCGCGTGACAGCGTGGGAGCCCTGATTGTTCTGGAGCGCGATATCGGTCTGCGGACATTTGTCGAAAGCGGCGTCCCACTCGACGCGCAGCTTTCGCGGGATCTGATCCTCTCAGTATTCAGCCCTGGGACCGCGCTGCATGACGGCGCGATGATCGTACAGAAAGAACGCATCGCCGCGGCGGCGTGCTTCCTGCCGCTGACGGTGAATCCGGCGTTGTCACCGAAGCTCGGAACGCGGCACCGCGCCGCGATCGGCATTACCGAGGAAACGGATTGCCTGGCGCTGATCGTCAGCGAGGAGACGGGCGCAATCTCAGTAGCGGCGTTCGGAGCGATGGAATCCGCCGTGCCGATCGAGCGCGTGGACGAGCGCATCAACCAGCACTTCGGCGGCGCACGCCGCAAACCGCCGGCGCCTCCGCTGACGCCGAGCCGTGAGGCGGTGGAAGCGAGAGTGCGCGATTGAGGAATTTTTTCACGCACAACCTCTGGTGGAAGCTGGTTTCACTGGCGGCGGCGTTCTTCATCTGGATGGAAGTCGCGAGCGAGCCCGAACTGGCGACGGTCATCGCCGTGCCGGTGGAATACAAAGCCTTGCCGAAAGATCTCGACATCAGTTCGAACGTCATCGAAACGGTTGATATCGAGGCGCGCGGCCCGTCGGGGAGGCTGCGGGAGCTGACCGATTCGAAGATCGCCGCGGTCGTGGATTTTTCGGACGTCCGAGGCCCGGGCGAGCGCACCGTCACTCTCAGCCTCGCGCAGATCAATCTGCCGCAGGGAATCGCGCTGATACGGATCATTCCCGCTCAGCTTCACTTCCGATTCGAAAAGCGCATGACGAAGCTGCTGCCTGTGCAGGTTCCTTACTCGGGAACACTGCCGTCACAGCTGACGATTGAGGGCATGGAGGTGATTCCACCCGGCCTGACCATCGCCGGACCGAAAAGCCGTGTGGAGGCGGTCACCCGGGCGACGACCGACCCTTTCGATCTCACGCACCTGACCGGCGATACCCAGCAGAAACTCTCGGTATACGTCGCCGATCCGGAAGTGCGCTTCATCGGGGTACCTCAGGTTACAGTGAAGATTCACGTGAGGAAAAACCGTTAGCTCATCAATGGCGAAAAAGTTGTTTGGAACTGACGGCATCCGAGGCGTAGCCGGAGAGCCGCCCCTTGATCCGATTACGATTACTGCGCTGGGTCTGGCGTTGGCGGACGATCTGAAGCGCCATGATCTGGCGGGGCTGCCCGTGCTGCTTGGGATGGACACGCGCGAATCGGGGCCCGATATCGGCGCGCAACTCGCGGCGGCGCTCGGCGTCGGGGGAATCGAGACGAGGTTCGCAGGGGTGATTACGACTCCGGGCGTGGCTTATCTTACGCGGACCGGCGAGTTCAGCGCGGGAATCATGATTTCCGCGTCGCATAATCCGTTTGAAGACAACGGGATCAAGGTATTCGCGAGAACCGGGTTTAAGCTGCCAGACGCTGAGGAGCACGCCGTGGAAGAGGAGATCCTGCGGCTCGTTCCCGCTGCGAGGCCAACGCACGCTCCGAAGCTGACGTCGTCGTACTCTTGCCGTCCGTATGTGGATTACCTGCTTTCCACCTTGTCGGCACTCCTGAACGGACGGCGAGTGGTACTTGATTGCGGAAACGGGGGAGCGTCCGCGCTTGCGCCGGAATTGTTCCGTGAGGCGGGCGCGGAGGTGACGGCGATCTGCGATCGTCCGGACGGCCGCAACATCAATCTGAACTGCGGCGCGCTTCATCTGGACAATGTGCGGGCGAAGGTGCTCGAAACCGGGGCGGATGCGGGGATCGCGTTCGACGGGGATGCCGATCGCGCGCTCATGGTGTCGCATACCGGCCGCATCGTGGATGGCGACGCGATCATGCTGATTGCGGGACGGCGTTTGCAGGCGGATGGGCATTTAAAAGGCAACGTGGTGGTCTCGACCGTGATGTCGAATCTGGGGCTGGAGAAGGCGCTGGGGCGGCTTGGGATTGAGATGGTGCGCACGGCGGTGGGCGATAAATACGTGTTGGAGGAGATGCTGCGGCGGGACGCTGCGCTCGGCGGCGAGCAATCGGGGCACATCATCTTTCGGGAGTATGCGACGACCGGCGACGGCATGCTGACTGCGCTTAAGGTAATGGAGACGTCGGTGCGCGAAGGCGCGACTCTCGACGAACTCGCGGCGGACCTGACCGTTTACCCGCAGTTGCTGAAGAACGTGCGCGTGAAGGAGCGGCGGAGGCTGGAGGAGATGCCTCGGGTGGCGGGCGAAATCCGCGCCGTTGAGGAGGAACTCAACGGGTCCGGCAGAGTGCTCGTACGCTTCAGCGGGACGGAGCCGCTGTTACGCGTGATGGTGGAAGGCGAGGAACGATCGCGCGTCGAAGAGTTGACCGAACGTATCGTCTGCGCAATTCACGCTGAATTAGGATAAAACATTTCCATGCGCTTCCCATTCGTTTTAACCACTGCCGCTTTGGCGGTTGCAGTTGTTGCGACTTTTGCAGTCGCCCAGACTCCGCGTAATCGCGCTCCCCTGCCGAACGAGCAGTGGGTGCAGTTGTTCAATGGTACGGACTTGACGGGATGGGATCCGGTGGGCAAGGAGAAATGGACCGTGGAGGATAGCATTATCCACGGCACCACGCTCACGAAGGATTACGGATATCTGCAAACCACGAAGGATTACAAGGATTTTCACCTTGCTCTGCGGTTTAAGTGCGTGGGGGATGGGAACAGCGGCGTGTTCTTCCATACTCGGTTCAAGACGGGCACGGCCGACGTTTCGCAGGGGCTGCAGTTCGAGATCGATCCGACGCTGAATCATCATACGGGCGGGATTTATGGCGACGGGCGTCAGTGGATTGTCTGGCCTTCTCCCGAAAATGAGTACGTGCTGCGCCAGCAGGACTGGAATGAATATCTGCTGATGGTGGAAGGGAATCATTACGTTGCGAGATTGAATGGCGTGGTGGTGGTGGATTTTACGGATCCGACGCCGAAGTCATTTGATGGGACGATTGCGCTGCAACTGCATTCGGGCGGACATGGGAACATGATGTTCCGCGATATTTACGTGCGGGATTTGTCTCGACGGTAGGTTGCCGATGAACTGTACAGTTCCGATAATGGAACTGAAGAGCTCAGATGCGGGCTGAAAAAAAAGCGAATCCGATCGTTGTCTCCGCCTTGAGCGCCCGCACGGGGTTCGGCAAGCTCTTACGCCGTGTCGATGATGAGCGGCGGTCGCTGATCATTGAAAAGCGCGGCACGCCGAAGGCGGTTCTCCTCAGTATCCGTGACTACGTGCGTCTCGCCGCGCCTGAGCCGGAAGTCCTTCGGGTGATTGGCGAAGAGTCTAAACGAAACGGCACGGACAAACTGACTTCGCGGCAGATCGATGAGATCATCAAGTCCGCACGCTCGCGCAGATCCCGGCGCGGATGATTCCGCTCCGTCTGGTAATCGACACAAACATTGTCATTTCAGCGGCCTTAAGACCTGACGGGATGCAGCGCACGACGCTCCTGCTGGCCATTACGAAACCATCGCACCTTTATGTTTCTGAAGCGATCCTTGCGGAATACCGAGAGGTCCTCGCTGAACCACGACTCCGAATCCGGAAAGGATTGCGTCAACAACTGCTTCAAGTGATCACAAACCATGCGCGCTTGATCAGGCCCACCGGCGCTCTTCAGGTTGCTTACGATCCCGACGACAACGTCTTCCTCGAATGCGCCGATTCGGCGCGCGCAGATTACCTCGTGACGGGCAACCCGCGGCATTTCCCGCGATTCTGGAAGAAGACCAAGGTGATCACGCCACGGGAGTTCATCGAAATTGCCGCGCCGCACTTGCTCCCATAACTCCTATTCCTTGCGGAGGGCGAGCCAGGCGGCGGCGGGGACGAGGACGAGGACCGCTCCGATACCGGCGGCGAGCGCGCCGTGCTGCGCCAAGAGGCCGGGGGCGTCGATGGTGGCGAGGTGGTGCAGGGATTCCTGGAACCATGCGGATGTGGCTCCAAAGCAGGCTCCCAGTAGACCTACCGCACAGGCTCCTGCAATTAACTGGGTGGCAGTGATGGGCCTTGCGGCCTTCAGCGCGGCTTCGCGGCGGGCGCGCATCTGCGCGACCCACCAGACACGGCCTGCGTCCGGCAGGACTGGCAATTCCCTAGTTTCTTCACGGGCGGTGTCGATTGCGGCGGCTACCACGGCGACGTCCGAGCAGACCTGACACTTCGACGCGTGCTCGCGAAGGGCGGGATCCACGCGGTCTGGCCAGCGCGACTGAATTGCGGCTGCCAGAACTTCGGCTTCGAATTCGCACTCGTATCGCGGCATCACCGAGTGTCCTTTCCAAGCAGACTCGCCAGGCGGCGGCGGGCGCGAAAAAGCATCAACTTCATGCTGCCGGGCTTCAATCCCAAGGCTTCGGCGATTTCGTTGTGCGAAGCGCCCTCGGCGTATGCCAGCCAGAGCATGGCGCGTTCGCGCGGCTTGAGCCGCGATAACGCGCGGGTTACGTCGGCAGACTGGTCCACCGATCCCGCAGCCTGACGGCCGGCCACCTTCTCGATGTCGTCGCCCGCGATTACTCCAACTGGATGACTCAATACACGCCGCCGGGCGTCGCGCGCAAGATTGGTCGCGATGCGATACAGGGCGTTGCGGCGGTGCGTTTCGCTCTCGTAAGCAGAACCAGCGCGGAGGAAGCGGTAGAAAGCTTCCTGCAGCAGGTCGTCGGCCGCGTAGCGATCGCCCGTAAGCCGGGCGAGGTAAGCCCAAACGCTGCGCGCGTTTCGCTCGTAAAAAGCGCGGAACGACTCCTCGTCCATTACGAGGCCCGCTTCGGCGCTGATGGCGTCGGCCCGGCTGACATCTGTGAATGTCATGTCGCGTAACAAGAGTTAGTCGATCCTCACTTAGTCGATCCTCGTTTCCTGGGCGACTGCAGAACGGGACCGCTCGATCAGCCCGAGTCTCCACGAGATCACATAGGAGGCGATGGCCGAGATTACGAACCCGATGCCGAGCGCAATTCCCAGCGTACCTAATACCACCAGGGGCTGCGAGGCCTCTCCGCTGACGCGTGACGATGCGGACTCCAGACCGAAACCGCCGGCGGCCAGAACGAAGCCCGCCTGCATCGACCAGAGAATGCGGCCCAGGGGAGCGCCAATACTACGCGGCGCTGCGTCGAGCGTAATGGGAGAAGACTGCAGGAACCTGGCGCCCGCCGGCGACTGAATGTAGGCGAGCAGTTCTTCGTTGTCGCTGAAGCGGTCGAGGATTCTGGTGTGCGCGTCGGTCTGAACTTTCGCGAGGCGATTCCAGCGGCGGTAATCAATGATAGTTCGAATCAGCCAGACGATCAGGCCGATTGCCATGCCGAATCCGAGAAATATGGCGAGTCCGTCCATAAAGGAGCGCCAGAGTTGCACCGACGGAGGCTCGCTTTCCTGAAAGCCGAACCGGTTGCGGCCGAGACCATCCCCAACATAGAAAGAGGCGTTGCGCGACACTTCGGGATGCGCCACGAGGTAGTTCGAGAGCGCCGGATAAGGCGCGAGATACGCCTGGTTTGTAAGAAGGCTGTGATCCAGCGCGAGGACTCCGCGAAGGGCGGGCGGATAATGATCGAGGAGGTTCGATATCTCCTCCTTTGTGCGCTGCGCGTCCGGTTGATCCACAGGTACCGTGGTCGGCCGCGCAGGAGCGCTCTGAGCGCAAGCCATCCCCGCCGACAGCGCCATTATTCCGAATATTCGCCTCATTTTCGCCATTATCAGGTTCTCTGCCGCGTATTACGCGGAGGTGGAAGGGAGGTTAACAAATCCCAACTGTGTTCCCGGCGCAACAGTGGCGTTCGGGCGAATCAGACGGAACAAACCGATTTTAACGGGAGTCTTACTATGGACGTTCTTTTGCAGCCAACGTTTTGGCTCCGGATAACGTCTTAGCTCCAGACACCGTCCTTGAGAGAAATGGTGTGAGACTGTTGACTCCTTTAGGGTTGTTTGTCCTCGCCGCAGGAGCCGCGTTTGCGTTCGCGGTGTCCGGGAACGCGCCCTCGCGCACGGTACGCGCCACGGGCACGATTCGCGCTGTCAATTCGGTGACCGTGCTCGTTCCCCGCATCGAGGGCCAGGGAGGGAATCTGTCGCTCGCGACCCTGGCGGAGAACGGGTCCATGGTTTCGCCGGGCGATTCCATCGCGACGTTCGATCGAGCGAACGAACTCAAGCTTCTGCGGGATGCTCAGACGAAGCTGGACGATCTCGAGCGGCAGATCGAAGAAAAAAAGGCCGAGCATATCAGCAACGCCGAAAAGCGCGTGGCCGACCTGCAACAGGCGCGCGCGGATCTAAGGAAGGCAGAGATCGAAAACCGCAAAGGGCCGGTATTGAGTTCTATCGATCAGGAAAAGAATCAGGTGAAGGTGGCGGATGCGCGCGAACACGCCGCAAGCCTGGAGAAATCGAATAAATTTCACGACGAGGCGGAAGTCGCGGAACTGCGGGTTCTCGAGTTGCAGCGCGACCGCGCCGATGTGGCGGTTCAGCGGCAGAACCGAAACGCGGAAAAGCTGATGGTGAAGGCGCCCATCAAAGGTATGGTGGCGCTGCAGAACATATTCCGCAACAATACGCTCGGGCACGCGCAGGAGGGCGATTCGCTATGGCCGGGCAGCCCGCTGTTGAAGCTGTTCGATCCCTCGGCTATGGATGTGGAAGTCTCGGTCGGCGAGCCGGACGGCGCGGTTCTCGTTCCCGGCGCGAAGGCTGTGGTGCATCTTGATGCGTTTCCCGAGATTCGGTTTACGGCGCATTACACATCGGCGAGCCCGGTAGCGACGGCGCCGCTCGGAATGACCGTGAAGTCATTCACGGCGCGCTTCCGGCTCGACCAGAGCGACCCTCATCTGCTGCCGGATTTATCGGCGGCGGTGGATATCGAGGGTCGTCCGAAATGAAGCGCCTGCGAAGCGCGTTCGCCATTCGCCTGATCGTATTTCTTCTGGTCCTTGCAGGATCGGGTTACGGGCTCAGGCAGTTCCGCAGGACCAAAGCCGCGGCCGAACTTCCGGTGGCGACGGCGAAACAGGGCGATTTTCTGGTGCTGGTGCGATGCCGGGGCGAACTGGTGGCGAAGGTTTCAGAGCAATTGACGGCTCCCCTCGACGTTCAGGATCTGCAGATCGTCTGGGCCGTTCCGAGCGGAACCGAAGTAAAGAAAGATCAGCCCGTGATCCGGTTCGACCCGACGCGTGTGGAGCAGGATCTCAAAGAAAAGGAGGCTGCGCTCGCTCAGGCGCAATCGACGCTCGATCAGGCGGTTGCCCAGGCGCGCATCGCCGAGGACCAGGACACCCTCGACCTTTCCACCGCTCGATACAACGCGGAGAAGGCGAAGCTCGAAGCGTCAAAGCAGGCGATCATGAGCGCGATTCAGGGCGAGGAGAGTCAGATCGACCTGAGCCTTGCGGAAGAAAAGCTCAAGGTGCAGGAGACCGCGGCAGTCACGCACCGCAAAAGCAATGAACAAAAGATCGCTGCGCTGGAACGCGGGCGCGATACGGCGAAGCGGCAGGTGGATCTTACTAAATATCATTTGTCGCTGATGGAGCTGAAGAGCCCTCTCGACGGCGTCATCAATTATCTGCCGAACTATTCGCAGGGATGGCAAAACGCGCAACCGTTCAAGGTGGGCGACCATGCCGTGCCGGGAGGCGTGCTGGCCGAGATCCCGGACTTGAGAACGCTTGGAATTGAAGCCAAGGTCGATGAGGTCGATCGGGGTCGCATAGGGCTTGGAGCGACGGCTTTGGTGCACGTCGACGCGTTTCCCGAAAAGGTGATCACCGCGAAGATCACGAGCATCACACCGCTGACCGAAGAGAGTTTCGCCGAATGGCCGCCGACGCGCAGTTTCCGCGCCTTCGCGAAGCTTGAGAGCCCCGATTCGCGCATGCGGCCCGGCATGAACTCGGGAGCAGACCTCATTGAAACGAAAATTCCCGGCGCAGTGAGCGTGCCGGCAAAGGCGCTGTTCACCATTGGCGGAAAACCCGCGGTTTATGTGAAAGGGAACGGCCGTTACGTGTCCCAGGAAGTACGCGTAAAGGCGCGGAACCCGGACGAAGTCGCCGTGGACGGAATCGGCGGCGGGACAGTAGTGGCGTTGACCGAACCTCCGAAGGAGGGGCAGTGAACTTCGGGCGGAAACGCGTACGCAGGCTGATTCTCGGGACGCTGATGGTCTGCGCGGCGGCGGGCGCGGCGACCTGGTATGGCTTACGGGCATATCGCGACCTCACCAACGTCAAGGAGGAGGTCATTCCGGTCGCCAAGGTCGCGCGCGGCGATGTGACGCTTGACGTGACGGCGCGCGGCGACCTGCGGGGCGGTAATCCGGAGCTGTTGTTTGCGCCCGCGACGGGCGGTCTCGACATGCACCTCACGCAACTGATGACCACGGGAGAGCCGGTCAAAACCGGGGAGGTGGTCGCGCAGTTCGATACCACCGAACAGGAATACAAGCTCAAAGAGGCCGAGGCGGATCTCGCGGAAGCCATCGCCCACCTCGAACAGGCCAAGGCCCAGAATGAGGCTCAGGACGAGGAAGACCGCTACGCGCTGCTGAAGGCGCAGAACGACGTGCGCCTGGCCGAACTCGACGTTCGCAGAAATCCGCTGCTCCCGACACTGACCGCGCGGGAGAATACGCTGGCGCTCGACGCCGCGAAGGACCACCTCGCGCAGCTTGAGAAGAATCAGGCCAACCGGAAAGCCACCAACGCGGCTGCAATTGCAATTCAGGAAGCGGCGCGGGGCAAGGCGGAAGAACAGGCGAAGACCGCGCGGCAGAATATCGACGCAATGACGCTGAAGGCCCATCGCGACGGCTACGTTTCGGTGCGCCAGAACTCGGGCGGCAACATTATGTTCTTCGGGATGGTTCTTCCGCTGTTTCAGGTGGGAGATCAGGTGCGGCCCGGAATGGCCGTGGCGGAGATTCCCGATATGAAGAACTGGGAGGTGAGCGCGAATATAGGCGAACTCGACCGCGGCCACATCTCGATCGGGCAGAAAGCGGTGGTGACGATCGTCGCGCTTCCGGGACGCCCGCTGGCCGGGCACGTGAAAGAGGTCGGGGGCACGACGGGCAATCCCTGGAACCGCCATTTCGAATGCCGCATCGCGATCGACAATCCGGTCGCGGAGCTTCGGCCCGGCATGAGCGCCGGCCTCGTGATTACAACGGATGAAATGAAGGGCGTTCTCTCCCTGCCCGCGCAGGCGCTTTTCGAAAACGACGGCCGGACGTTTGTGTATCTCAAGGGCCCCGATGGGTTCTCGGCGAAGGACGTAACGCTGGTGCGGCGGAACGAGATGCGCGTGGTCGTGAACGGGCTGAGCAACGGTCAGCTGGTGGCGATGGCCAACCCGACAGAGCTGGCTAAGAAGAAGTCGGCCGCGGGCGCTCTGCAGTCCCTTCCTAAATGATCGGCATCCGGTACCTCTCGGATTTCGCGCTTGCCGGGTCGAACCTGTGGGCGCAGAAGACCCGAACGGTCCTGACTGCGCTGGGAATTATCTTCGGCGTGGGCGCGGTGATCGGGATGCTCGCGATCGGGGCGGGCGCGCGCGAGGAATCGCTGCGTTTCATCGAGACGCTCGGCGTGCGCAATCTGCTGATCGAGTCGCGGCCCGCAACGAGCGATCAGGAATTTCAGGAACGGCGGCGATCTTCGCCTGGTTTGACGGAGCGCGACGTGCGCGTGCTAAAGGCGAATGTCGACGAGTTGGAGTTAATTTCCGCGCGGCGGGGCATGCATCCCGCGCAGGTATTTCCGAAGCCATCGCAAGACCTCCCCGAGTTGTACGGAGCGCGACCCGCCTACGCGCCGATTCATAACTGGCGTTACGAGGAAGGCGAGGGCTTCAACCAGAAAGACGACGAGGCAAGCTCGGCGGTTTGCGTCCTGGGCGAGAAGGCGAAAGTCTCGATCTTCGGCTACGGACCGGCGCTGGGAAAGTTCGTGAAGGTCAATGACACCTGGCTTCAAGTGGCGGGCGTGCTGCGGAATCAGATCAGTTCGGGTTCCGGGACGGCGCAGTCGGTGGATCCGAACTTCATCATTTACGTCCCGCTGAATACGTTTCAGTACCGCTTTTTTGACACAGGGAGCTACAAGGACGAGCTCGATGGCGTGGACATCCGTCTGAAAGCCGGAGCCGACAGCGTGAGCGCGGCGCGAGTGGTGACTGCAATTCTCGGATCCACTCATCACAAGGTCGCGGACTTCGTGGTGACGATACCCGCGGAACTTCTGGCCGAGCAACAGCGTTCGCAGTCGATCTTCACTTACGTGATGGTGGCCATTGCCGCGATTTCATTGCTCGTGGGCGGTATCGGAATCATGAACATCGTGCTTGCGACGGTTCTCGAGCGCACGCGCGAGATCGGCATCCGGCGATCGATCGGCGCGCGGCGCGGCGACATCGTGCGGCAGTTCCTGTTCGAATCGGTTCTGATTTCGATCGGCGGCGGACTTGCGGGCATCGCGTTCGGGTATTTCCTCTCGTGGCTTATTGCCCGCGCCGCCGAGTGGAAGACCATCGTCACGCCTTCGTCCATCGGGATCGCGTTCGGGGTTTCGGTTGCGGTGGGCGTGGTGTTCGGCATTTATCCCGCGCGCAAAGCGTCGCGCATCGATCCCATTGAGGCGCTTCGATATGAGTAACCGAAGAAGATTCGGGAAAACTCCCGCCCGCGGCATCGCCGCGAGTTTGCTGATCTTGATTCTGACATTGACGACGGCGCTCGCCGGCGCATCGCTGCCGGTTCCGGGATGGCTCAGCCGGCGGTTCAATCCGGACACGGTTCAGGTGCGCGATGTGCAGGGAATCTCAGAGCGTATCGTCGACGGCAAGCTTACGCTCGACATCCATTCGTTTCTGGAACTCGCGCTGAAGAATTCGAGCGACATCAACATCAGCCGCATGGATGTCTACACTTCCGCCGGCCAGGTGAAAGCGGCGCATGCAGTGTTCGATCCTGTCGTATCGATGGGATTCAACACGCTGCGTTCAGAATCGCCGCAGTTTTCGCAGATCGGCGGCGCGTCGATTCTCAGCAGCCTGAGCGGAAACTCGTTCCTCAGCTATCAGGAACTGGTACCGACCGGGCAGACCGTCAATGTGGGGTTCGTGGCAACCCGCAACTCGACGAACAGCGAGTTCAACATCTTCAACCCGAGCATCAGCGGCTCGCTGAACTTTTCGATCGCGCAACCGCTGTTGCAGAACCGCAACGGAATTCAGTTCAAGGCGCCGCTGAAGATCGCGCGCTCGCAGCTGGCAATCACATCGAAGCAGACTGAAGCCTCGATCGCGGCGACGCTCGCGGCGGCGGCGGGCCAGTATTGGGACGCCGTGCGGGCGCGCGACAACGTGAAGGTGCTGCAGCAGACGCTGGACCTCGCGCAGAAGTCGTATGAGCGCGACAAGCAGGCGCTGGACCTGGGGGCGCTCGCCAGTCTGGACATCTATCAGTCGCAGACTCAGGTGGCGCAGCGTAAGACCGATTTGGTGCAGGCGCAGTATTCATACGTCGCGGCGCTGGATGGTTTGCGGAAGATCATCGGCGCGGACCTGACTCCGCAACTTCGCGCAATGGAGATCGTCCTTACGGACGATCCCGCGAAGCTACCGGAAGGGACAGCCATCCTTCCGTATGAGGAGGCTTATCAGGCGGCATTGCGCGTGCGCCCGGAACTCGACGTCCAACGCGAGCGGCTCGCGATTGACGACCTCAACGCCCGAGTGGCGCGCAATTTGATGCTCCCTCGTGTGGATCTGACGGTGCAGGGACAATCTGCTGGTTTAGGAGGAAATCAGGTCGCGGTGGTGGGTCCGTTGGGCATCGTCTCGCCAGCGGTGTCGGGCGGACTTACTGATGCGCTGGGTCAGGTTTTCGCGTTCAATTCGCCCAGTTATGGCGCGGGACTATCCGTAACCATCCCGTTTCGCGCGACTGCGGCACGGGCGCAACTCGCCGACGCGCTGGTGGCGCGCACGCGCGACCGTTACATCCAGCGGCAGATGGAACAGCAAATCGCGCAGGATGTGCGACAGGCGATTACCTCTATCGAACTTGCGAGCGCGACTATCGAATCGGCGAAACTCGCGCGGGATTTGGCGCAGAAGAACGTCGAAGCCGAGCAGCAGAAATATGAGTTGGGAACGATTACCGCGTTCGAGGTGCTCGATTCGCAGTCGCGCCTGGCTTCAGCCGAGAGTTCGCTGCTGAATGCTTTTGTGGGATACCAGCAGGCATATGTCAGCTACGAGCGCGCAACCTGGACGCTGCTGGATGGCTTGGGAATGGTCGTCGAGACCCCGAAAGTCAATTGAATCCGCCGGCGTGTTGCAACCGGTGAGGTTCGGACAGCCGTAATTAAGGACGTGAATGCGCGCTCGAGGACCTTACTGTTATCGGCAGTGTGGGTCTTTGGTGTAGCCGCGTTCGGCGCTTCTGGCCAGTCAGGCGATACCGTTCTCGCAGTTAACGTTCCGTCGACCGCGAATCCTTATCTGGCAGGCATGCCTGACGGCACTGGAGCACGGGCCGGAGACTCTGCGCCGAGCGAGTCGCCGCTACTGGTCGAGCTCTCACTCGATCATGCCGTTGCTTTTAGTTTCACGGCGTCAGGTTTGGTCGAGCACGCTCCTTTCAATCCACCGGAATTTTATCCGCCGAACGGTTCCAACGTGACGCGTCATGAAGGAGGCGCTGAGCACGGGATCTCAGACATTACCGCTCCGATGAATTCGCTTCTCGGAGTGTTTCTGGGAGAGGAGCGCCCGGATCAGACCCGCGCGCCGAAGCCCTTCAAGCCACGCGGCGCGGGCGCTGATTCTTTGACCCTCTCGCCTGCGTTGAAGCAGGTTTTCTTTATCGGCAGCGGCGCGACAAGGGAGGGCGCCCGTCGAAGATACCTTGTGCCCAAGGGCGCCACGCGGCTCTTTCTGGGCGTAATGGACGGATACGAATGGAACAATAATCAGGGCTCGTTTTCCGTTTATGTTGCGGTCGAGCGCTCCGATGTGTCGTCAAGTATGTTCAGCGTGGACTCAAGAGTCACATTCGCTCAATGGGCATGTCTCCCGGATCGGAGTCAGTGCACACCAGAGCGCGCGGTGGTTCGAGAGACCGGTCGCGGCCAATATCATGTGCTTTTGCCGGCTCATTTGGAGTGGGGAGTTAGTATCGCGATGCCTTCCGGAAAGGGCGTCAACGTACTCAGGCCAATTGGGACTGTTTGTCTCGACTCTCAGTCCGGCAACGCCAGCAGTTGTAGTGGACCGGAGGGTCGCGGGCAGCGTTCCGGTGAAGGCTTCCTCGCGCCAGATAAGGCGGCGGGCGCGCTCGTCCGCAAAATCACAGGAAGCCACGTTTATTTCTCGGTCAACGACCGCAGTGGAACCGGTTTTCAGAAACACCAGGGATATTTCGAGTTTGACGTCGTTGTGAAGTGACCTTATCGGCTGCTCACCGGCTTTCCCAAGGTGAATTGAAGCGGATGGCTGAGATTTGATTGAGGACCGTGCACGGGCCTTTGATCTGTTTGCGATAGAGTAGTTAATGTCACTACATTGTGAAACTCAGCATAGATAAAGCAATCTCAGCCGCTGAAGCCAATCGCCACTTTTCAGAATTGCTGCGGACCGTGCAGAAGGGCCGAAGCATCGTCGTGACAAGTCATGGCCGACCTGTGGCCCGAATTAGCCCCGTCTCCGAAGATGATCACGCCACCGAGGGCGCCAGAGCCCTCCTTTTCGCCCGGCTGAAAAAAGAGCGTGTTGTGAACGCCGGGCGCTGGACGCGTGACGAATTGTACGACGACGCCCCATGAAGATCGCGCTGGATACGAATGTCCTGGCGTACGCCGAGGGAACCAACGGAGCGGCGATGCGAGACAAGGCGGTTGCCCTGATTCAGCGATTGCCGCCTGAGGACGTCATTCTGCCGGTTCAGGCATTGGGCGAACTGTTCAACGTCCTGGTTCGAAAAGCCAAGCGGCGTCCCGGGGCTGCCAAGGAAGCCGTACAGAACTGGCGCGACGCCTTCGCCGTAACAGACACGACCGCCGCAGTAATGATCAGCGCGACCGACCTGGCATCCGGCCATGACCTTTCTATTTGGGACTCTGTTGTGGTGGCGGCCGCCGCGGAGGCCGAATGCCGCCTGCTCCTTTCAGAAGATCTCCAGAATGGCTTTACATGGCGGGGAGTAACTGTTGCCAACCCGTTCAGCGCTACGCTAAATCCCCTATTGGCCGCATTGCTTCGTGTCGAGGCGTGAACCTAGTCGGGATCAAGACTACGGAACGACAGTGGCCGGAATGGCGGCCGGGAAGGACTTCCCGTCATACCGGTCCACATAGTGGCGCAACGCGATCTGAAACCAGCTCATGCCGAATCCGGAAGCTTCGTTGAGCGCTTTACCGCTGTCCCAGTGATCGCGGCCGATCCGATAGCACGCGACAACTGCGCCGGTGCGGTCCGCTCCCCGCCTGCAGTGCACGAATACCGGTCCCGAAGTAGGATCGTTCATGATCCGGAGCGCGGATAAGACCTGCTCATCGGTGGGGGTGGCCATGCCTCGCATCGGGATGCTGACGTACTTCATGCCGGCGGATTCCACGATGCGCTTCTCGTCAGCCATGGAATGCTCGGAGCCGCGAAGATCGATGATCGTTTTCACTCCCATCTGCGCCAGGTTTTTGAAGCCGTCCGGGGTCGGCTGCCCGCCGCGGTAGACATGATCGTCCACCTGATGGAAATTGGGGAGGCCTGACGAGGGGGAACCCGCGAAAGCGGGGGCAAACGGCAACGCAAATCCGAGAATCAGTGCAGCGTATCGGTTTGACATGGGTTTAAAGACAGAACTGTTTATATGACGCCCGACAAATGTCGGGAGTTACAAAATCGGGCGAAACAACAGGACGTCCAGGCTGAGAGTCACACGCCCCGCCTCGACCGGAGTCGCGCGAAGCGGGCGGTAGATCGAGAGCAGGATGTGGTTCATCGCATCGGCGCTCAGATCTGCCGTCGTGGCCGCGCGACTCTGCCGCTCCAGACGGAAGTGCGGCGCGAAGTCCGCGATGGCTCGGGCGGAACGGTCGCGTCCGGTTCCGCGCAGTTCGAGCAGGTCGTCCGGCGCGGGAACGGCCACCAGAAGTCGACCATCGGGACGAAGGATTCGCCTGAATTCGGAAGCCTTCATTCGCGCCGTGATGGAAAATACGACGCTGAAGGATGAGTCAGCGTAGGGGATAAAGCGGTCGGCATTCGCCACAATCCATTCGCATTCCGGATAGCGTTTCGCCGCGGCCTCGATCGCCGGAACCGAAATGTCCACGCCCGAGCCGGCGAAGCCGACTACTTTGGCAAGCGAGCCGAGATAAAAGCCATCTCCGCAGCCGGCGTCAAGCACGGCGTCGTGCGGCTGCGGATTCAGTAGTTCGCGGACGGCTTCCAGCAGCGGCGCGGTCACGCCGGAATCATGCAGGCGGCGGCGCGCGGCAACCGCTTCCGCCGTGTCGCCTGGGTTCGCTGAGCGGCGGTCCTGAGGCTGAAGCAGGTTCACGTAACCGCTGCGCGCGATATCGAACGAATGCCCACTTGGGCAGACGTAACGCCGCTGCTCCAGGGTCAAAGGAAGATGGCAGCCGCGAACGGCGCAGAGCAACATCGTCCCGAGTTTATGACGTTCTTTTACGTAACCCGCACTGTTGCTTTTCCGTTTCGTTCAGCGTCTCCATGTAGAGTAAACATAAATATGCACTTCGGGTCTGGAGAAGCCCACAGGCTGACGCGCCTGTCTTTTGCGCCCGCCCTCTTTCTTTTTGCGGCGGGATTCATCTGTTATGGCCAAACCGCGGCCAGTATTTCGGGAAAAATCGAGGACCCCAGCGGCGCGGCGGTTTCGGGCGTGAACGTCACCGCCAAGAGCCTGGAGACAGGCGAGACACGAGCTGCGACGACAGACGAAACCGGCCACTACCGAATCGTTTCGCTTCATTTGGGAAAGCAGCAAGTGCGCGCCGAAAAGACCGGTTTCAAGCCGGTTGTGCGGGACGGGGTCACCCTGGATCTCGGCGAAGAAGCCGTCATTAACCTGCGCCTCGAAGTGGGAGACATGGCGCAGCAGGTCACGGTAACAGAAGAGGTTCCGGTGGTCAACACCACGACCTCCGCCTTTGCAGGCCTTGTGGGCGCGAGCCAGGTGAAGGACCTGCCGCTGAACGGCCGCGGTTTTGATAATTTGGTCGCGCTGAATCCCGGCGCGATCAATTATGGGCTGAAGAGCCCGAACACCAGCACGAGTAATGGGAACACGTTTTCCGTTGCGGGACGGCGTCCGCCGGATAATATCGTGCTGCTGAACGGAATCGAATACACCGGGTCCAGTCAGCTTGCCATCACTCCCGGCGGGGTAAGTGGGCAGTTGTTGGGGATCGACGCGGTGCGCGAATTCAACGTCCTCACCGACACTTATTCGGCGGAATATGGAAAGCGCGCCGGCGCGCAGGTCACCGTCGCGACTCAGTCAGGTACGAACGAGCTGCATGGATCGGTTTTCGAGTTTCTCCGCAACAGCGCTCTTGACGCGCGGAATTTTTTCGATCAGGGGCCAGTTCCTCCGTTCCGCCGCAATCAGTTCGGCGGGTCGCTGGGAGGGCCGATAAAGAAAGACCGGCTGTTCCTGTTCGGGAACTATGAAGGATTCCGGCAGGTGCTGGCGCTGAGCAACGTAAGCATCGTGCCGGACGACGCAGCGCGCGCGGCGGCGATTCCCGCCATGCGGAAATATATGACGCTCTGGCCTGAGCCCAACGGTCCGAGCCTGGGGGGCGGCGCTGCCCTTTCTTACAATCATCCGCGGCAATCGGCGAACGAAGACTTCGGCACTATGCGGGGCGACTACGTCATCAGCGATTCCGATACGCTTTCCGCCGCTTACACGATCGACAGCGGGAACGGAATCATTCCCCAGGCGGATCCGCTTTTCGCCTCCGGTTTAGGTTTGCAATCGCAGGTGGCCAGCCTGCAGGAAGTGCATGTCTTTTCGCCGCGGGTACTGAACACCTTTCGCGTGGGCTTCTCGCGCGCCGCGTTCAACTACGATTCCGTCCTGCTCCAGCAGTTCGATCCGAGTCTCGATTTTGTCACGGGCGGCGGACCCGGCGGTATCGTGATCGGCGGCGGCGTGACGACCACGGGCAACGCCGCGTTCACATCGGCGGGACCGAACAACGCGGCCAACGTCTGGAACCGCCGCAATCTCTATACGGCTACCGATACAGTCTCGATGACGCGCGGCATGCATCAGATCGACGCGGGCTTCTGGTTCCAGCGCGTACAGGACAACGAGAACACGGCGTCGCGGCGACTGGGACAAGCGACGTTCACCAGCCTGGCGACGCTGCAGGCGGGAATGGTGAGCACGTTCCAGGTGGTCCCCGCTCCCAACGAACTCGGCTGGCGTAGTATCTTCGGCGCCTGGTTTGTGCAGGACACGATGCGCCTGAGGAGGAATCTGACTCTGGAGGCGGGAATCCGCCACGAGTTCACAGACGGCTGGAATGAGGTTGCGGGACGTGCCGCGAACTATATTCCCGACCAGAACGGCGTACTCCAGACGAATCCGATCGTCGGCGATTCCGTTTTTACGCGTAACAACGCGAAAAAGCTGCTCGCTCCGCGCGTAGGGCTCGCGTGGGACGTCTTCGGGAACGGGAAGACGTCCGTGCGGACTGGCTTCGGGATGTACTATTCGCTAATCGACAACCTGGCGTTTCTGATCAATTCCCTGCCCCCGTACAACGGCGCGGCCTCATATTCGAACGTGTCGCTGCCGTCGATCGTGCCGATCACGCCCGGCATTCCTCCGAGCGCTTCCACGATCTTTGCGCCGCAGGGGATTCAGCCGGACGCCAAGACGCCCACGGTTGAAGAGTGGAATTTCCGGATTGAGCAGCAACTCTCGGCGAATACGGTGCTGCGGGTGGGATATGTGGGGTCATTCGGATATCACGGGCTGGCGTCGATCGATCCGAATACCATTCCGGCGAAGATCTGCACGAATGCGGCGGGCTGCGGTCCTGGCATTCCGCCGGGCGCACAGTACATTCCCGGGGGCGGACGGCCGAATCCGAAGCTTTCGGCGGGATTCTTCTGGTACACCGAGGGGAACACGAGCTATCACGCGCTGCAGGTGGATCTGGTGCGGCGCCTGACCAAGGGCTTCGAGGTGCGCGGCAATTTCACGTGGTCGAAGGACCTCGATACGAATTCGGCGCTCACGGGCGCGCAGGCGAACAACCAGGCGCAGATGGTGCTCGACCGGAACGATCTGCGCCGCGATTGGGGGCTGTCGGCGCTGAACGTTACGGCGCAGTCGAGCATCTCGGCGCGATATGAGCTTCCCTGGGGTTTTCAGTTGAACGGCATCGTGACGCTGTTAAGCGGTTTTCCGTTCACTCCGTTGATCGGTTCGAACCGTTCGGCGGACGGCGATACGCGTAACCCTGACCGGCCGTCGCTGAATCCGTCGTTTACCGGAAGTGTTGTGACGGGGAATCCGAATCAATGGTTCA
Source organism: Bryobacteraceae bacterium (assembly GCA_035262625.1). GTDB lineage: Bacteria > Acidobacteriota > Terriglobia > Bryobacterales > Bryobacteraceae > BOG-234. Next base: position 46,416 of record DATFSM010000163.1, read on the forward strand.
ATCCGGCGGCGTTCATTCTGCCTCCGGCCAATACGTACGGCAATCTAGGACGCGGAGTGTATACGGGTCCTGGGCTGGCGGAGGTGGATCTTTCGCTGTTCAAGACGTTTAAGATTCGGGAGCGATTGAGCCTGCAGGGGCGGGCGGAAATGTTCAATGTTGCGAACCACCCGAATTTCGCGACGCCGAATACGACGGTATTTGCGAGCGGAGCGATCAGTCCTTCGGCTGGATTGATTACGAGTACGGTGACGACGTCGCGGCAGACGCAGTTCGGGCTGAAGTTGATTTTCTGAGCTTCAGCCGTTCTCGTCTTATTTCTTCGATTTGACCGTTCCGTCGGGGGCGACGCGCAACTGAGCGAAGGCGCCCGAGGCGTCGTCCTTTACGACGGCTCCGTAACTGACCTGGTCGCCTTCTGTTACTTTCTCGAGCGTCATGATCTTCGACGCGGCGGCCTGTTTCTGAATGGCTTCTTTGGCTGCGGCGGGAAGAGACGCCAGATCGGTTTCGTCTTTGACGGCCGTCAGCTTGCCTTTGTCGTCGATGACAAGGTCGTGGTATTTACCGTTGACTCGCGTATTGATCTGATATTTCCAGCCCTGTTCCCCCTGGGCGGAACTGATGCTCACCGGAACTGCGTTTTCCATGTGGGCCTTCGCCGTGTCCTTCACGGCCTGAGGCAGAGCTTCGAACTTTTGCGTGAAGTTGTCGCCGTCGAACGCCAGGCCAAGCGCGGATGCCGCGAGAATCGCCAGAAACATTCTTGAGATCGTCATACCAGTGCCTGCTATCAGGGTACGCCTATGCGAAGTCTTCCCCGAAGAAAGAGATAATCGCGCGCCTTGAGAAACCTGGCGGTTTCGATCATGCACAATTGCGCCTACTCGCTTTCAAACAGATCTTTGAATTGTCGCGGCTGGGAACGAAGATACTGCTTCGGCGCCCGGACTTGCCCGCCTAACTGGGCGGCCGCGTGCCAGGGCCAGCGCGGGTCGTAGAGGATGGCGCGTGCCATCGCGATCAGATCGGCGTCACCCGTGCCAACGATGGCTTCGGCCTGATCGAAGCTCGTAATCATTCCGACTGCGACCACAGGAATGCGCACCGCGGATTTTACGGCGCGGGCAAGAGGCACCTGATAGCTCGGCCCGACCGGGATCTTCTGGGCCGGATGCAATCCTCCGCTCGAAACGTGCACAGCGTCGCAGCCACGCTTCTCCAGCGCTTCCGCAAGAGCGATGGTCTGTTCGATATTCCAGCCGCCATCTACCCAGTCTGTGCCCGACACCCGCATCGAGACCGGCTTGCCGGCGGGAAAGGCCGAGCGAACGGCCTCAAAGACTTCGAGGGGGAAGCGCATCCGGTTCTCAAGCGAGCCGCCGTATTCGTCCTGGCGCTGATTGGAGAGCGGGGAGAGGAACTGGTGCAGCAGATAGCCGTGCGCGCCGTGGATCTGCACCGCATCGAGGCCGATCGCGGCGGCGCGCGCCGCGGACGCGGCGAACGCATCGCGTACACGGCTCAGTTCTTCGCGATCCAGCGCGATGGGTGGAGTCTGGTTCGGCGTGAAAGGAATCGTGGACGCCGACACCGTCTGCCATCCGACTGAATGATTCGGCGCGAACTGAGCGCCGCCTTTCCACGGCACTTCGGTTGACGCTTTGCGTCCCGCGTGCGCCAACTGAAGGGCGATAGGGATGTCCGACCAACGCCGAATGCTCTCGATCGTGCGTCGGATAGCGGTTTCGGTTTCGGCGTTATAAAGACCGACATCAGCATAGGTGATCCGCCCCTCCGGCAAGACTGCGGTCGCTTCGATCGTCAGCAGCGCCGCGCCCGAGAGCGCGAGGTGACCGAGGTGTATCAGGTGCCAGTCCGTCATGCAGCCGTTTTCGGCGGAGTATTGGCACATGGGCGCAATCACAATGCGATTGCGCAGTTCGAGGTTGCGGACACGGATCGATTGAAAGAGAGCAGGTTGGGACATGACGAGGTTTCGCGGCTCGGAACGATCTTAGCGTGCGCAGTGGACGCGAGGTCCACGAGCCGCGACCGGTGAAATCACCTATCGAGGACAATCCACGCGGGGGCATGATCGCTTGCATTGGCCTCGCCGCGCACAGATCGATCCACCTCGCCACTCCCAAGGCGCCGCGAAATCTCAGGTGAGAGCAGAAAGTGGTCGAGTCGCATGCCTTTGTCTGCCTCCCATCGACCGAACTTGTAGTCCCAGAATGTCCAGAGCGGTCCATATGGATGCAGCTTCCGGAGCGCGTCAGTCCATCCCTGGTCCAGCAATCGCTGGAACGCCGCGCGGCTTTCCGGCTGGACGAGGGCGTTGTGGTCGAGTGATCGTGTTTGGTAGATATCCTGAGGAGTCGGGACCACATTGTAATCGCCCGCCAGAATGACCGGCGCTCCGGCCTTCACAAGTTGCGCCGCATGCGCAGCCAGACGGTCAATCCAGTTCAGTTTATAGATGAATTTCGGGCCAGGCTGAGGATTTCCATTCGGTGCGTAGATGGAAGCGATGAGCATGCCCTCTATCGCGGCCTCGATATATCGGGCCTGCGAGTCCGCCTGATCTCCCGGAAGGCTGGAACGGGTCAGAACCGGCGCGTGCTCCCGCGCCAGAATTGCCACGCCGTTCCAGGAGCGCTCGCCAGCCCACACCGCTTCGTAGCCGACCTTTCGCAGCGCATCCGCTGGAAAATCGGACTGCACGCATTTGAGTTCCTGAAGGCAGACGACGTCGGGTCTCGATGAAGCGAGCCAGCCCAGCAGGTTCGGAAGCCGCTTGTTGAGGTTATTGATGTTGAAAGTGGCGATTTTCACGCTAGGTAATCCATTATGTCGGCGAATTCGACAGAGCGCTTCCGCGCGCGTCGACGCGACAATGTCATGTTAGAATGACAGCGTTCGCGAGACCTCTCATGACACGTCGCTGGCTGATTCGCATCGGGTTAACGGCGGCTGTGTGGCTCGGGGCAGCGTTCCCTCAGACTCCTCAGCAGACATCCGCACCCGTCATTATTGCGGTGAGCGGAGACGTCTCAACACCCCTTACGCTGAAAGCCGAGGATCTCGCGGTCATGCCGCGCGAGAAAGCAAAGATTCCGGAGCAAGACGGAACGGAAGTTGAGTATGAAGGCGTTCCGCTGCGCGAAATCCTCAAGAGAGCCGGCGCGCCTATCGGAAAGCTCAGAGGCAAGGCGCTGACCACTTACGTGGTCGCGAAGGCGCATGACGGATACCAGGTGGTGTTCACGCTGGGCGAAATCGATCCTGAATTCGGAAACGACCAGATTCTGGTGGCCGACAAACGGGACGGAAAGGCGCTGTTCGGGTACCAAGGTCCGCTCCGACTGGTTTGCCCGCAGGATAAAGCCGGCGCCCGCTCGGTGCGGATGCTCGAAGCGCTCGAAGTTGTCAAGCTGCAGAAGTGAGGAGATGCGGCGCCGGACCCTCCATTCATTGGCAGCCGGCGCGGTGTTCGCGGTCGCGATGTACGCTGCCACGAACATCCGGTTGAGAGCAGCCGAATCTGAGCAGAACAGTTATCGATGGAATCTGCCGAAGGGCTTTCCGATACCGTACGTTCCCGCCGATAATCCGATGTCCGAGGCGAAGGTGGAACTCGGACGCTACCTGTTTTACGACGCACGTCTGTCAGTGAATGGAAAGCAATCCTGCGCAAGCTGTCACAAACAGGAACTGGCGTTTACGGACGGCAGAGCTGTGGGAATCGGAGCGACGGGAGAATCGCACTCGCGCGGGGCCATGAGCCTCGTCAATGTGGCGTGGAGCGGCGCGCTGACCTGGAACAATCCGACGATGAAGAATCTGGAGGAGCAGGCGCTGGTTCCGATGTTCGGCGAACATCCGATTGAACTCGGTTTGCGGCGGGACGGCGGATTTGCGCAATGGGCGCGGTCGGATGCTATTTATCTGGACCTTTTCCCGTACGCGTTTCCCGATGCTGGCGATCCCTATACGATTCCGAACGTCACGAAAGCGCTGGCCTGTTTCGAGCGGAACATCGTTTCTGCGCGTTCGGCTTACGATCGCTACCACTACGGCGGGGACGACAGCGCGGTTTCGGAATCCGCCAAGCGCGGCGAGGTTCTCTTTTTCGACCAGCGCCTTTCGTGTTTCCGTTGCCATGGCGGTTTCAACTTCACAGATTCCACGGTCTCGGAGCGCAATCCGAATCGAACGCTCGAATTTCACAACACAGGGCTGTATAACGCGCCGGGACTTTACTCCTATCCGCCGCCGAACGTGGGGATTTTTGAATATACGAAGGCGCCTGAGGATGTCGGGAAATTCAAGGCTCCGACGCTGCGGAACATCGCGGTGACTGCGCCCTACATGCACGACGGCAGCATCCCAACGCTCGAGGGCGTGATCGAGCATTACGCAGCGGGTGGAAAGAACGGGCACGACAATCCAAACAAAGACCCTTTAATCGCTGGTTTTACGATATCCGCGCAGGGTAAGGCCGATCTGATCGCTTTTCTGCAATCTCTGACTGATGCAGCTGTTTTACACGATGCGCGCTTCGGAGATCCCTGGAGGCGTGAATGAAGCTGAGTCGAGCGATTGTGGGAACCTGCGCACTGGCCGCGGTAATTGCGATCGCCGCGTTTTCACCGGCCCGGGATTCCAAGAGCGAGGTGGCGATCGCGGCTGCCGCGAACCTGAGCGAAGTGTTGCAGGTCATCGGGCCGCGGTTCGAGGCGGCGACCGGAATCCACCCGGTCTTCAGCTTCGCCTCGACGGCGCAACTCGCGCTGCAGATCGAGCATTCGGCTCCTTTCGATGTTTTCGCGGCGGCGGATGTGGAACATGTCGAGCAACTCGAGAAAAAGGGGCTGCTGACGCCGGGTTCGAAGGCAGTCTATGCGACGGGAATTCTTGCGCTCTGGATACCTCCCGCCGCGAAGGCGAAGATCGACAAGGTTAGTGACGTGACACAACCGCCGGTTCGTGTGATCGCGCTTGCTAAGCCGGAACTCGCGCCCTACGGACTGGCCGCTCGGGAGAGCCTGCAACGACTCGGCATCTGGGACCAGGTACAGCCGCGGATCGTCTACGCCGACAACATCAACATGGCGAAGCAGTACGGGGCATCCGGAAATGCGGACGCCGTCTTTACCGCATACTCGCTGGTCATGAAAGAAGGCGGCAAGGTAATAAGCGTGGACGAACAGTTGCACCGCCCGATCGATCAAGCACTGGGGATTGTCGCCGCATCAAAGCAGCCCGATGCGGCGCGGCGGTTTGCGGACTTTCTCCTCAAGGGCGCGGGGCGCGACATCCTGGGAAGTTCGGGATACCAAGTGCCTCCGCGTTGAATCTCAGAACGTCCATCCGATGGATAGGGTCGTTCCGAAATCGTTCTTAGGAGCCGGTACCGGCGGGCGGCTGTCATAGTTTTCGTACACCGTGTAAATCAGGGTGAGATTCCTCGCCAGGTCCTTTTTCAAACTCGAGTTGAGCCCGAAGCGCACGCGCCCAAAATCCGAGAGGCTGGGGAATATGCCCAGCCCAGTGGTGAACTGGAACTTCGTGAAAGTGTACTTCGTGAACTGAAAGAGAAACTGAGAATCCGCGCCGCGAGCGACCACGGAGCCGACGTTGGGGGCGTAATGCTCGTCTCTCATGACCGCTCCGCCCACAAACTGGAGGGTCGTCGACGTCCTGCGAATGAGGTCCATACCAATGCCGCCGCCGAATGTGGTCCGCGCGGTCAGATCCTGCTGACGGCTGCTCAGGAAGCTGGCGGTACCCGCCACGAACCACCGCACACCGCGATAGTTGTAGTAGTAGAGGTTGACCGTGTTGCGGCCGGAAGGCTTCGCGTCATTCTGGCGGCTAAAAACGGAGCTTGCGTCTATCGATCCGTACCATCGTTCGGACCGATAACTGACGTCTGTAGCGAAGTTCGATTGGGTTGAACTGGTCCCACCGGTGTAGGTGAGACCGTAGCTGATCGAGCCAGTGAGCTGATGCAGGAACGTATCTTCCACCTGATTGATCGAGACGACGTCCTGGCTGCGCGCCTGCGTCTCTTCCTCCGCGCCTTCGACCGCGAAGCTCCCTGCGCCTTTGGGATCGGCGCTTCTTATAATCATGCCCGTATCCCGCGTGCCATCCGAGAACACAACAGAAAACTGATCGCTGCTCTTTATGCTGGCTATCTGATTCCAGTCCAGTTGAACAGTGTCGGCCATATAGTCGGCTTTGAAGCCCAACATGCCGTTGACCAGCCCCTTGACTTCCCCGGTCATCGTGTCGCCGTTTTTCATCACCACGATGTCTTTTTTGACTCTTGCGTGGACGGGCAGACCGGTGAATGCGGCGGCGAGGACGAGAGCTGATACCCGGAAAATCCAGGGCGAAAGGGCGATGCGTGCGCACGCGGCGCGTGGGAACCGTTGAGGCGACGTCATGATTATCGGCGACCCAGACGCCTTCGTCTCCGCAGCGATTGGTCACATGCGAATCCTTGTGCGCCTTTTTTCGGGTTCGTGAGATTGATTCCGGACGGGGACGATTGATGGTAAAAACTTGGCGCGGCGGCTTGTTCAGGGCGGAATCAGAGTGCTTACAACGAGTTAGGAGGCTTGGCCACGGCGAATTGGTTTGGGGCGTTTGGCGCGGGCGGATTTCAAATCGATAAAGCGGAACGCTTCGCGGATCAACGCGCCAAGCTGCTCGTCAGTTACTCTGGAGAGTTCGACGCCCACCCAGCCGCTCGGGCCGACGTAGGGCGGACGAAAGTACGTTTCGGGATCTTCCTCGATCAGAGCGGCTTGCACTCCCTCGGCGGCCGGGATCCAGACGGCGACATGCCCATCGCCGTGGTGGTTGTCGACAAACGAGGCGAAGACGCGCCTGGGCGAAAAGAATGTCGGCGAACCGTGCGAGAGCTTTTCGACCGTGCCCGGAATCGTTGCGCAGATGCGCCGCACTCGGGCCAATTGCTTCCCACGATCCCGCTTTGGCGCGGGCGCGGCTTTCATCGTTCCCGCGCGGATGGGGTCGCAGGGGCGCTCTTGCGCTTCGACTTACTCGCCGCAGGTGGCGCGCCGGACAGTTCGTACGCTTCGTGGAGCCAGTCTGTAATTGGCGATTCCACTTCGTCGCGATGGGTGATGCGAATGATGTAGAACTGTTTCGATTTTGACGCCTGGCCGGCGCGTTGAATCTGAGGCGCTTTCAGCGTTCGGTCGAGAAAGATGCATACTTCGAGAAAGCGCTGCTTCGGCCGAACGAAGAAATGACAGGTCTTCCGGGAGAACATGATGGATTTGTGGGAAGCGTAGATCCGCTGATCTCCGAAGGCTACGGCGGTCTCGCGCAAGCGTTCCCAAGCCTCGCGCAGGTCGTCGGAGAGATAGCGCGTCAGCGCGATCTCGGTGGTCGTCCAGCAATCGTGGGCTTCACCTTCTTCGACCCACTGTTTGCAGTGAAAGCAAACTCGGCCAGCCATATAGAGATTTTGCCGCAATCCGGCCAGGGTTGATCAGCGGCGCAGGGTGGTGACTCCGTCCGCGCCCGCTACCACTGCCTGTTCCGCCATGTCGATAAACAACCCGTGCTCCACAACCCCGACGATGCTGTCGATGGAAGACTGGAGTTTGCGCGCATCGGCAATAGGGCCGCATGCGCAATCGAGAATGTAATTGCTGTCATCCGTGAGGAATACGCTCCCGTCAGGGTGGCGGCGTAGTTTGGGTTGGATACCGAGATCGTCCAACCGTTTCGACGTGACTTCCCAGCCGAACCGGACGACTTCAACCGGGACGGGATGTTGAAGGCCGAGTTGGCGCACAACCTTGGTGGAGTCGACTATGACAACAAAACGGGAGCTTGCCGCCGCGACGATTTTTTCGCGCAGTTGATTGCCTCCCCCGCCCTTGATGAGACTGAGGGAGCCGATTTCGACTTCGTCGGCGCCGTCGATCGTAAGATCCACGGTCCGATGCTCGCCCAAATCGGAGAGCGGGATGTTCAGGCTGGCCGCCTGGTCGGCGGTCTTTTCGGAAGTCGGGATGCCGATGATGCGAAGGCCGCTCTTGACGCGCCTTCCAATCGCCTCGACGGCAAAGGCGGCTGTGCTGCCGGAGCCCAGGCCGACGATCATTCCGTTTTCAATCAGAGCGACGGCGGCTTCGGCCGCGGCATGTTTGAGCTGGTTCTGGTCTGTTACGCCCACAGTTGAATACTAGACGACAAACCGCGGATCATGAACGGGGCCAATAAATTCGCCGGTTTCCGAAGGAATGCAAAACCAGCGTCGATGCTCACCCTCGCACGCAGATGCCGCACACGCAGATGCCGCACGTGAGTGTCATTTGGCGTTTTGATATTATTGCAGAAATTTCCAAGCTTCGATGTCTCGCGTGCTTTTCTGTGTGCTGGCCATTGTCTTTTTCTCCTCCGGCCAGGAAGAAACTTCCGCCGCTATCCCATTGCGGCTCATGGTGGTTAATTCAGCCGAGGAGGCAGGTCGCCTCCGGGCGGAACTCGAGAAGGGCGCCGATTTCGCCGTGCTCGCTCGCGAGAAATCCGTGGATGCTACATCGCTGGATGGCGGCCTGCTCGGCAAAGTCGATCCCTCCACACTGCGTGAGGAGATCCGAACCGCCCTGCAAGGGCTCGCCCCCGGTCAGATTTCGCCGGTGTTCCGGATTCCTTCCGGTTTCGCAATGGTCAAGGTGCTGGCGCCGGACGAACTCGCGGAAATCACAGAGTCCCAGCGCGCCCGCCAGGCCGCCATTCGCGCCGAAGGGAGCATTCGGTTCGACGTGAACATCTCCGGGTTCAATGAAGCTGGGGCGGCCTTATTGAACTATGCCAAGCCCGCCAACTGGAGTGCCGATCCGAGGCTGTCCTGCGCCATGCGGCAGCAGTCGTTCGCCGATTTGAAGGTCCGGGTAGCGAAACTGGCCGCAAGCGCGGATGACCCCGGCCGATCTCCTGCCGATGCCGCGACACTGCACCTCGGAGTGGCGCAGGTATATGCCTATCAGGGAGAAATGGAGCCTGCTATCGCCCAGCTCGAAGCGGCTTTGCGCATCGCTACGGCCGCGGCTCCGCAAACATTACCCGAGGTGGAAGAGATGCTGGGCGTGGCCTGCCTCCACCGGGCGGAAATGGTCAACGAGGTATACCGCCATCCCGCGGAGCGCTGCCTCTTTCCGATTCGTCCCGAATTCAGTTACCCCAAGGGCGCCGATTCCCAGAAGGCCATCCAGCACTTCCTCGCATCGCTCAAGTTGCGGCCTAAGGATCTCGAGACCAAGTGGCTGTTGAACCTCGCTTATATGACGTTGGGCAAATATCCGGCGAGTGTACCCAAAGAGTACCTGTTGGAACCTTCGCGATTTGAATCCGCCGAAGACATTGGCCGTTTCACTGACGTAGCGCCGCGTGTGGGACTCGACGCAATCTTCTCGGAAGCGGGAGGCCTGATCGTCGACGACTTCGACAACGATGGTCTGTTCGATATCGTCACTTCCAATTTTGACTATTGCGCTCCCATGCATTTCTTCCACAACAACGGGGATGGCACGTTCGCCGACCGCAGCGCGCAATCGGGACTGGCATCCCAGACGGGCGGGCTCAACCTCATCCAGACCGATTACAACAATGACGGATGCAAGGATATTCTGGTCCTGCGCGGCGGCTGGGAAATGCCGCAGCGGAAATCTCTGCTGCGCAACAACTGCAACGGCACTTTCACCGATGTCACCGTGGAAGCCGGTCTGGCCGAGCCGACCACGACGCAAACCGCCGTGTGGGTGGATATCAATAACGACGGATTTCTCGATCTCTACGTAGGCAATGAACAAGAGCCGAATCAGCTTTTCCTGAACAACGGCAACGGCACATTTAAGGACATCTCCCACTCCTCGGGGACTGATTTGTCGGCGTTTACCAAGGCGGTGGTAGCGGCTGATTATGACAACGACGGTTATGCGGACTTGTACGTGTCCAATTACCGCGGCTACAATGCGCTGTTTCACAACAACCACAACGTCACCTTCACCGACGTAGCGGCTCAGGCTGGCGTGCAGGGCTCGGGCCATGGATTCCCCGCCCGGTTTTTCGACTACGACAATGATGGCCGGCCCGATATTCTGGCGAGCGGCTACGCGATGTCAATTGAGGAAACGGTACGCACGTATCTGGGGCTGCCCCACAATGGCCCCACGATGAAGCTTTACCGCAACCTGGGCAACGGCGCCTTTCGCGATGTGAGTGAGGAAGTCGGGTTGAACAAAGCCTTCATGCCGATGGGTTCGAATTTCGGCGATGTAGATAACGACGGGTATCCGGACATCTATTTCGGCACCGGAGAACCGTCTTATGCCGCTCTGCTGCCCAATGTGCTGCTGCATAACAAAGAGGGAAAGAAGTTTGTGGACATCACTGCCTCCTCCGGCACGGGCGAGTTGCACAAAGGACACGGCGTGGCATTTGCGGACATCGATAATGACGGGGACGAAGACCTGTTGGAAGTGGTCGGCGGGGCGATTCCAGGCGACAGTCATGCGTTCCGGCTTTTCGAAAATCCGGGCCACGGCAACGATTGGGTCAGCGTGCGGCTGGTAGGCGTTAAGGCGAACCGCGCGGCCATCGGCGCCAAAATTAAAGTGACGGTGAAGAACGGAACGGAGACGCGAGCGGTTTATCGGACCGTGGGAAGCGGCGGGTCCTTCGGCGCGTCGCCTCTGGAACAGCATATGGGCCTGGGTAAATCGGCGGAGATCGAGGGCCTGGAGATTCAGTGGCCCGGAGATGCGCAGCCGCAGCGGTTTGCGTCCGTGCCCAAAAACCAAGCGATCGAGATCCGGCAGTCCGCCAGCGACTACCGCGTGATCGAACGGCCCCGGTACAAGTTGGGAGGCAATCACGGTCGCTAGGTCAATCGCCTTGCTCCTGGGCGCCGTGAGTCTGGCTGCCGCCACACGTTATCCCGTCACCGGGATCGTTCTGAAAGTTGACCCGCCGCACCGCAGTTTCGACGCTTCCTGCGCAGCCATTCCCGGGTACATGGAGGCGATGGCGATGTCTTATTCCGTTCGGGACAGTCGTGAACTGGCCGATCTGAGGCCGGGCGCATATGTGGACTTCACACTGGTCGTGGAGAAGGAGCGCTCGTATGCCGAAGGCATCCGCATCCATCATTACCAGGCTTCGGAGCGGGAGCCGCTACTGGCGCGCCGCCTGCAAATGCTGGAAGCCCCACACGCCACCGTGCACGCAGGTGATACTGTGCCCGACTTTACCTTGACCGACCAGACCGGGCGCCGCGTAGCGCTGTCGCAATGGGCTGGCAGAGTGGTGGCCGTGACCTTCATCTATACCAGTTGCCCGTTGCCCGACTATTGCTTCCGGCTATCGAACAACTTCGGTCAACTGAACCAGCGCTTCGCCGGACGCATGGGCCGCGACCTCGTGCTGCTCAGCATCAGCTTCGATCCGGCGCATGACCAGCCCGGGGTGCTGGCAAAATATGCGTCAACCTGGAACGCCGATCCGGAATCGTGGCACTTCCTGACCGGGCCGCTTGATGAAGTGAAGGCGGTTTCGCGCCAGTTCGGACTGAATTTCTGGCAAGACGAAGGCTACATCACGCACTCGCTGCATACCCTGGTAATCGATCGCCGTGGCCGGCTGGCAGCCGATTTCGAAGGCAATCAATTCACCGCCCGGCAACTGGGAGACTATGTGGAAGTCCTGATTTCCGGCAGGTAGCGCCAAAGCGGTACAACGACAAAATATGATGGGACCCCGGGCCGTGCTGCTCCTGCGTAAAGCTTTCCTCATCTTTGGCGCCAATTTGCTGCTGCTTTCCGCATCCTTGCCTCTTAACAGCGAGCAGGCCGCCAGACTGGAGCAAAGCCAGTCCAGCCGGGTGCAGTTCAGCGACGTTGCGGCGAAGTCGGGTATTACCTTTCGCCACGAAAACGGGGCTTCGGCCGAGAAGTACATGTTCGAGACCTTCGGCTCCGGGGTGGGCGTGATCGATTTCGACAACGACGGCCAGCCCGACCTGTTTTTCGCCAACGGAGCCGACCTGGCCCACGGCAAGCCATCGCCTGGCAATGCGCTCTATCGCAACCTGGGCAACGGAAAATTCGAGGATGTCACTGCCAAAGCAGGCGTCGCGGGCAATGGCATGTTCGCTACCGGCGTGACCGTGGGCGACTACGATAACGACGGCTACCTGGACATTTACGTCACGGGCTACGGCGGGAATCAACTCTTTCGCAACAATGGCGACGGGACTTTCAGTGAGGTGACGGCCAAGGCGGGAGTGGGCGGCGGCGGGTGGAGCAGCAGCGCCGCATGGGTCGACTACGATCGCGACGGTTACCTGGATCTGTTTGTGGGGCGCTACCTGGATTTCGACATGCGCAAGGCGCCGTACTGCGGATATCAAAAGCCGGGCTACCGGATGTATTGCGATCCGCAGCCGTTCGACGGGACACCGGCACTGCTGTACCACAACAATCGGGATGGCACGTTCACGGAGGTCTCCCGCCAGGCCGGCGTGGCGAATCCGGCGGGAAAGACTTTGGGGGTGGCCATCGGCGATATCGATGGCGACGGATGGCCCGATATCTTCGTGGCCAACGACGGTGTCCGCAATTTTCTCTACCGTAACAAAGGCAACGGGACCTTCGACGACATTACTTATGGCGCGGGCGTAGGTTTCGACATGAACGGTAAAGCTCTCGCCGGCATGGGTACCGAGATCGTGGATCTCAATGGCGATGGCTTACCAGACATCTTCTTTACAGCCTTTTCGGGCCAGTACAACCCGATCTACCGCAACCTCGGAAAGCTGCTTTTTGAAGACGGCACGGTCAAAGCTGGGTTACCGTCCAGCGTGAAGACGCTCGGCTTCGGCGCGAAGGTCTTCGACTTTGACAACGATGGTTATCCAGACATCTATGTCACCAACGGACACGTCACCGATAATGTGACGCTCTTCGACCCGCAGCTTGCCTACCGTGAGACCGACCTGCTTTATCGGAACCTGGGCGGCGGCCATTTTCGCGACGTCTCGGCGGAGAGCGGTCCGGCGTTTCGCATCCGGCACGTGGGCCGCGGTTTGGCGGTGGCGGATTTCGACAACGACGGCGACCTGGACGTGGTGGTGAGCGATGCCGGCGGGAGCCCACTGCTGCTGCGCAATGACGGGGGTAATCGCAATCATTGGATCGCGCTCCGAGCCCGGGGCCGCGAGAGCAATCGTTTCGGGATTGGCGCGAAGGTGCGGCTGACCAGCAGCGGCCGGACCCAATTGCGGGAAATCAATCCCTACGGAAGTTACCTCAGCACCAGCGACACGCGTTTGTATTTCGGGCTGGGTAACGCAAATCTTGCCCGCATCGAAATCGTGTGGCCCAGCGGGAAGAAGCAGGCGATCGACAACGTTCGCGCCGGCCAGATTTTGCTGATGGATGAAGCCGATGCGAAGTAATTTGATCGCGCCGCGGCTCCGGATTGCTGTTGTCCTCCTTGCTTCGCTCATGACTCCAGTCATGACTTGGGCGCAGAGTCCTGGCGCCGATCCACAGGGCGCGCAACTGGCTGCCGTCACGCAACACCTGCAACAGGGGAAAATCGAACAGGCGATCCGCGAGTGCAAGGCCGTGCTGGCGGTGGATCCGCACTCGGCGCCGGCGCACATGTTTCTGGCGCTGGCGTATCTCGCGCAGAGGTTGCCTGCCAAGGTGGCCGACGCCAAAGCGGAATTGCAGCAGGCGCTCGATTCTGATCCGGAGCTTCTGTGGGCTCGCTTCTACCTGGCTCGGCTCTATCTTGACCAGGGCTTGAGCGAAAAGGCCCAGGAGCAACTGGAAATCGGTCTGAAGCAACATCCTGGAGTACCCGTTTTTCTTTCACTGTTGGGTGAAGTCCGGCGCAAAGTCGGAGATCCTGGCGCTTCTCTGGAGTTGAACCGCAAGGCTCTCGAAGCGGAGCCCACAATGACGCCGGCGCATTATTTTCTGGCGCTTGCTTATGTGGACCTGAAACAGGACCAGGCCGCAATAGCCGAGTTCGAAAAAGCCATTCACTCGCCCGATGTCACGCCCGAGATGTACAAGGCGCTGGCGTCGCTGTACATCAGGAAACAGCAGTTCGCCGAAGCGGAAGATCTCTGCAGGAAAGCCATCGCGCTGGACCCTTCGCGGTCCGACGCCTACCTGAACCTGGCGCGAGTCTATAACGCCCAGCACGCGAGTGACAAGGCTCTTGAGGCCCTGCGCGCCGCGCTGCCCGACGGCAAGGAGTTCACCGTGTCCGAATATTACCAGGAACTGCAGGCGGATGTCGCGGTGGAGCGCGGCGCGGCGTACACGGACAAGAAAATGTACGCGCAGGCGATGAAGGAGTATACTCGCGCGCTTGATTTTGACCCGCGTCGCGCGGTCGTTCATCGGCGCCTGGCGGAACTCTATCTGCAGAAGGGAGACGCGGCCGACGCCGCTCTGCATACCAAGGCAGCAGATGAGCTCGAGAAAGGTCAACGGTAGACTGGCGTTCGATGGGTCGACGCGTTTCCGTCCTGCTCGGCTCCAGACCAGGAGCAGCTTGAGGCGGATGTAGTCAAAACGCGGTCCACTATTGCATCCAGCACAAAACGAAAGGGATCTGATTATGTGAGTTTCAATCGTGTACGGTGGTGAGCCGGGCGGGGCTCGAACCCGAACGATCGATTGACAGCCCACAAGTTATTGATTTCAATAATTGGCAAAAACGCCGAACTCGATACTTCAGCCGATTCGAGGTACACAGCGGGTACACAGATAACTAATTCATTAGTAATAATGCGCCGCCGGTAGTCAATTTGAAGGGCTGTATGGTCATTGCCAGAAGATCCGCTGGATGCGGAAGACGGGCAATAAAAGCCGCTATCATCTCGAGATGGTAAAGGTCCACATGACGGAAGCTGAGATCGCCGGCAACTTCGCGCCTGCGCTTGAGAAGGTGCGCCGAGGCCTTGAGGTCGTGGGCGAGCATGATCAACAGACCGTTGCCGTGCTGAAGCCCGCAGGTCCGCCGCCCCGCAAAATCTCCGAGTGCATTGCGATGCTCTCCGCAGACTCAACGGCCGTCATCGATCCCGACTTCGCCGCCGATGTGGAAGTGCCTATCGCAGCACATCGCGAGCCGTTGGAGCCGCCCGCCTAGGATTGATCCTCGATTTCTTCCGCCGCCGTTGCCGCCGAACGATCGGGCCGGAACGCAAGACAATTGCTCGAATGGGTCATTGCCGAAACCGGCGACGAGCGCCACACGCACGCTGCGCCGTTGGAGAAATAAAAGACTTGCCAGTGACGGCGGGCCGGATTTCTCAAACGTCGAACAAATAACGCACCGACGGAATCTATACACCTGAGGGACATCTTTCAGGAAACGCAAAACTACCTACAGGAAACGCAAAACTACCTAAAGGAACCCTCACACTACCCTTGAGACTCTCGCATCTGCAACCGCACGGTCGGTCTTTGTCATGAAAGCGAATTATCGGAAGCCATCAAAACCCTGCGTTCAGCCCTCAGCATGACCCAGCGACAAAGCTCGACATCGGCGGGCACTCGGTCGCGCATTATGAGTGCGGCCGCAGGCCCGACGCCGTGACCACCGCGCGGCTCTGCCGGGTTGCGTACGAGACCGGGCGCAACGATTTGGCCGATCTTTTCGAGGCGACGCTCCCCGGCATTGAGGAAGGGGGGTTGATACCGGTATGGCGGTTAAGCTTTTGCGCCGGGAGCGTTCATCGTCACGCGGACGCTATGCCGCACACCTGCCCGAGTCTCCAGCGAACAACTTCCGATTTTCATCGCAACCGTGGTCGCGAAGATGGCTCTCCCATGCAGTGCGGGCTTCTACGCACGCGCCTTTGGCTGCCAATGCCGCGACGATTCGGGAGTCTAAGGCAGCCCTCGAAGATGTATTCAAGGCATCCACGCATATGCAGAAGTCATCGAGCGCCCGCTCGTATGACGCCCAGAGGAGTTCGCGATCCTCGCATTTCATTTTGGCCGAGGGCGTGCAATTCCAGTGCCTCAGCGCGGAATATCACAAACGGCGAATCGGACGGTCCAGGAACAGACATCAGCGCCGTTCCGTACTCCGTGATAGGCGAGCGCGAAGGGGAGTACAAGCGGCGATCCGAAGCGAACACCAGCGGGCGCGGCCCGAAGTGCAACCCGAAAACCTGATATCATTCCCGGTCAAACGGGGGCATTCGTTCCTTGTCAATTTCGGCCCCCAGTGTCCGAGCCACCGCTCGCGCAGCAAAAAGCCCGATCCTCCCTACGGATCGGGCTTTTTGAATTTTCAGGGAGCCGTTTCGAACCAAGGGGAACCGAGTCGGCCTCGGTTCCCGCAGACGTAAGACTTAGGGAAAGCGGTAAATGCCGAAAACTGCTAACTGTCACCTTTAACGTTATCTAACGTCATCGATTTGCAAGAATGCGTTGACGGCGCCCGCCGAGATATCCTCCGCCTCTTTTTCGGTTAGTTGGATGGCTTCGGGTTCCGTCTTCTGTGTCAGCTCGTCGGGCTTCGGTTCAGGCTTCAGTGGATCGCTCATGTTCAGACCTTTCTCAATGGTGTCGAATGGGCCCGACGGGTATTTTAGGCACACCTCGCCAGAGTGATCAAGCCTATTGTGAAACGTTCGGAGAGGGCCATTACGCACCGCCCGGATTCTCAACTCCGGTTCTTCCGATGACTCTTAGAAGCGCGCGTCTCACACGTCGAGGTCTGGGTCGCCGCCAATCACTCTAGCTCGATTCAGCGCTTCGTTTTCGCTTGTGAATTCTTGTCGCTCGGGGTCTTCATCCACTGTCCACTTGGCTTTTTCGAAATTCCAGCGATAGTGGACGAAGGCTCCCGGCGAGCATTTGACTCCAATAGTCCCGCCGTCAAGATGGAAGACATCATAAGCCACTCAGGGATGATATCCCTTCGGCCCGCCGCTCCATCGCGCGTCAGATCGGCGCAGATGGACCTCTCGACCGTATTCGTCGATCTCTACGAAAGCGAACTGAACTGGTCGATCTCCTGCATATGGGATTCCGGCTGGGACGTAAACCGGCAGTGTCGCATTCAGGATGTTCCGGTCTGCTACGGTGAGCGGGGATGAATATCGATCACAGTAATCGCTTTCGGGGACGGCGCTTCCCGGATGAAATTATCGTTTTGTGTGTCAGGTGGTATCTGCGTTATTGCCTGAGCTATCGCGATCTGGCGGAGATGATGGCTGAACGCGGAGTGAGCGTTGACCATTCGACGATCGCTCGCTGGGTTCTGCACGTCGGCCCGATTCTGAATGAACCTGATCCGGCGCGAGATGCGTCGCCCGAACCGTTCGTGGAGGGTCGACGAAACTTACATTCGCGTTGCAGGGCGCTGGACCTATTTATATAGAGCGATTTTATATAGAGCGATCGACTCGGCCGGGAACTCCATTGATTTCCTGCTGTCCCCGAACCGCGATCTGACTGCCGCGAAAGGCTTCTACAACTCGCACTGATTGCCGCTCCGGTTCGCCCACGCGTCATCAATGTCGACGGTCACCCGGCATACGCGATCGCCGTCGCCGAGTTGAGGGAATCGGGCGAGCTGAGCCCGAACTGCCGCTGCCGACCGTCTCCTTATTTGAACAACATCATCGAGCAGGATGATCGTTTCCTAAAGAAGCGGATCACATCCAGTCAGGGTTTCCGAATCCGTGGAGGGAGCACTGAGCACGATCGCGGGATACGAAGCAATGAACATCATCCGAAAAGCCTCGGGGATCACTCAAAAGCGGCCAACGATGATCACCTGAAAAGCGGCCAACGGAACAACTGATCCGGGACATTGATCCTGACGAGAGGAATACCCTCCGTCAACGTGAGCAATGTCTTGAGCGAGGGAAAGAAAGAGCAGGTCATCGCGCTGGGGCGGCTGGGCTGGTCGCTGCGCCGGATTGAAAAAGCCGTACATATCCGCCGGGAAACAATCAGCGGCTATTTGAAGGCTTCCGGCGTCCCGGTTCGGCCGCCCGGTGCCTGGGGCCGGCGCACTCCGGCAAAAACCGGCCAACGAGGTGACCACCGACTTTCGCGCGGAGTCCACCGGTGAAAACACTGTCGGAGATGGTCCGATACCCGGCAGGTCACCGTCTGCCAGCGCCTGCGACCCCTGGCGGGAAGTTATCGAACTGGGTCTTGCCCGTGGCCGCAACGCCAAAGCCATCTGGCAGGATCTGGTCGATGACCACAGCTTCACCGGCACCTATCAGAGCGTAAGGCGCTTTGTCGGCAAACTCCGGGGATCGTCATCGCCCGAAGCCCGAGTGGTGATCAGCACTCCGCCCGGCGAAGAAGCGCAGGTGGATTACGGCTCCGGCCCGATGGTACGCGATCCGCAAACCGGGAAGTATTGCCGGACGCGTCTGTTTGTGCTCACGCTCGGGTACAGCAGAAAGTCGGTTCGCTTCCTCGTTCCGCTCCAGCTCACGCATCTGGGCCGAATTGCACGAAAAAGCATTTCGCAGGCTCGGCGGCGCCCCGCGCGTTGTCGTTCTCGATAATCTTCGCGAGGGCGTGCTCACGCCTGACGTGCACGACCCTTCGCTGAACCCGCTGTATCGGGACGTGCTCCAGCACTATGGCGCAGTCGCTCTGCCCTGCCGTGCGCAGGACCCGGATCGGAAGGCTTTGAACTCATACTGCACCTGGTGAGGCATATGGGGATGAAGTTACAGGTTCGACTTGGTATTCGCGCTTATGCGCGTACTTGGCGGGCAGATCTTCCGGCGGGATTTCGTAAAGGTAGTTGCCGCGGTCGTCGGT
>DATFSM010000164.1:0-16140 GCA_035262625.1 Bryobacteraceae bacterium
CCGCCCGCGACGGACCACCCCCGGCATTCCACAGCTTATCCCGGTAGTTGAGATCGAAAGATACGACGGTGCCGGCTGCATGGGCAGCCTCCGCAGCTTCGAGGATGACTTGGCCCGTGGTCTCCGACAAAGCGGCGAAAATTCCGCCGCTGTGAAACCATCGAACGCCATCCGCGAAAATCGCCCGCCAGTCAAAGTCCCCTGGCTTTAACTGCGCAGCCGCCTCGTTCGCCCGGTTATAAAACACCACTGGGGAGCGTACTCCATGTCCCCGATCACTATAGACCGCCGCCATATTCGGCCCATTCACGCCGTTGTGCCGGAACTTCTTGTAAAACGGTTTTACGCCCATTGCGCGAACGCGGGCAGCGATTAGCTCGCCAACTGGATAGTCGACCATGGCGGTCGCGATCCCGGTCTTCAGTTCAAAGCAATCCGACAGGTTGGCTGCGCAATTGAACTCGCCACCGCTTACATGAATCTGGCATTCCGTAGCCTTGCGAAAGGGGACGGTTCCCGGATCGAGGCGATGGACTAAGGCGCCTAATGCTAAAAAATCAAGCGCTCCCGTCTCGGGGATTTCGAAGCCGTAGTTCACTCCGGCTGGGGCCGCGCTTAGCTGATTGGTTCCCATTGTCATGCGGCGGCCTTTTGCTCAGCGCCGGAAAAGCGCTCGCGGTGAGCCCATAAGCCGAGAGCCGGATTGGGAACGAAGTAGATTTCCTCGCCGCCAACGTGGTTCCAGCCGCCGCGCAGTTGTGCGACGTGGTAGCGTTCCATCATGCTGTCGAGCCATCCGTACCCGAACCCAACTCCTTCGATCGCCTCTTTGCCGAGCTGAGGCGAACAATACGTGATCGCAAAGCGGCCTTCCGACGATCCATGAATCAGGTGTGCAGCGGCGCTCAGATTCGCTGCAAGACCGGCATCATCAGCCGCGGCTTTGAGGATAGCGGGCGTGCCCGCGTAGCCGTATTTGCGGATGAGCGCGTCTATGGCGGCGTCCTCGCCGAATTGTTTGACGCCGGGCGCCAGCACGATAAGTTCGCCGCCATCGGCCATGGCCATGCGGAGACGGTAAATGGCCTTGTTCCCGATCCACGTGCTTTTAAAACCTTTCGGATCCAAATAGACTACGGCCTTGCGAATGAGCCGGTCGAGCATGGTGAAGTTCACTTTCAGGCTCAGTTCGGAGGCCTTTTCGAAACACTCGATATCGTCACCGATGAATAAGCCGCGGATGGCGTCGCCATCCGCCACAGTCAGTATATAGATGACCGGCAGGCTCCGCGTGAAAGAATCGCAGGCATAGTTTAGAACGCGCCGGACCGGATTATCGGCGCGGCCCATGATCCGTTCCATACCGTAGACCGCGCCAAGATAGTGGCTCAAGCTGATGCTCCCGGCGCCGCCTGTGCCGATCAGAAGGTTCTTGTTGTAGTTGGCCATTCCGGCTACTTCATGCGGCGCCACCTGGCCGATCGAGAGAATCAGATCGAAGCCGCCTTCGAGCAGCATGCGATTCAGTTGGACCGGCCACGCGAATTCGAGCCGGCCCTCGGATTGTTCGCGAACAAAAGCATCAGGGACCTCGCCCAACGTGGAAACGCCGTTGCGGAAATCATGAACGGAGAAACGGTCGCGGGGGATGGGACCATACATGCACTCGATTTCGTCGCCGGTCATGGCCGTGTGGGTTCCGGTTGCCGGCAGAACGCGAGTCAGCCGATCGCCATAGTACTCGTAGGCGAAGCGCACGAGCAAGCCGGCGCGGGAGTGATAGCGCGTGATGTCGGGAGGGACGGCGATGACGTTGTGCCGGGGACCGAGCCCATCGAGGGCGTGAAAGAGAGCTTGCCTGACGCCTTCCGGAGAGAGTTCGTTGGTTTCGGTACCGGCGGCAAAAAGCAGGCTCATGAGTTTACAGTAGAGTCACCCAGATCCGCTCCCGACTATATGATCCCCGGCGCTCCATGTCAAATCGGAATCGCCAAAGAATCGGTTTGATGTGGCTGAATGATTATCGAGACCTTTCAAGGCGCCTTCGGGAGACGCAAGGTTGTGTTGGATCTCAGCGCCATTGCTCCTGCGAGCTATACTCCAGCGCTCAATTCGCAGTTCCTACGAAAAAAAGCGACGAGACAGACGGCAGCACCAAGCGCACCGTTGTGATCCTCTGCCCATTAGTTTCCCCGCGTTCGAACTCGGCAGGCTGCCGCTCCCCCGTGTGAGGATTCCAGACAGTCAGCACTTTATCTCCTCGAAAGACCACTTCCGTATCGATCGATTTCGCCGACGAGTTGGCGAAGAAATAAATGTCCCGGCCGCCCTTCACTTTATGAATATAGGTGAGAGCGCCATCATAATCAGCCCCGCGTTTGGGCGGAGTCATCGCGCCTTGAATATCCGCATCGAATCCGACGTCGCGCAGCGGAAGAACCTGCCGGAGCGCAAAATCCAAGAGCCACGGATGAGGCAGCTGAAGGAACATGGCCGTCCCGCCCGCCTGATTCTTCTTCATGAAATACCAGAAGACGTAGAGATTCTGGCGGTCCTGCGCTCGCCGCACGTCGGCATTCACTGCGCCGTCCGGCGAAACTCCGAACACATCGGCGATGACTCGCTGGACTTCCTTATCCTTCCCGAATTCCGCCGATTGCGTGGGCAACATGCCGGTGGCGATCACCATCCCGCCCTGATCATAGAACTCCTTGATCTTCGCGGCGGCAGCGGCGGATAGTACGCGGCCTCCGGGCAGAATCAAGACGCGGAATTCTTCGCGATTTTCGCGATTGTTCAGGATCAGATGCCGATTCTCGATGGTGCATCGGTTGATGAGGACTTCGGGGTGCAGATAGGTGTAGTCGACGCGCAGCCCACGGAAGAGAGCTTCTCCCACTTCCTGGTAGTCGGCCTCGGGAGGCCACGAGCCGCCTTCACGCGCGTACGCGATCTCCGTGATTTGCGGAGGCTGCTCAATTGGCGCGAGCGAGAACTGACGCCCGCCGATATTCCGGTAGGCCGCTTGCAGCGATGCGATGGGATATAGCACGGCCACATCCGCCACGTGACGCCCGTGCTGGAGCAGATAGCTCAGGCGACCGACGTAATCGTTCAGCTCGGCGCGCTTAACCTGCTCCGTGCGGGCCGGGATCTGCTCGTTGATGCCCATCGCGTACTGATCCATGGCCACCTGGAACGCGATCGTATCGGTGAGTCCGCGATACGCGGCGTATGTCTCCGCACGCGCGATTGGATGATCGTAGTTGAACGCCGCGGACGTAACGACTTTGTACGAAACGTTCGACCGCCCGTACCACCAGATGTCATCGACCGTAGGGAGCGCCTGATATTCGAAAACCTTCAGCAGATCTCCAGTCACCGGAACCGGATTGACGGGTTCTTCCTGATCCAGGTGCCCTCCGAACTGGAGTCCGCGCGCGGCGCACCAGTCGTTCAGGCGCTTGATGAAGTTCGTTGCGAAAAGCTCGGCTCGATGTCCCCATAGCGCGTTGCGCGCGGCGGCCGTTTGAGGACCGATGTCGTACCAGAGCGCCGGATAATACTTCATCGGGGAATAGCCGTGAAGCTTCAGGAACGTGACGTTGAAAGTAGGAGTCCACATTCGGTCGGCGTGGTGCAGAGCCGGCTCGTCGTAGAACGTTTCCTTGATCAAATTGCCGAAATATCTTCCCAGGTTGGCCTGGTACTTTTCGTACGTCAGGGAGATGAATGCGTCCATGGCTCTCTCGTCCAGGTAATCGACAACGCGCGATTTGCCCTCGGTGAGGTAAAACGCCATCACCTTCCAGTTACCTTTAGGAGTCTGGCAGACGATGCGATTCTTCGTACGGCGATCGCTGATATCCGCGAGCTCGAACGTGTCGCGATTCATCATGACGGCGCCGATGTAAATCCCTTCGGGAACCGCGAGCTCTACCTTCATGGGTCCCGTGACATTGCGCTCCGTCATTTCCAGGCTCTTCGCCATGTGCTGCGGATACCGCGAGTACATTTGTCCGCCAGCGGTTCCCGTGGGAAACGCATAATCGTCGTACAAGACGACCTGCATGTCGTGCTTCTTCGCTTCCTCCATGGCGAGCTTGTAATAGCGGAAATACTCATCGCTGAGAAATGCGACGCCCCGGTCGTCAGTTTGGCCGCGACGGAACAGTTTTACGTACGCGTCGGAAAGTCCCGTAGTGGGTCCACCTCCAGCTTCTATAAAGAATCCGCCGTAATTCAGCCGAGCCATTTCCTGAATTCCCGAAATCACGTAGTTCTCATTCAGGGTGGTCAATGGGAAGCTCCACATGGCGTGCCCTCGATATTGTGCTGGCGGAGCTTTGAAGACGGCAGCGTCGAACTCCGCGGGCTGTCCCAAGAGCGGAGCCAAGAACAAAATCGGAGCCAACAGGCGCCGCCTCATCTGAGAAACGCCTCCGGTAATCCTCCGTCGACTGGAATCACATGGCCGGTGGTCTTGGCGCTCTCATCGCCCGCGAGCCAGCAAATGGCATTTGCGCAATCAGAAGGAAGAATCGGCATGCGCGTAATCGTGCGGCGCGCGTAGAATTCCGCGAGCTTGTCACGCAACTCCTCGGTTGGCTCCGATTCGGCGAATTC
The DNA here is from genome assembly GCA_035262625.1 of Bryobacteraceae bacterium. GTDB lineage: Bacteria > Acidobacteriota > Terriglobia > Bryobacterales > Bryobacteraceae > BOG-234. Next base: position 4,627 of record DATFSM010000164.1, read on the forward strand.
AATCCCGTACTTGCGGAGCGAGTCCATGACGCGATCGCGTGGAAACATCGACGAGCCCGCAATGACGGTGGCCGGAGCGACTCCATTGACGCGCACCAAGGGGCCCAGGCCGATGGCGAGTTCGCGAATCAGGTGGCTGAGCGCGGCTTTGCTCGAGTCATACGGCTCGCTGCCGCGCTTGGGAACCACTGCGTTGGCGGAACTGGTCAACACAATCGACGCAGGCAGGTTCTGCGATTTCAGAATCGCGCCTGCCTCCTGGGCAAGAACAAAATTCCCCGTCACGTTGACCTCGAATGCATCCCGCCACACGGTCTCGGCCAGAACGTCCGCTTGCGGCGTGGGGTAGGTCGCGGCGGTGTTGATGATGGCGTCGAGGCCGCCGAATTTCAAAATGACCGCCCGGAGCGCGGCGGCTACGCTGTGCCTGGATGCAAGATCCACTTCGCATGCGAACATCGTTTCCGAAGAGGCGATGCCTTCTTTCGCGACGGCCTCCGCGCTCCGGATGTCTCGATCGGCAACCGCCACATGGGCGCCCTTGCGTGCGGCGAGCAGAGCGACCTCGCGGCCAATGCCGCTCGCGCCGCCCACTACGACGAAGATTTTGCGGCTAAACTCCCGCTCCGGTGGCATGCGCCGGAGCTTGGCCTCTTCGAGCGCCCAGTACTCGATGCGAAACGCTTCCGGCCGGGGAAGCGCGACGTAGTTACGGAAGCTCGAAAAGTGGCGAGCCTGCTCCGGATGCTGTGCCTGCGGAAGATCGCCCCTCTCGTCTCCGTCTTCCAGCGCATTCGCTCCGGCCATCACGTGGATGGCATTGAGAAAGAATTCCGTGATGATGCGCGCCTCAGTTTTGTCCTTTCCCAATCCGAAGACGCCCAGCCCTCCGATGACCACAACCGACGGGTTCGCGTCTCGAAGAGGAGGCGAATCCGGCACTGCGTTCGCGAGGTAGTAATCCTGGTAATCAGCGCGATATTGGACGACGCGGCGGCGAATCTCCCGCTCGAGCTGATCGATTCCATCGCCCGCCGGATTCCAGGGGACGAACAGCGGACAGATGCGCGTGCGCAGGAAATGATCCGGACAGCTCGTGCCCAATCGGCAGAGCGGCTCAGCCCAATTTGAACTCGCAAACGCCAGCGCAGCTTCGGAACCTTCGTAATGCGCGATCAAGCGCCGATAGGACGACAGCGCACCCCGCAAGTGGGGAAGAATCGCCGCGGCGGACGACTCGCGATCCATCGCGCTGTTCACGGCGGCGCCTCCAAATACCGGCCTGTTCGAACGGCGCTGGTGTTCTTGAATGAACCCGCCCATCTGATCGATGGTCTGGATGCTGTTCTCGTAACACTCGCGCTGCGTCCCTCCCCAGGTGAACAATCCATGGCTCCCGAGCAGAAGTCCATCGCAACCCGGATTCTCCGCGACTGCGCGTCGCAGCATCATCGCGAGCTCGAAGCCGGGCCGTTGCCAAGGCAGCCAGACGATGCGCCTTCCATAGAGGTTGTTGAACTCATCCAGCTTCCTCTTGCCGTTGGCGCTCGAGGCGAGCGCGATGCACCAATCGGGATGCAGATGGTCAACATGGGGAAACGGCAGGAAGGCATGCAGTGGCGTATCGATGGAGGCTGCCACTCGATTCTCGCCGAATGCGCACAGAGGATAGTACGCTGCCATTTCGTCCTCGTGCTCCTCTCCGCGGTAGCGCGCGATAAGCTGTTCGAGCTTTTCCAAGTACAGAACGGCGAACCCGGCGGTGCTGATGGAACGCAAGTCGCCCCCACTCCCCTTGACCGCCAGAACACGGACGGGATTTCCCGAGAGCGGGTCGGCCAGCTCAAACTTGGAGCTCGTGTTGCCGCCGCCGAAGTTCGTGATGCGGAGGTCCGCGCCGAGAAGGTTCGAGCGGTATTGCAACAGGTCGAGCGGCTTGCCTTTGAGGACGTCCGCCCTGCCGTCCTCCCACAGATTCTGTAGCAAGCTGGTTGCTGTTTCAGGTGCGGGCATATCTCATATAATCTCGAAAACGCGGGTAGTGTGTATCCCAGTCGCTCGTCCCCCGCGGCTCAAACCGCTCCAGCGCGCACGACCTGTCGATCACATCGCGAGCCGCTGCGAGCGTGGACACGGCTCCGGTTGCGAGCATTTGCATTGCGATGTTGCCAAGCGCAGTGGCTTCCGCAGGTCCGGCGATCACTCGACGCCCGGTGGCGTCCGCCGTGAGCTGATTTAGCAGGCGATTCTTGGATCCGCCGCCGATCACGCGAATTTCTTCGAACCGAATTCCGGTCAATCCTTCGAGTGACTCGAGCACGGCGCGGTATTTGAAGGCGAGGCTTTCTAAAATAGCGCGAGTAAACTGGGGCGGCGAATCGGGACGCGGCTGTCCGGTGCGGACGCAATACCCGGCGATAGCCGAGGGCATGTGGGCGGGGTTTAAGAATGCGGGATCGTCGGGGTCGAACAGCGATCGGAACGCGTCTTGTGAGCCGCTAGCGGCTTCCAGCAGCTCTTCGTAGCTGGACGCCCTTCCTTCGGCGGCCCAACAGGCGCGGCACGATTGCAACAGCCACAAGCCCACGATGTTTTTCAGCAGCCGCGTGCTCCCGCAAACTCCGCCTTCGTTGGTGAAATTCAAATCGCGAGCCTGCGGCGTGATCAACGGCGTGAATAGTTCAGTTCCCAACAGCGACCAAGTGCCGGAGCTTAGGAAAGCGCTATTGGCATCGAGTGAAACCGCCGCGACGGCCGATCCCGTATCGTGGCAGGCCGGCGCCACGACTGGCGTGCCTGCTCGTCTTTCGTGGCCGAGAACTGTGCCTGGCTCGACGATGTGAATCAATAGATGCGTGGGCAACTTCAAATCCGCGAGCAGCGCCGTGGCCCAGGAACGAGTGACCGCATCCACGAATTGAGTAGTGGTTGCGACGGTGTATTCCGATGCCAATTTACCCGTGAGCCAGTAATTGAGCAGGTCTGGAATCGTCGCGAGCGCCGTTGCTCTTTCAAGCGTCGCGGGCGCCAGGCGGCTAGCGGCGTAAAGCTGGTAGAGCGTGTTGAACGGCAGAAACTGGATGCCGGTAATCGAATAGATTCTCTCGCGCGGCGCTCGCTCGAATACGGCTTCCATCATTCCTTTCGTGCGAGCGTCGCGGTAATGATAGGGATTCTCGATTAACTCGCCGCGCTCGTCGAGAAGAGCGTAGTCGACGCCCCATGTATCGACTCCAATGCTCGCCAAGGCCACATCTCGCAGATCATCGAGACTGCGCTGCATCTCATGCCACAGCCCGCGAACGTTCCAGCGGAGCGATCCGTCGCCATTCAGCGGCCGATTGGGAAAGCGGCGGACTTCTGTGAGTTCCAGCATTCCCGAGCCCCACCGCCCGAGCAGTGCCCGCCCGCTTTCGGCGCCTACATCGAACGCAAGGTAGTGAGCATTCATCGCGTCTAAAAATCGAAGCGATCCACATTGCCCTTGTCGATGATCAAGGGAGTCCCCAGGATAATGTCGCTGCCGCGAACTTCCATAGCGCCGAGTCTGCCGGCTTGGATGGACTCCGCTCCCGATGCAATTCTGTTTTCTGCTAAGAGCGAGCCGGCGTAGACGGTCAGGTAGCCCAGATCGGTAGTGTTCCACAGAACGATCTCTTGAACAACGCCCGCGCGAATGTAGGGCTTGCAAATATTTGGAAGAGAAAGCCCGATGACGTCAAGATCCTTGCGGTCCATCTGGCGAATCGCTTCGGCTGCGCCGGGGACCGCCGGAGCCGAAATCGCCATCACCAGCTTCACTCCCGGCAACACCTTGACGATGGTCTGGGTTTCGGCGAAGGCTTTATCGCGATCGTCATCGCTGGGACGAATGACATCCAGCTTCAGATGGGGATGCTGGCGCCCGATGCGCTCGCGAATGAATTTGATCCACTCGTTTTGATTGGCGGCGCTGAGCGCGCCTGTGACGATGGCGAATTCACCCGCGCCGTTGAGCAAGCGTGCAGCTTCATCCGTCAGCGTCTCGCCAATCGCCTGCGCCGTCGCCTGATTCACAAAGAAATCGCGAGCATCCGGCGCGGCGTCGGCGTCCCAGGTCAGCACGCGAATGCCGCGCGCGCGGGCCTTGCGCAAAACGGTCGAAATGCCGGCCTGATTCTCCACAGCTACTGCGATCACGTCCACCCGGCGCGTGATCCAGCTCTCGATGATTTCATTTTGCTTGGCCGCATCCAGGCCGGTAGGACCGTCCCAAATCAAATCCACGCCGAGCTCTCGCGCGGCCTCTTCGGCTCCTTTGCGGCAGCTTACGAAATACGGATCGCCTTTGGCCTTGGGCATCATGGCGATCACCGGACGGCGCCGAGCGCCGGCTGCGATCGCGGCAGCGCCCGCCGACGGTCGTACGGACCGCACCAGCCAGATGTTCGTGCCCGCAACAATCAGCGCTCCGATTAAGATCGCACCGCACATGACGGCGACTTGACTATTCTTCACGGCAATCCTTCCCTCCATCTGGCTCACGCGGACTGGACGCGCGAGGAAGCGATCGATGCTGATGGCAGCGACCAGAAGCGTTCCGGTCAGCACGCCCGTCAATTCGGAAGGCAACGTGGCCAGGCGCAAACCATTCTGCAACACCGCGAGCGAGAAGATCCCGAGCAGTGTGCCCCCGATGGTTCCGCGTCCGCCAAACACAGAAGCGCCTCCGAGAACCACGGCGGTGATCGCATCCAGCTCATAGCCGGTTCCAGCATCCGACTTCGCCTGTCCCAAATGCGCGACGTAGACCATAGCCGCGACGCTTGCGGCGACGCCGGAAAGCAGGTAGACCAAGCCAATGCGCCTCGCGACGGGGATACCCGAGTAGCGCGTGTTGCCCGCCGAGAACCCAATGGCGTAGAGCGACCGGCCAATTGTGGATCGATGCAGAAGCAATGCGTACCCGATCACGGCGATCAGGAATATTGGAAGCTGCGCCGGCACAACTCCGCCCAGGTAGCCCTGGCCGAGAAAGAGCCAAGCTCTCGGAAACCGGCTGTAGTTCACCGCGCCGCGCGTGATGCCTTCCGCAATCCCGCGAAACAAAGAAAACGATCCCAGGGTTACGATTAGCGCTGGAATACGGAAGCGGGCGATCAGTGCCGCATTCAGCGCGCCGCCCGCGCAGCCAGCGAGAAGAGCCAGAATGGCCGCAGCCGCGAGTGGCGCGTGCCAGTCCTGCCAAGCGGCTCCGAAGACCACGGCTGCCAGTCCCATCATCGATCCCACCGAAAGATCGATTCCGCCGGTCACAATCACCGGGGTCAAGGCCATCGCCAGCAATCCGGTTTCAACACTGGCTCGAACTATCTCGGTGAAGTTTCCGCGAGTGAAAAAGTTCTTCGCGACGGCGGAGAACACCGCGATCTCAGCCACGAGCGCGAGCGCCAAAATCCACTCGCCATTCGGAAACCGGCTATTAAGTTTGGACAAGCCGGTCCCTCCACATCGACGCACGCTTGGGCCACGCTTCGGCGGCCACCGCCACCAGGATGATCGCGCCCTGAATTGCCTTCTCCCAATACGCACTGATACCGAGGAACGTCAGCGCCGGCCCGATTGTGCCGAGCAGGATCACGCCGAGCAGCGTCCCCATGACAGTGCCACGTCCACCGCGAATCGCCGCGCCGCCCACCACCACCGCGGCGATGACCTTCAACTCCATTCCTAACCCGGCGTTACTGGGAATCTGATTGAAACGCGCCGAATTCAGCATCGCCGCACAGCCCGTGAGGGCGCCCGAAATAGCGAATGCCCAGAAGGTTACTCGCGCTGCGTCGATTCCCGCGATACGCGCGGCGTTTTCACTCGACCCGACCGCGTACACTGCGCGCCCCGCCCTCAGATTCCGCAATCCCCACGCGGTGGAGGCGAACAGAATGGCTGCGACGCCTGCCGTCACTATTTGCGAGGCCGGGAGTGTCAACCCGAACCACTGAAAATTGCGCGGGAGATCCTCGATCCATGCCCCTTGCGTCGCCCAGCGCAGCGCGTCGCGTAGGGCGATCATCGCGGCCAGCGTGACGACGATCGAAGGGATTCGCACCCTGGCCACCAAGGCTCCGTTGACCGCGCCGAGCGCGGCGCCCGTCAGCAAGACAGCCAATGCTACCGCGAGCAGAGGCAGTCCGGACTTCGCCAGCAATCCCGCTATCACTCCGCAGATTGCGAATTGCGAACCGATCGAAATATCGACCTGCGCCGTGAGAATGATGAGCGTCATTCCCAGCGCGGCGATCAGCACCGGCATGTTCGCCATCAATACATCGCGCTGATTATCTAAGGTGAAGAAACCCGGGGCGGCGAACGCAAGCACGATCCAGAGCGCCACGATGGCGCCCGCCACAGCGATCTCCCTGCGATAGATTGCAGCCACCTAGCTGTGCCCCAGCGCCAGCGAGAGAATCTTCGCCGGCGTCGCCTGCTCGCGCGAAAGCTCACCGCGAATGCGGCCCGCGTGCATCACCGCGATACGATCGCTCATGCCGATAATCTCGGGCAGCTCCGACGAAATCATGATGATCGCCGTGCCGCGCCCCGCCAACTCGCCCATCAGCTTGTGAATCTCATACTTCGAGGCGACATCGACTCCCTGCGTCGGCTCGTCCAGGATCAGAACCGACGGGTTGGTCGCCAGCCACCGCGCAACCGCGACCTTCTGCTGGTTGCCGCCGGAAAGCGTCGCGGCGCTCGACTGAACCGACTTAGCTTTGATGCGCAACTGTCGCATATAGCGGCTGGCGAGTTTGCGCTCAGCGCTGCGATCGATCAGGCCACCACGTGCAACCGACGCGAGACTCGCGAGACTGACGTTCGAAGCGATGGGCATTTCCATCACCACCCCATTCCGGCGGCGGTCTTCCGGGACGTAGCCGATTGCGTGCGCGATCGCGCGCGCGGGCGACTCGATCGCTGCCGGTTTGCCACGCACCAGAATCTCGCCCGAATCGGCGGGCGTGAGGCCGAAGACGGTCTCCGCAAGCTGGGTGCGCCCGGAGCCCACCAAGCCGGCGACGCCTAGAATCTCACCGCGGCGCACATGTAAAGAGATGTCGTGCAGGCCACTTCGCGCATTCGACAACCCCCGCACTTCCAGCGCGATTTCGCCGATGGGAACTTGCGGTTTAGGGAACGTCGCGGCGAGATCCCGGCCGGCCATCTGTTGGATGATTTCGCCGCGCGTGGCGTCTTTTGTGAACTGCGTCGCCACGGTTTCGCCGTCGCGCAGAACCGTGATGCGGTCCGAGATGGAAAAGATCTCCTCCAGCCGATGCGAAATGTATACGATCCCGCAGCCTTTGGCGCGAAACGTGGCGATCCAGCGGAACAGGCGTTCCACTTCGGACTCCGAGAGCGAAGCCGTCGGCTCGTCCATTATCAAGACTCTTGCCTTCGCGCCGATAGCTTTTGCGATTTCCACCAACTGCTGCTCCGGCATGCTAAGAGCCGAAGCGGGACTATCCGGATCGATAGGCGCGCCAACACGCTCTAACAGCTCTCGGGCGAGCCGCTTCCTGCTGCGCCAATCCACCTTGCGCCATGTTCCGCCGGTTTCGAGCGCCCAGGCGATATTCTCCGCCACCGTCAAGTCCGGGAACAGCGAGGGCTGCTGATAGATCGCCGCGATTCCGAGACTCTTCGCCGCCTTCGCATCATGCTGCGCGACCACGCGGCCTTCCACTTCGATGGATCCGGCATCGGACGTTTCCGCGCCGGTAATGATTCGGATGAGCGTGGATTTTCCGGCTCCGTTCTCGCCGACAAGCGCGTGAACTTCGCCAGGCTCGAGATCGAAGCCGGCTCGATGGAGCGCCCGGACCCCGTCGAAGGTCTTCGTGATGGCAGTCGCGCGCAGCAGCATCAACCCGACTATCATAATGTCTTGACAAGCGCGCAGGCCGATTCGATCTTCAAAGCGCTGGACACATTTCGTATCGAACTGCCCTCTTGGGGGTTCGCCGACACAGGCACGCGCTTTGGCAAATTTCTCCAGCCGGCCGCAGCCCGCACCATCGAAGAGAAGTTCAGCGACGCGGGCCAAGTCCACCGCTGGACTGGAGTGTGTCCCACGCTGGCGGTGCATGTTTTGTGGGACCTGCCCGGGGGGATGGCCGACGCCGCAAAGGTGCAGGCGCTCGCCGCGAAGCATGGAGTGCGGCCCGGTTCCATCAATCCAAATACATTCCAGGACCAGATCTACAAATATGGTTCGCTCGGCAGTCCCGATCCCGCGGTGCGCCGGCAAGCGCTCGATCACATCCTGGACAGCATTGAGATTGCCGGCCGTCTGGGCAGCCGTGATGTTTCGCTGTGGTTCGCCGACGGCTCGAACTATCCCGGAACGCAGAATATTCGCCGGCGGAAGCAGTGGTTCGCCGAGGCGCTCGAGATCGCTCACGACCGCCTGGCAAAGGACCAGCGCATGCTCGTCGAGTACAAACCATTCGAGCCAGCCTTCTATCACACCGACATCGCCGATTGGGGCATGGCGCTGTGGCACGCACAGGCGGCGGGACCCCGCGCGAAGGCGCTGGTCGATACAGGCCATCATTACCAGGGCCAGAACATCGAACAGATTGTGGCGTGGCTGCTGGACCTTGATATGCTCGGCGGGTTCCACTTCAACGACCGCCGCTACGCGGATGACGATCTGACGCTGGGTTCGATCGATCCGTATCAGGTTTTCCGCATCTTTCACGAGATTTTGTTTTTCGAATGGGAGACGGGCAAGCGCGCCGATATCGCCTATATGGTCGATCAGAGCCACAACCTGAAAGGCAAGATAGAGGCGATGATTCAGACGGTCTCGTCCGCGCAGGAGCTGTTCGCAAAGGCAGCTCTGGTGGATCATGAAAAACTCGTCGCCTGCCAGGCGAAGTGCGCGCTGGTCGACGCGGAAGCCTGTCTCAAAGACGCCTTCTCCACCGACGTCCGGCCGGCGATTCGCGAATGGGCGCTTTCTAAGGGTCTCGCGGCTGACCCCATGGACGCGTTTCGCCAAAGTGGCTACCTCGAGCGCATTACCGCGGAACGGAGCCAGAGGGCGATGGCGCCAGACTCCAGTTATGCGTGACGGAACAACCTGCGCGGCGCGAATCAAAAATTGAACCGCCCCACAATCTGCACCACTCGCGGCGAATTGGCGACGCTGATGATCTTGCCGAAACTTGCGCTGGTGGTGTCGACGACGGGATTGCCGAATCGCACCCAATTAAAAACGTTCAGCGCGTCCGCCTGAAGGGATAGCTTCCACCCTTCGCGGACGGCGAATTCGCGCCGCAGACTTACGCTTTGGTTGGAATTGCCCGGACCGCGCAGGCCGTACGCTCCTGTCCGCGGCGTGTCGCCGTAGGTGAAGGCGGCGGGCGACTTGAACGCGTTCTTGTCCAGGTACACGGCCGCGCCTTTTACGTCGCCGCTGCCGTAGTCGCCGCCGATGCGCGCCGGTCCTGTGAAGCCTCGATTGTAGTCGGCGTAACAGGAGCCGGCATTCGGCGTGTTGCAGTTTGCTAGAAACGTGTTGAGGAGCTGGCCCGACCGGTAAGTCGTGATTCCGGAAATCTGCCAGCCTCCGGTCAATAATCCCAGGCGCTGCCCCTTGCGGGACGGCAGACTGTAAACCAACAAAACGTTGATGGTATTGGAGGGATCGATCTGCTGCGCCTTTTCGGTTTTCCAGTTATAAGCGCTGCGAGCGGACGCAGAGCCCGTGGTGGCTGTGTCGTCTGTGAAGGCCTTGCTCCAGACGTAATTGCTGTTGAAAACCAGCCGGTGCGAGAGGCGCTTGTTCAACGTGACTTGCAAGGAGTTGTAATTGGAGTTGGCCACATCTCCCCATGCGTCGGTGATGCCCTGATATTGCGGGAACGGGCGGAGCATCTGCGCGATCGAGCCCGTGAACCCCGCGAAGGGAAGCCCGATTCCGGGGATGACGGCGTTGGCCGCCGCGATGTTAGCCGGCGTGGCAGTTGCTTGCAGCAGGTTGCCCAGCGCAAGATATTTGGGGTTGATCTGATCGGACCAGATGCCGCGGCCGCCGCCGCTGAGAAAGTGTCCGTTGCTCCCCACGTAGTTCACTCCCAGATTGAGCGTCTGCGTGAGCGCGCGCTCGAAGCCGAAGTTCCAGTTCTGGTATCTCGGCGGCCGGCCACCGATCTCCGGGTCTCCGTAAGTCATGGTCGAAGGGGCTTTGCCGGAACCGTTGAAGCCCGTGCCCAGAGTCGGATCCAAGAACGGCGGCTTGTCGTAGGAAGGCACTCCCTGATCCCAATAAAACGCCGGCGTGATCCCCGAATCGGGTGAAACGAACGAAGGACTCGCCGAAAATCCGAGCGTGCCGGTTCCGGTGCGCGCGTTGCCCCGCCCGCCGACTCCCCCGCGATGCGTGTACATGATGGCATAGCCCGCGCGGATGACAGTCTTGCTGGTGAGTGCGTAATTGATGCCGATTCGCGGTCCGAACAATTTGTAGTCGGTGTCGATGGTGGTCCGGCAGCCGCAACTATCAGGTCCGTTTCCCATGAACATCAGGATGCCGCGATACCCTCCGGCGGCCGGATTCGGAAGCGCCGGATTAAAGAAGGATTCGCGATCCTGTACCTCGACATAGGGCAGCCAGATGTCGTGCCGGAGACCCAGGTTCAGAGTGAGTTTCGGGCTGACCTTGAAATTGTCCTGCATCCACCATGAGAACGTCTTGTAGCGCCCGCCCGAGCCCACCACGGAGTCCTGAGTAACGCCGGCCGAGTTCAGCGCGCCCAGTAGGTAGCTGGCGTATGAATTGCCGGTGCTGGTCATGAGAGTGCCTGTAGGGCTGAACCCCGCAGTCTGGGTATTGCTGAAGTTCCAAGTTGCCAGGCTGCCGTAGGCGTCGGTTTTTTCGTTGGCCTGATTCCACTGCATCTGAACTCCAAAAGTCACAGAGTGTTTGCCGCGGGTCCACTGCACGTTGTCCTGCAAAGTGAAATCGTTGATCGCTTCGGTGAACGCCCGGGCATTCGTGCCGCGCCAACCGGTGATCGAGTTGGGACCGCTGAAGGTGATTTCAGGGAACGAAGACGCGGCTTCCCCGGTGGGCAATCCGCTGATCCCCGCCTTGTTCATCCAGTTGCCGTCGATGGTGGAATTTGTGATCGGGATCCAGAAGCGCGAAAGACCGTAGCTGATTTGGTTGATCAGTGTCGGACTCGCGACATACGTGTGTTTCACTTGCGCGGTGGTGGGGACTTCGTCCACATGCCTGGTGATCGCGTACGGCAGCGGAAGACTGTTGTTGCCTGACTGAAAACTGCTGCCTGTTTCGCGATAGGGGGTGGATTGTTCTCTGTGTCCGCGGCTGAACAGCACGGACAAAGTATTCGTGTCGTTGAGGCTGAAATCCACCTTGTCGGTGGTGTTCCAATTGTTGAAACCGACAGGAAGCGACCCGAGATAGTTGTTTTGCAGCCCGCTGTAGCTGGGGTCCGGAAGCTG
>DATFSM010000165.1:0-41193 GCA_035262625.1 Bryobacteraceae bacterium
TAAGACCTGGCGCGCGGACCTCAAAAAACGGATCGCCGCCAGTCAGGACATTGCCGTAGAACTGCGGATTGGCAGTGGGCTGGTCGAAGCAGCCGCGGCGCGCGCTACGGGTTCCGACCGCGAGTCCCTCCGCCATTGGGCATCCCTGCTGAAAACGAATGCATCGGTGGCGTTCTTCGACGATCTCTTCGCCGCAATGCGTCGATGCCCCGAACTGGCCCTTGCCACCAGATACGACCGGCAACTTCTTGTAACCGTCGATCGGTTGCGGGCGCGTTTCTCCACCTGGTATGAGATGTTTCCGCGCTCAGCCACGCCCGAGCCGGGCGCTCACGGAACATTTCGCGATTGCATAACCCGCCTGCCGTATGTGGTAGGTATGGGATTCGACATCCTTTATCTTCCGCCCGTACACCCGATCGGTAGCCAGTTCCGCAAAGGCAGAAACAATGCGACAACGGCTGACCCGGACGATGTCGGCAGCCCCTGGGCGATCGGCGATGAAACCGGCGGCTTCACAGAATTGCACCCGAAGCTGGGCACAATCGAGGATTTTCAGGCCCTGCTCGTTGCCGCGCGCGAGCGCAACCTGGAGATTGCTCTCGATATCGCATTTCAGTGTTCGCCGGACCATCCCTGGGTTCAGCGCCATCCCGAATGGTTTCGCAAACGCCCGGACGGATCCATTCAATACGCAGAGAATCCCCCGAAGAAGTATCAGGACGTTTATCCGCTCGATTTCGAAACGCCCGCCTGGCGCGAGTTATGGGACGCCCTGCGGGAGGTGTTCGAGTTCTGGATCGAGGAAGGCGTGCGCGTTTTCCGGGTCGATAACCCTCACACCAAGGCGTTCCCCTTCTGGGAGTGGGTAATTGGTTCGATCCGCGAGGCCCATCCGGATGTCATCTTCCTTGCCGAGGCATTTACTCGTCCTTTTGTCATGTACCGTCTCGCCAAACTTGGGTTCACGCAGTCGTACACGTACTTCACCTGGCGCAACACGAAGGAAGAGATCACGGCATACTTCACGGAGCTCTCGCGCTCGCTGGTGCGCGATTTCTTCCGCGCAAATCTCTGGCCCAATACGCCCGATATTCTTTCTGAGGCTCTCCAGGTGGGTGGGCGATCCGCGTTCATGGTGAGGCTGCTTCTTGCCGCCACGCTCGGGGCGAACTATGGGATTTATGGGCCGGCCTTCGAATTGATCGAGAATACGCCCAAAACGCCCGGCAGCGAGGAATATCTCGACTCCGAGAAATACGAGATCAGGCGCTGGAATCTGGACTCGCCTAATTCGCTGCAACACGTGATAACACGGATTAACCACATTCGCCGTGAAAATCCGGCGTTGCAGGGCGACAGCACCCTGGTGTTCCATGAAACGGACAATCCGGATCTGATCTGCTACAGCAAGACTTCGGAGGACCTCTCAAACATAGTCATTGTCGTCGTGAATCTCGATTGGGCGCGCAGAAGGTCCGGCTGGGTCTCGCTTGATATGGCCGCGCTCGGGCTTGCAGCCGACCGCTCATTCGAGGCGGAAGACCTCCTGAGTGGAGGACGCTTTCTCTGGAAGGGTAAGCGTGACTACGTGGAACTCGTCCCGGAAACCCTTCCCGGCCACATCTTGCGCGTACGTCGCTGGTCGCGAACGGAGAAGGATTTTGACTATTACCTCTGAGCCAAAAACAATGGCCAATCGCGCACGTTTCTATGAAAAGATGGGCGCGCATCTTACGCCGAACGGCGCACACTTCGCGGTGGCAGCTCCCGCCGCGGCATCCGTTTCAGTCATTGGGGATTTCAACGGCTGGGATCTGCAAAATCTCCCGTTGGAGAACGCCGCCGGCGGCATCTGGCAGGGAACTGTTGTGGGCGTCAAGGTAGGGGATCGATACAAGTACCACGTCCGGTCTCGATTTAACGAATCTCGCGTCGACAGGTCCGATCCCTACGCATTCTGCACCGAAGCGCTTCCCGGAGACGCTTCCCGCGTGTGGGATCTCGATTCCTTTCAGTGGAGTGACGGCGATTGGATGCGTTCGCGGTCGACGACTCCCGCCGAACGTCCTCTCCTGATTTATGAAGTCCACGCTGGCTCGTGGATGCGTGTTCCTGAGGCCGGGAATCGATGGACCACATGGCGCGAGGTAGCCGAAAAGCTTCCCGAATACGCGCACGACAACGGGTACACCCACGTCGAGTTTCTTCCTATAACCGAATACTCCGGCGATGATCCGTCTGGTTATTTGACAACCGCTCACTTCGCGCCGACCAGCCGATTCGGAACGCCCGATCAATTCATGCACCTCATCAATGCGTTACACCAGCGTGGAATCGGGATCATCCTCGACTGGACCGCCGCGCGATTCCTTTCGGATACGCGCGACTTCCTGATCGACAACGCGCTGTTCTGGCTGGATAAGTATCACATCGACGGCTTGCGGGTAATTGAGTCGGAGCCCCATCCCGAATCCGGCAGCCTTCTGCGCCTGTTACTCGAGCGTGTCCACGCCGAACATCCTTCCGCCATAATGATCGCGGAGCAGTTCGGTTTCAAATGGAACATAGACTGGATGCGTAACGCCGTGGCCTATATGTCCATCGACCCCGTGCGGCGCAACGTTCACCACGGTCAGATCCTTCCGGATCTCGCGCGCGCGTTCCAGGAAGAGTTCATCCTCCCGCTGCCGCATGATGAGGTCGCTCACGGTATGGGTGCGCTCATCCGCCGGATGCCTGGCGACGATTGGCGAAAGTTTGCGAACCTGCGGCTTCTGTACGGCTATATGTTCGCTCATCCAGGCAAAAAGCTGATCTTCATGGGGAGCGACTTTGGGCAGTGGAACGAATGGAATCCCAATGCGTCCCTGGACTGGCATCTCCAAAGCGACCCGCGTCACAGTGGCCTCCTGCGCTGGGTGCGCGATCTGAACACCACGCTTCGGGGCGAGCCGGCGCTCTATGAACGGGATTGCGAGCCCGCGGGCTTCGAATGGATCGATTTCAGCGATTCGGACCGATGCATCATCAGCTTTCTCCGCAAAGGACGTGCGCCCGGAGATCTGATTCTGTTCGTCTGTAACTTCACCCCGTCCACGCATCACAACTATCGCGTCGGAGCCCCTTCAGGCGGCTATTGGCGTGAGGTCCTGAACGGCGACGCGCGGCTCTATGGCGGCAGCGGCCAGGGCAATATGGGAGGCGTCGACGCAAGCCCTCTTCCGATGCATGGTCGAGCCTGGTCCCTGAGCATTACGGTCCCGCCACTCGCCGTGGCCGCATTTAAGTCCGCGGAGCGTCGATGACCGAAAAACGGGCGGGGAGCGCGGCCGATCCTCTGTGGTACAAGGACGCGATCATCTATGAGATTCACGTCAAAGCGTTCGCGGACAGCAATAACGACGGGATCGGCGATTTCCAGGGCCTCATCCAGAAACTCGACTACCTTCAGGCGCTCGGCATCACTTGCGTGTGGCTGCTGCCCTTCTTTCCTTCGCCGCTGCGCGACGACGGCTACGATATAGCGGACTACATGAGCGTCCATCCGTCCTACGGGACCATGGACGACTTTGTGGCGTTTCTCAATGCCGCGCATGAGCGCGATCTTCAGGTGATGATCGAACTCGTCATCAATCACACTTCCGATCAGCATCCGTGGTTTCAGGCTGCGCGCAACGCGCCCAAAGGCTCGCCGGAACGCGATTATTACGTCTGGAGCGATACCGGCGAGGAATACAAGGATGCCCGCATCATTTTCACCGATACCGAAAAATCGAACTGGACATGGGATCCGGTCGCGAAAGCATACTTCTGGCACCGGTTCTTCTCGCATCAGCCAGATGTCAATTTCCGAAATCCCCGCGTGCTGGAAGAAGTGCTGAAGGTGATGCGATTTTGGCTCGATATGGGGGTCGATGGCCTGCGCCTCGACGCGATCCCCTATCTCATCGAGCGTGACGGCACCAATTGCGAAAACCTCCCCGAGACGCACACCATTATTAAAAAGATCCGCGCCGCCATGGACGAAGGCTACGCGAATCGCATGATTCTTGCGGAAGCGAATCAATGGCCGAGCGATGTTCGTCCCTACTTCGGCGACGGCGACGAATGCCACATGGCATTCCACTTTCCCGTTATGCCGCGCATGTATATGGCGCTGCGCCAGGAAGATCGTCTTCCCATCGTCGACATCATGAATCAGACGCCGCCGATTCCGGAAACGTGTCAGTGGGGCATGTTCCTCCGCAATCATGATGAGCTGACGCTGGAAATGGTCACGAACGACGAGCGCGATTACATGTACCTCGCGTACAGTGCGGATCCTCGGAGCCGGATCAATCTCGGCATCCGTCGGAGGCTGGCGCCGCTGATTGACAACAACCGTCGCCGTATCGAACTGCTGAACAGCCTGCTCTTCTCGCTGCCCGGAACGCCCATCATTTACTACGGCGACGAGATCGGCATGGGTGACAACGTTTATCTCGGGGATCGCAACGGCGTGCGCACGCCCATGCAATGGAATCCGGATCGCAATGCCGGTTTCAGCCGGGCCAATCCCGCAATGCTCTACAGCCCGGTCATCATGGACCCGGTCTGGGGATATCAGGCAGTGAACGTCGAGGCGCAACAGGGCGATCCGTCTTCGCTGTTGAACTGGATGCGGAATCTGATTGCGCTGCGCAAGCTGTTTCGCGTATTCGGCCGCGGGACGCTCCGCTTCCTGACGCCTTCGAATCGCAAGATTCTGGCGTATCTCCGGGCCTTCGACGGCGAGCAGGTGCTTTGCGTAACCAATCTCTCTCGTTACGCTCAGCCAGTGGATCTGGATCTGGCCGAACTCGCGGGAATGAGTCCGGTTGAAATGCTCGGTTATGTTGAGTTCCCGCGTATTGGCCGGGAGCCGTACCGCCTGACGCTGGGCCCCTACGGTTTCATGTGGCTGGAACTGCACCGTTTGCCCGAGTCAACAGAACAGCCATCCGAAGCGATTCCGGTCCGCGCCTGGACCCCCGGCGAACGCGGTTGGCCCGCTATGATTCCCGAACTGGAGAAGTCCGGACTCGCCGAGTTCCTGACCCGGCAGCGCTGGTTCGGGGGGAAGTCCCGGAAGATTGCCCGGGTTCATGTCATCGATTGGAGCGAATTCGCCGGCGCCGCAATAATGTTTCTCGAGGTCACCTACGAATCCGGCCCCCGGGACGTCTACTTCGCTCCGCTGATGATGCGCGACGGAGCGCTCCGCGATGCCTTTCTTGACGACCGGTTCTGTTCTGAACTGATAGCCGTGCGCGAAGCGCCTACGAGCGCCGGCGAAATCGCTGGTGATATCGTCGATCCCCCGACTGATCCCCCCGTCCGCAAAGGAGCTGTCGAGCAGAGTAATTCTTCCGTCGTATTTGGCGATCACACAATCCTCAAGATCTTCCGCCGCGTCGAACCCGGACCCAATCCCGACATCGAGGTCAGCCGATTTCTCAGCGAGCGCACGTCGTTTGATCGCATTCCTCCGTTCCGGGGCTCAATCGAATATCGTCGGGGTGAGGAGACCGCGGCGCTCGCGTTGGTCCAGGGTATTGTGTCGAACGAAGGAGACGGCTGGTCGTGGACGGCGGAAGAACTCGAGCGCTATTACGAAAGATATGCGCACGAAACGCCGCCGAATGACGCCGATGCTCAGGTAGCCCATGATTATGTGGGCGCCTATTTCGAGGCTGCAAGTGTCCTTGGGCGCCGCACCGCGGAACTTCATCTGAGCCTGGCAAGCGCCGCCGACGATCCGTCGTTCGCGCCGGAACCAATACCGTCGCAGGAAATGGAGGCAAGCGGCTCGCGGATGCGCGAAGAAGCGTCCGAAGCTTTTGATCTCCTGAAGAACAATCTAGCGGTCCTGCCGGACGATCTGCTCGAGATGGCCGGGGTAGCGCTCCGCAGGCGTGGTCAGATCGGTGATCGGCTTCTCGGGGCCTCAAAGGAAACCGATTGCGGCAAGCGTATCCGAATTCACGGCGACTATCATCTCGGTCAGGTTCTCCGCACGAAGAATGATTTCGTTATCCTCGATTTCGAGGGCGAACCCGCTCGAAACCTTGCTCAGCGGCGGGCGAAGCACTCGCCGTTGAAGGATGTCGCCGGGATGATTCGATCGTTCAGTTACGCGGCTAACGCGACGCTGATCACGTACACTACGCGCCACCCCGAGGACTTCGCCTCGCTGGAACCCTGGGCGAGGCTCTGGGACCAGACAATAACGACTGAATTCCTGAATTCGTACCGGCAGACGCTCGGGCCGGGGGCTCTTGTTCCCTCATCCGATGCCGGATTTCACCGCATGCTGGATGCCTACCTGCTCGAAAAGGCGATGTATGAACTCTCATACGAGCTGAATAACCGGCCGCTGTGGGTTCGCATTCCGTTGGCTGGCATTCTCGCGTTGTTGAACCGAAGACATGGCTGACGCTGCGACCATCGACCAAATCGGAAAGGCGGATATCGCCATCGGTTTGGTGCCTTCATCGCACGACTCAGCCGAAGTCTCCGCGGCGATCGATCGCATTCTCGAATCGTCGCCGCCTGTCAATGCTGTTCTGATTCACCCGCCGTATGCTCCGGACGGCGCAAAGGCGCAACGGACAGGCTCGCGTTGGAGCCTTCTGCCCGATCCGCAGTTGGCCCAGGACAGGGCGGCTCTGGCGCAAAGCCTGGGCGCCAGCTATCGCGCGATCTTCGATTCGGCGCTCAAGCTGGGGGTACGGGCCTGCGCCGTTGTCGCGTCCGATCTTCCCTCCGTGACCGCGGATTGGGCCCCTCTACTGCTTGAACCTGCGACCGAGAATGGCTTCGACCTTATTGCTCCCTGTTACGCCAGGCACCGTTTCGAGGGATTGATCAACCGCGCTATCGTGTACCCGCTCGTGCGGGCGCTCTATGGAAAGCAGATCCGTAATCCGCTTGGGCCGGATGTTGGTGTCTCCGCGGGACTGATGCGACGCATGACATCGGGCTCGAAAACGCGCATGCACCCTCTCGTGTCGCTTGTCGCTGAGGCGATCACCGGCGGGATGAAGATTTGTCAGGCCCATCTCGGCGCGCGCGGCTACCCGCCGCCGGATTGGTCGAATCTGAGTTCGTTGCTCGCGCAGGTACTGGGTCCTTTGTTCCTCGATGTCGAGCGTTATGCGCCGTACTGGCAGCGCGCGCCGGAGTCGCAGGCCGTTCCCGAGTTCGGCCGCCATCAGCACGTCGAAGGTCCTGAAACCGCGGTCGATGTCACGCGCCTGATTGAAACCTTCCAGTTGGGCGCGCATAATCTTCACGAAATCTGGGGTATGATCCTGCCGCCGTCCACGCTGGTGGAACTGCAGCGTCTGGCGCGCCTGGATCGCGCGGGGTTTCGTATGCCGGACGAAACCTGGGCTCGGGTCGTCTATGATTTCGCGCTCGCTCACCGGCTGCGCCCAATCAGCCGGGATCAGTTGCTGAAAGCCATTACGCCGATCTATCTCGGCTGGGTGGCGTCGTATGCGCTGGAAGTTGAAAGCGCCTCGCCCGACGCTGTCGAGCAGCGCCTGGAGAAGCTGTGTCTTACCTATGAAAGCGCCAGGTCTTATCTCGTATCGCGTTGGCGATGGCCCGATCGTTTCAATCCTTAGCCGATGAACAGGAAAGGTACGTATGTGGGATCAAGTCGGTCAAACGTTGCATGAATCGACCGTTCGCGTTCTGAGCCGCATTGCGGGACTTCTGCCGGGGGCGCTGGCGTTGGTTCTTGCGGTTCTGGTGTCGGCGGTGATCGCCTGGCTCGCGGCCATCGTGCTGCGGCGTCTTCTCGCGAGAATCGACTTCGATGAGCGTCTCGATCAATGGGGTCTTAAGTCCGTTGCCGAGTGGTCGCCGCGCGAAAGCCCCTCGCTTCTCGTTACTCGCGCCGTGAGTTGGTCCATCATATTGGTCGGCTTCACGCTGGGATTGGCTGCCTTTGACGCCGCGCTGAGTTCTCGACTCGCCTTCAGCTTGTTCACGTATCTCCCGAACGTACTGACTGCGATCCTGCTCGTGATCGTTGGCGGAATAGTCGCCCGCTATCTCGCGCGCAACATTCTGATCGAAGGCGTGAACATGCACCTGCAGTATGCCAGGTTTTTGAGCATTGGGGTCAAGTGGATGGTGATGGTCCTTGCAGTGGCGATGGCTCTCGAACACCTGCGGATCGGCAGCAGCATTGTGAGGCTCGCATTCGGAATTCTCTTCGGGGGCATCGTTCTCGCTCTTGCGCTTGCCGTCGGGCTGGGATCGAAGGAACTGGTCAGCCGGTCGCTCGAAAGGGAATCAGACCGCACGGCCACGGCGAATGCCGAAGAACCCTTCCGGCACATCTGACCGCTTCACGCATTCCAGAGCGAACAGGTAAGCGCCCGCGGACCAGGCCTGCGCTCTCACGCCCATGGGCGCAAGCGTCTCGCCGTGATGCCATTCGTTGAACTCGCCGCTTTCATTGAGTTTGGCAAGGGCGTTCAGCGCGACCGACGCTTGCCGCACCCGTCCTGCCTTCACCAGCGCCGCGACATAGAACCCGCCAATGAACGGCCACACCCCGCCGTTGTGATAGCAGTGCGGCACGTTCAGCATTCCGTAGTAATCGCGCCAGTCCGGATCGCCCGGCCGCACAACGGGCGTGAGACTTTGAATCGGCGCCGAGGCGAGTCCATGCTTGTCGATGAAATCAAGGATTGTCGCCGTGCGAACATCGTCCGCCACGCCCGCCAGGATCGCCAGCAGATTGCCGAAGGTATCGAACCATTCGCCCACTGCGCGGAACCCGAGGTACGGGAGATAATATCGCTCGCCGATGAGATGCTGCTTGATCGGCAGCCAACGCTTGCGGCCGAGCGAGTCCCGCTCCTCCTTGCTTTCGGTGCTGAAGGTATGCGAAACGTGGCGCAGCATATCGCCGTCGCCTTCATACCAGAAGAAGCGGTTGATTGCTTCGCGAACCGCGTCCGCCCGGTCGTGGTGCCCTGCGGCTCTGAGCGCCATCACATAGAGGCAATTTAAGTACAGCCCCTTACCTCTTGTACAGAAGAGATCCTGCCAGTCGGCGCTCTCCTGCATGCTGATCAGGCCCGACTGATCCACGTCCTGGCATGCGTACCAGTTCAGAATCGCGTCTGTGGCGGCGGGATCGGGAGCCATCAGCGAACTGCCGATGATCCACCACAAGCCGGAGTCCGCATAAGCGCGAAAGTTCGGCCGCAGCGTCGCGCAATCGACGTTGTTAGGGATCGCGCCGCAAGCAGTCTGCCGGGATTTCAGCAGCGCGATACTTGCAATCAGCGCGCGCTGAATCTCGTCATCTTCAGCGAAACGCCCGCCCAGCAGCGCGATCATTGTGTCGCGCGTCCAGACCTGATGGTGACCCGTTTTATGCCCGGAAGCCTTCAGTCCTTCGGGCGTGGCGCATAGTCGTAAGGCTCGAACGGCGTTTTCCTGGCTCACGAGCCATTCTAACCGCCCGCGCTTCTGTTATTTTTTAGCTTCGACCGTGGTCGGTTCGTGTCGCTCGCGCAGATGGCGTTCGGCGCGTAGCCAATCCTCTTCGGCGGACCCGTGCTCGTAGCCCCGGTCCTCCCAGTACGAATACGCCAGGAGCGCAATTTCATGGTGCTCCGGCGAATGCTGCTCGATTGATCGCGTCTCGGAATCGAGCCCGCGAGTGGCGGTTGCGGCGGCGCTCGATTTCGGTTGCGAGGTGTCCTGCGAAGTCCTTGCGGACTTGCGCTCTCCCGCCGACTGGCTCGCACGCCCTTCGGCGGGGATCTGAATTGTGGGTGCCATAACGCTCAGATGATAATCGAGACTCGCGTCAGGCGCATGGGCTGCGGCGCTTCGAAACGTGCGTCAGTGCACCCCCCAATTGCTACTTTGCGATTCCTCACACTTAGGCGTGAGACCCAGGGCCTCAAAGGGTGAAAGCCGTACGATTCAGAGAGACGAACGAACCTCGTCAATGCCAGACTACGGTTGAGGCCTCGACGCGGACCTTTCTCGCTCACCTCATTGCGCCGCGATCGCCCACGCAACATGGTTGAAATTCGAAAGAACCGCGTTAAGGAAGGTTCGCCCCATCCGCGAGGAGCCACATGGGACGGAGCCGGAACGAACTTTTCGGTCTTCTCCGCGCACGCGACGAAGGTGGAAGTTTGCATCTTTGATTCGTCCGGTGAGCGCGAAGAGCAACGGATACCGCTTCCCGAATACACGGATCAGATCTGGCACGGTTACTTGCCCGCGGTGCCGCCTGGGACCCCGTATGGGTATCGGGTGCACGGTCCTTACGAGCCAGACGCGGGGCATCGCTTCAATCCCAACAAGCTGTTGCTCGACCCTTACGCATGCGCGCACGTGGGCAAGCTGACGTGGCACCCGGCGATATTCGGGTACCAGATGGAATCTACGGACGATCTTACTTTTGATGAACGTGATAGCGCTCCCTACGTTCCCAAATGTACCGTCGTCGATCCGCGATTCGACTGGACCGGACCTCGGGACCGCAGGAACATTCCCTGGGATGACACCATCATTTACGAACTCCACGTGCGGGGATTCACCAGGCTCTTCGAAGCCATTCCTGAGAATCTGAGGGGCTCCTACAAGGGGCTTGGCGCTAAGGAGACCCTCAACTACATCAGATCGCTCGGCGTTACTTCGGTCGAACTGATGCCGATCCACACATTTGTCGACGACAGTCACCTGCTGGAAAAGAACCTGAAGAACTACTGGGGTTATAACAGCATTGGCTTCTTCGCTCCGGACCCCCGCTACGCAGCGAATCCACTGGACAGCCTCCGCGAGTTCAAGGAGATGGTTGCGGCAATTCACGACGCCGGTCTGGAGGTGATTCTGGACGTCGTTTACAACCACACCGCGGAAGGCAACGATCGCGGACCGACGCTGTCATTCAAGGGCATGGATAACGCCAGCTATTACCGGCTCATCCCCGAACAGAAGCGGTATTACATCAATGACACGGGTACGGGCAATACGCTGAATCTTAGTCATCCGCGCGTCATTCAGATGGTGACAGACAGCCTGCGGTATTGGGTCCAGCACCTGCACGTGGACGGCTTCCGCTTCGACCTCGGGACGATCCTTGCGCGCGAGCCGAATGGCTTTGACAACCAGAGCGGATTTCTCAAGGCGATTTGCCAGGATCCGGTTCTCGGGGCGGTGAAGCTGATCGCGGAGCCTTGGGATTGCGGCCCGGGCGGATACCAGGTCGGCGAGTTTCCTCCGGGATGGGCGGAGTGGAACGACACGTTCCGCGACGATGTTCGCGACTTCTGGCGCGGAGAGTTGCCGGGGATGAAGCTGGCGGATCGGTTGTGCGCGTCTCAGGCGCAGTTTAATCGTGAGGGGCGCAGGCCGTGGGCGTGCGTGAATTTCGTAACTGCTCACGACGGGTTCACGCTCAAGGACGTCGTCTCCTATAACGAGAAGCACAACGATGCTAATGGCGAAAACAACCAGGACGGCACGTCGGACAACCACTCCTGGAACTGCGGCGCCGAAGGACCAACCGATGATTCCGAGATCAACGGTCTGCGCGCTCGGCAGATGCGCAACATACTCGCAACCCTGCTGCTCTCGCAGGGGACGCCCATGATACTTGCGGGGGATGAATTCGCCCGAACGCAGCAAGGCAACAATAACGCATATTGCCAGGACAATGAGATCGGTTGGGTCGACTGGACCCTCCGCGAGAAGAATGATGCTCTCGTGAGGTTTACTCGCAAGCTCACTTCAATGCGGCGCCGGTATCCGATTCTGCGGCGCAACCTTTTTCTGAATGGCCAGTACATCGAGGAACTGGGCGTTCGTGACGTCACGTGGATCAACATCTCGGGCTTTCAGATGTCGGAGGAGGACTGGCACAACCCTGAACTGCGTTGCTTCGGAATGTTGCTCGATGGGCGGGCTCAGACCACGGGCATACGGCAGCGCGGCAAGGAAGCGACGATCCTGCTCATTGCGAACGGCCATTATGAGGCGGTGGAGTTCACGCTGCCGGAATGCGTCGGGGCATGCCGATGGACGCTGGTCATCGACACGAACTCCGAGGCGTTAGAGGATCCGCCGGCTTTCCCGGTCGGCGCAAGCTACTCGGTAGGCGGCCGATCGTTCCTCGCGCTGGCGCTTGAATCGGATCCAGACGCCACAGTGGCCGATCAAGCGGTCTGACGGGGCGTCTTCTTGATCCCGCGCGCGACATACCGGCTTCAGTTCAACAACGACTTCAGTTTTGTGGACGCGGCGGCGATCGCGCCGTATCTCGCTCGTCTCGGCGTCAGCCACGTTTACGCCTCGCCATGGCTCAAAGCGCGCCCCGGGAGCATGCATGGTTATGACATTGTCGATCATCACGCCCTCAATCCGGAACTAGGCGCGGAAGCCGATTTCGAGGCGATGGTTCTTGCTCTGAGAGCGAATGGCCTCGGTCAGATCCTCGACTTCGTCCCGAACCACATGGGAGTGGGCGGTTCGGACAATCCGCTTTGGCTGGATGTGCTCGAATGGGGACCCGACTCCGCTTTCGCCGGGTGGTTCGATATCGATTGGGAGCCCGAATCGCCTTTCCTGCGTGACAAGCTTCTGGTGCCGTTCCTGAGCAACCAGTACGGGCTGGAGCTTGACGCCGGAAAGCTGGTGCTCCGGTTCGATCAGGATGATGGCTCGTTTGCGGTATGGGCTTATGACACCCACGAGCTGCCGATCTGCCCGCTCGACTACAGGTCGATTCTGGGAGAAGCGCATCCGGAACTGGAACGACTCGGCGACGCGTTCGCCAGCCTGCCCGAATGGCGGCCTCAGATACCACGCCGCGCGTATGAGCTGAAGGCGGAACTGGCCCGATGCGCGAGAGCTAATCCGGAAGTACGCGCGGGGATCGAGGCCTCACTGCGCATATTTTCCGGAACGCCGGGAGACCGGGAAAGCTGGAACGCTCTCAATCAGCTCATCCAAAGGCAGCACTGGCGCGCCGCGCATTTCCGCGTGGCGGCGGACGATATTAATTACCGCCGGTTTTTCGACATCAACGAGCTTGCCGGTCTGCGGATGGAACTGCCCGACGTCTTCGACCATGCTCACGAACTGGTGCTGCGTCTGTTGGCCGAGGCGTCAATCGACGGGCTGCGGATCGACCACGTGGACGGCCTTCTTAATCCCAAGGAGTATCTGAAGCGGCTCCGAGGGATGGCGCCGCAGAGTAACTTTTACCTCGCCGTCGAAAAGATTCTGGCGAACCACGAAAGTCTGCGGGAGGACTGGCCGATCGACGGTTCCACAGGCTACGAATTCGTCAACCTTGTTCTGGGACTGCTCATTGATCCGGCTTCCGAGGAGGCGCTGACGCGTCACTACGTCGAGTTCACCGGGGAACGAAGGCCCTTCCTCGAGGTGTTGCGCAACTCGAAGCTGCGAATCATGAGAAACGAAATGGCGAGCGAACTGAATGTGCTCGCCCGTGAGGCCGCGCGCATCGCGCGCCAGCAGCCGCGGACGGCGGACTTCACGCACAACGTTCTGCGTCGCGCCATCCGGGAAGTGGTTGCGCATTTTCCCGTCTATCGCACTTACGTGGACTTCTCCGGCAACCCGACCGACGACGACCGGCGCGACATTACCTGGGCGATGAAGCAGGCGCGCGCCCAGGAGCACGGAATCGATTCGAGCGTCTTCGATTTTGTCTGCTCCCTGTTGACCGGCGAGCTGGTCGCGGAAAGCCGCAGCGGGTTTAGCCGGCATGCGGTTCTTCGTTTCGCGATGAAGCTGCAACAGTACAGCGGGCCGGTCATGGCGAAAGGGCTCGAAGACACAGCCTGCTATCGGTACAACCGTTTCGTCGCGCTGAACGAGGTCGGCGGCCGCCCCGATCACTTCAGTGTCTCGGTCTCTGGCTTTCACCGATTCAACTCGCATCAGGCGAAGCGTTGGCCGCACTCAATGCTTTCGACCTCGACGCACGATACGAAGCGCGGCGAGGATACGCGCGCGCGGCTCGCCATCCTTTCCGAAATGCCCGACGTGTGGGCGCGCCAGACCCGGCTCTGGAGTCACATGTTGCGCGCCCGGCGCGGCGACATAGAGAGAGCGGCGCCTCCGGATCCGAATGACGAGTACCTTCTCTATCAGCTACTCGTCGGTTCGTGGCCGATGGAGTTGCTCGAAGGGCAGGCGCTCGATCCGGCAGTATTGGCCCGATACAGAGATCGCGTCAAAGGCGCGATGATCAAGTCGATCCGTGAAGCCAAGCTTCAATCGACCTGGGCGGCGCCGAACAAGCCCTATGAAGACGCCGTGCTGGCGTTCATCGACGGCGCGCTGGACCCCGAAGGATCCAGCGCTTTTTTTGCGGAGTTTGTGCCCTTTGTGAAAGGCGTGGCGCGATTCGGCGCGCTGAACAGCGTTGTCCAGACCGCATTGAAGCTGACTGCCCCGGGAATGCCGGACATTTATCAGGGCGCAGAGTTATGGGATCTTAGTCTGATGGATCCGGATAATCGCCGGCCCGTGGACTTCGCGAAGCGTTCGCGAATGCTCGCGGACCTCGAACGAACGCGCCCTCCGTTGAGCACACTCCTGAATAACTGGCGCGACGGCGCGGTCAAGCTGTGGGTCATTGCCCGACTTCTTGCTCACCGCACTGCCGAGCCCGAGCTATTCTCCGCCGGGAGCTATGAGCCACTTGCCGCGACTGGCGCCCAAAGCGATTGCGTGGTGGCGTTTGCGCGCGCCAAAGGCGACCGCGCCGTTGTTACGATCGCGTCTCGCTTCCAGACGCGCCGCAAAAATGGCAGTTGCTGGGGCGATACGGCCGTCACGCTCCCTCGCGGCTGCTTTCATAACGTTCTGACCGACTCGCCGCCTTTGAATTCCGCCGGCACCACCTTGGTCGGACCTGTTCTTGCTGAGATGCCTGTGGCGGTACTCATCGGACAAACCGGGTCGTAATCGTTTCGTTATTTGCGTGTCAGCGCAGCGTACGTTTCTAATAAGATTCATGAGGTTAGGGTCGCGCGAGTTCGTTGCTTTTGCGTTTCTCCTGAGCCTGTCTCGTCTCGATGCGCAGGTGGACCGCGCAGCCATCACCGGAGTCGTAACCGACCAGCAGGGGAACCGGGTTCCGCAATGCATTGTGCGCGCAACGGAAACGGCAACCGGGTTTGAGCGCGAGACGCTGACGGCATCCCAGGGGTCCTATGAATTGCCAGGGCTGGCTCCGGGCACCTACGTAGTTCGGTTCGAAAAGAGCGGTTTCGCCGTGTTCACAATCAGAAATGTGAGCCAGGTGGTCGGTCAGATCCGAACTCTGAACGCCCATCTGGAAGTCGCCCGCGGTCAGGCTCAATCTACTGTGATCGAGCCATTGGTGCAACTCGACAAGGTGGACGCAGCCATCGGCGCCGCGATCGAGCATGCTCAGATCGACCAGCTTCCCATCAACGGCAGAAACTGGGCGACGCTGACTTCGCTCGCGCCAGGCGCCATCGACAACGGCGCGGGCGATCAGAGAACCATTCGATTCGCCGGCCATGGGCTGGACGACAACAACCTGACGCTCGACGGAATCGACGCCACGGCCGTCTACAACCAGGAGCAGCGGGAGTACATGCGCCTGAACATTCCTCTTGGTTCGATCGCAGAGTTTCAGGTGTTCGCTCAGAATTTCGGCGCTGACACGCAGAACGGAACCTCGGGAGGGCAGGTGTCTGTGGTTTCGCCCTCGGGAACCAATACGTTTCACGGCGAGGTCTTCGATTTTTATCGCTCCAATGCTTTCAACGCGCGATCCCCGTTCGACGGCGCTTCTCCGGCGCCCTTCCTGCTGAACCAGTTCGGCGCGGGTTTCGGCGGCCCCGTCATCCGGAGCAACACATTCTTCTTCGTCAACTACGAGGGCCTCCGGCAAAGGCTGGACGGGACGCAGATCGGACTTGTGCCGAGCCCGGCGTTCCTGGCGCAAGCCTACGTTGTTTCGCCTGCCCTGACGCCGATCCTGAATGCGTATCCCTCGGGCACAGCGCCAACCTCCAACCCGAGCGTATGGCAGTACGTCGCGCGCGGCCGGCAGGTCGACAACGAGGACTCCGGGATGGTCCGTCTGGATCACTACTTTTCCAGCCGCACTACGGCGTTTATCAGATTCAATGCCGATGAGGCCGTGCAATCGATCCCGACGGGCCAACTCACTGTGCGGTCGCTATTCGATACCAAGTTCCATAACGGCGTTGTGTCCCTCTCCCACGTATTCACGCCGGCGCTGATCAATGAGATCAAGTTCGGCGTCAATCAGACGATCTATCACACGGCCAGTCTTTCACCCGTTCCATTCGGAGTGGCGGTATCAGGCTTCAGTACGCTGGCCGGGGCTTCGACAACGGACTATCCATCCAAGACGTTCGATCTCATCGACGATGTTTCGTGGGCGAAAGGCGCGCACATCTTCAAATTCGGTTTCGAAACGCGATGGGTGCTGCTCAACCAGGGCACCTCACAGAGCGGCACGCTGACATATACGTCGACCACAGCGTTCCTCAACAACAACATGGGCTCGGCGTCCTATACGGCTCTTCTCCCGCTCGTGCGTCAGCGAAAGACACAATATTTCGGGTACGCGCAGGACGTGTGGAAGCCGACTGCCGACCTGACTATTACGGCCGGAATTCGATACAACTTTTTTAACGCGCTTCACGCCATCGGCAACCAGGCCATCCCTTTCGATTTCGCGACCTGCGGCGGCTATTGCCCGCGCACGTACTCCTTCTTCAATCCTCGCTACAACGATTTCGATCCGCGTGTGGGCATTGCGTGGGCGCATGATGACACGGTCATACGCGCCGGCGGCGGCCTCTATCACACCGACGGCCAGGAGGACGATCAGAATCTTCCCATCTCGAATACCGTCCAGCGCTACTCGTTCAGCAACACGTCTTTTCCCGGCTTGTCTTACCCTCTGACTCCGTTTCTTGAATACGCTGAAGCTGGGGGACTTGGCGTAGTTTCGCCCCGGGATCTGGATCGCAACCGAAAAGATAATTACGTCGCCGCATGGACTGCGTCTGTCCAGCGGCGACTACCCGGGGATGTGATCGGGACTGCGACCTATCTCGGAAACAAAGGCACAGACGTTCTGACCACGACGTACGTGAATCTGGTGAATCCGTTGACCGGCGTCGCGCCATACCCGGCATTCGGTCCGGTTTCCTGGCGCGGCGACGTCGGGAACAGCACGTTCCATGCTTTGCAGTTCAACGCCCGGCGCGCGTTCCAGCGCGGGTTGCTGTTTTCGGCGAACTTCATGTGGTCGCATTCCATCAATGACGGAAGCATCGGCGGCGGCGAATCGGATACGCCGCAGAACTCGTTTTGCCGGTCGTGCGACAAAGCGAGCAGCGACAACGATGTGCGGCAGGTCTTCAACCTCTCGGCCGTCTACCAGCTTCCTTTCGGGGCCGGAAAGCCGCACGTGAGCAGCCCCGGCATCGCGCGTACTCTGCTCGGGGGCTGGTCGATCAGCGCGATCGGAACGGCGCAGACGGGGTTACCAATCAACATCACGATCGACCGATCTAATGGGTCCGTGCCGGGCAACTTCGCAATCAGTGGACAGGAACGCCCGAATTACGTGGCGGGCGTTCCGCTCACGCCACCGGGAGGATCGACGCCACAACTGTGGATTAACCCCGCGGCTTTTGCCGTGCCAGCCGCCGGAACATTCGGCAATCTGGGACGGAACGCGTTCCGTGCGCGGGGCATTTCGCAACTGGATCTCGGAGTGGTCAAAGACGTCTCGCTCTTCGAGCGCGTGCAAATGCGCTTTCGGGCCGATGCGTTCAACGTATTTAATCGCGCTCAGTACGGCCCTCCCAATGCGGACTGGTCTCTGGTCAATTTCGGAGCGATCACGACAACCATCAGCAACTATGCGACAGGCCGCGGCACGCCGCGGGACTTTCAGCTTTCCGCGCGGGTCTGGTTCTAACGTCGTTTGCAAAAAGATCCTGCGCGGCAGTGAATAAAGAAATAATAAACATTGGGTTCGTTTTGAAAAAATAACTATCTTCAGCGCCGACGGCCGGCGCCTGACCGGAAAACGAGACGCACTTCCGGCGCGCCGCGAGGCTTTGATCCTCAGTTGTCACATATCACGGGTCGCGATACCCGCGCGCCGTGGCGGGCGGATGTGCCAAACCCCGACTGTAGTTTGCGGCAACTGCGGACAGAACGGCATGTAAGTCTCTGATCGCTCTGTGGAAATTCCTCGAAACTGTCCCGCCGATGTGATTCGGACTTTACCAGCCGTACTCGCCGGATTCCCCGGAAACGTCACGCCGGTAATCTGGGTTCGGGTCTCTGCTCCCCTTAGCTCATTCCGCTGGAAACGCGAGATCGGAAGATTCCGCGCACCGTAATACACTGCCAGCACTTGATCGCCTCCGCCGAAAGGTCGCTTGGTTTTAGTCCAGATCAGCGGCATCAGCCGACCCGATGGGCTTCCCACCTCGCAGCATCTAATAAATTGCCACGATAAGTGGCGTCCGCCGCCTGGTTTTAACGCTAGAACCTAAGAAACAGAATTCTATGAGTGATCAAGAGAAAAAGAAACCTTGCGACGATTGCACGCAGGACCCGATTGGGATACTCAAGCGGTTCTTCGTAGACGGCGTTGAAGGTAACCGTATCCGACTTGGGCAGAATCCGGCTCTTCGCCCCGTGTTCTCGAAGACTCACGGCATCGCGCACGGGGTGTTCCAGCCTCTACCGAACCTCGCCGCGGATCAAAGGGTCGGGATTTTCGCCGAAAGCGCCCCACTAACGGCCTGGGTGCGATTCTCGAGCGACATTCAGCCATCCGAGGCGGATTTTAAGCAAACCTGCGGAATTGCCATTAAGGTCTTCGGCGTCAAGGGCGAAAAACTGTTTGAGCACGGCGACACCCAGGATTTCATCCTGCAGAATCACGACGTTTTTATGGTGGATGGCGATGTCGCCTTCTGCGAATTCATCCAGAATTCCCTTTCTGGCGCTGGAGACTACCCGAAAACCCATCCCGATACGAAGCGCATCCTGCGGGAAATGATGAAGGTGGAATCCAGCCTTCTCTCGGCCACATACTGGAGCGGTCTCCCTTATGCGTTCGGACCTGGCAAGTACGTAAAGTATAAGCTCGCGCCGCGCCTGCGCCTGCGCACCACCCCTCCGAACGATCCCAACTATCTCGGCGCAGATCTCGCAAAGCGGCTGCGGGAAGGGGACGCGGTTTTCGATTTCTGCGTCCAATTCCAACTGGATCCTGCGAAACAGCCGCTTGAAAAGGCAACCGTGCGCTGGGAAGAGAAGGACACGGCGCCGGCGCCTGTGGCGACGCTTACCTTATTCCGCCAGGACATCAGCGCGCCCGGACAGCCCGCCTATGGACAGAACCTCTCATTTCATCCCTGGCACAGCATCGAAGCGCATCGTCCCGAGGGAAGTATCTCGCGGGCAAGGCGCGAGGTTTATGCCGCCAGCGCGGCGCTTCGCAGGCAAACGAATGGCATACCGGCCAATGAGCCCGGCGATCCGCGCGTGACGGGATCGATCCTCCAGCCGTCGGAACACATCGTGCACGCCGCTATTTATCCGCCGATTGGCGTCGCGCGCGTGGGCAATAGCGAAGAGCAGTGGTTTATCGGGCCTGAAGTGGCGGATCCGAAGCCCGAAGCGCCCGGATTCTACCGGGACAGCAGCGGCGCGCTCAAACGGCAGGCTGCCCGCTTCCGGATCTACGGTCTGAACGAGGCAGGAGCGCCGGTAAAGGAGCTCACCGCAAGCGACGCGGATATTCAATGGACTGTCACTCTTGCCAACAAAAAAGCAGCCTGGTATGAATTCCAGTTGGCCCTCGACATCCCCGAAGCCGCTTGTGCGCTGCCCACCGTGCTTCGAAACGCCGCTGTCCCCGATCGCGAGTCTCTGAAGATAAAACCCAAGCCGCAGAAGATTTCGGGAGTTTCTCAGGGCGATCGAGGAAGCCATGCGTTTAAAGATGGAAAGTTTTTGGGGACCCCGGTCTATTTGGGTGAGCTTCGAACCGATGAGTATGGCCGGTTAATCGTTTTGGGAGGGAAAGGGCTGTCGGCTGCCCCATCCGGTGTCAAAGCAGTCACTTTTGCCAACAATGAGGGCTGGTACGATGACATCGCCGACGGTCCGGTTACGGCTGAAGTCACCTATCAAGGCCAGAGCCTACGGGTGGATCCCGCCTGGGTCGTGGTTGCGCCACCCAACTACGCGCCGCAACGAAAGTCGGTGCGGACTATGTGGGATGTGATGCGCGACACAGCGATCGCAGCCCGTGCTCTCGCGCGGCCTGTCCGGCCGTCCTTCGAAAAAGACATTCGACCGATATTTGAGCGACTGTCCGGGTTGCAGTGGGTCAACGCGGGCTTCGCCGCTTCTTTCGGCTGGAATGGACCGAACGACCTGGCAACCCACAAAATTCTCCAGGTTCTGGCGTCCAACGACCCGATCCACGCCGAGATGCGCAGAACTATCGCCAACCAGTTCCGCGTCTTCGATCGCGACTCGCTCTCGCCTCAACCCTGGCCCTGGATCTGGGGCGACGCCATGAACGTGCCCCCGCTTTCGGCGCGCGCTTTCACAGCGCTCACTCCGACTCAAATCGGAATGTTGCAGCAATGGGCAGCCGGAGATTTCGATCCCGACTACGATCCATTTGCCCAACCCGTCCGGGACCTTGCGACGTTGCCAGTGTCCGATCAGCCAGACATGCTGACCAGGGCCGCGATGGAATTCTGTCTTGCCGATGCTTTTCACCCGGGCAATGAGTTGACGTGGCCCATGCGGCACTATGCCATGTATATGTCGCCGTTTCGGATCCATCACGTACCGAGCGGAACCGTGGAACCAGACTATGGGCAGGAATTAGCCACAGTGGACTTTCCAGCGAAGCAGGGGCCTCTGGGGCGACAATTTCCTGGCGGGCTGACGCGCTGGCTTGGCGTGCCATGGCAGACCGATGCCGCCAGTTGTGACTCGGGCTACGACGGGTACGACCCCTATCTCCCCTCGTTCTGGCCTGCTCATGTACCCAACCATGTGATGACAGAAGCGCACTATCGCACAATCATGGATACCAAGCTGCCGCTTGAAGATCGCCTGGCCGCATTCGCCCGACGTGAGGACTGGATGCGATCCCTTGGAAGCGCCTATATTGACAAGATCAATAATATGGTCACCGAATTCTGGCGCATGGGTATTGTTGAGCCGCGCCAGGGGCCCGGCGATCCGGACTTTCCGGCCGAGATGGAAGTCGAATCCCTACCCCCGCATTCGAGAGGACCTCAAGCGGAGCCGGAGTATCACAGGCACGTCGGGCACGGCATATCGGATCTTACGACGCCAGCGGAGCCGATCGAAAAGAAAAGACGTTTCGTACACGGACTGCGGCCGTGATCCGGCGGACGGTGGATGTCCTTGTCGTAGGAAGCGGACCGGCGGGAGCGACCGCCGCTCTGAACCTGGCGCCTTACAGAAGTGTGCTGATGATAGAAGCATCGGCCCAGCCGCTTCGTCGCATCGGCGAATCGCTTTTACCAGCCGCCGTCAGGTTGCTTCGGGATATGGGTCTTGCCGATTCCTTCATCCGGCTCGGCATGTTGCCCTGGCATCGTAGTCGCTCCGTCTGGGCAGGCCCGTGCGGCCATGACACGGATTTTACTCGGGGCGCTGAAGGCCACGGATGGCATATTGACCGCGTGCGATTCGAGAGTTTCCTGCGTTTGACCGCTCTTGAACGTGGCGCCGAGTTGCTCTCTCCCGCCACACTGCAAACCGTGGCACAGGAGAACGGCCGCTTTCTGGCGACGTTGCAAACGGACTCTGGCGCAATGGCCATCGATGCGGGGGCTCTCGTCGATGCCGGGGGGCGTCGGTCTCCGGTTGGCCGGCGCCTGGGAGCCAGAAGGAGAACCGATCTTCCTTTGGTCGGCGCCGGTACCTACGGATCGTCAGCCGCGCCAGGGGTTGGAGCCGGGACGACCTTTACGGAGGCTGTATCGGACGGATGGTGGTACACCGCTCCCTTGCCTGGAAACCGGCGTGTGGTTGCTTTCCATACCGACGCGGATAACCGTGCGGCAGTCCATGCTGGTACGAAGCAAGGATTGCTACGAAAGGCTCGGCAAACCGTGGAACTGGGCGCGATGCTCGAAGACGGCGGCTTTGTGGCGGACGAGAACTGCTTCCGCTCACCTGCAAGTGGTTCGCGGCTCGATCCCTGCGCCGGAGCCGGCTGGCTGGCGGTCGGCGACGCCGCGCTCACGTTCGATCCGCTCTCGTCGCAAGGCCTGCTTAATGCCCTATTCCTCGGACGGGCGGCGGCGGAAGCGCTCCGCAGCGAGAACCGATCCTCAGCGATCACAGAATACAAGGGCACCGTCGACCGAATCCGGTCGGCATACTGCCGTGGATTAAGTCATTGCTACCGTCTCGAGCACAGATGGCCCGATGAGCCATTCTGGGCGAGAAGACGCGCGATCTGAGTCATCTCACCTGGTTGTGGAAGCTGCGGAACAACTGCTCGGCCTCGCGCGCCAGATTCCGTCCGTCGAGAAGCGTCGATCCCCGAAGCCTGTCCCTCATCCCTTCGCGCAGTCGGGCGAGAGTCCCCAAATCGCTGGCCAGCCGGACCGCAATCCGCACATACTCCGCCGAAGTCGTCGCCACCAATTGACCCAGCCCGCAGCGGTTGAGGAGCGCCGATCCGACCCGGGCGACATGGGTCAGGCCGGATAGCGCGACCACCGGGACGCCCTGCCACAAACATTCGCATGTCGTGGTCTGTCCCTGATACGGAAAAGCGTCGAGCGCGATGTCGGCTTCCGCCATGCAGGCGAGAGCCTCTTTGTGTGGGCGTGCTCCGCGCAGGAGGATGCGTGCTTCACCCACGCCGCGGCTTGCAAGTTCTTCAATAATAGATCGACGGGTTCGCGAATCCGGATCATCCAGCGTATGATCGTAATGCTGCAGAAGCAGGCGGCTCCCGGGCGTGCCGAGCATCACAGCCGCCACGGCATCCCAGACCCGCGGGTTGGTTTTGGCGCGCCGCTGAAACAAGCCGAACGTGACGAAGCCGTTGCGCATCGCGGGCAACGGCGCGATTTCCGGAGCATCCGCCGGAGGCGCGTATGCGAGATAGCCCGAGGGGAGAAAAGCCGCCTGCTCGCTGTACTGCGCCTCGTGTCCCTTGGGACATGTCCATCGATCAGTGAGGATGTAATCGATTGCCGGGATGCCGGTCGTGGACGGGCAATTCGGATACGCCACCTGTACGGCAGCGGCGCGGCCTGCAAACACGCGCACTGCATTGTCGGGAAAGTACCCGGACGCGTTTACGAGAACGTCGATGCGATCGTCTTCAATGCGCCGTTTAATCTCCTCGTCGTCGAACAGGCGGCAATCAACGAAATTTCCCAATTCGGAGTACCAGCGCGTGGCTTCGTCGTACCTCTCGCGCGTGTGATACAGAAAGACATCGAATTCCCGCCGATCGTGATTTCCTATCAGCGGCGAAAGGAAGTAAAACGCGGGTCCGGATACAAGCTCTCCCGTCAGATATCCGATTCTCAGGTTGCGGCCCGGCGATCGTGAGTTCCTCGAATGCGCGATGTCCGCACGAGGACGAACGCGCCGCGGCGTTATGCGGCGACCAAACTCCGCACATCGTTCCCTGGTCGATTCCAGCGTTTGCTCCGCATCGTACATCCGGATGTAAAGCCAGAAAGCGTGAAGACTCTCGGACGCCATCCCGCGGTTCACAAAGCTGTCGATCTCCCGGAGCGTCAGGGTGAGTTCGCCCAAGTCCCAAAGAGTCTTGATGCGCCCCGCTCTGGCTTTCGGATCGTCCGGACTGAGCTTCAGTGCGGCGTTCCAGTATTCAAGCGCGATACTGTGTTCCCCGCATCGCACGTAGACCTCGGCCAAGGCGAGGTAAGCTTCAGTACGCTCCGGTTCGAGAGCCACAGCCCGTTCAAGAACATCGACTGCGTCGTTCGGGCGTCCGACCGCGGACAGGGCGCGGCCAAGCGCCACAAGTACTGGCCGGGAATTGCGAACCAGAGCAGCCTTTTCGAGAGGCGGGATCGCCTCTTCGTTGCGGCTTAGCTCGACCAATGCGCGGCCGTATCCGGCGAGCGCTATCTCATCGGATGGCGATTTCGCGAGTACCTCCCGGTAACGGTTTAGCGCAGCCGGCCACTCGCGGAGGCCCGCCAGGACGGTGGCAAGGTCTCTGATCCAAGCGGTCTTGCCCGGATTCTTCTCGATAGCCAGCTGAAGGCAGGTCACCGCCCGGCTTAACGACCCGTTATGAACTTCCAGCAGCGCCTTGAGGTGAAGGGCCTCGCCACTTGCCGGGCCAGCGGCGACCAGATCGTCGAGCTGACTGCAGGCTTCCGCCGGTTGTCCGATCCGGATTTCCTCCCGGACGGAAGCCAGCAGCGACAGCGCATCATCCATCTGTTATCCGTCGATCTCGAGAAACAAGGCCCCGGCCCGGTCGGTCCGAACCGCAACGTTTTTGCTAAACTCATTTCCGGTTGGCCCCAGACCCATAATCAACGTGCCGATCGGCACGCCGTCGTGGGGAGTACCCGCGATAACAATCGGATGAGATTTGGCCCAGTCGTCGCCGGTCCCGTTGTGGGGCGTCCCGTCCTGAATCTTAATTTTCAGTACCTTCTTTGCCATATATTCCTTTCGTCGATTGGTCGGTGTTGAGATCTCAGTTCAGATGCATGGTTGCGAGCAGAGCCTCAAATCGAGGATGTCCGCGAAGTGGAGCGAGGAGAGGGTTGACCCGCAGATAAAGAAGGAACCGGTCATGCAGAATGAGAG
Source organism: Bryobacteraceae bacterium (assembly GCA_035262625.1). Classification (GTDB taxonomy): domain Bacteria; phylum Acidobacteriota; class Terriglobia; order Bryobacterales; family Bryobacteraceae; genus BOG-234. Next base: position 24,958 of record DATFSM010000165.1, read on the forward strand.
CTTGTTCCAGAGCGATCTGCGCTTCCTCAAGCCGGTTTTGAGCTACATAGATGGTTGCATTCGCTCCCGGTGAAGTGCGCCTCTGCTCTACGTTACGCTCCAGGCGATCGAGGTACGGAGCAGCCAGTTCATTATGTCTCATCATGGAATGCGCCAGCGCGAAAAGCCGGTCAGACACTTCGGAGTTAGAACCACCGGAACGAACTTCCGCCGCGGCGATGAAGCGCGCCTGATCGAGAGCAGCGGAGTAGAGGCCCGCCGCCGCTCCGACTGACGCGCTCTTCGCAAGCATCAGGTTGGCGAGCGCAAGGTTGTAACGCGCGGATACCATATCCCGGTCCCCGATCTCACGCGGCAAAAAGTCCGCCGCCTCCCGGTATCGCCCGGCGAAGAACAAGACCGCGGCGAAGCTAGCCGCCGCCCCACGGTCGTAAGGATCGATGCGCAAGGCCCTCTTCATTTCGGAGATCGCTTCGTCAAATCGGGCGAACTGAGCGACGAGCCCGGCGCGCCAGCGTATTGCCTTCGAATAGCCGGGTCTTAATTGTAGAGCGCGGCTGAACTCCGCCTCGGCGGCAAGCCAGTCCCAGTCCACCTGATCAACCGCTCCCATAACGGCGTGGGCTTCCGGGAGTTGCGGATCCTCGAGGAGAGATCGCCGGGCGCAATCTCTTGCTTTTTCCGCAGTCGCGCTGTCGAAATCGAAACCGAAGTTCAGGAGCGACAGATTGCAATCGGCGAGGGAAGCGAAGGCCAGCGAAAAATGGGGATCCTCCGCAACGGCCCTCTCGAAAAACCCGACCGCCGCGCGCAGTGCGGTTTCCGTGTATTCCTGCTGAAGGCTGCTTCCCTTCATGTAATAATCAAACGCCGCGGCATTTGCCGTCGGGGCACCGGTGGCGGCAAATCCAGGCACGGGAAGCCATTCGGCCAGAAGGTCCCGGCCGGTTAAGGCGCTACGGCGAATGAGCTGACCGGCGATCTCGTTGGCCATCTCGCCCTGCAACTGCAACAGGTCTTGAAATCGCTCCCGCGGATAAGTCTTCTCCCAGACAACCGATTTTTGCGGGTCAACGATTTGCATCGTGAGTTTCAGGGTTTTGTCTGCCGCGGATAGCATTCCACCAATAGCCAGCGCGGAACCCCCTCCCGACGCGGACGCCGCCAGCGTCGCGCGCATCGCAATCGGCGATATCTTCGTCGAAAGGGCGTAGCGCCGGATCAGTTCGCTGGTCGTTCCCCGACAAAGGAAATCGAGGGCGCGGTCGCCCGAACGGTTTTCAATATCGAACACATCCACGGTGACGACCCGGCGGCGCTCCGCAGCCGCCCACCAGCCGCCGCCGGCGGCAAAAATCGGGACCGCGCACGCCGCCGTCACGAGTATGCGTCGGCGATGCCAGATCCATGGCGGGCCCTTCTGTAATAGTTCGCGAACAGCTAAAGCCGAGGCCGGACGCCGTTCCGGATCGACCTCAAGGCACCGCAGGATCGCATATTCCCAACGGCGGTCGAGCCCGCGCACGAAGCGGCAGGGGGACGGCGCTTCCTCATTCAGTCGACGCAGCGCCACCTCGATCGGACTTTCCGCCTCGAAGGGAAGGCGCCCGGTTACCAGCTCGAACATCACGACACCCAACGCATGAATATCGGAGGCGAAAGTGGCGCGGTGTCCCTTCAGCTGTTCCGGAGCCATGTAGGCAGGTGTTCCAGCAAAAGTTTCGCTGGCAATCGTGGTTTCGATGCTCGCTGCAGGAACCACTTCGCGCGCACATCCGAAATCCATCACCACTGCCTTTGAGGCGCCGGGCAACAGCATTACGTTGCCAGACTTAAAATCACGATGCGCCACACCCTTGCTGTGAGCGGCGTCGAGTGCGGAAATGATCTGATCGGCAATACGCATCGCCGTCGCGGGGGTGAGTGTTTCCCGTCGGAGGTAATGAGAGAGCGTTTCTCCCTCTAATAGCTCCATGGTGAAGAAGGGCGGCGTTACCGCGTCTGAGGGCCAGTACGACTCGTAAAGACGGCAGACAAAGGGACTCGTAACCAGCCGCGCCGTGTTCAGTTCACGCCGAAGAGTATCGCGAGCGCCCGGACTGCCCGCGAACAAGGGACGCAGAGTCTTCAACGCGACAAAAACATCCTGCTCACGGTCAAAAACGCGATAGACCTCCCCCACGCCGCCCGAGCCGAGGAATCCCACGACTTCGAACCGGCTGAGCAGCACCTGCCCCAGATCGAGAGCGTGCTGCGCCGCGTCCTCAGCCGCAGGCAGCCAGCAGGCGCGGTCTATCCGGGGACAGCCGTCTGGATCTGAGGCGAGAAGTTCCCGTACCATCTCAATTGCTTCCTCATTGAAACGGTTACTGGCTTCCAATACGGAACGAAGCCCTCCCGGCGTGTCTGATGCTTCCAGGTACAGAGCCTTTACCGAGGCCCACAGCTCAGGAGTCATGCGCCATCTATAGAAGCGGATTTCTGAAGCGCAATAGGACTGGATAACTGCGGTTTGAGCCAGCGCTCGGCCAGACCGAGATGGCGAGTGATGGTTTTCTCCGACACGTTGCGCAATTCGGCGATCGTTTTTTTTGAGCATCCGCCGAAATAGACCAATTCCACCAGTTCGGCAAGATCCGGATCGAACTCGGCAAGCTTGTTCAGGGCCTGGTCGACGCCAAGGATTTCGTCGAACCGCTCGTCAGTCGGCAGCATGAGATCCTCAAGTTCGATCCGGGAGGCGCTCGACGGCCGTTTGGTTGCCTGTCTCCTGCGGATGTGATCGATGAAACGCCTTCTCAGCATCCTTGCCGCGGTTCGGAAGAAATGTCGGCGGTCCTGCCAATCCACTGACCGCAGCCGCACCAGCTCAAGCAGTACCTCATTTACAAGGCTTGTAGCCTGAAGGGTTTGGCTTTGCTGTCCGCCATTGACGATGCGGCCCGCCATGGTTCTGATCTCTGCGTAGACGGCTTCGGCGAGAGGAGTTTCCGCGGAAGCATCACCCGCCGAAAGTCTTTTCAGAAATAATGTAATCTCGCCAACACCCGCGCTTTCCGGCATTATTTGTTTGGACGGATTATACCGAAATGAGCGTCGTTGTGAGATAAATTCGAGCGCCACCAGAATCAGGAAGTAACAGGGCAGCTCAGCTCGACTGCGGAACAGACGGGTACCTCGCTGCTTTGCTTTGACTCAGCCGAATACTGCGCCGATGGCAGACGCCCACGAATCCGGCTCCTCAGAAAAATCCGACAAGCTAACCCCGCGCGGCACGCCTACCGAGGGAACCGACAGGCGTAACAGGCGGCAGAGGCCCGGCAAAGACCCCTTAACGATCGCGCGAATCATCTGAACGAAACCGGCCCAGTGAAGGGCGCCAGGCAAGCAGCCCTCTTGTTGCCTTTACATCGCGGCGGCGTTCCGAATTAATCCGACGTTTCAGTTTTTTAAATCCATCAGCGCACGCTTCGTGTCAGGAGAACCAGATGAGGATCTCGGACGTGTTCGGTAGTTGGAATAACCGGCGTTTCAGGCTGGCCGTTGCAGCGGGGGTGTGGCTTAGTCTCGCCATCCAGCCCCTCAAAGCGCAATATGTGGGCAACCAATTGCCAGGGCTTCTGGGTATACAGGCCGGCACTCAGCCTCCGGAAGGAATTTACCTTACGCTGCCGCTTTACTACCGGCACAGCGACATCTCCCTCTACGATGCGCAGGGAAACCAGGCGCTCAAGAACTTCAGCGCGGATCTGAACCTGTTCATGCTGCCTTCGTTCATGGTGATTACGCCGTTTAAGGTGCTCGGTGGAAATGTCGGCGTGTCCTTCACGCAATGGATCGACAATGGCGCGATCGATGTGGCAGCGGGCAAATTCCAGCGGTCTTCGAGTTACGCTTACGGGGACCTTTATGTACAGCCATTCTCTCTGGGCTGGCACAGACCTCATGCGGACGTGACGACCGGATACGCATTCTTCGCTCCGACCGGGTCGGGCACGGCGGGACGTCACATGTGGGTCAACGAAGTCGACTTCGGAACCACGTTCTACTTCGATTCCCACAAGAACTATCACGTCTCCACAATGGTCCTGTACGACTACAATCTGACGAAGAACAACGCGAACGTGAAGGTGGGCGACATCATGACGTGGCTGGGCGGAGCGGGACGATCGTTTCTGAAGGGCGCTGGCAGCGCGGGAGTCGCCTACAGCGCACAGTGGAAAATGACGCATGACAGCGGTCCCGATATTCCGTCTTTCCTGCCCATTTCCGACGGCCGAAATTTCGGGGTCGGACCGGAGTTCAATACGCCTGTGTTTGCGAAAGGCCATTTTGTTGGCGTCGTCCAGCTTCGTTACCTGTGGTGGGTCGGGGCTAAGACGGCGGTGGGAGGCCAGTCTCTGACCGCATCCTTTACGCTCGCGAAGTTAGGCTGGCATCAGTGACGGCAGCTGTTATCTGCGGGCCCGGCGCGCCTCTGTTTTCAATTGCGCCGCCATGCGGTAGGCGAGGTAATACTTGTAAATATTCGACACGTACTGGGTCGTTTCGCGTCCCATGACCTTCGCCGCGGCCACCTCGACGTCGCCAAACCACTTGTTCGGATCGTAGCCCATCTCCTTCGCCAACTGCCGGCACTTGTTGATCCTGGCGGGGCCGGCGTTGTACGCGGCAATGGCGAATAAGGTGCGGTTGAACTGGTCCAGACTCGGCTCGTTAAAGTAGTCGTTCACCAGAAAATGCAGCAGAAGCACGCCGGCGTGGATATTGTTCTCCTCTGAATCGATGTTGGGGATGTTCACGGGCGGCGCTGCCGCTGTACTCGGCATCACCTGCATAATGCCCACCGCTCCAACCTTGCTCTTCATTTGTTGATCCAGGCCGGATTCCTGAAACCCCTGCGCAGCAAGAAGAAGGTAGTCGAACTGATACTCTTCGCCATATTTTCGGAACCACGGTTCCGTAGCGGCGAGTCTTTTCACTTCGAAGTCTTCTCTGGCATTCTTGATGTATTTCCCGTCTTTCAGATATCTGCGCAGGAGCGTGTTGCCGAACGAGGTCCTGGCGCCATGCGAGCGGATGAAATCGTCAAGAAACGCCTTCAACTGAGGCGTTCCTTTCCGGATGGCCCACCCTAAAGAAACGTCATTCGCCACAGCCAGATCCATCCTTGGTTTCGCATCGTCGAAGACCTTGCCCCAGAACTCAGCCATCTGGCTTTGCATCAGCGCGACCGGATACGCGCCAGCATTGACCATCTCCATCACGTCCCCGGGGTCCAGCAGCGCGTCGGTTTCACGCATGACGACCGGCGGCTTTCCCTGCGCATGGAACCTGGCATTGAGACTCTCCAGATCCGCCTTCATCCGGGTCATCGGGCTGATCCAAATTTCTTTGCCGCTCAGATCGTCGATCGTATCGAGCTTCGGCGCGCCCGGGCCCGTGACCACAATCATTTTCAGGCCGGTGATCGTCGGCGCGCTGAAATCGACTGCTTGCTCGTGGACTTCCGAAATGGAAATGCCATAGGCTGCGATGTCCCCATATCCGCCCACCATCCGATCGCGCAACTCGTCCAGGGGCGTGGGCAGGAGGGCAACCGTAATTCGATTCGACGCCGTCGTTTTGTATTTCTTATTGAGAGCCCGCTCGAGTTGCTGGAAAGCCTCCGGATAGATTCCCACAGGCCGCCCGTCCATGTAGAAAAACTCCGGGCGTCGAAACGGTACAAGCACTCGGACGATGCGGCGGGGCGCCATTCCATCGAGGTCGCCCTTCCACGGCGCGCGCAGCGCCGGCGGGAGGGACTCGTCGTCCGCTTCAGGCGGAGAAGTTTCCTGCGCCGGCAGGGACATGTTTTGAGCCGCGGATGCGCGCTTTGCGCCGGCGATCCCGGATGTGTTCTTCACCCCTGTTCGCGCGGGCTCGCGCGAGCAACCGCTCAAAAACCAAATCGATGCCAGCGCAATAACGGCTGTGCCAACTGCCGCGCGACAAGACATGTTTTGCGTCGGCGCCCGGGGACCGGTGCGGAACATCACGCCTGCCCGGTGTGCAATCGAGTCGCCCATTTTGAACGATGCCCTCGGATCGGTCCAGTCGCAATAATTTTAGCCCGAGAGCTGGCGTCCTTAAGGACTGCCTATGTCGTCATCTCAAATACGTGATAGCCCCACGGCGGGAGGTCCAGGTACAGGCCGCGCTTTCGAAGGTCGTCGCCTTCTCTGTCGTACACGGCGTCGCTCATGAGATCGCTGAGGCGCAGCGTCCCCTCGCTGAGCAGATCGTCTGGAATCCGCATGTAGCACTGGGACTGGTGGGCCGCGTAGTTCACGACCACAATCAGCGAAGGCTGATCCGGGGCACGCCAGGCGAAGCCGATGTAACAGTCCCAGGTTCCGTTTCCATCCCACGCTTCAAGGCATTCCAGCAATCGCCATTCGCCGTGCGCGGAGGGGTTACGCAGGCAGCCCAGGAGTCGATCATAGAACGCGTCGAGTTCCGGATTGCTGGTTTCGGCAGGCCCGCGGCTCAGGTGAACCGGTATCCTGCTGGACAACCCCTGCCGCTGGCCTTGGTGAACAAACCTGAGGCCGGGACAAAGAAAGGTCAGAATTGCGGCAGCCTGATGAGTTTCCGGCGAAAAAACGGCGGCGGCGCGCGGCTCGTCATGGTTCTCAAGAAACCGGACCGACTTTCGCTGATAATCCATGTCCGCGCGGAAGTGATCGCGAACGGGCCGCGCGTGACCTTCGCGCAGACGATCGTAAAGACGTTTGTCGTAGGTGTAATCGAAGCCTTGCTGCTGGAGTTGCCATTCCAGGTCCCAGTAGGCCTCGGCCATAAAGAGGAAGCCGGGCTGCCGCGCACGAGTTCGCGCGATCGCTTCGGGCCAGAACGGTTCGGGGCGCTTGCCCCAGGTTCGCTCGAAGACGTCGGGGAGAATCAGCATCGCCATATCGCAGCGCACACCCTCGCATAGTTCAGCGATCCGGCCTAACTCGGCGGTCATGGCTTCCTGAAGATCCCGGTTTGCATAGTTGAGTTGCAGGGTGTCGGGCCAGCCCGGGAAGTACGGATCGCGGCCATATGCCATCACAATCCGGCCATTCGGCGTGTCGATTCGCGTATAGTTCTGTGGTTCGCGCGCGATGTCGTTGTCGGTCCCCTGGATGAAGTATTCGGGATGTTGCTGCGCCCACGCATGATCCGGGGCCATGTGATTGGGTACGAAATCCAGCAGGAGACGCATGCCGTGACTGTGGATACGGCCCCGGAGGTTTTCGAGCGCAGCGTTTCCGCCCAGGTCAGAGTGGACCGTGTAGGAACGTATGGCGAAGCAGGAGCCGCAGACGTCCCGATCGGAGAAGTCCGGCAGCAGTTCCCGAAACTCTCGCTGCCACTCGGGATTCGCCAATGATACCTGCCGGCCTGCATCTCCGGTTTGCCAGACGCCGAGAAACCAGACCCAATCGAACCCGTCCTGGGCCAGGCGGTCAAGCAAGCTGTCTGGAAGGTCATTCAGGGTGGCCTTTCGTCCGAGTTCGCGGGAGAGCGAGCTCAGTAATACGCGCGTATTGATCTGGTAGAGAGCCGGATACGGTCGCGCCGCGCGCGGCTGTGGTGGAAGCGGGCCGGATGACACAGGCGCGATGTCAGGATGTTTGCCGGCAGAAGTCAGGCCTTTTGCGGTAGAGCTCATATTCAGGTTCGCTTCCGCATTCGATGCAATCGAGGTTCAGGCGATCCAAATCCGTCTTTTCGGCGTCGGGCGCCTGTGCGGCAGGCTGGTTTCCGCGGATGATGGGGTCGAAGGGCACAGCGTTCCAGATACCCCGAATTGATGACGCAGCTCTGGCCGATTTGACGGCGACGATGACATACTGCTGGTCGTTCCCCGTCACGCGGCCGCAGATCGGCGCTCCAGCCGCCTGGCATGCGAAGCGTTGCGCGGTACATGTGTGCCGCTGTCGACGCGCTTGTCTGCAGGCATTCCTATTTCGAGGCTCGATGGCCGACTGCTCCACGCAGTCAGAGGGCGAATCCTGACGTGAAGACCGCAGCGCTTGAGTTTTCTTCTCTGGGGCTACGCGCTGTTCAGAAGACGGACAATCTTGAGGAACTGGCCGCAGTGCGTCGCGCTGGATGCAACGCTCCGGATAACTGCAGATGTGGCGACCCGCTGACTGGGTACGCGTGGAGGTTCGATACCCGGGCCGACAGCCGTGAGCCCGAATACATTGAGGCAAAGCGGCTCCGTCGATCGCCCCTCCAAAGCATACTCTGCCATGTGGCCGCTGTGACGACGGACGCAGCGTGAGCAACGGCAACTGCTTATTCTTGCTCGGGTGGAGGACCTGTCCGGAGCCCTCACGCTGACGGGAATCTCTGACCTGGTATTGGCGCCAGGCTCCAGTACTACAGCCCCGATTCTCCGTAAAAACCCGACCCGCTCTGTTGGGCTGACGCTGTTACCCTACTTCCAATCCCCATGTTTCCGATCGACTCGCCAATTGAGCGAATCGCGCTTGCCAGCGACATCGTAATGAGGTATGGCGACCGCCAGCGCCACACTATCACTACCGAACAACAGGCCTGCATCCGGTCGCTGGCGGAATCGGAATGCGAGCGGCGCATGGAAATTGACGAGCTCGCGCGTGAAGTGATTGAGCGCGAGAAGAGGCGCCTGCGGGCAAGGCCTCGCGCTATGGCAGCCTCCCAAGCCGGCTGAGCGCATTCTGACGTTGCAACAATAAGCGTGCCGTTCGCTTTCCGGCCGTAGCCCGGAGGAAGAGTTCGATCCCGCCCGATCGCGCGAGGATTGGGCTCCACTGGACTTGAAGGCGTTGGCGCTTATCACCTTCCTCCGAACTCTGTGGCGTCAGCGCCCGGACGACCCGAAGCCGCCCACGCCACGTGTCGAGTCGCCGAGTTCTCCCTCTTCCCATTCGACGGCCTCATATCTGGCGATCACCATCTGGGCGATCCGGTCTCCCGGTCGAATGTGGAACGATTCGCGACCCAAATTCAGCAGGATCACGCGCAATTCGCCGCGATATCCAGGATCGATGGTCGCGGGGCTGTTCGGCAGCGCGATCGAGTGCTTCAGCGCCAGGCCACTGCGCGGACGAATCTGCGCCTCATATCCGGGTGGGAGTTCGATGGTCAGGCCGGTCGGAACGAGCGCAGTGTCACCTGGTGCGATGAGTACCTCGGAGACAGCATGGAGATCCATGCCCGCATCTTCTTGAGGACCGTGCGCGTAGCGGGGGATCACAGCTTCCGGATGAATCCGGCGGATGCGAAGTTTGAGCAACCGCTATCATAGCCGTTTGGCAAAACGCGTCATCGCTGTCGCCCCCATGCCGCCGGAAAAAAGCGCCTACGCGCTGGCCCGATACAGCCGATCGGCGGACTCCATTCGCGATTCGATCGAATGGGTACGAACGCATAATTCGCAGCAGTTTCTGGAAAGCTACTACTTTCAGTACGGTCATCAGTCGATCGCCGACCTCGGTCATACGGTGCTTTGCTTCGAAGGCATCAGCGAACTGGCGGCGAGCGAGATTGAAGACGAGGCGCTGTGGGATGGCCAGGCGAAGTCCTCGCGTTATCAGGATTTCTCCGCCAGCGGATTCGTGACGCCGCCTGAACTGAGCGGCCCGGATGCTGATCGATACCGCGCTGCCGCCGAAGGACTGATTGCGGCCTATCGCGACATTCACTCGCGGATGGATGCGTGGCTGCGGGAGAAACTGCCGCGCCCTGATTCGATGAAGCCCGAGCCCTATGCGCGCAACATCGCTGCGCGGGCATTCGATGTCGCGCGGTATCTGCTGTTCTGGGGCGTCCCGACGAACGTTGGTCAGGTCACCAGTATTCGCACGCTCGAAAAACAGATTCGCCGGTTGCGCGTGGCGGAGTTCGCCGAAGTGCGCGAGCTGGGCGCCGAAATAGCGCAGGCCTGCGCCGATGCGCCGGAATGCGTCTGGGAGAGCGCTCATCACGAACCTTTGGCTCCCACGCTGGCCCGCCACGCGGATCCGGATGTCTATCTGCAAAATTCGCACGCAGATCTGAAACTCTGGGCCGATCAGAATCTGAAGATCACGGATTGCGGAGCCGCGCCGCGCGTCGATCTGATCAAACCCGTCGATACGCTCGCCGAGATCGCCGCCACACTTCTGTATCCGGTCTGCCCTCATTCGTTCCGCGCGCTGTATGACGCAGCGATGGATTGGTCGAAAGCGCGCCGGATGGAAGTTCTGGAAGCAGCAGTGAAATCGCGCGGGTCCCGAGACGACCTGCTGCGCGGCTTTCGAGGCGGTCAGTACTGCTTCGACATGCTGATCGATATCGGCGCTTACCGCGACATGCACCGTCATCGGCGTTGCCAGCAATACCGGCAAGGCTACTCAGGATTCCACGGCTATGATGCGCCGGCAGCTCTGAGCGAGTCCGGCGCGGAACCAGCGTACCGGGCGGCTATGGACTCCGCGCTTGCGGCCATGCGCGGCCTCCCGGACCCAGGTCGGCAGTATTTGCTTCCTTTCGGAGCGCGTTCGCGATTCCTCTTCAAGATGGACTTCGCGGAGGTCGAATACATCTCTCGCGTTCGCAGCGGAGTCAAAGGACACTTCAGCTATCGCGAGATCGCCTGGGAGATGAAACAACGCGTCGACGAGATCGAGCCGGAACTGGGGCGCCTGATCGCCGCGACCCCTCCGTGGGTGGAAGATCCCCTGAAGAGATAGCTGTTCAGCGGGAGACCGCTTTCCAAAGGGACTGCGATTTAGCCGCCGGCAGTTTCACGCCGAGGATTTCCGCGAGAGTCGGGGCGATCTGCAACAGATCGATTTCGCCGAGCTTCACCGGCTTCACGGAGGGTCCATTGAGGATGAGAATTGAGCGGTAATTGGGGCGGGTGGGCCAGAGGCCATCCGTTCCGGCGTGCGGGCCGCTGCCCACGCCCGCCCCGCGATCTTCATTGCTGGCAACGGAGTTGGGAACCGTGTCGAAGGCCGCTACCCAGCGTCCCAGCGCGGGAACGCGCGCTTTGACCTCCGTCATTTTCACCTCGCGCGCGATGCCGGATTTGGCGCCCTGCTCCGAGATCTTTCGCAGCGCCGCCGCCACCGCCGGATTCGTGGTGCCAATCAGCCCGTCGGCGATCTCCAGGTTTCCCTTAACGCCAGCCTCGCGCAGCAGTACGCGCGGGCGAACCACACGATTGCTGTTCTCGAATCCGTGGCCCGAGACCAAAGCGACTACTGTTCCCTGAGGAACGCTCTTCAGGATTTGCCCGATCAGATCATCGTCATTTTCAAGAATTTCACGGGCGTAAATACTCAACGCGGTGGTGTCATGCTGCTCGGCTTCGATATCGGCGAAATGAACGAACAGCACGTCTGGCTGTTCGGTGGAAAGAAGGTAAACGGCGGCGTCAGTCGACGACGTGTCGTCCCATAGCTCCTTCTGGAACGCGGGAAACATTTTCGTCACGCGATCGGCGATACCGGGCGGCGTTGCCTTCCCAATGACCCCTTCCATCGGTACCGCGTTGTTACGCCGCGTTTCCCAATACACCGGAAGATCAAACGCGATTCGCGCGCCAGCGGTAGAAGGCCAATAGACGCTGGCTGTTTTGAGACCAGCGGCGGAAGCAGCGTCCCAGAGCGTCTCGGTGCGGATCGCGGAGGAGGAGAAAAACCGATCCCCCGGTTTTGCCGGGAGGTCGGGAACAGTGATGCCGTTCTGCCAGGGGGAAACGCCGGTCACCAGGGATGCCTGAGAAGGCCAGGATGTCGATGGCGCCACTCCGACTACCGTTGCGCTTGCGCCTTCCTTCATCAGTTTTCGAATGTTCGGCGCCTTAACCTTAAGAACCGGCTCGTTCAGGAAGCGAGCGTCAAGACCGCCAATCGAAATGACGACCAGTTTGTGGGTTGGCGGCGCCGCGAAAAGACACTGCGCGGCGAGAACGGCGAGCAGGAAGCGCAACAACTACAAATCTTAGCGTGAACCCTGTGATCATTCGGCCCGAATGGCCGACATCGGATCGACGCGCGCGGCGCGCAGGGCGGGGAACAACGCAGCCAGGCCCGCAGCCAGCCCCATGATGGCGAGCGCAAGCGCGAGGGAAACGGGATCTGCCGGCGGAATGCCGAACAGCAGAGATCGCATCGCTCGTCCAAGGAAGAACGCACCCGCGAGCCCCACCGCCATGCCGCCCACGACAAACTGGAGCGCAATCCGGAAGAGGAGCGCTGTGACCTGTTGGGGCTGGGCCCCCAGCGCCATTCGGACCCCGATCTCGCGCGTCTTCGATATCGCCAGGAGCGTGACCAGGCTGTAGATCCCGACGCCTGCGAGCAACAGCGCCGCAAAGGAGAAGAAGCCCAAAGCTTCGGCGTCGAGCTTGGGCTGGTCCAGCGTGGAGTTCACGACGTTTGAAAGAGTGTCAAGCCCGAAGAGCGCGCGGCTGGAATCGACTCTATGGACGGCGGAACGTATTCCGGCGAAAACGCCGCCGGGCGCGCCGGTCGAGCGCACCACATATTCCGGGTCCGGCCAGTTCCCGGGACCGAGGCAGATGTAGACATACGGGACCGGCGCGGAATTCAGCGCGTCTTCGCGCACGTTCCCGACGACGCCGACAACCTCGAATGGCCGTGAAGTGTCCTGCATGGAAAACGTCCGGCCGACCGGACTTGCGTCGTTGAGGTATTGCTTGACGAATGCCTGGTTCAGCAGCGCGGCGGGCTGGCGGGAAGCGACGGCGCGAAACGGGGGGCACGAGTCGCCCGCGAGAATCGGAACGCCGATCGCGCGGAAATAATCGCGCGTTACGCTGCGCTCTCCGGCTGTGATGGGCTCGCCGTTGCCGAAGCGGTACTGGTAACGGAGAGTCGCGCCGGAGGCGGGAAGAAAATTTGCGAATCCCGCCGCCTCAACTCCTGGCGTCACGGCGAGGGCATCGAGCAGGTCCTGCTGAACGCGCCCGATGCGATTGCGGTCCTCGTCCCATGCCGCGCCTACGTGGAAGGTCGCTGCGCGCGAAGAGTCAAAGCCCGCGTCGAACATCGTGAGGTTCCGATAGCTGCGCAACATCAGGCCCGCGCCCGCGAGCAAAACGACGGTAAGGGCAATCTGCGCGCCTGCGAGGACGGTTTGCCAGCGGTGGCGCTCGCCTGGGCTTGAGCGGCCCGTAAGCGCCAGGAGCGGTGAAGTGTCCCGGCGCGCGGAGATGAGAAACGGGACGAGGCCGCAGAGCACGGCTGCCGCGCAACCGGCGGCTATCGCGACCGCAAGGGCACGCCAGTCAAGCGCGATTTCGGCCGGACGCGGCAATGCGGCCAGTTCTTGCCGAAAAGCGTTCACCAGGATCGCTGCGAGTCCCGAACCGACAAGCGCGGCCAGCCCGCCGAGTACAGCCGATTCTGAAAGCGCAAGTGAACCGATGCGCGAAGATCCCGCCCCAAGCGCCCGCCGTATGGCGAACTCGGCGGAGCGCCGAACCGACTGTGTGAGGGCGAGCGCGGCCGTGTTCGCGGTCGAAATCAGAAACAGGATCGCGACGGCGGCGAATATAAGAACCATTGCGCGCCGATAGCTGCCCACGCGGAATTCCTTCAGGCTCGTTACGTTGGCGGACCATCCCTTGTCTGTGGCGGGGAACTGCGCGCCGAGTTGATTCTGAACGCGGGAAAGATCCTCGCGCGCCTGTTCGATCGTCACGCCCGGTTTCATGCGTCCGACACCCGTGATGAATCGCGCCTGTCGAATCCCCATGAGGAATGAATTGATCTGAGCCGGAAGCCAGATGTCGATGGATGGGCTCGCGAACGTGTCCGGAGCGATGCCTACAATCGAGTAACCCTTGCCTGCGAGCACGAGGCGCTGATTGAGCGCCGTGGGTGCGTTGTGAAAACGTCGCTTCCAGAACGAATAACTGATCACAGCGGCGGCGGGCCCGTTTTCACGTTCTTCCGCGGCGGTAAAGTAGCGGCCTAATGCGGGCGGCGTCTGGAACACCTGGAAATAGCGAGGCACAACACGGCGGGCGGTAAGCCGTTCCGGTTCCGTTCTGCTGGTATCGGTCACATTCTCGGCGTAGAGTCCCGAAATGGCTTCGAAGGTCCGGTTCATCCGGTTCCAGTCTTCGAGGCGCCCCGGCGCGATGAGGCCTTCGCGTCCGGTCTTCGGGTTTCCTTCCATAACAGTCGTGAGGCGTTCCGGACCGGGGTAGGGAAGAGGCTTGAGAATCGTTGCGTCCACGATCGAGAAAACAGCAGTGTTCGCGGCAATGCCGAAGCTGAGTATCGAAACCGCCGCAAGAGCGTAACCGGGCCGGCGGCGCAAAGATCGCACGGCGGAGATGAGCGGGGACGGCATGTAGATAATACGGGCTGCGAACACTGTCCGTTAGCAGGTGGACTTCAGGGATTCTTCAGCGCGGCGCGATATCATACGCAGGATGAAAATCGCGCTTTTCCTCGCTTTTGGCGTAGCCGCCGTTGCGGCGCCTCCGACATATAAAGTTCTTACAAAGGTCAAGGTGGGCGGGGCTCCGCGCTGGGACTATGTGTACGTGGACAGCACCAACCACCGGTTGTACGTCGCCCACAGCGGGGCGAACTCCGTGGAGGTGATCGATACCACTTCCGACAAAGTGGTCGCGACGATACCGGACACGGCGGGTGTTCACGGAATTGCCGTGGCGAACGACCTGGGTAAAGGTTTCACCAGCAATGGCGCGAGCAACGACGTTACGATCTTCGATCTGAAGACCAGCAAGGCAACGGGGAACGTGAAAACTGGGCAGAACCCGGATTCGATTATTTACGAGCCGGTAACGCATCGCGTCTTCACTTTTAACGGCCGCAGCAAGGATTCGACAGTATTCGATGCTAAGACGGGCCAGATAGTCAGCGCATCGATGCCGCTCGGCGGAAAGCCGGAGTTCTGTCAGGTGGACGGTAAGGGCCATGTGTTCGTTAACATCGAAGACAAAAACGAAATCGTTGTGATCGACGCAAAGGATGCGACGGTGACGAAGCACTACTCGATCGCGCCGTGCGACAGCCCGAGCGGCCTGGCGATCGATCCGAAGAAGGGTGTCCTGTTTTCGGTCTGCGATGGGAAGACGATGGTGGTTAGTGATCCGATGAACGGCAAGGTGCTGGCGACTCCGGCGATCGGTTCCGGCGTAGATGGCGTTGCCTTCGACGACGGATACGCCTTCAGCGCGAACGGACAGGACGGCACGATCACGATGGTCGGGGAGACGTCACCCGGCAAGTACGAGCCCGTCGCGACGATTCAGACTCAGCGCGGAGCGCGCACGATCGGCGCCGACCAGAAGGGGCACAAGCTGTACCTTCCTACCGCTGAATACGGGGCGCCGGCTGCGGCTTCCAAAGACGGGAAGGCGGCGCGTCCGCAGGCGCTGCCGGACAGTTTCGAGATCCTGGTCATCGGCCGCTAAAATCGACGTTGATCAGCGTCTGCCGCGGGCTCCGTTCAGCGCGGAGCCTTGCGGCGAGGGCGCGTACTCCATGACAGACCCCTGCGCGCGGAGCTTTTCCGTAAGCGCGCCGGTGTCAATTTCCTGCACCGGTCTCTTTCCTTCAATCGCCATCTTCGCCGCAACTCCGGCGGCTTGTCCCAGAATCATGTACTGGGGTTCCATTCGGACCGAGGAATATGCTACGTGGCTCGCGGAAAACGCGACAGGAACGAGCAGATTCGTTGCCTGAGCGGCTTTCGGCAGGAGAATCCGGTAAGGGATCTGGTAGGGCTTGACAGCCACCTGCATGTCGCCTTCGTTCCGTACAAATCCGTTTGCGTCGACGATGCGCTCGACGTTATGCGAGTCGCTGTTATACGAGCCCATACCGATCGGATCGGGCTTCGTGAGGTCCGTCTGAAGGTCCTTTTGAGTCATAACGAATTCGCCGACCAAGCGGCGATCTTCGCGGATGTAAAGTTGGCGAGGCCAGTGATCGGAGTCGGTGAATTCACGCGGGCAGAGTCCCCAGCGGTTCATCTCGTCACGGACCTCCCTCGGCACGCTCGGATCGTGGGCGAGGAAATAGAAAAGACCCGCGGTGTAATCTTTGTGGCGATGCCAGATGGCGTCGCGCTCGGCGTAGGATGCGTTCGGATACGACCAGCTTCCGCCGATGAAGTCGGTGGAGAAGGCTCCGTTGTTGTTGATGTCGGTGGTCCCGTTGG
>DATFSM010000166.1:0-35811 GCA_035262625.1 Bryobacteraceae bacterium
TCCGCCAGCCGGACCAGTTTGAAAATCGGGGTTTGCCCACCAGAAAGAGTCTCGGCCACCGCGTCGCCTGGCGCAGCACCATCTTATGGAGAACCGGTATTTTCATACCCACGGGTGGTACCAGGGGCCATAAGAGTTTGAAAACCGAATATTGAACCGGATGCCCGAGCTGCGTCTGCCGGAGCCGGATCGAGGCTCCGGTGAGGCTGGGGAATACCGTGAACAGCGAGCGCCTCTCATGCCATGATCTGGATCAGCTTGCCCAGCAGATCCCGTCCCTTGAAAGGCTTACTGATTCGGGGAACGTCGCTTATTTGCGGGGACAAGCTCTCGAAGTTATAGCCCGTTACGATCAGCAGTGGAATTCCCTTATCGAGCAGCGCGGCCGCCACGCGATCGATTTTCACGCCCTTAAGATTCGCGTCCGCGACCACCGCATCCCAGCCGCCGCATAGCACTTCCTTCAGCGCGGCCCCTTCGGTAGCTACGGAGACCACGTCCTGGATGCCGGCGTCCCGCAGTATCGACTCTATCTCGCTCGCAATCGCGTATTCGTCTTCCACGATCAGAACGCGTTTCTCCGTCATTTACCCTGTTTCTGGCCGTCCGCGTGGTTGGGATTGGGCAAAACGATCTGACAGAAAAGGCCCGCCGGTTCGAACCGGAGGTCCACTTCACCACCCACTCCGGTCAGGCTCCGGCGGATCATTTCCGTTCCAAAACCGGTCTTATGGTTCGGGACGACAGGAGGGCCGCCACGCTCCACCCAGTCGAGGATCAGGATCGGTTCGTTCTTCCTTTGATCTTTGGACCACGTCACGTCCAGCCGGCCTTCCGGAGTCGAAAGCGATCCGTACTTCCGGGCATTGGTGCCGAGTTCATGGAGAACCAGCGCCAGCGCGAGCGATGTCTGCGCATCGAGGCGGGCCTCGGGGCCTCGGCTCAAGATCCGTTCGGACACCCCGTCAACGTTCAACTGCTGAGCCACGATTTCGGCGATTTCAGCCCCTTCCCAATCAGCCCGTGTCACCAGATCGTGCGCCCGGGAAAGGGCCAGAAGCCGGCTCTGAAAGCGCGTTACGAAATCAGCGGGGACGGGGGCATGCCGCAGCGTCTGGCTGGCGATTGACTGCACCGTAGCCAGCGTGTTCTTCACGCGATGGTTCAGTTCTCCGATAAGCGTCCGCAGTCGGTCCTCGGAGCCGCGCCGGTCGGTAATATCCCAGATCAATCCTTTGAACCGGAGCGATCCCGTGCGAGGATCTTTCGTGGGTCGTCCGCGCTCCGCGATCCACGCGATCTTTCCATCGCGCGGGCGAATCACCCGGTACTCCGTCTGGAAGTCTTCGCCGTGTTTGGCCGACTTTCGCAGAACAGCGCGCCTTTCGTCCCGATCGGCGGGATGGATAATCTCCATCATCGCCTCCATATTCGGAAACGGGGCCTGCGGATCGGTCCCGAGAATGTCCGAGGCGCCGCGCGAAAAGCTCAGGAACTGTCCGTCGGGGTTCCAGTCGAAAGTCGCCATTCGTCCCGCTTCGAGCGCGGAGACCAGCCGCTCCTGGCTCTCCTCAAGCGCGGCTTCGGCCAGCTTGCTCTTGGTGATATCGGTGAAGGTGATGACCACGCCTTCGATCCGGTCTTCGGTGCTGCGGTAAGGGAGCGCCCGGGCCAGATACCATCGGCCGCTCTCGTCTCCAACTTCGCGTTCTATCTGCGTCAGTTTCGCCAGCACGGACTCCGCGTCGCTGCGCAGCTCGCTGTATCCCAGCCGGTGCGTGAGGTCGGAAATCGGCCGGCCGCGGTCCGTCTGCCGGATATTGAACAGCTCGCCGAGCTTGGGTGTGAAGCGGAGGATACGAAGGGACCGGTCCAGGAACAAAGTGGCGATATCGGTGGCGCCGAGCAGATTCTGAAGATCGCTGGTGAGCTGCGCGAGTTCCTCGACTTTATGCCGGTTTTCCTGGTTGACCGTCTGCAACTCCTCATTGATGCTCTGCAATTCTTCCTTCGAGGTTTCCAGCTCCTCCATAGTGGAACGCAGTTCCTCGTTGGTGGACTGCATCTCCTCGTTGGAAGCTTTCATCTCCTCCTGAGTGGTCTCATACTCCTCGATAATCGTCTGAAGGCGCTGGTGAGCGGCGCTGAGCTCGGACTGGAGCTGCTTTTCTCTCTGACCTGCGCTCCCCTCGCCTTTGGGCAGATTCACTCCAGAGGCAGGTTCGGGCATCTCTGGTTCGCGTTCCTCGAAAATCACTAACGCAAAGCCTTCCTGATCCGCCTCAGGCGAGGGCCGCACCCGCATGACTACGGGCCTCGCGTGACCGTTGAACCGCACCGGTATCGGCTTGGAATCGGCGAACATCCGCTTCTCACGCACGGTTTGCAGGGCGGCCTGCAATTCGATCCGCAATTCCTGGCGGATCAGCTTGAAGATGCCGGAGGTGACTTCGCCGCTGGGATGCTCCAGATAGCGTCCGGCGTTATCCGAAAGATGAACCAGCCTGTTGTCCGGGCCGATCAGGATGCTGGGCGGGGCGAACCGCTCCGTCAGCCGTTGGTGTATGACTCCGTAAGCGATGGGCTCGAGATTTCTGTCTGCGTGCGCCGGAGCCCCGCCTCCGGCCCGGCCTCGGGTCAGCGGAAAGACCGGCAGACGAGGCTCCGGGGCGGGGACGTTCCGCTTCCGGTAAAAACAAAGCTTCTTGTCCTCGGTCCGAAAGAGATCGCTGGCATCGACTGTTTCCGCCGAGCCAAGCACCAGTTCTCCCTCCGGAAGTAAAGCGTAGTGAAACAGTTCAATTACTTCCCTCTGCACGTTGCGCTGGAGATAAATCAGCAGGTTTCGGCAGGCAATCATGTCGAGGCGCGAGAACGGGGGGTCGCCCAGGAGATTGTGAGGCGCGAACACCACAAGATCGCGGACTTCCTTGCGGATCCGATATCCGCCGTTCTCCTTCTGGAAGAACCGGTGCAGGCGCTCGGACGTCACATCGGTCTCAATATCGCCCGGGTAAAATCCCTCGCGCGCCTTGTCCAGCGAGTGCCGGTGCAGATCGGACGCGAAGATCTGGAGGTTGGGCGGGTTGTCTCGCTGGCCTGCCTCTTCGAGCATGAGCATGGCGAGCGAATAGGCCTCTTCGCCGGTTGCGCAGCCTACTGACCAGACGCGGACCATATCGCCGTCGGTTTTTCCTTCGAAGATACGCGGGATGACTTCCTTCCGTATTTTGTCGAAGACTTCCGGGTCGCGGAAGAAGCTGGTAACAGTAATAAGGAAGTCGTCCGCGAGGGCCCTCGCTTCGTCGGGCTGTTCCCGCAGTTTTTCGAAATAATGCGGCAGTTCCTCGATGTAGTTGAGTTGCATGCGTCGGGCAATCCGACGCAGTATGGTGGACTGCTTGTAGCGGCTGAAATCGCGGTCCGTCCTCGCCCGAAGCAGCGCGAAGATCTTCTGAAGCTGCTGACGTTCGGCCTGCTCGGGTTCTTCGCCATCCTTTGGCGTCAGGACGCGTGGCTCAGTTCGATCGAAGCGAAGTATCGTGTCAACGATCTCGTCGAGGTTCAGGACCTTATCCACAAGTCCGCTGGCGATGGCGCTTTGCGGCATGCCGTCGTACTCGGCTTCGTTGGGGTCTTGCACCAGTACGAGGCCGCCTTTAGCTTTGATGTCCTTGACGCCCAGCGTCCCATCCGACCCGGTCCCGGTCAGAATGACGCCGATCGCGCTGCCGTCGAATGTGGCAGCGAGAGTGCGGAAGAAATGGTCGATGGGGGCTCGCTCGCGGCGATTCTCTTCGAGCTTCGAAAGCCGCAGGTGAGTGTCGATCGCGTTGAGATTCGCATTCGGCGGAATGATGTAGACCCGATTGGCTTCGAGAGGAGTGCTCTCGCTGACCTGTTGAACCGGAATCGGCACATACGACTGGAGCAGGTCTGCCAGGTGACTCTTGTGGTCGGGCGACAGGTGAACGACAACGACAAACGCCAGACCACTGTCGCTCGGGACGCGGCTGAAAAGCGCTTTCAGGGCGGCGAGCCCGCCCGCCGACGTGCCGATACCGACTACGGTTGGATGCTTTTTGGGCAGCGTGTCCTCGGTTTGTGTTTCATCTGTCATAAGGCTGGGAAGGGACCCCCCCGATTGGCATTATAGAAGCCGTTTGCCAGGATGACACGGGGGTGGTGGTCGGACCAACAGAGCCTTAGTAGTCGCGCACGGTTTGGATTCGTACCGGTTAAGGTTTTATCAGTACGTTAGCGGTCGCGTAGTCACCTAAAATCTTAGAACAGAGAATTTTCAAGATGTCCTCTTTCGCGCGAGTTCTCGTGGCCGAAGACGATTTTCTGGTGTCCCTCGACATTGCCGCGAAGCTGACTGAAATCGGTTGTGAAGTTGCGGCCGCCGCTTATTCGGGGGGCGACGCCATAAGGCTCGCGAAAGAACTCAGGCCTGACGTGGCGTTGATGGATATCCGGCTGGGCGACGACGACGGCGTCAAGATAGCCGAGGAGATTAAGGCGGCATGCCGTATCCCGGTGATCTTTGTCTCCGGTTTCTCAGATGAGAACACCCTGAAGCGCACCTCGCAGAGCGGCGCTTTCGGCCATCTGACCAAGCCAATTCGCGTGGATGAGCTGAAGACGACAATCCTCGTCGCGCTGGAGCAGAGTCGGTCCCGGCGGAATCTCTTGTCCCGAAACTCCTGGCTTATAACGATGCTGGGCTCCATAGAGGAAGGCGTGGTGGCGATCGATCGGGACGGGAGTATCACCTTCCTGAACTCACAGGCGGAGTCCATGACTGGCTGGGCGTTCGCGGAGGTGGCAGGGAAGCCGGCCGAGACCGCGTATTCGCTGCTGTCCAAAGAGGGAAAGCCGGCTTCGGAATCCCACCTTCGGCTGGCGCTCGCGAGCGGCGTGGAAAGAACTCGTGAACGCCTGATCCTGCGGACGCGGACCGGGCAGGAGACTCCCATCGAAGAGACCGTGACCGCCATCTGGAATGAGGGACGCATCGATGGAGCCCTGGCCGTTTTTCGCGATCTCACCGAAACCCTGCAGCTCCAGGAAGCGGACAAGCTTCAGACGATCGGGACGCTTGCCGGCGGGGTCGCGCACGACTTTAACAACCTGCTGGCGATCATTGTGGGCAATGCGTCTCTTGTACATGACCGGATGCCTGCGGAAGGGCGTGATCGAGGCTGCCTCGAGGAAATCATCAAAGCGGGCGCAAGGGCCGCCGAGCTTACCGCGCAACTACTTTCATATGCGGGCCAATCCAACTCGCGAAAGAAGCCCGTCGACTTGTCCCGGTTGATCGGCGACACGGAAGCTTTGATCCGGGCGGTGGTTCCGGCTCAAATTCGGATTACGATGCAAGCGCCGAATGCGCTGCCGCTCGTGGATGCGGATGCGGCGCAGTTGCGCCAGGTGTTAATGAATCTGGCGCTGAACGCGTCTGAGGCGATCGGGGAAAAAGCCGGATGCATCGAAATCTCGGCCGGCGCTCATGACGCGGACGCGGTTTTCCTTCGTGTGCGCGATGACGGCTGCGGAATGGATGCGGATACGCGATCGAGAGCTTTCGATCCTTTTTTCAGCACGAAGTTCACCGGGCGGGGCCTGGGCCTCGCCGCGGTTCAGGGCATCGTCCGCAATCATCTCGGCGCGATCGATGTGCACACCGAACCTCGCAAGGGATCCACCTTTACGGTCGTCCTTCCGGTGTCCGCGAGCGCGCACGCAGCGACGCGAGGCTTGCCCGCTCAGAGCAAGCCCGAGTCGGCGACGGTGCTGGTCGTGGATGATATGGAGGGCGTGTGGCGATTCGTCAAGACGTCGCTGGAGCGTTCGGGGTTTCGCGTGCTGATCGCGCGGGACGGGGAGTCAGCGATCAAAATCATCAGCCACGATGACTCCGAGATTCATGCTGTATTGCTCGATTTGTCGATGCCGGGGTTATCGGGCATCGAGACGGGAAAGCGAATCCGGAAGCTGCGGCCCTCTGTTCCGATCTGCTACATGAGCGGCTACACCGAAGACTTCGCCGAGCGCCCCGGCGCCGAGCGCCCCGGCGCCGAGCGTGACCTCTACGGATGTTTCCTGCAAAAGCCCTTCACGCCGCGCCAGTTGATCTCCAAGCTGCGATATGCGATGGAGACCCAGACTCGCCATCAGTCCGTCCAGTAAAGCCCCGGCCGAGTAACATTTCGGCGTCCGTTCTCAACATGGATGATAGGCTACAAGGCGATGCGCAGGAGTTTCTACGGAAAGTGGATCATCGCGGCGTGCCTGATCACGTTCGGCATATCGGTAGGCCTGCCCTACTACAACATGCCGTTCTTCTACGACTATTACCGCCGGATCTTCAACTGGCCCCTGCATGACATCACTTTCGGGTTCCCGCTCGCCGCTCTGCTGACTCTCTGGGTGGGGCCGGTGCTGGTTCCGAAACTGAGCCCGCGCAAGCTGATTGTGGCGGGCACGCTGCTGACGTTTTTTTCTTTCTTCGGCTTCAGCCGAATGACCGGCAGCATCGCGGTTTACTACAGCCTCTGGTTCCTCTACACGTTCGGATATATTCTGTCGGGTCCGATTCCGCATCAGATCATCGTTTCGCAGTGGTTCCGGCGCAATCGCGGAATCGCGATGGGAATTGTCTACGTTGGAGTGGGGCTCGTGGGCGCAGCGGGACCGTGGCTCATCAAACCCGTGACCGAGCAGTACTCGTTCCGGGCGGCGCTCCTGACTATCGGGCTGGTGATGTTCCTCGCCTGGCCGTTCGCGCTCTTTTTGCTGAAGGACCGGCCCGTGGAACTTGGGCAGTTTCCGGACGGCGACCTGCAGCCTACGCCCGATCAGAAAGTGGAAGCGCGGAGTTTCGGCTACCTGCTGCGGCAATGGCCGTTCTGGCTGCTGCTGATCGGGAGTCTGTGCTCCATCGGGTCGATCGGCGCGATCAATCAGCACATGAAGCTGGTGTTCGCGGATCAGGGCTTCACGGATCAGAAGACGCTGAACGAGACGTGGAGTGAGGCGACGCGGTGGATTCTCTGGTCGAGCATCGCGGGGAGGCTGCTGATCGGCAAATTCGCTGATATTTTCCCGATGAAGCATGTCATGACGGTGACATATTTCATAGTGGCCGCGAGCATTCCGCTGCTGCTTTCGGTGCATCCTACAGGAAACCCCTACACTTTCGCCATCGTTTTCGGATTCGCGATGGGCGCGGACTACATGCTGATTCCGCTGATGGCGGCGAAGCAGTTCGGCGTGAACTCGCTCGCCCGATCGATGGCGGTGATCCTGCCGGTGAATACGATCGGACAGACCTGGGTGCCGTATGGCGTCGCATGGCTGCGCGAGAATTTCGGGAATTATCGCGTTCCGATGGAGGTGGTTCTCGGAGTTGCGATTGTCGGGGCAATTTCGATTCTGCTGCTGCCGCGTGAAGCGTCGGCCGTGGCCGAAACTGCAACGCCTCGCGCTATGGTGAAGACGTAGCCGGCGGGCGGTTCACGTAGATCGTTTTTCCGCCGGAATGCACGATGGCGTGCAGGTGATCGGAGCCGACGAGACGCTGCAGGTGGTCCGCCTTTTCATCCTCCGATGCCACATACCAGCGGTCTGGGCCGTTCCACAGGTTCACGAAATCGGCGTCTCCGATGAAAACGTGCGGCGCGCCGGGCGCGTACGAGCCGTATTCCAGATTGTTTTTGCGGCCGTTCAGGATCAGGCCGGTGCGGTTGGTGTAGAAGAAGACCCCGGACATTTCGTAGTAAGGATCGTCGACGATCAGCTTTCCGGGCTCGGCGCGGTTGAGGGCTTCGGCCAGAGCGTACGATCCGAGATACGGGTCGAATGCGATCAGGGCGAGGCGCGCGGCCTGATAGAACAGGACCATTCCGGCGCACAGAATCAGTGCGGCGCGCGCGCCTCGGAAAAACCATCCGGCGATGGCGCCGATCAGGGCTGCGATGCCCGCGATGACCAACGGAGCGCGCAGATAGGCGAACGAGCGCAGCGTGAGATCGCCCATGTGCCCGAGTGAAAGGGTGTAGGCTTCGGGATGCTGGGCGAGGGCCTGGGCGATATCCCCCGGAGCGGCGAAGTCACGGCTGGCCCAGAGGATGCCTGCGATGGCGAGGAACGCGGCGCCGAAAATGAAACCAACGACGCGCAGTGAGGCCCGCCACCAACCCTCTCCCGCTTCCGCCATCGCGCTGCCGATGAGTAACGCGAACGCCGGGTAGGCGGGCATGGAATAGTATTCCTGGGTTGTCGAGAGAGTGAAGAACCCCAGGACTACGAGAATCCAGCAGAGGCACAGTTTCCGCATTCTGTCGGCGCGATCGTCACCGCGATAGCCTAGTCCCGCCGCGCGAAGGAGGAACGCGCTGAACGGAAAGAACCAGGCAAAGTGCAGCAACCAGAAAAGCCCGCGCGGAACGGTATTGTAGTCGCGGGGATAGCGGAGGTTCAGAAAGCGGAGGATGTGCTCGTTAAAAAAGTAGAACCAGAAGAACCCGCGATACGAGCCGGGCTCGCTGTGCATGGTGAAGTCGAAGTAAGGCGGGTTCCGCAGAGTCGCCAGAATGTGCCACGGGGCGGCGATCAGCAGCATCAGGCCGATCCCGGGCAGAACGGAAATTCGGCGCCGGCTTTCGCGTTGGCGCCACAATCCCGTGAAGACAAGGTACAGGCACGCCGCCGCAACAGGGAAAATCGCGGCGATCAGCCCCTTCAGGAGAATGCCGATGCCGATCGACGCCCAGAAGCCCATCGCCCAAAGGCGTGGCCTCGACTCTCCCGGCTCGAGAGCGCGCAGGAGAGCCCACAAGGCGAAGCCTATCGTCAGGGTCAGGACGACGTCCGGGATGAGAACGCGCGTGAATAGCCAGAGGCCAGGCGCGACAGCGATCGCGAGTCCGGCGAAAAGACCTGCGCGAGGGCCAAATGCCCAGCGCGCCATGCGGGCAATCAGCCAGACCAGGAGGATCGCGGAGATCGAGATCGGGATGCGGGCGGCCCAGTCATGCGGTCCGAAGACCTTCATGCAGACCGCGATCATCCAGTACTTGAGCGGCGATTTTTCGAGATACGCGACGCCGTCGAGCCGCGCTGTGACCCAGTCGCCCGACTGCAGCATGTTGCGCGCAATCTGCGCCTGTACCGCGTCGACATCGTCCATGAGCCTCGGAGGGCTGATGAGCGACGTCAGATAGATGACGCACGCGAAGAGGACCGGGATCAACTCGCTGCGGCGAGCTCGAAGTTTTCCTTGTCTTCCTTCTCCCGGGTGGGCCCCATCTCGATATTCCACGTCTTCAGCCAGAGGAAGAGGGTCATTAGGCCCCATAGTTGAAATCCCGCATTGACTCGCTTCTCTCTATGATCCTCGATGAGCGAAAGAGTTGCGGACGGATCGAACAGCCCGCTGGCGGCCAGCGATTCGCGATTCACGATATCCCTAAGCAGGGAAAGCAGCGGCCCGCGGAACCATTCGTGCGCGGGGATGTCGAGCCCCGATTTACGGCGATTCAGAATGGATTCCGGAAGCTTGCCGCGGAGCGCGGCCTTAAGCGCGATCTTCTGCCGCGAACCGCGGATCTTCAGGTGTTCGGGCAGGGAACCGGCGAATTCCACCATGCGGTGATCGAGGAACGGTGGCCGCACTTCGAGGGAGTGCGCCATGCTCATCCGGTCGACCTTATAAAGCAGATTGTCCTGGAGGTAGTAACGCTGATCGGCCAGAAGGTAACGATTGATCGCGCCCACTCTATCGGCCTGCGGCAGTTCGGCGCAAAGGCGTCCGGGAGACAGACCGAGAGGGTTCCGGAGCATCCGTTGCTGCTGACTGCTGGAAAGCGAGCCCGCCCAGAAGAAGTGGGCGTCATCCGGCTTGAGAAGGGAGCCTTCGAGCATCCGCTTCACTTTGTACTCCAGGCCAATTTTGGCGTCGGATACGGGTAACAGGGAGCGGGCTGCATGCAGCGCGGACCGGCGCAGCAGGCGCGGCAACAGGCGAAGCGGACGCGCAAGGGCATCCGCGCGATAGGTCAGGTATCCGCCAAAGAGTTCATCGCCGCCTTCGCCGGATAGCGCTACCGTAACGTGTTCCCGGCTGAGCTTTGAGAGATACCAGACGGGCAGGGCGCCTGCATCCGCGCCTGGTTCATCGGAGAACCACGCCATCTCTTCAATAGCCTGCGTGAGATCCGAACTCTGGCTCAGCTCAACTTCGTGGTGCACCGCGCCGTAGCGGCTCGCCATACGGCGGAAATAGGGGCTCTCGTCGCAGGACTGATTCTGGAAAGCGATCGAAAACGTGTTCAGCGGGCGACAGCCAAGCTCCGCGGCGTAATGCAGCAAAGCCGAAGAATCCACGCCTCCGCTGGCCCAGATGCCGAGAGGCACGTCGGAAATAAGGTGCTCACGGACCGAATCGCGCAGCAGGCGATCGATTTCCGATGCCGCGTCGGAGAGAGAGATCTTAGGGTCCGGCGTAAAGCAGGGAGTCCACCAGCGCGTCAGGGTCTCGACGCCATTCCGCCAATCCAGGAAGCGGCCCGAAGGTAGCTTTTCGATTCCTTCGATCAGCGTGTTCGGGCTCGGCACGTAGTTCAGTGACAGGAAGTCTTCGAGAGCCGACGCGTTGATGGCGCGGGTCACCTCGGGGTGCGCAAGAAGAGCCTTTAATTCGGAACCGAAGACCAGGTTATGACCGGAACGACGGATATAGAGAGGCTTGATCCCCATTCGGTCGCGGGCGAGGACGAGGCGATTGCTGCGCTCGGACCATAGCGCCATCGCGAACATTCCGCGGAATCGTCCGAAACAGGCGGTATCCCACTGGATGAAGGCGCGAAGCGCGACCTCGGTGTCGCAATCGGACCGGAAACGATGGCCGAGGGCCTCAAGATCCTTACGGATTTCACGGAAATTGTAGATCTCGCCGTTATAGACGATGGTGGTCTGCCCGTCTTCGGAACGAAACGGCTGATCGCCGTCTCTCAGGTCGAGAACCTGGAGACGCACCGCGCCGAGCGCGATTCTCCGAGAACAGTAACAGCCCTGTTGATCGGGCCCCCGGTGCGTCAGCGCGGACGTCATCCTCCGGATAACGCCGTCTTCCGACGCACGGGTATCGTGGGTAAACCCCGCTATCCCGCACATTTCATCACCCTTACTCCCCGTCCCCTTCGAGGCAACCCGTTAGCGATTAATTAGATCAACTATAACAAAGAGCACAAGTCTGGCGTGCCTTTTCGTTAATTGTGGGCCCTCGCTATGTGTTGAATGACCGCTTCTGGCGAGAGATACAGTTTTTTATCGATCCCACCGATATATAGGGGGCGGGCATGTTTGCGATTATCGGAATCCTCATCGTTTTCGGCGCAATCCTGGGCGGTTTCCTTATGGAGAAGGGGCTCGTTCTCGTTCTGGTGCAGCCCGCAGAGCTTGTGATTATCGGCGGAAGCGCGATCGGTACCCTTTTGGCAGCCAATCCGTTGTCGCTTATTGCCCGTATTTTCATAAGCTTACGGAATGCTCTCAAAAGAAACAGATACAACAAGGAGCTCTATCTTGAGAGTTTGCGGATGCTCAGTGATATTTTCCTGTTCGCGCGAAAGAGCGGAATGGCGCGCCTCGAGGAAGACGTCGAGCATCCCGAAAACAGCGCCGTCTTCTCGAAATACCCGAGCCTCATCAAGGATAATCAGGCGCTTCACTTCGTGTGCGACACCTTGCGGACTGCAGTATCCGGTGTGGTCCAGCCGTATGACCTTGACGAGCTGATAGAACGGGACATCGAAATCCACCATCAGGAAGCTCTCGCGCCGGCTCGGGCTTTGGCGGTTATGGCGGACGCGCTTCCCGGTCTCGGAATTGTGGCCGCGGTTCTGGGAGTCGTGATCACGATGAGCGCTCTGGGTGGGCCGCCCGAGGAGATCGGCCAGAAGGTGGCTGCGGCTCTCGTGGGCACGTTCCTGGGAATTCTGCTGTCGTACGGCGTCGTGTCGCCCCTCGCCGCGCATATCGAGAAATCGATCGAAGCCGAGGGCCAGTTCTATCAGATGCTGCGGGCGGGATTAATGGCGTTCGCCAAGGGGATGGCTCCAATGATCGCGGTAGAATTCGCGCGGCGCGCGATCCCGCACAATCTTCGCCCGGAGTTCAAAGAGATGGAGGCCGCGTGTAAGAACGGCGCCACTGCGGCTCAGGCGAAGGCGGCGTAGCCGTGCATCCCGCATCGCCGGTTACCGTCGTCAAAAGACGCAGGATCACCCACTCTGGCTCGCACGGCGGCGCCTGGAAGGTCGCGTACGCAGACTTCGTAACCGCGATGATGGCGTTGTTCATCGTTTTGTGGCTCCTCAGTAGCAGCGAGCAGGTTCAGAAGGCCGTGGGAGGCTACTTTACGGATCCGCGGGGCCACGGAAAAGATGTCGGCAACGGACTGCGCGGCGTGGGCGGCGAGAACCTGGCGGTCCGCAAGGACGACATGAAAAAGCTCAAGGAGAAACTGGACCAGGCGATTAAGGTTATCGCCTCCCCGGAGAAGATCCGCGACCACGTCGTCATTACCCTTACGGGTGAGGGCCTTCGGATCGAGATGATCGAGGACGAACGCGGCATGTTCTTCGAATCGGGCAGCACGACGCCTACCGAATACGGCAGGAATCTGCTTCAGACACTCGCCGCGGAGGTCGGCAAACTGCCGAACAAAGTGACGATGGAAGGCCACACCGATTCACGACCGTTCAGCGACCGGTCGGGGTATTCAAACTGGGAACTCTCGGCCGACCGCGCCAATGCCGCGCGAAGGTGGATGCAGGAGCATGGGATGCGGCCGGGTCAGGTTACACAGGTACGCGGATTCGCGGATCAGAGCCTGCGCGATCCTTCGCACCCCGAAGCGGCGTCCAATCGACGAATCAGCCTGATTATTCAGTATCAAAAGGCTGGCCCCGTCGATGCGGGACTGGCCGGAAGCGCGAAATAGCGATCACTTTACCGGCTGATTCACGGTAAACGCGAACAACGAATCCCCGCAGGCCAGCACCAGGTACTGCTTTCCCTCGAGTTCAAAACTGATCGGACCCGCGGTTACCGGTCCAGTAAGGCCGGCATGCCACAGGATCTTGCCGTTCGCAGGATTAAATGCGATGAAGTTGTTCCCATTGCCTGTGAAGAGCAGCTTGCCCGCTGTGGTCAGTATGTGGGAGGGCCCACCGCCATTCGGCCATTCGTGCTTCCATACGATATTCCCGGTTTTGTAGTCGAGCGCTTCGAGAGCCGCGCCTTCGGTACCGGCGCTGGAATCGAGACCGCCCCAACCCTGCGGGTGATCGTCCGTATCGGTCACGTAGAACATGCTGTAGGCGCGACTTACGCCAACGTACACAAGGCCTGTCTCCGGATCGAAACTTGGAGCGGGCCAATTTGTCGCGCCGCTCGATGAGGGAGACACCAGAACACCATCGGGCGTCGGGTATTTGGCCGGGTCGGGAATGGGTTGGCCCGTGGGACTAAACTTCTTCGTCCAGTTAATCGTGTCGATAAAAGGCTTGGTGACGAGGTGCTCGCCGGTCTTCCGGTCGAGCAGGAAGTAGAAGCCGTTGCGGCTGGCCTGGGCCAGAAGTTTGCGCGGTTTGCCGTCAACGACTCCATCGATCAGAATCGGCGTGACCGACGCATCCCAATCGTGAACATCGTGCGGCGAAACCTGGTAGTACCAGACCTTCTTGCCGGTGTTCACGTCCAGAGCCAGGATCGTGCAGGTGTAAAGGTTGTCGCCTTCGCGGCTTTGTCCCGCCAGCACTGGATTCGGATTTCCCGTGCCGACGTAGTAGAGCCCCAGTTCCGGATCGTAGGTGCCTGGAATCCAGGTCTGACCGGTTCCATGCGCGGCCGCGTACTCGTCGGGCCAGGTTTCGATGCCGGGCTCGCCTTTACGCGGCGTTGTGTAAGTCTTCCACTGAAGGGCACCGGTTTCGGGATCGCGGGATTCGATGAATCCGGGATTATCCATGTGATCGCCGCCGATGCCGAGGATTACGTGGTTACCAATGATAATCGGCGCAACCGTCGAGGTGTAGTCGAGCTTGGGATCGACCATCTGAACCTTCCAGCGTTCTTTTCCCGTGCGGGCGTCGAGGCTGACCAGGTGACTGTCAGGGGCCTCGAAAAACAGCCAGTTGCCGTAGATTCCAACGCCACGGTTGCCGATGGTGCTACCTGTATTCGCGGGGTATTGATAATGCCAGAGCTCACGGCCATTGCGGGCGTCGGCCGCCCAGACGTGATTCGGCGCCGTGAAATACAGAACTCCGTTGACAAGCAGGGGAGTCGATTTGATCGTGATACCAGGCGTCGTGCCGAAACGGGTGACCCACGCGAGCGATAAGCCGTGCACGTTATCAGCATTGATCTGCTTTAGTTCGCTGTAGCGGCGGCCCGAATAATCGCCGTTGTAGGTGGGCCAGGTATCCGTAGGTTTCTGAAGAAGCTTCGCAGGGTCGAGCAACTGGGCGCTTGCGGCGCTAACAAAGACCGAGAAGGAAAAGATCTTGAGCCTGATGTTCATTTCAATGTCTCGAGGTAGGCGGTAACGTTGTGGATGTCGGCATCCGCATACTGCCGGAGCATGTCCAGATGGGCCTTCAGCGGATTGTTTACGACCACTTTGGGGACGTCGCCGTGGCGGTCGAAGGAGTGATAATCGCCGCTGGCGTCGCGGAAAGCGACATTGAAATCATCCAGGCGTTCCATCACGCCGGAATAAGTTTTGGCGTCCGCCGTCGTCACGGTCACCGTCACGGCGCTGCGTGAAGGAGACCCGCCGCGGCCGCCGCGGCCGAGGGACCGCGGCATGAGCCAATGGCCCTGCAGATCGTGCGCATCGTATTTGCCGCCGATGCCCTTCAGGTCTCCGGTCGGAGAGTGGCAGCTGTTGCATTTTCCCGCGCCATTAAAATACGCCTCGCCCTTTTTCGGATCGCCCGTCAGCGCGTCGAGAAAAACATAAGTATTTCGATGGTCCGCCGCGAAAGTCTGCACGTGCAGCCAGGAGACGATATCGGAAATCTGATCCTCTGAAAGATTCAGTTTCGGCATACCCTTATCGGGACGCCCGCTGCGAATCACCGGCGCCACGAGATTGCCTTTCTCATCATCGAGTAGAAGAAGGGAACGGACGAGATCCGGCGCCTTCTGGGTACCTTTAGCGGTAGCGCCGTGACATCCTCCGCATTTTGCCGCGAAGAGCTGGCCGCCGCGGTCCACCGCCTCCGGGTTTTGCTTCGATGCCGTGATCGCGGCGGGGCTGCCGACGATGGTGGCTTTTGCGCCGGACGAGGTCGGGATTTGCGCAAACGCAGCGCACACGCTCGACGCGAGCAGCGCCACGCTCGCGCCAGCGGGTCTGAACTTGAACATGATTACCCTAAGATCTTATCCCAGCATTTCTCGTCGTGTTAGCCCGGCAGGCGAGCGCGATGGCGAGCATACAACGGCGCCGATTTCGGGAATTCGTTGTAAGAACAGTGCGAGGTGAACTGGGAGATCGCCGGGTCCGATCTGCGTTATGCCCTGAGGGGAGTGAGCGCTAACCGAAGAAGCTGTTCCACATCATAGCCGCGGTAAGCCCGATCATTACGATGCTGGTGGCCCAGGCGATGGCGTTGGCCCAGAAGCCGTTCCGGTACTCTCCCATAAGCCGTTCGCGATTGACCAGCTTCAGCATGAACACCAGTACGAAAGGCAGCAGGACGCCGTTGGCTACCTGGGAAATCAGGATGACTTTGAGAAGCGGCAGCCCCGGTATCAGCACGAATCCCGCGCCGCACACGATCAGCGCGGTGTACATGCCATAGAAAATCTTTGCCTCGCCGAAGCGCTTGTCGATGCCGGACTCGAAACCCAGGCCTTCGCAAATGTTATAGGACGTGGCGAGCGGCAGTATAGCGGCGGACATCAGCGATGCGTTGATGAGGCCCACAGCGAAGAGGAGCGCGGCGAACCGGCCAGCGAAGGGGGCGAGAGCGCGCGCCGCATCGGCCACGTCGCCGATCTCACGATGCTGGGAGTGATAAATAGTGGCGGCGCAGGCCACCACGATAAAAAAGGCGATTACGTCCGTTACGACGCAGCCAAAGATGACGTCCAGGCGGCTCATCGGGTAATCGCGTTTTGAGACGCCTTTCTCGACAATGGATGCCTGCAGATAAAACTGCATCCAGGGCGTGATCGTGGTGCCGATCAGGCCGACGATCATCACGAGGTACCCCGGATCCGAACTGATGTGGGGCACGAACGTGTTCTCCATTGCGAGCTTCCAATCGGGTCGAGCGAGAAAGGCCGACACGGGATACGCGAAATAGATGAGAGACAGCGCGAGCAGCACTCGTTCAACGGGTTTGTACGAACCCCGGACGATAACGGCCCATACGATCAGGGCGCCGATGGGGACCGAGATGTACTTGCTTACGCCGAAAATGCCCATGCCTGACGCGAGGCCCGCGAACTCGGACGCTATGTTGCCGAAATCCGCGAATCCCAGCACGATCATCGTGAAGAAGGTCATGCGCAGACCGAATTCCTCGCGGATCAGGTCCGACAGGCCTTTGCCCGTGATGGCCCCCATACGCGCCGCCATTTCCTGCACAACGATGAGCGCGATCGTTGTCGGAATCAGCGTCCAGAGCAGCGCATAACCGTATTTCGCGCCCGCCTGCGAGTAAGTCAGAATGCCGCCTGGATCGTTGTCGACGTTGGCGGTGATGAAACCCGGTCCGATCACGGCGAACAGCGCGAGCAGCCGCAGGCGCATGATCTTCCAGGTGCGGACGGCCGGGTGGCGTGGCCGTTGAGGGCCGGTGTGACGCGCTTCGCTGATGGCTGCCGGCGCGGTCTTCAGCGGGGCCATGCTTTTCCCTCGACGTGGAGGCGCAGGAAATACGCCCAGACAGGCCCGCGATCGTGGTTATATGCCGGGTTCCAGTAATGCTGGGCATCGAAAGAAATCGCGAATCCCTTAACTACCTCGGCGCTGTAATAGCTTTCCCATGCAGTTTCGGGCGCGTAGTTCAGGCGACCATCTCCGATGAGGAAGTCGGTTCCGCCGCGCGCAAGATAAAGCGCATGAACCGCGGAGAGGCCCGCGACGGTAATCACAGACCCGATATTATCTTTGGGCCGACGCCAGCGTGTGCCCGCCAGCGAGAACCCGCCGCTGGCAAGACGGTCGATCGCCGTGAAGGCGAAGTCCTCATTCTTTCCATCACTCCATCCGAGTCTGAGGAAGACGCCCAGATCCTTTGTGACTTCCTGCTCCGCGTTAATTCCGAAGCCATATTTGAGCGTGCCGGGCTGCCGGACGGAAGTGACGTCCGGAGTGCTCCCCGTCGCGGCGGCCTTCTGCAAGGCGTCGCCGTAACTTCCCGACCGGGTGTGGTTCACATAACTCAGAACGCGAACGACGCCGGGGTGGCTGGCGATCTGGTGACGCCGCTCGACTTCAAATACGTCCCCGCGGTCGACGAAAATTCGCCGGTCAAAACGCCCCCCGTTGGCGACTGTGGGCTCCGCGGCGCTGGCATAGCGGAAAGACCACGAATGCAGGTGAATCTCGTGCATCCAGCCCCAGGTGTATCCGCGAACGTCCGCCGGGTAGTCCCAGGCGCCGTTGTACATCACGCCCCACTGCATGAACTGCGTGCGGGGGTCGTGCGAGTATTTGTTGTTATCGAAAAAATCGGTTACCGTGAAGCGCCCGATGGCTATGGTGTACCTGTTCGCCGGCCGGGTTCCGGCTAGCTGATTTACGTCCGACTCGACGGCTTCCGTCCGATCTCCGAAAGCGAAATCGTGGGTGAGGTAGAGGCGCGCGATATACGGTTTCGGCGTCGCGCTTGCGACGCGCGGCAGTTCGCCGTTAGCCGCATTGGCGAGTCCGTTAACCGAACTGAATCCCCGGCCCCCCGCGATTTCTCCGTTGAAGTAGAGCCGTGTGTTGTGTGTGAGGTCGATTCCCAGGAACAGCGTGGTCGTGAGGGACACGTCGCGTTCGGGATATTCTCTCAGGCTGAGGGAGCCGTAATATGGCGAATTGAAGGTTCCGTGGTACTGCCCGATGGATGTGGCCTGATAGTACAGATTCCAGCGTTCAGCGGAATCCGTCGCGGGGTCCGTCTGGGCCCATAGGGAGAGTGGGCCCAACGAGATCACGGCTCCCAAGTGTAAGGCGGTTCTGAGCATGTTTCGCACTTCTCAAACGCGCTGCGGGCGATGCTGGAGTGAAAACCTAAATGACCGAGACGATCTAGGAGAAGGAGAACCTCGCGCGAGACGGAGGCTCGGCTGCCCGTTCTTTCTGTTCCATGCATCTGGCTCCTTTGGACACGCGACTCCTCCTTTCTCGTGAGAGTTGTGCGATCATGCTCCAGCGTATCGCGCGAACCGGCGCAAGACAACACTAATTTCCGTAATCCTTATGTGAGCGCCGCTGACGGTCGTTTGCGCTGGCGGCCGGAATGAACTGACGTGAGGCAGAGCCTGCAAACAACGCTCATTTTCGCCGGCGCATTGACTTCGCTTGTGCCCGTCTTCGCAACGGGCTGTCTGATCTTTCCGCGCGTCGCCCTTCCCGGCGCCGTGCGATTCGCGTGTGGCGCCGCGGCGTACTCGGCGCTCGTGTCTGTGGTTTTGTTTGCACACGCCGGATACGCGCCGGTTTATCTCGCGTTAGCCGCCGCAGGCGGATTGGTGATACTCTCGCGCAGGCAGAATTGGGAACGGAAAGCTCGGACGCCGTGGTTTTATCGCATTGTCTTCGCCGCATCGGGGGCGGCGTATCTGATCGTCGCGCTTGCCCCCGAGACGGAACCAGATGCTGCCGGTTACCACCTGAGAATTGCCGCGGACTGCGTTCGACTTCATACGTTCAACAATCGCGCGGCGTTCTTCGATGTCCTTCCGCATGGACTGGAGGCGCTTTTCGTGCCTGCCATGGCGGTCGGAGGAGGAAGCGCGCCGCGTCTGGTTCATTTTGCGTTCCTGATCGCGTGCGGGTTTCTGATTCGCGAGATCGCCCGCGAACTGGGCCTATCCGAAGCAAAGGGCTGCGCGGCTGCCGCGTTGTTCTTCCTTGCGCCGGTCTGCGGCGTTGACGGGACGTCCGCGTATTCAGAGGCGGCCCTGGCTTGCGCATGCTGTACCGTCGTCTATCTGTTCATCCGGTGGGAACGGGAGAGGTCATTTCCGTTGCTGGCGTGCGCGGCCATCAACGCCGCCTTCTGTTATTCGATTAAGCCCACCTTCGGCTGGGTGGCCCTTGCCGCCGCGATCGTGGCAGCGGCAAGGGGCGCCCCGCTACGAGAATTAGCCAGATTTACGGCGCTTTTCGCGGCGTTTGTTACGCCCTGGCTGTTGCGCTCCTATTTGATTTCGGGCAGTCCCGTCGCGCCCTTTCTGAGCGCAATCTTTCCGAACAACATCGGTACCCCCGATATCGAGCATCGCCTTGCATCGGAATACAGCGCGTTCCGGGCGGGATTCTCCTGGAAGGCAGCGATCGCGGACTATACAGTGCTTGGTGGAAATCAGGGGGTTTTCGGGCCTGCGTTCCTGATGGTTCCGATCGGGCTGGTATCGCTGAGGACCAGGGCGGGGCGGATATTGGCCGTTGCCTCGGCTCTGCTCGCTTTACCATTCTTCTTTAACACCGGAGCGAGATTTCTGATGCCCGCGGCGGCCCCGGCCGCGGTCCTCATCGCAGCGGCAACGTCGTCCCCGCTCGGCATTGCGCTTGTGGTAATACAGGCTGTGGCGGTGGCTCCCCCGGCGCAGCGATTCTACAATCCCCGGCTTGACTGGGGCATTGCCGAAATCCCGCTTGCGGCAGCCTTGCGGATCGAGCCAGAGTCCTCATACCTCCGTCGAAGAATTCCGAGCTACGAATTCACGCAGGAGATTGCGTCGGCGACTCCGCCGGGAGCGCGCATATTCTCATGCGCAGGACTTCCGGATGCCTATGTTCCCCGGGAGACTCTCACCTACTGGCACTCGCGTCTCGCGCAGCGAATCACGGACTCGCTGAACTTCGCCATGATGAGCCAGGGTACCCGAGCGCGGCTGCTTTCATGGCGGTGGCAGACGCCGCCCGGCCGGCTGATCCGAGTTACCGCATTGACGGAGATGCGACTGGTGGACGGCGCTGCGGCGCAAACGTGGCGGCTGTTCCAGCCTGGGGAATCATTTCAGGTGGGTCTGAAGCCGGGCGTCGCCGGCGCAGACTTTCTGATCTGGCCCGGCGATCAGGCTCGCGTTCGCACCGATGTTGCGGGGACCAGCGGCCCATGGCGCAATATCGATGCGAACGCTGAGCGATGGGCCGTTCCCATCGATCTGCGAGGCGACGTCACGGCTTTGCTGAAACGCTCGGGCTTCGATTACCTTGCAATCCCGGTGAGTGATGACGCATTTGCGCCGATCGGCCGGGATATGCTGCGCAACGGCGGAGAATGGCGGGTCACAGCTGTCGCGCGTTCCGGATCGCTCTATCTGTTCAGGCTGTAGGCTTCAATCGCCCATTCATGGCTTCCACGTGCTGCCTTCCGGTATACGGTTTTGCACAGAAAGCCAGCGATTCCCGTTTCCCGAAATCGCTCCTCGGCGATCGCGAACGACCGGCGTCGCGGGGTCGACCTCCCGCAGACGATCGAAGGTTTCCTTGCCGTCCATTCCGGGCATGGTCAGGTTCAAAAGAACGGCGTCGCGTTTTCCCTTTCTCGTGAGAATCGTCAATCGCCTCTGGTCTTTCAGAGCGATGCCGCCCTTTGTATTTTCCATTTACCGAAACCGACGCCCCCCTGCGCAAGCGTGTGCTGAATAGAATGAGAGCCATGAAATCCGGATCCAACTCGCAATCGCGTACGTCGCGCCCTGACCGCAGAACTTTCCTTCGCTCCTGCGCAGCCGCGGGAGCCGCGCTGCTGGGGCCACTGCCGGCGCTCGCTGCCATCCCGAAAATGAAGATCACGCGGGTGCGCGCATATGCCCCACCGAGTCCGAACCCTCTTTTCAATCAGGCCGACACGGTGGTGACGGTAGAAACAGATGCGGGGATCACAGGGATTGGAGAAGGAGGTTTCCCCGACACGCTCCGACAGTGCGCGGGCCGATTGATCGGGCAGGATCCGCAGCGCATCGAGCGGCTTTGGCAGGATATGTCGCGGTCGTTCTTCTATCCGCCGGGCCGGGAGAAGGAGGACGCGCTCGGCGCGCTCGATCTGGCTTTGTGGGACATTCGCGGCAAGGCGCTCCAGTTGCCGGTGCACGAGATTCTCGGCGGCACGGTCCGAAATTACTGTGAGTGCTACAACACTGCGGGGGTGATTCCGGGCGTTCAGCCGGGCATGGGGATTAAGGAGCGAGCGGCTCTGACGATCAAGGCAGGTTATCGCGCGTTTCGAATGGATGCGGCTTCGAACGGCCGGGGCAACGCGGTGTACAACACCCGCGAACGTGTCCTTCAGGTTCATGCCGATTGCGAGCAGGCGCGCGAAGGCGTCGGAAAAGACGGGGACTTCTGCATCGACTTCCACCAGCGATTCGATCTGATTGACGCCGTGCGCGCCGCGAACCTGATCGAGCCTCTCGCGCCGCTTTTCGTGGAAGATCCGACTCGCGCCGAGGCGTTCGAGCAGGATCTTCCAAAATTCCGGCAGATGGTAAAGGTTCCGGTGGCAGCGGGCGAAGAGTGGGGAAACCGATGGGACTTTAACCGGCTCGTCGAGAATCACGACATCGATTACGTTCGCGCAACGTTGCCGAATGTGGGTGGGATCACCGAGATGATGAAGATCGCGGCCCTGTGCGAGACCCACTTCATAGGCATCGTGCCCCACTTCACTGGCCCGATCGCGACCGCGGCTCTGGTGAACTGTCTAAGCACCTATTCGGGTCCCGTCCTGATGGAATACAACTTTGGCGGAAGAACGCTGCCACATCTGCCTGTGTGCCTCGACTTCAAAGAGGGCAAGCTCTATCCGAACGATCGCCCTGGGCTGGGGGTCGAGCTGGACATGAAGCAACTCACCCAGATTCTCGAGGTCAACAAGTACGACACGAATCGCGCGCAGACCTATTTCCGTGCGGACGGGTCGATTACGAACTGGTAGTTCGGCGCTGTTCGGGCTCGCAGCGCTGCAATAATGAACGAAGTGAAAGCCCGAGTCTACGTTACGTTCAAACCATCCGTTCTCGACCCGCAGGGCCAGACCATTCGCGCCGCGCTCAACGGTCTCGGCCATAAGGGAATCGAGGATGTCCGTCAGGGAAAGTTCTTTGAGATCACGATGCAGCCGGGCGAAGACCTGGACGCGATCGCGCGGGACGTTTTGAGTAATCCGGTAATTGAAAACTACCGGATCGAAATGCTGGACTGACTCACGAACGCGCTTCGAGACGCGTGACGCGCTGGTCGATGTCCGCGAGCATCCGCAGCGTCGTGTCGTGGTTGGTTTCGATTAGGCGACGAAGTTCGGCGAACATATTCATGATGTCGGCTTTATCGGCCCGCATCTCCGCGCGGAGAGCTTCCTTCACGTCCCCTAAACGCGTGTTCACATCACCCAGACGGGCGTTATTGATCAACACTCCTCCGAATATCGCGAGGACCGTGATCGCAATGGCGAGAATCTGAGCGTCGTTCATGGCGCTTGCCTAAAGAATAACGCAGCCTTCCGGCCGTTCGTACAATGAACTACATGTGCGGAATTGTCGGGTACGTGGGCGCGCAGCGGGCTGTTCCGATCATTATCGATGGCCTGAAACGACTGGAATATCGCGGCTATGACTCCGCTGGCATCGCCGTTTACTGTGATGACGGCTCGCTGGGCGTTCGCCGGGCTTCAGGAAAACTTCGCAACCTCGAAGATGCCCTTTTGATGGATCCGGTCGATGGCTCATTCGGTATCGGACACACCCGCTGGGCCACGCACGGCCGGCCTACAGAGGAGAACGCTCATCCGCATCGCGATTGCACCGGTGACATCGTTGTGGCGCACAACGGAATCGTCGAAAATTACCTCCAGCTTAAAGAACAGCTTCAGGAGGAAGGGCACGTTTTCAAGACCGAAACCGACACCGAGGTGATCGCGCACCTCGTCGAGAAGTACTTCGAAGGCGACCTTGAAACGGCCTTCCGCGCGGCGGTTAAGCAACTGCGAGGCGTTTTTGCCCTTTCGGTGCTGAGCCGCAAGGATCCGAACAAGATCCTGGCGGCGAGAGAAGGCCCGCCTGTAGTCATCGGACTGGGAAATCGGGAGTATTTCGTGGCGTCGGACGTACCGGCGATTCTGAGCCACACGCGGGACATGTTTTTCCTCGCCGATGGCGACATTGCCGTGCTTACGCCAGCCGGCGTCCGATTGACGGACTTCGACGGGAACCCGGTCAACCGCCAGGTTCAGCACGTCCTCTGGGACCCGATCATGGCGGAAAAAGGCGGCTACAAGCACTTCATGCTCAAGGAAATCTTCGAGCAGCCGCGAGCCGTCAAGGACACAACGGTGGGCCGCGTGGGGCAGGAAACAGGGAAGATCTTCCTCGACGAGATGGACATCACGCCTGAGGAGTTTCAGGCCTTCCGGGGCGTGAAAATCGTGGCTTGCGGAACGAGCTGGCACGCGGCGCTCGCGGGCAAGTTCATGATCGAGCAGCTCGCGCGGATTCCGGTGGAGGTGGATTACGGCAGCGAGTTCCGTTATCGCGACCCGCTCGTGTCTTCGGACGTTCTGACCGTTGTTATCTCGCAATCGGGCGAGACCGCCGACACGCTGGCGGCGCAGCGGGAGGCGAAGCGGAAGGGTTCGAAGACGCTGGCGATCTGCAATGTAGTGGGATCGATGATCACCCGCGAAGCGGTGGGGACGCTCTATACGCATGCGGGGCCGGAGATCGGCGTGGCATCAACCAAGGCGTTCACATGTCAGCTAACCGCGCTGGCGATTCTGGCGGCCTATCTGGGCCAGATGCGTGGACATCTCGACGAGCAGAACTCGCGGTGTTTCGTGCAGGAACTGATCCGAATTCCGGGCAAGATCGAAACGATTCTGGGGCACGATGCGCAGTACGAGGAACTCGCCCGCAAACTGTTCCGCGCGACTGATTTCCTCTATTTGGGACGGGGCGTTCATTTCCCGATCGCACTCGAAGGCGCGCTGAAACTGAAAGAGATCTCCTACATTCACGCGGAGGGTTATCCCGCGGGAGAAATGAAGCACG
Organism: Bryobacteraceae bacterium; assembly: GCA_035262625.1. Classification (GTDB taxonomy): domain Bacteria; phylum Acidobacteriota; class Terriglobia; order Bryobacterales; family Bryobacteraceae; genus BOG-234. The sequence goes on from DATFSM010000166.1 coordinate 24,295, forward strand.
GGCCGAACGCGCTTATCGATGAAAACCTGCCGGTCGTGGTACTCGCCACGCGGGATCGCGCCAGCCAGTCGAGCGGGCTGCTCTATGAAAAGACGCTTTCGAACATTCAGGAGGTCAAGGCTCGCGAGGGCAGGGTGATCGCAGTAGTGACCGAAGGCGACAAAGAAGTCCGCAAGGTTGCCGACGATACTCTGGAGATCCCCGCCGCTCCCGAGATCCTGTCGCCCATTCTGGAGATCGTTCCGCTTCAGTTGCTGGCGTACCACATCGCCGTGCGCCGAGGCTGCGACGTGGATCAGCCGCGGAACCTCGCCAAGAGCGTCACGGTTGAGTAACGCCTGGTGAGGCAGGCGCACGGCGAGATCAGCGTCCGGACCCGGGGCAAGGGCCTCTACGACATCACGCGCGAGGTTCGCGCCTGGATTCGGGAGCAGGGAATCGCCGATGGGGTTCTGACCCTGCTTCTGCAGCACACTTCGGCTTCTCTCACGATTCAGGAGAACGCCGATCCTGACGTCCGCAGCGACCTTGAAGAGTTCCTGGAGCGGCTGGTTCCAGAGTCTACGAAGTGGTTTCGGCATACCACCGAAGGGCCGGACGATATGCCCGCCCACATTCGAGCGGCGCTGACTTCGCCGACGCTTTCCATACCCGTGCGCCACGGGGCGCCGCTCCTGGGAACCTGGCAGGCCGTCTATGTTTTTGAGCACAGGGCGGTTCCCCACCGGCGGACGACCGTGCTTCACCTGCTGGGCGAATAGCCGGGTACCCTCTTTTGCCCGGCTAACCGCCCGGCCCCGGAACAGTCTAACCTTACAACCGGATGGACCTGGGCGACGACATCGCCATCAGCAGGGCGCGGCGCGGGGATCGTGACGCATTTCGGGTGCTCGTGGAGCGCCATGCCAGGGCTGTATTCCGGCTCGCTTACCGTATGACGAACAGCGAAACGGATGCCGAAGACATTGTGCAGGAAACGTTCCTGCGCGCCTGGAAACAGATCGCGAAATTTGACGGACGGGCTTCGTTTCCGACCTGGCTGCATCGGATCTGCGCCAACTGTTCGTTGGATCTGATCCGTGCGCGCAAGCGGAAACAGGAACTGCATCAGCCGTTCGAGGACGAGGCTTCGGATCCTTTCTCGCAGATTCCGGCGGGCTCACCGTCGCCAGAGCGTCTGGCGCAGAGTTCCCAGATTTCGGCGATCCTGATTCCGGCGCTCGACTCGCTGAGCGAGATGGAGCGAACCGCCTTCGTCATGCGGCACTACGAAGGGATGGGGATCGAGGAGATTTCGGAGGCTCTGGGCGTGCAGCCTGGAGCCGCCAAACACAGCGTGTTCCGCGCTGTTCAGAAACTAAGGCGGGCATTGGAGCCAGCCATGAGCGCAAGCCGATGAGTGAAATCAGTGTGAATCATACGGGCTCAGGTCATCTCAGCGACGATGACCTCGTCCTTCTCTACTACAAGGAGCCCGGCGTTCCGGGGGCGGTCCGCGAGCACGTGCTCGAATGCCCGCAGTGCGCGGCGTCTGCCGAGCGACTTGCCCGCACTCTGAACGCATGCGACGAATGGGTTCCGCCAGAACCAGAGGCCGATTTCGGACGGAGCATCTGGGCTCAGATTGCTCCCCAAATGGCGGACCGCCGACGACCGCGGTTCAGCGGATGGTTCAAGGTAGCGGTCGCGTTTGCCGCCACTGCGGCTCTTCTTATCGTCGCCTTCGTCGCCGGGCGCGCCACGCGCGGGCCCGCGCCGTCGATCACGGCGGGCCTTTCCAGACAGGCTCGCGAGCGCATTCTTGCGATCTCGCTTGCCGACCATCTGGATCGGGTGGAAATGCTGCTGACCGAAGTCTCGAACGCCGACGATACTGACGTCTCGCAGTTTCAGGACAATCGGCTGCGCGCCCAGGATCTGGTGGATGAAGGCCGCCTGATGCGCCAGACGCTGGCGCGGAGCGGCGAGTCCGCCACGCTTTCACTGCTCGATGAAGTCGAGCGGTTCATGCTCGAGGTCGCAAACGCCCCCGAGCAGATGACTCCGGAGGATGTTCGCGAGCTTCGTGGCCGCATCGGATCGGGGTCTTTGTTGTTCAAAGTGCGCATCATTGAATCGAATTTAAGGACGGAAGGACAAAGGTCATGAATGTTTGGGAGAAGAGTCTCGCGGTTGCGGCCATGGCGATTTCAACAGCGTTCGCGCAGGAGCCGAAGTTTGACGCTGACGCCGATGTCGCGCTTGCGAAGGCGCAGGAAGCCCTGTCGAAGATCGACATGGGTGAGGTGTCTGCTCAGCTGGCGAAGTCGGAGGCGGCGCTCAAGTCGCTGGATATGAAGGTTCCGACCGCAGACTTGGCAGGATTAAAGGAATTGGCGTTCCTTCAGGCGACTCCGTCCGCTGGCCGTCAGGTGAAAGTCCGCCCCGGGGCCGGCGATGCGGGATATGAATCGGGAACGCGCCTGCTGGATCAACGCAAATACGACGAGGCGATCGCGCGATTCGATCAAGTGATTGCCGCCAAGACGGACCGGAGTGACGGGGCGCTTTATTGGAAAGCGTACGCGCTGAACCGGGTGGGCCGCCGTGACGAAGCGCTCGGCGCGATCGCCGCCCTTCGCCGGGACTATCCGAACAGCCATTGGTTGAACGACGCCCAGGCATTGGAGGTTGAAGTCAAGCAAAACGCCGGCCAGCCCGTGTCTCCCAACGACGGAGCCAACGACGACATCAAGCTGATGGCGATTAACAGCCTGATGAACGCCGACCCTGAGCGCGCCATTCCGTTGCTCGAGACTCTCCTGAAAAGCAATGCCACGCCCCGCGTGAAGGACCGCGCCATGTTTGTTCTGACTCAGAATCGGTCCGCGCGCGCGCAGCAGGTGCTGGCCGACTATGCGAAGGGCTCGGGCAATCCCGATCTCCAGTTGCGCGCGATTCGTTATATCGGGATGTCGGGGGCGCCCGAAGCCCAGCAGCAATTGGTCGGCCTGTACTCCGCCACGAGCGATCCCTCTGTGAAGCGCGAAATCCTCCGCTCGCTCATGCAGTCGAATGCTAAGGACCCAATTTTCAATGTCGCGAAATCGGAGAAAGACCAGGCGCTTCGCGAAGAGGCGATTCGCCAACTCGGCGCGATGAGAGCAACGGATCAACTGGCTCAACTCTACGCTTCGGAAACTGTGCCTGAAGTCCGCACGACGATCATTCGCTCGCTAATGGCCGCGGGGGCCACGGACAAGCTGCTGGACATCGCAAAGACTGAAAAGGATCCGCAGGTCCGCGCCGAGGCGATTCGCAACTTTGCTTTCAGCCGTAACGCCAGCGCCGATAACCTGGTGAGCATTTACAGCTCTGACGCCGACGCTCGGGCAAGAAGGGAAATCATCAACTCCCTGCATGCCCGCGGAGATGCGAAGGCCCTGATTGATATTGCCCGGAAGGAGGCCGACCCGACGATGAAGAAATATATCGTGGAGCGGCTTGCCACGATGCGCAACAGCAAGGAAGCGACCGATTACATGATGGAGCTTTTGAAATGAAGCCTCTTGCAATTCTTCTGGCATTCGGGCTCTGCGCCGTCGCGCAAAAGCCCGATGTGGACAACGCCCGGCTCGAAACGCGCGCTTTCTCGGGATCGCTGCAGGCAGAGTTCGCCCGAAACGGGGCGGGTCCTTACTGGGCTGCGTGGTCCGAGCCGATCATACCGGGGCGCCACGGCGACATGTGCTGGTCCACCGATGACCGTCAGGACACGCATGCGACGGGAGCTCCGGTAAGGCTGGAGGGCCAGACCACGCTGCTCGTGCTCGTCCGGATGGAGAATTCGCAGGTGAATCAGTTGCGAGTCGCGTCGCTGGATTGCCGCTTTGACGGTGGCGGCCTGCCCTTCTACTGGATCTCCGGCGTTCCGGCCTCCGAAAGTGTGGCATGGCTCAAGGCCCAGATTACGGAGAAAAGCCCGGACCGCGCCATTCTGCCCATAGCTCTCACCGCCGGGCCGGAAGCGGAGCGGGCGCTCGACGAACTCACTTCGCCTGCCTCGCCCCCGCGTGTTCGTGAGAAGGCGGCCTTCTGGCTCGGGAATTCGCGCGGCGCGCAGGGATTGGGCGTTCTGAAGCGAATGCTCGTGAACGACCCCGACGCAAAGGTACGTGAGCAGGTCGTATTCGCGATTTCGCAGAGCAAGGAACCTACGGCCATCCAAACGCTTATCGACGAGGCCCGCACCGACAAGACGCCGCAGGTACGAAGCAAAGCGCTGTTCTGGCTCGCTCAAAAGGTCGCGAGCAAACAGGCTGTGGACGCGATCAGTCGCGCGGTTAAGGAAGATCCCGAACAGTCGGTGAAGGAACAGGCGGTCTTCGCTCTCAAGCAACTACCTGAATCGGAGGGCGTGCCTCTCCTGATCGATGTGGCGAAAAACAATCCGAATCCCGGGGTGCGAAAGAAGGCGATATTCTGGCTCGGCCAATCCCGCGATCCGAGAGCCCTCGACTATTTCGCCCAAGTCCTCAAATAATAAGCGAGCAGCCGAATACACTGTACTTGCGCACCGGCTGCTCGCGCTCACCTGTTCACCGGCGGCGTTTTTGGCCAATGCCGTCTTCCTGATCCGACCCCCGATTCGGTCTCACGCCTAAGCCTCGAAGAGAGTTGGTCGATTCGGGCCATCATCTGCGCGCTGCGGGGATTCTTGAGCCCATCGTGGCGAGCCAGCCGGAGAACGCGCGCGGAGTGGCTACTCTCGCGATCGCTGGCGGCGACTGCCGATCTGTAACGCGCCCTCAAACTCGCCGATGCGCTCTGGCTTCCGACACATCGGGCGCCGCTTTGGCGCACATGCAGCTTGGGTTCGCGCTGGCGAAGCAGGGAGCTTACCCGGAAGCGCTCGCAGAGCTGAAGACTGCCGCAGAGCAGGATTCCTCGCTCGATGCCGCGAAGGCGGAGATCAAGCGAGTGAATGCGCTCCGGCGCTGATTCGCCGTTATCTCAGAGCGGCCCCGTGCGACGATTGGACTGATGCGTTACGTGCTGAGCCGCCGCACGCCAGTCGGCTCCCGCATTCTCCTGATCGAGAGCGGCTCGCGGTCTCTCATGGAAGGATTGGCGCCCCTGTTACGTTCCACCTGGGCGGCGAGCTACGATTTCGATCTCGTCACCTGTTACGGCGGGACGCCGGAGGGACTACCGGGGAACGCTCGTATATTCCGTGTAAGCGATTATGGAACACCCCAGCGGCGAAGGGAACTGATCAAGGAACTGCGCGCCCGCGACTACGCTTTCGCGGGGATGATTTGCTCGGCGGAGCCGATCATGACGAAGTGGAAGTGGATGCTCGCCCTGCGCGTTCCGGCGAAGGTTTTCATCGTCAATGAGAACGGCGATTATTTTTGGCTCTCCCGGGAGAATGCCCAGTCCGTCCGCAGATTCGCGCTGGTCCGCGCGGGGCTTGAAGGCGCTGGAGCTGCCCGTACGCTGGCGCGGCTCGCGATATTTCCGCTCTCGGTGTTATTTTTGCTCTTGTACGCGCTGTGGGCGCATGCCGGAAGAATGGTGCGAACGCGCGTGGCTCTCACATCAAAATGAAAATCATTCGAATCTCGAAAACCGGCGGCCCGGAGCAGATGGAACTGGTCGAAGCGCCCGTGCCGCAGCCGGGGCCTGGCCAGGCCCTCGTGAAAATCGCCGCCACCGGCGTTAATTTTATAGACGTTTATTTCAGGATCGGCCTGTACAAAGCCGAACTTCCGTTTACGCCGGGTAATGAAGCCTCGGGCACGGTCGAGGCGGTCGGAACCGGCGTGACGGACCTTGCGCCCGGCGACCGGGTCGCGTACGCCATGCACAGGGGTTCGTACGCGGCGTATGCCGTTGTGCCGGCGGCGCAGCTGGTGAAGCTGCCGGAACATGTCGATTTTCGATCCGCCGCCGCCGCGATGCTCCAGGGGATGACGGCGCATTACCTGACCCACTCTTCCTATCCGCTGAAAAAAGGCGATGTCTGTTTGATTCACGCCGCTGCGGGCGGCGCCGGGCGTCTGACCGTTCAGATGGCGAAGATGCGCGGGGCCACAGTTTACGGGACCGCCGGAACGGATGAGAAGGCCGCGCTCGCCAAGTCTGCCGGAGCGGACGAGGTCATCGTCTACACGAAACAGGACTTCGTGGAAGAAGTCAAACGCCTCACGGGCGGAAAGGGCATCGACGTCATTTACGATTCAGTCGGTCAGAGCACATTTCTGAAAGGTTTGGATCTGTTGAAGCCGCGCGGCATGATGGTGCTCTTCGGACAATCGAGCGGAGCTGTTGCGCCGTTCGATCCCTCCATCCTGAATCAGAAGGGATCGCTGTTCCTGACCCGGCCCAGTCTGGCGCATCATTGCCTGACGCGCGAGGAGTTGCTGTGGCGGTCGGGAGACGTGCTCCAGTGGATCTCCGAAGGCAAACTCAAATTACGAATCGAGAAAACGTATCCGCTCGGCGAAGCGCCTCAGGCACACCGTGATCTCGAGAGCCGCAAGACCGCCGGGAAACTGCTCCTTGAACCCTGAAGCCGGAGAGGAAGCGGATGAGCCTTCAGGCCCGGCTCACTCTCTGGGCGATCGGGCTGACAGCGGTGATCGTATGCGTCGCGTCTGTACTGGACGTAGGCTCTGAGTTTTCCCGGCAGTTCAACACCACCAGGCACGACGCGCAACTCATCCTTCAGTCCGTCGAAGAATTTGTACGAGTGCTCGGACGGGATTCCGATACCGAGCACGCCCAAACGCCAGTCGGACCGGACGCGCCCGATCTCTCTGCCGCACTTCATCAATTGGTACAGGGCGCGCGCCCGCTGGTGGAAGTCGCGGTTTGCGACGACCGAAGGAACGTTATTGGCGACAGCGATGCGGCGAAAATTGGCGGCCCATGCCCCGCGCTTCCCGAATGGAGTAACGTAGTCGACCGTAGTAACTGGTTCGACAAGCTGCACTTGCTTTGGCGCGACGAAGGCGAGTACGCAGTATCGGGCGACGTCAGAAGCTCACGATCGGGCAATTCGACCTTTCGCGTGAAGCTGGTCCTGCGCCCGCAGCTGATCGGGGAAGAACTCGCGCCGATCCTGAAGAAGCATCTCGCGATTTCTGCGTTGGCCATCGCGGGCTCCATGTTCGGAGCCTTTCTGTTCTTCAGTTTCGCCTTGCGTCCACTCGGAAGCCTGGGGAAAATGATCGACCTCATCGCGAAGGGCGAATACGAATTTCCCGCGGTAAACCCACAGAGCGCGATACCGGGAGAATCGCAGGACGAATTCCGGATCGTGGCTTCGAAGGTGTCAATGCTGGGACAGCAGCTCCGCGGCGCGCAAACCGAGTTCTCGGATCTGAAGACCAACGTGGAGCGATTGCTTGAGGAACTCGAAGACGCCGTTCTGATTTTTGCGCGCGACCGTCGATTGATTGCCGCCGCGGGTTCGGTAGAGAAATTTCTGGGACGCCCGCGCACGGCGCTGCTGGGCGAAACCATTACTGAGGTTTTCCCGACAGGAACACCTCTCGGGCTCTTTCTGTCTCAGGCGGTTCAGACCGGTCGCACGCTCAGGAACCGGCGCGTTCCGCTTGACAGAGGCTTCGCGCTGCTTTCCGTAGAGTTTCTGGAATCGAGCGCGGCAGGCGGGATGCTCATCCGGTTGCGCGACCCCGAGGCGACGCGTCAGATTGGCCGCCAATTGCAGACCGCCGACCGGCTTTCCGCAATCAGCCGGCTGACGAAGGGCGTGGCCCATGAGGTGAAAAATCCGCTGAACGCAATTCTCATGCACGTGGAGCTTGCCCGGATGAAGCTCGCGCACGGGGATTACGATCTCGATCAGCAGATGGACATTATCACGAGCGAGATTATGCGTCTGGATCGCGTTGTGAAGACCTTCCTGGACTTTACTCGACCCGTTCAGCTTAATCTCAGCGACGTTCGTATCAGTGATTTCATGGACGATGTGGCAAGCCTCGCGCGTCCGCAGGCCGCGGCGGCCGGGATTGAGATCGTACAGAACGTTAAGGTGGAAGATTCTATGATCACGGTCGATGTCGATCTTCTCAAGCAAGCGGTGTTCAATATAGTGGTCAATGCCATTGAGGCAATGGAAAACGGCGGTACTCTGCGACTCGAAGCGTCGCTGAAAGGAGATGATGCGGAAATCCGAATCTCCGACACGGGTCCAGGCATTCCGGCAGCTGTGCGGGAACGTATTTACGATCTTTACTTCACCACAAAGGAGAGCGGCTCGGGCATTGGGCTCGCCATGACCTACCGGATCGTGCAGCTTCACGACGGCACCATTGATTTTGAAAGCCAGCCGGGGCGGGGAACCACGTTCGCGCTCCGCTTTCCGCTATCCCTGGTGGCCGCATGAGCACCGCACAGGATCGGCGGCGAAAGGCCGCGGAGCAGCTTATTGAGCCGGGGCTGGACGCGCTGCTCCTCTCGGGACTTCACAACGTCCGATACCTCACCGGTTTTACCGGCAGCAATGCCATGCTGCTGTTGCATCGGGACGGCGAGGCCGCGTTGTTCACCGATCCGCGGTATACCGTTCAATCAAAGCAGCAGACCGACTGCCGCGTCCGGATTGCGAAGGGCAAATTGACCGCAGGCGTTGTGTCCGAGATCCATCGCCGGCGGCTTCGAAAGGTTGGATTTGAATCGGACCAAATGACCGTGTCGGATCTGGAGGCATTGAAGAAGGACCTTCCGCCGCGCTGTTCGTTGGAGCCTGCCCCGGGATTGATCGAGAATCTACGGATGGTGAAGGACGCCGGGGAGATCGATCTGGTCCGACGGTCGGTAATTATTAATTCGCAGGCTCTGGACTCCGCGCTGTCGCGCGTGAATATGAACATGACCGAGGCCGATTTCGCGACGGAGATCGATTATCAGAGCAGGCGACTCGGAGCCCAGAGACCTTCCTTCGACACCATAGTGGCGGCGGGCCCCCGATCGGCTCTTCCGCATGCGCGTTCGGGCGACGCCAGCATCGGCAGAGGCATTCTCCTGATCGACATGGGCGCATTCCACGGTGACTACGCGAGCGACATGACGCGCATGGTCTACTTCGGAAAAGTGGAGCGGCGATACAAGCGCGCCTATCACGCGGTGCTCGAGGCGCAGTTGGCGGCTATCGACTCCGTGCGGCCGGGCGTGACCGCTGCCGCGGTTGACCGCGCTGCGCGCCGCACGTTGAAGCTTCATGGGCTGGAGCGAGAATTTGTGCATTCTACCGGACACGGTCTGGGGCTCGAAATCCATGAGCGGCCACGAATTGGGCGCAAGGATAAGACAAAGCTTGAGGCCGGCATGACGGTCACGATCGAACCTGGCGTCTATATGGAGGGCTGGGGCGGAATTCGTATCGAGGACACGGTTCTCGTGACCAGTGGCGGATGCGAAATCCTCACTCCCACCACAAAAGATCTGCGCGAACTGTAGTTCAGAAAGCTATTCAGTCCCGCACGAGTGAGAACCGATCGACCGTCTCGCCCGCGTCGCTGATCTGAGTGAGTTCTACCCGGTTCGCGTTCACGTCCAGGAGCGTAAGCGTGTGGCGATTCGAAATGAATTGATCTGTGAACGGCTGCCAGGTTGCTCGATCGTCTCCCTGAGCGGAGTCGTATAACTCGGCGCCGCCCGCGCCGCTCACCACGTAAACGACGCCATCCGACGCGTTCAGCGTGAACTCACCCGGCACTTCGCCTTTCTCATTCCTTCGGCCCGGAGCAAACTTCAGCGGAACGCTTCGTTGATAGTTATGCCGGTGCCCGGAAAAGACGATCGACACCTTTCCCGCTTCCAGCAAGGGAGCAACCGGGCGCATCCATTGGTCTGTAAACCAGGGATTTGACGAACTGAACGGAGGATGATGAAACGCAACGAATCTCCAGGCCGAGTCCGCTGCCCTCTTGAGATCCTCTGCGAGCCAACTCCGGAGGCGCGGATGCCTCCACTCCATGTAGTCATTCGAATCGAGCACAGTCCAGTGGGCATCTCCATAGTCGAACGAGTAGTTCGCCATCACGGGGTAACGCGGGCCTGCCGCCTGCAGGAAAGCCTCCTTCGCGGACAAGTTTCCCCGCAGGACGTGCGCGCATCCCGGTTCGTTCCGCAGTTCGGAAGGGCCGTTCAGCGGTTGATCCCAGTAGAGAAAGTAGGCCAACGCGTCGTCGAACTTCTCGAAATTGGGAGGCGACATGTCGTGGTTTCCGGGCGTTGGCACGAACAGTATGGATCGCATCGCGTTGGTATACGCGGGGAAAAACTCTTCCCGATACTCCGTAATGCGGCCATAATCGTAAACCATGTCGCCCGTCAGCAGAATGAAATCGGGATTCGCGGCGACGGCCTGGCGCGCGATCTCGCGTTGTACCGGCCGGTTATGGGAGCAGTCTCCGAAGAGAACAACCCGCGATGCCTGGCCTTTCGCCCTTTTGGCGCGCGCCGATGACTGAAAGACCGGTACTCCGTTTCTCGCGACGCGATAGCAAAAAAGATCGCCAGGATCCAGGCCCGACATCGTCGAATGGAAAACGCAATGCGGCGCTATGCCCGGCGCACGAATCGGAATTCCGCGCGGAAGCTGTCCCGCGCACCATGTTTCGTCCCTCTCGTTCCGCGTTTCCACTGTCCATTCGCCGTCGCAATCGGGCGTGTGCCAGACGAGCGCGAGACTTCCCGGATCGGAAGAGTTCCCCAATTGGAGGTAGGGCTCCTGGAGGAAATACACTACATCAGACTGCCATAGGCCCGACGGTAGACTGAATGAAAATTATGGAACATCGACGGCTCGGCGCCACTGGATTGAAAGTCTCCCGCCTGTGTCTTGGCATGATGAGTTACGGATCGAAGACATGGCGACCCTGGGTAATGGAACAGGACGAGGCATTCCCGTTCATCCGGCGTGCGATTGAAAGCGGAATCAACTTTTTTGATACCGCCGACATGTATTCACTCGGCGTCAGCGAGGAGATCCTCGGGCGCGCTCTGACGGAGTTCGGACCGGGACGCGACAGTGTGGTCGTCGCGACGAAGGTTTTCAACGCCATGAGCGATGATCCGAACGACAAGGGACTGTCGCGCAAACACATCTTCAAGTCGATCGATCGAAGTCTGCGACGCCTGAATACCGATTTCGTGGATCTGTATCAGATCCATCGCTTCGATCCCGAGACGCCGATCGAAGAAACCCTGATTGCGCTCAACGATCTCGTGCGCGCCGGGAAGGTTCGCTACATCGGCGCATCCGCGATGTGGAGTTGGCAATTCATGAAGATGCTCGCGATGTCCGAGAGGCTGGGACTTGCGCGGTTCGTGAGCATGCAGAATTATTACAACGTCGTCTATCGGGAAGAAGAGCGGGAGATGTTACCGCTCTGCCGCGAGGAAGGAATCGGCGTGATTCCGTTCAGTCCGCTGGCCCGTGGTTTCGTGGTGGGCAATCGCCGTAAAGAGGATTGGGGCGACACGGTGCGCGCCAAAACAGAC